>NZ_JASBQE010000165.1 GCF_029960785.1 Polyangium sp. 15x6
GGCGGCGGCGCGGGCGGCGGCGGCGCGGGCGGCGGAGGCGCGGGCGGCGGAGGCGCGGGCGGCGGTCCCGTCGACCCCGAATGCGATCCGCCCATCGAGGGATGCTGGCAGACCTGCCTTGCCAACGACACGAGCCCGTCGACCTGCGCCGCGCAGTGCCCCATCGGCAACGGCGTCGGCTGCTATGCCCTGTGCGTGCAGAAGGGCACCTCCGCCTCCACCTGCGAGACCATTTGCGGCACCGACACCCCGTCGGCACAGGGCGCCTGTTACGATGTCTGCATCGCCGACAGCACGTCGGCATCCACCTGCGAGACCATCTGCGGCACCACCACCGCCTGCGGTGAGCGCGGCTGTTACAAGAACTGCGCCGCCGACGGCACGAGCACGTCCACCTGCGAGACCATCTGCGGCACCACCACCGGCCTCGGCCAGTACGCCTGTTACCAGCTCTGCGCCGCCAACGGCACGTCGTCGTCCACCTGCGAGACCATCTGCGGCCTCGGCACCGAGTGCGCCGAGCTGGGTTGTTACGAGAACTGCGCCGCCAATGGCACATCGACCTCCACCTGCGAAACCATCTGCGGCACGAGCTCCGACTGCGCCATCGTCGGCTGTTACAAATTGTGCATCGCCAACAACACGTCGACGTCGACCTGCGAGACCATCTGCGGCACGTCGGCGGGGACGTGTAATGCCTGCGGGACGTCGCAGACCCCCAAGGACGCGTGCTACGCGCTGTGCGCGCACAACGGGACGTCGACGTCGACGTGCAGCACGATCTGCGGCTGAGGGAGGAACCGGGGGGGCCCACGCGCGGCTCGGCCGTAGAGGTAGCGCCGCCGTCGCGTCCCTCCCGCCTCGAAGCGCGACGATGACCCCAGCGGGGCGCGGGACACCTCGTGGGACCGGGGCGCCATGCACCCGGGGCGCAGAAGCAGCCGCCCTTCGCCTCGCCGGACCCGAGCGGCGCGCTCGAGGTCGTCAGGGACAGGTGCGGTCTGCGGTCATCATCTGCTCGTTGCCGGCGCAATTGCTTACGCCGGATAGAAACGCCGGTCCCACAACGGTAAAGTTGTATTCACACGTGAAGTTGTAGTTCGACCAGTTCACCGTGAAGCGGAGCCCTTGCGCATCGACCACCCCATTCTCGACGGGATAACGGATCCCTGCGTAGGACTGGGTGCCCGTCACCTTCCCTTGCGCCTCGTCGAGATCGAGCTGGATGTTGCTCGAGTTCGTTTGGGTGATCCAGCATCCGTCGAGGCCGTAGCCCGGGCCGCCATTCCCTGCATCGGGCGTACTTTGCCCCCCGTCGTCGCCTTGCGGTCCTGCGTCTTCGGCGCCGCCTTCTGGCGCTACGCCCGCGTCGTTCATGTCGCTTCCACCGCCCCCCGAGCCTGGGCCCATAGGCTCGGATGATGCGCACGCCACGAGCGAACGCTAGTACATCATCCCGCAAATTCGTAGTGGTTCCCGCCCCTCCGCTCCCTCCTCTTCGGGTTCGTCCGCCAAGCATTGGCCTGGAGACTCGCTGCGAAATCGTGAAGATCGCGTGCAATCGTCCTGACGGCTGCAAAGCGCCGCTACGCGAGGTGTGGACGCTCGACGCGATTGCCACGGAGCTGCGTGCACGCACAGGCATCCTCGTCAGCCGTTCTTCGGTCCATCGGCCGCACCGGGTTCGTCCGTGGCTGCACAGCCCCGATCCGGAGTTTCGACCGAAGGTCAGGCGCATCTGCGAGCTCTACCTGGACCCGCCGAAGGATGCGGTCGTCCTTTGCGTCGACGAGAAGCCCATGCAGGCGCTTTCTCGCAGGTATCCGACGCGGCGCGCGCGGCAAGCGCGGTAACCTGCTCATTCTGGAGTCGGGATCGAAGGACGCACCCATACCGCACGCGCGCCTGCGCCGCACCGAGATCGGCACTTGGGCATTCGAAATGCCATACCGCTCTCGCTGGGAGCCCACGCCCTACCAGGACCGCGAGCAGGAAACCCTGCTCGACCTCCTCCACGGTTCCTTCGGCTGGATGCTCATGCCGATCGCGTGAACCCACTACGAATTTGCGGGATGATGTACTAGCGATCCAGAAACACGCGCCAGGGGGCGTCGGGGGCAGCGTCGGTGGTGGTTGCCGTGGCGACCACGCGCGTCACCGCGGGATCAGGTAGATCGCGGGCTCTGCGCTCAGGTTGCGCTTGACCTCGCGGGTGCGTTCATCGGCCAGCACCTCGCTTTCGCCAGCTTCCAGCGCATCGAGGGCGCGGGCGACGATGTCCTCGGGAGTGGCCTTGGGCGCGCTGATGCCGTTGGTCAGGTCGGTGTCGACGAAGCCCATGTGCAGCGTCAGCACCTGGGTGCCCTGCGGGCGCAGGTCGTTGCGTAGCGCGTTGCTCAAGCTCCACAGCGCGGCTTTCGACACGGCGTAGTTGGCCAGGGTCGGGCTGGAGAGCCAGCTTGCGACGGAGGCCACGTTGAGCAAGGCGCCGCCGCCGTTGCGCGAAAGCACGGGCGCGAACGCCTGGCTGACACGGAGCACACCGAAGAGGTTGGTCTCCAGGTGGCGGCGCAGCACGGTCTCGGCGTCGGGGGTGTTGAAGCTGCCGAACGTGGCGATGCCGGCGTTGTTGATGACGAGCGTGGTGTCGGTCGCAGCCGCAGCCGCGGCGCTCACGTCCTCGGGCGAGGTCACGTCCAGCTTCACGGGCGTCACGCCTGCGAGCTCGATGCTCGAGGGGTTACGCGCGGCGGCGTAGACCTTGCGCGCTCCGCGCTCGAGGACGGCCTTGGCGAAGGCCAAGCCGATACCGCGGTTGGCGCCGGTGATGAAGACGGTCGCGTTCTGGATGTTCATGGTCCCCATCCGGGTGATGGTTGTTGTTCTTACTTCTGGCAGCATGAGGCGGGGTGTCGGCGTCCGCGCCAGGCAGCCAAATATTACGAACATCATATTATGGTCATCATATGTACCTGTCAACCCAGCCCCGACACCAAGTCGCCGTCGAGCACCACGTGGTTGTCCGCGCCGCGCCCCGACGCGCGTCGGGTTGATGCTCCAGCACGAAGCGCTTGCCGACGTCCCGAAGGGACACCCAAAAGTGTAGCCATGGCCTCCTCGGGGTTGCGCGCGCCGCTTGGCGCCGCAATGACGTCTTCACGGGCTCCGGCGGGGCGGCCACCGGCCCTCGGGCGCCGGATCTGACGGCTCGTCTCTCGGCGCTGCTTCGAGGCCCGCGAGAATGAGCTGGATCCCGTAGCGGAACCGCGCATCGAGGTCGACATCGAGCAAGTCCGTGGAGGCCTCCCCGAGGTGCGGGTATGCGCCGCCGGCGAGCGCCGCCCGGAGGTGCTCCGCATCGACCTTGCCGCCCTCCGTACCGGGGAGCGGCGCCAGGGCTTGCTCCTCGAGGGTGAAGCCGATCGTGTAGTAGACCATCGTCCAGGTCCCCCACGCGGCGGCGCGCGGCGAGAGCCCTGCCTCACGCAGCGCGCCGACCCATGTGTCCGCGAAGCGGAGCGTGTTCTCCTGCGTCACGTAGGTCCCCGCGAAGACCCGCGCTCCGTCGCGGTGCGCGAGCAGCGCCCGGCGGAGCCGCTCGGCCATGCTCGCCGCCCGGTCCATCCACGTGAGCCCCTCCGGGGCGCGGGCCACGCAGTCCGCCAGCATGGCTTCCGCCATGGCGTCGAGCAGCTCCTGCTTGTTCTTCACATGCCAGTAGAGCGTGGCCGCCTGCACGTTCAGCTCCTGCCCGAGCCGGCGCATCGTCAGCGCGTCGAGCCCGACCTCGTCCAGGAGGCGCAGCGCCGTCGAAATCACCTGCTCGCGTCGTAGTCGCATCGCAGCTCCTCGTCCTTTTCGTCCTTCGTGCCGTTCTTCCCCGCCCGAGCCGGGAGGGCGAGCCCGCGCCGCCGCCTTGACTCTAACACCGTTCGAGTTACTCTAACGTTGTTAGAGTTTGGTGGCCTGGAGGGTTCCTTGATGGTTACGGACGTGGTGATCGTGGGCGCAGGTCCGGTCGGGCTGATGCTGGCGTGCGAGCTCGCGCTCGCGAGGGTCCGGGTACGCGTGCTGGAGCAGCGGACGGCGCGAATGGAGCAGTCGCGCGCGCTCACGCTGCACCCGCGCAGCCTCGAGATTCTCGACCAGCGCGGGATCGTGGGCCGCTTCCTGGAACGCGGGATCCCGATCCCCACGGGGCATTTCGCGATGCTCGACACCCGGCTCGACTTCTCGCGCCTCGACACGGGGCACCCCTACACGCTGTTTCTGCCCCAGGCCCGCAGCGAGGAGCTCCTGGAGGTGCGGGCGCGCGAGCTGGGTGCCGAGATCCTGCGCGGCCACGCGGTCGTCGAGATCACGGAGCGGGAAGGGGGCGTCGCGCTGAGGGTCGAGGGCCCCGAGGGTCTGCGCGACGAACGCGCGAGTTACGCCGTGGGCTGCGACGGGGCGGCGAGCGTGGTGCGCCGCTCGGTCGGCATCGCCTTTCCGGGGAGCGAGACGACGCTGACGGCTTTCCTCGGCGATGTCGAGGTCGCGGAGCCCCCTGCCCGGCCGGGCTCGCGCGTGGGCCCGCACGGCGGCGTGATGGTGGTCCCTCTCGGCGACGGAGGCTACCGCTTCGTCGTATTCGATCCGCGAAGGATGCACGCGGACAGGTCCGAGCCGGTCACGCTGGACGAGCTGAGGAGCTCCGTGCAGCGGATCCTCGGCACGGACTTCGGAATGCGCGACCCTCGCTGGCTGTCGCGCTTCGGCAACGCGACGCGGCTTTCGGAGCGATATCGCAGAGGGCGCGTCTTTCTCGCGGGCGACGCTGCGCACATCCATTTCCCCGCCGGCGGTCAGGGGCTCAACGTCGGTCTGCAGGACGCGATGAACCTCGGCTGGAAGCTCGCTGCCGCCGTGAAAGGCTGGGCGCCGCCCCACCTGCTCGACAGCTATCACGAAGAGCGATACCCCGTCGGCCGCGCCCTGGTGCGCAATACGGAGGCCCAGATCAGGCTCATGGACGTCTCGGAACCCGGCTTGGCCCTCCGCGAGATGATGAGCGACCTGCTCGGCATCGAAGCCGTGAACCAGCGCCTCGCCGGACAGATCAGCGCGATAGACGTCACGTATCCTCCTGCCGAGGGCGCGGCGGCGCACGCATGGGTCGGCAAGAGGGCGCCCGACCGCGCGCTCGAGACGGGGCGCGGCGCGGCGCGCCTCTACGAGCTCTTGCACGCGGGTCGGTACGTGCTGCTCGATTTCGCCGGCGACGCAGAGTTCCAGGCCGTGAGCGAGGCGTGGAGCGATCGCGTCGACGTCATCCAGGCCAAGGTCGCGGCCCCGCAGACCGATCTATCCGTGATCGATGCGCTCCTGGTGAGGCCGGACGGGCACGTAGCCTGGGCGAGCGACGGCGAAAGGCGCGCGACGCGCCTCGACGATCTCCGGGCTGCGCTCGCGCACTGGTGCGGGCGCGCGTGATCATCGCCGCTCGCGCCGGAGTCATGCCTTTCGCGAACCGAGCGCCTCGAATGGGTGCAACTCCTCCCAGGCGACCCGTTCGATGAGCCACTGTTTGACGAGCCAGACGACGTAGTTTGTATCACCACCGCGTCGGCCGTCGAAGTCATCGTTCGGATCATCGTTTCCGTAAGAGCCTCCGAGCACCGCAAACTGCCAAGGAGCGTTCGTATCGAGGGTAGGGGTGATTCGCATGTAGCGCGTCGAACGGCCGTGTTTCCTCGTTATCACGACCCGTTCGACCCCGCCTACGCTATGCCGCTGTATCGAAATCGCTGCGGTGTCGTTGAGAGTCTCGTTGATCTTGGAGATGAGCTCGTTGAGTGACATGGAGCGCGACGGCGCGGCCGGTCGTGCCAGCGGTGCGCTCAGCGCGGCGCCTTCTGCTCCGCCTCCAGGAACTGGCTGGCTTCATCGCGGGTCTCGAAGATGTGCGGCGCGACGCCACGCCGGGTCAGCGCATCACCGAGCTTCATGCGCAGAAACACGCTCGTCGTGTAGCGCGAGACGGTATTGTAATAGCGGTCCATCAGGTAGCGGACCATCCGCGCGTAATCGTCCGCGACGTCCTCCGGCATCTCGAACGAATCGTAGTTGACGATGACGTCCACCCGCCGGCCGATGGTCCTGCAGCGCCGCTCCACGCTCTGCCGCACCACTTCGACGTCCCTCCGGCTGCGCACCTGCATGCCGGCGAAGTTCAAGAACAACGTCCCGCGTTTGTTGTCGTAATGGATCCGCTCCTCCATGCTGAGGTGCAAGAACTCGGCGCGGAGGGCGAGGGGCTCCGCCTGGAAGATGCGCTCGTCCATGAGCGCCGGCCCCTCCGGCGGCAGGAGCGGTCGGAAGGCCATGTGCGCCAGGATATCGTCCTCCACGTCCACGCCCGGCGCGACCTCCGTGAGCAAAAGGCCATCGTCGGTCAAGCGCAGCACGCAGCGCTCCGTCACGTAAAGGACCTGCTGCCCTCGCTTGGCCCCATAGGGTCCGCTGAAGGTCACCTGCTCCACGTGCTCCAGGAGCTTTTTGTGCCGACCCTCGCGCAGGATGCGCAGCACGCCATTGCCGACGGCCACCTCCAGCCCGTCGCTCGTGAACGTCCCCAGGAAGACCACCTTGCGCGCATTCTGGCTGATGTTGATGAACCCACCCGCCCCGGCCAGCCGCCCATTGAAGCGGCTCACGTTCACGTTGCCTTGCCGATCGCATTGCGCCATGCCGAGAAATGCGACGTCCAGGCCCCCACCATCGTAAAAGTCGAATTGCTGGTGCTGCTGGATCAGCGCCTGCGTGTTCACGGCCGCGCCGAAATCCAGCCCGCTCGCCGGGACCCCGCCGATCACCCCCGGCTCCGTCGTCAGCGTGACCAGCTCGAGCACACGCTCCTCGTGCGCCACCGAGGCCACGCCCTCCGGCATGCCGATTCCCAGGTTCACCACCGAGCCAACCGAGAGCTCGAACGCAGCGCGGCGCGCGATGACCTTGCGCGCATCGAGCGGCATGCTCACCACGGCGTCCGGCGGGACGCGCAGCTCGGACGCGAAGGCCGGGCTATAGGCGGTGGCGTAGGTCTGCATGTGGTTCTGCGGCGCGGCCACCACGACGCAATCGACCAGGATGCCTGGGATTTGCACCTGCCGCGGGTGCAGCGTGCCCGAGGCGGCCACCCGCTCGACCTGCACGATGACGATACCGCCGCTGTTTTTCGCCGCCATGGCCATGGAAAGGCCGTCGAGCACCAGCGACTCGCGCTCCATGGTGATGTTGCCCTCGGGATCGGCCGTGGTGCCGCGCAGGAAGGCGACGTGGATGGGGAATGCCTTGTAGTGAAGCCACTCCTCGCCGTTCAGCGTGACGAGCTCGACGAGGTCCTCGACGGTTCGCGGGTTGATCTTGCCGCCCGATTGGCGGGGGTCGACGAACGTCGACAGCCCGACCTTGCTGAATACGCCCGGCCGCTTGCCGGCGATTTCGCGATAGAGCTGCGAGATACAGCCCTGCGGCAGGTTGTAGGCCTCGATCTTGTCGTGCAGGGCCAGGCGGCTGAGCTTCGGCACGAGGCCCCAGTGGCCACCGATCACGCGGCGCAAGAGCCCCTCGTGCCCCAGGCGGTTCAGCCCGCGCTCCTTGCCGTCACCCTGGCCGGCGGCGAAGACGAGGGTCAGATCACGCGGCGCGGAGGTGGCGAGGAAGCGCCGCTCCAGGGCCGCGAGTAGCTCGTCGGGCGTGCCGTTTCCCACGAAACCCGCGTTGGCCAGCGTGTCCCCGTCACGGAGGAGTGCGGCAGCTTCGTCAGCGGATACGATCTTGTTCTTGGTCATGGCGCATCCCCGCGTCCCCAGCGGCTAAAAGAAGAGAAAGCCCGTGAGTTGTGCCGCTTCGTTGCTGGCCTTCACCCCGTCGGCGTATACGTCATCGATATGCGCGTAGTCCAGGCCAAA
Source organism: Polyangium sp. 15x6 (assembly GCF_029960785.1). Taxonomy (GTDB): domain Bacteria; phylum Myxococcota_A; class Polyangia; order Polyangiales; family Polyangiaceae; genus Polyangium. The sequence goes on from NZ_JASBQE010000165.1 coordinate 7,953, forward strand.
GCGCACCGCCGGCGAGGGGTCGACGAAGAAGCCGACCTCGTAGAAGCTCTCGTGATCGCGCACCTTGGCGGGGTTCGGATAGGAGCCGGCGTCGTGCAGCTGCGAGCGCGACACGTTGGCGAAGAGCGCCACGCGGCCGCCCATGAAGGGCGGGTAATACTCCACGCCCACGAGAAACGTGGTCCAGCGCGGCAGCCGTAGCTCCCCGTTCGCGTCATAGACGGCCAGGCCCGCGTCCACGGTCGAGGTATACACGGGCGCCGGCGTCGCCCCGGTGGGGTTCGGCAGCGCGGCGTGGCTCACGCCCCCATTCAGGCCGGTGTACATGTCGTTGATCGAGCGACCGGTGACGAACTCGCCGACCAGAGAGAGGGAGTTGTCCTTCTTGTCCTTCTTTGCCGGGATGATGGGGAGATAGGCGTTGGCAGCGAAGCCCATCCCCGTCGCGGTGCGCGAGCCGAGGGGTTTTTCTGCAAACTCCGGCACGCGAAAATAGCGGAGATCACCCGAGAGCCCGATGGAGGCGGCGGTCAGGGCGGTGGACGTCAAATAACCCGTGTGCCAGCCGGTCCATTTGTTGAAGACCAGCCGCACGCCAGCCTGGCCCTCCGGGACGGCGCTGTCGCGCGCCGGTGGCCGCACGGCTGCGGCGGCGATCTCGACGTTGACGGGCTCGGTCTTGAAGGTGTGCGAGAGGCGGAGCTGTATCGTGCGGGAGAAGAGCTCGCCCACGAGGCCGGGCCATTGCACGATGGCGGGGAAATAGTGCGGCTGCCAGCCGAAGAGATCCCAGTAGTGTCCGAACATGACGTCGACGATCGGCGTCTCCATCTTCAGGAAGGCGTGGCGGATGCGCAGGTTCGCATTGACGTAGAAGCCGTTCTCCGAGATCGTCGAGCCCACCGTGCCCGTGGGACCCAGGAAATCGGTCTCGATCACGCCGCTCACGCGCAGGTTCGGCAGCGGCGGGGCCTGGATGCGCAGGCCAATGCGGGTATCGCGAATGGTGGCCTGAAAGCGTCCGTGCTGGCCGGCGTAGGTATCGGGGCGGGCCACCGGGAAATTGCTGCTGAAGTCGGGGAAGCTCTGGGTCGAGTGGTACATCATGTCGGCCTGGACGTAGCCGTAGAGGGTCGTCTTCCAGCCGGCGAACGTGATGGTGGGGCTGCTCTCGGCGCGCGCCGCCGCGAGGTCATTGAGATCCTTCTTCGCAGCCTCGTATTCCTCGGGCGAGATGAGGCCTTTGTCGGCCAGGATGCGCAGGGTGGTGAGGCCGAAGACCGGCTTTGGCGCGGGCTTCTGCGCGGGCGCCTGTGACGGCGGCGCGGGGACGAGCTTCGTCGGGACGCTCGCCGGGTTCGTATCCACCACGCCGGCCGGGGGCGCGGGCGGCGGGGGCGGTGGCGCGGAAGCCGCGGCCAGGGCGTCCCGGCCGAGCGTGGCGAGGGCGCAAAGGGTGAGGAAATGCAGACCGGTCGCGATGCGCATGGCAAGACGCTCCTTCGAGGGGTCCGAGGGGGGCGCGGCGCGCGCCCGGCGGTCCATCAGTAGATGTGAAACGTGTAATAGAAGGCGATGACCACGAAGACGGCCGCGGTCTTGATGAGGGTCATGGCGAAGATGTCGCCGTAGGATTGGCGGTGGCTCAGCCCGGTGACGGCGAGCAGCGTGATGACCGCGCCGTTGTGCGGAAGCGTGTCCATCCCGCCGCTGGCCATGGAGGCGACGCGGTGCAGGACCTCGGGAGGGATCCCCATTTGCGTGGCTTGCTCCAGGTATTGCTTGCCCATGGCTGCCAGGGCGATACCCATGCCGCCGGACGCCGAGCCGGTGATGCCGGCGAGGGTGGTGGTGGTAATGGCCTCGTTGAGCAGGGGATTGTGGATCGCCTGCGACATGGCCCCGCTGATGGCGCGGAAGCCCGGCAATGCGGCGATGACCCCGCCGAAGCCATACTCGGAGGCGGTGTTGAAGGCCGCCAAGAGTGCGCCGCCCACGGCCACGGTGGCCGCCTTGGCGAAGGGGCCGCGCACACGGGCAAACGCGGTGATGACGATGGCGCCGATGCCCACGAGCAACGCGCCCTCGACGGCCCACAGCGCGATGAGCTTGGAGGTATCGAGCGCCGGGACGTCCTTCACGCTGACGGCCGCGAAATCGAAGCTCGGCCCGTAGACCTTCGGCAAGAGGCGCGTGAAGACGAGGTTGAGCACACCCACCAGCACGAGCGGCAGGAACGCGACCAGCGGATGGATCGGTTTCTCGTCGGCCTTCGCGGGCTCGTCCTCCTCCGCGCCGAAGCCCTCCCCGCGGTCCTGGGCCTTCTTGCGCTGGTAGGTCAGGTAAGCCATGCCCGCGCTGAAGACGAAGATCGCGCCGACCAGGCCGAGCCAGGGGGCGGCCCAGGTCGTGGTCTTGAAGAAGCCGGTGGGGATGATGTTCTGGATCTGTGGCGAGCCGGGCAGGGCATCCATGGTGAAGGTGAAGGAGCCCAGCGCGATGGTGCCCGGAATGAGGCGCTTGGGGATGTTGGCGGCCTTGAATAGCTCGAGGGCGAAGGGATAAACCGCGAATGCGGCCACGAAGAGAGAGACGCCGCCGTACGTCAAGAGGGCGCATACGACGACCACGGCGAGGATGGCGTTGTTCTTGCCAATGAGGCGGGTGACGCGCTGGGTGATGGCCCGCGCGAAGCCTGAGATCTCGATGAGCTTGCCGAACAGGGCCCCCAGGAGAAAAACAGGGAAGTAGGGCTTGAGAAACCCCGCCAGCTTCTCCATGTAGATGCCCGAGAAGAAGGCCGGGACGAGGGACGGGCTCACGCAGATGACGGCCAGCAAGGCGGCGACGGGCGCGAACAGGATCACGCTGAAGCCGCGGTAGGCCACGAACATGAGGAAACACAGGGCAGCAAGGGTCGTCAGGACGTCCATGAGTGACCTCCGCGAAGGCCGCGTCCCCACGGGCAAGGGGGGCGCCGCGGCTGCATGTTCGGCGATGGGGCCCCGGTGACCAAGTGACACCGACTTATTTGGCGGGTCGCGGTGAGAGGGCGCGCCGAAGGAACAACTTACTTGTGCAGGTAAGATCCGACGTCGGCGCGTGTCAGGCGGCCGGTTTGGCGGGGCGCGGCCGGCTCGTGTCCCCGCCGAGGACGCAGAGGGAGACGCCCGCGGAGAGCCGCCAGCCCTGGGGCGTGGTCTCCACGACCTCGCGCCCGGGCAAGAGCTCCTGCAGGGCGCGTCGCAGGCGTGTGATGGCCACGTAAATGGTGTTGCGATGGCGCAGGGGATGGTACTCGCGGCCCCCCCAAACCTCGTAGAAGAGGCGCTCGGCGCTGTAGACGCCGTCGTTGGGTGCGAGATGCGCCAGGAGGGCGCAGAGGATCGGCCGGCCGGTCACCTGATCCTCGCGTCCTGGTGCGCGGATCACGGTGCGCCGTAGGTCGACGACCAGATCATGGTGGCCGAGGGCCCGGTCTGCGCCCTCGGGGACCACGGGGCTGTGGGGAGCCGCCACGACCTCGGCCGGCGGCAGCAGCCCGAGCGCCCGCAAAAGCGCCGCGATCCCCGGTGGACACGGCTCCGCGTCCGCCGGGAGCGACCGCGCCGCGGCCGTCCACGAGAGGAGGCGCCCCTCCAGGCTCTCTGCAGGGCGATGCCCCGTCCTCGTCGCGTCCATGCGCCGCAGCGCCGCCGAGAGCTCCGCCCGCGCCCGCCGCTCGTCGCCGCGCCGCCGATACAGCGCCACCGCCACGAGCGGCGCCCACGGGAGCGCATGCCCGTGCCGCTCGCTGAGCGCCTGGGCGAGCCCGAGGTGCTCCTCCGCCTCGCCAAGCAGCGCCGCGGCCGCTTCGCGCTCGGTCCGAACCCCGAGCGCCAAAAGCGCCGCCGCCCGCACGAGCGCCGCCTGGGCCTGCGGCTGCCTGCGTCCGCGCGCCTCGTAGTAGACCTGCGCCCGCTCGGCCCGCTCGTCGGCGCCGGCTGCGTTGCCGCAGAGCAGCAGGACCTCCGCGGCTATCAGATCGACCTCGCGCCGCGCCTCGGCACCCTGCTGCCGCGAAAGGCTCGCCGCCCGGTCGAGGGCCGAGAGCGCCGCCTCCGCCTCTCCGCGCAGGGCGTGGAGCTGGGCCCGCAGCGCTTCCGCCTGCGCCTGCACCAAGGCCGGCGCCTCCGGCGGCATGACGAGCAGTGCCTCCGCCTCCTTCCATCGAAGCGCCCCGAGGTGCACCCGCGCCTTGAGCACCGCGCAGTGCGGCCCGAGGCTCGCGAGCCCCCCGTCCGCCACCATCTGTGCCGCGCGACACGCCGCCGCGTGCGCCCCCTCCAGGTCACCCAGCCCGAGCAGCGTGAGCCCCAGGGAATGGCTGGCCACGGCCGCCGGCAGGAGGTCGCCGTGCGAGAGCAAGTAGCGGTGCGCCTCGTCCAGCGCGGCGCGCGCCTCGGGCAGCTCGCCGCGCGCGTGGTGCACGAGGCCGCGGGAGAGCGCCGACGCCGGGGCCGGCAGCGCCGACGTCGCCGACTCGTGCAGCTGCAGGCGCTTGAGCAGCCCCGCCGCCGCGTCCACCTCGTCGCGGGCACAGCGGGCGAACAGCTCCAGCATGATGAGCTGGGCGCGCTCGTGCTCTGCCCCCTCCCTGCAGGCCGCGCCCCCCGCGGCCTGCGCCGCCGTGCTCGCGCCTTCCTCGAACCGCCCCTCGGTCAAGAAGGAAAGCGCCCACACCCATCCGATGCGCGCCTCGTCTTCCGGCGCCAGCGCGCCGTGCTCCGCGAGCGCCGCGCCGAGCCTGCTCCGCACCGCCGCCCCCTCGCCGCGCAGGGCCTGCACGCACGCCCGCTGCAGCGCGACGCCGAGCTTCTCGCGCGGGTCCTCCGCCGCCCCGAGCGCCTCGTCGAGCAGCGCCGCAGCGCGGTCGAGCGCCCCGGTACGCCGCGCGATCGCCGCCGAGAGCCGCAGGTAGCGGGCCGCATGCGGGGGCCGCCGTCCCTCGGCCCCGAGCTCATCGAGCAGGGCGCGCGCCTCGGCCACGCGGGCGTGGCGCACCAGGATCGTCGCCATGTGCAGCACCACGGCCTGCCGCTGCTCCGGCAGGGCCTTCTGCAGCACCGACAGAATCGGCAGCGCGAGATGATCGAGCGCGGCGCGGGCCATCGGGCGGGCATGGCGATCCAGCGCCTCCCAGGCTCGGGTGGGCTCGCCCGCGTCGAGGAGGAGCTGCGCCGCCTCCACCACGTCCAGCGAGACGTCCGCGGCCCGATCCGCTGGGGCTGCCTCTGCCCGCCTCAAGAGGAGCCGCGCCGCGTCGCGCCTCGCCTCCGCGATCTCCTCCGGCGCCGCGGCGCGCCGCAGCGCCTCGCGGATGAGGTCGTGCACCATGATGACGCCGCGCTCGACGTCGATGAGGAAGCGCCGCGACAGCTCCCACAGCGCCTCCTCGCCCGGCAGATCCGCGGGCGAGAGCCGCCCGCGCACGTGGCGCGCCAAAAGGAGCGTGCGGCGCAGCGCCGGGGACAGCTCCCGCAGGGCGGCGGCCAGCGAGTCGCCGTCGCGGCGTGGGGCGTAGCGCAGGTCCGACAGCTCGCGCCGCACATAAAATGGGCTGCCCCCGGAGCGCGCGAGCACCTCGGCCGGATCGGGCGCGCTGAGACCGAGGACGTGGCTGAGGTTCGCCACCAGGGTCTCGGTGGCCTCGCGGCTGAGCGGCGGCAGTCGGCATATCACCGGCGGCGGGGTGCCTTCGGGCAGCAGGAGCTCCAGTCGGGAAGCGACGAAGAGCCGGCTGCGGGAGACGTGCCGGGCCAGGTAGCCGAGCACCTCGCCCGTGGCCTCCGCGTCGAGGTGGTGGACGTCGTCGATGAAGACGAGCGCGGGGCGGGCGGACAGGGCCCTGGCCACGGCGGAGAGGTCGTCCGCGAGGCTCTCGTGGGGCTCGGAGGCGGCCGCGGAGAGGCGTAGCCGCAGCACCGAGAGCAGGTGCTCCCAGCGCTGGCCCGCGCGCGCGGCGAGCGCGATCGTCGAGGCGCGGCGCAGGGCGGGCAGGGAGCGCGCCTCCTCGACGATCTTGTAGACGAACTCGCTCTTGCCGATGCCGGCGACGCCGTAGACCAGGAACAGCGGCTCGCGCGGGAGCAGGGCGCGCACGCGCGACAGCTCGGCCTCCCGCCCCACGAAATCGGTCACCGCGCGTGGGAAGGGAAGTGCGTCGTAACGCGACGTCTCCGCCGTGCGCATGTCTCCTGATTTGTGAATCAGAAGAGTGTGCCGTTCGTCAAGGCCATTCCCGGGCCCGCACGGCGCTGACGCCCTTTTCCCACCCGTTTGACGCATATTGCCGCGGTGCGTCTCTGGCGCTCCTCCGGGGACCTGCTCGCGTGGGGCCAGGCGTTCGGAAATCGATCATCGCCGCGTCGAGCACGTCGTTTTTGGGGTCGGTCGCCACCGTGCCCGAGGGCTTCGGCGCGGTTCCGTCCTTCACCCAGGTCACGCGTGCGTCGAAGGCCCGCTCCACGTAGGGCTGCATGGGCGTGAACGGGTCGGCGGCGCCCTCCTCGCCGGGGGTCCCATCGAAGTCGAAATCGATCGCCCCGTCCGCGTGAAGGTCCACGTGCCCCCCCGTATGCGATCACGTAGAGGCGGTGCATCTCGGGCGAGCCATATTTTTCGACCGCGGCCTTGTAGGCCTCTCCGTGCGCGCCGAGGCCGAGGAGCGCGTCCGCGTCGCCGTGCAGGCTGATGAGCGGTACGGAGAACTCGCCCGTGTTCGCGTTCGCCAGCGCATACCCGACGCTCTCCTCCGTCCAGCCGCCGTCCGGGGCCTGCGGGATCCAAAGTCCGCGGAACTACTGGCATCCCCGGCAGGAATCGGACCTGCGACCTTCGGTTTAGGAAATGCGGGCTCGGGGAGCGAGGGAGTTCTCGCTAACCCCTGAGAAGATCGACGGAAACAGCATCATTCCAGCTACTTTTGCGAAGTTTGACGGGGAAGGGGGAGGCGACATGGCGAGACGTCTGGAGACGTCTTGGGAGGCGGGTTGAGGCCACAGTGAGGCCACAGGCGACGTTCTCGGCTCCGCGGCAACGAGCAGAGCGACGGGCGGGAGCTGCCGTACGTGGCTCGCACGCGGGCGTCGTCCGTCCGTCCGTGGGGTCGACCTGACCGCCTCCAAGAACCGTCGCCACATCGACTCGAACACGAGCAAAGGCCGGAGTGGGTGTCCTGGCGCCCGACCTCGCGGCGTACACCTTTACCGTCGCGTCCACCTTCGCTAGAGTCTCCCCGATGAGCCCGGCGTTCGTTGTCCTGGCGGCGCTCCCCGAAGAGACGGAGGCTATCCTGCGGTGCATCGAGTGGAAGCCGCTGGCGCCGACTTCGACGGTCTTCGGCGCATGCTATGAGCTCGACCTGGGTGACCCGCACGACAACGTGCGGCGGCACGGCGTCCTGGCGCAGCTCGCGGGGACGGGCCGCGTGAGCGCGGCAGTGTCGACAGTCCACGCCATTCACACCTGGAATCCGAGCCTGATCCTGATCGCCGGGACGGCGGGTGGCTTCCAAGACCGCAGTGTTGCCCTGGGCGATGTCCTCGTGGCAACCAAGATTGTCGACTACGAGGCTCAGAGGCTTGATGGCGACAGCACGATTCGGTGGGCCGATTACGAGCCTGAAGCCTCGCTCTATGCGCTTGCAAAATCGATCCGCCTGCCTGCGACACAAGGGAGCAACGCGCAGGTTCGCTTCGGATCCATCCTGAGTGGCGATAAGGTCCTTGCCTCCAAGGCGGCCGTCGAGAAGTTCCTCGGATTGCGCGCGGACGTCCTCGGGGTGGAGATGGAGGGGGCCGGGGTTGCGTTTGCTTCGGCGAAGAGTTCCGTCCCATGCCTGATGATCCGGGGCATCGCCGACTACGCGGACGATAACAAGCGCAATGACTCTGAGCGGTGGACCAAGGTTGCGTGCGATTCGGTAGCTCGCTTTGTGCGTGCGCTCCTAGAGCGCTGGGCAGACGAGGCGCCAGCGCAAACGAGGGCGAAGCGATGAACGACCCGACGAAGACCGTGAAGGGAGCAGGTGTGACGGGGGCCGGAGCCAGCGGGCTCCCGCCCGCGGCGGTTGCCCACTTCGACCCCGGCGGGACTGGCCTCATCACTACACCAGCCACACCGGACGCGCTCGCGGAGCGCATCGTCCGAGAGGGCCACGGCGAGGTGATGGAGGAGCTCCTGAAGCTGGGGAGGGTCTGGCAGCTCGGACGTCTTTGGTCCTTCACCAAGGAGGAGCACGGGCAGCTAGCGACGTTCAAGTCCCTCGTCGCTGGCTACATCCAGCTCCCTTCGCCGCCCCGTCCCCTGTGCTTGGCCGTGTTCGGCCCGCCTGGGAGCGGCAAGTCCCACGTCGTACGCGAGATCTGTAGTGAGCTTGAAGCGGCAAGCGGCAAGAAGTTGCCGCTCACCGAGGTCAACCTCACCGTGCTGGCTTCCCAAGCCGACCTCGTGAGGGTCATCCGGAAGGTGCGCCTCGGCGGCGATGGGACCTCCGTACCTGTCGTGTTCTTCGACGAGTTCGACGCGCCGCTGAACGGAGTCCCGCTCGGCTGGCTGAGCCGCTTCCTCGCCCCGATGCAGGACGGCACCCTTTTCGACAACGGAGACGAGTTCGAGCTCAAGCGGGCGATATATATCTTCGCGGGCGGTACGGCCGCGCGTATGGCTGACTTCGGCGCGACCTCGGAGACGCACTTTCGCGAGGCCAAGGGCCCGGACTTCGTGAGCCGCCTTCGAGGCCACATCGACGTGACCGGCCCCAACGAGCCGACGAACACCTCACTCCGGCGAGCTGTAATTATCCGGTCCGCCCTGGAAGACATAGCCAAGGCGCGGGGCTCTAGCAGCAAGCCGCCCGAGGTGTCGCGCCCGCTCTTACACGCTATGCTGCACGTCGGGCGGTTTAGACACGGCGCGCGATCGATCAAGGCCATCATCGAGATGGCCGCCGCCTCAGCGAAGAAGGATGAGGAACTGGATCTGCGCCACCTCCCGCCCGATCACGTGCTCAATGTGCACCGGGATTTCGGGCAGCTCGATCCGCTCAGCATTGGCGGGCTCGTCGGCCTCAGCGCCGGGCGGGTCAGCTCCGACTCCGACCCCGACCCCGACAACCGGTGGAAGGAAGTCTCGGTTGCGCTCGCCGCCGAGCTCTGGAAGGTCGGTGCAGTCATCGGCTACGGTGGGAAATGGGGTGGTCAGCACCTAACCGAGGAGTTGCTCGAAGAGCTGAGCCAGCAGTCCGAGTCCCTCCTCGAGGCGGCTTCCAGGCTGACGCGCGAGGCCCCGCCGCCGCAGGTCCGGGTGGAGGTGTTCGCGCGCGACAGACCGCCGAGCAGCAACACCGCGAGGCAGGGCATGACGCTGGTGCCGGTGCCGGCGTACTGGAACTCGCGGACCGAGGACACGAGCCTGGGGAAAGCCGCGACAGTCTTCCGCATGCGCTGGACAATGTCGTGCCGGTGCGTCGCGCGGGTGCTCGTCGGCGGGAAGACCTCAGAATACTCGTACCCGTCCGGCAACCCCCATCCTTCCGCTCCTGCGCTCTTCCGTGCAGTTCTCGTCGTCGAAGGAGGTTCGTCATGGCTACGAGGACGACGAGGACCGAGCGCCGGTGGCGGCGCGTCGTGGAC
>NZ_JASBQE010000166.1 GCF_029960785.1 Polyangium sp. 15x6
CCCCGGACCAGCGCAAGCGCTGGACTCGGGGTCGATGAACTGCGCGATGCGCAGTTCATCGAACAGAGGCCCTGCCAAGACCACGAGCGGCTTCGCCAGCCGAGACGGCAGCGCTGCCGTACGTGCTGGGGACGCCTTCCCTGTCGACAGCGCGCATCGCGCGCTGTCGCCCCGGGTCCAGCCCCTGGCTGGTCCGGGTCCAGGGGTGGACAACCCCTGGTCGGGGTCCGGGGTGAAACCCCGGCGCGACGCCCCTACCGGCTGGCCTCGCGCAGGCAGTATCGGAGGCCGTCCTTCAGGTTTCGGAGGGTCTTTACCTCGCCCATTGCGACGCCGAGGGTCACCACGGTTTGTGCGACGGCGGGGCGGAGGCCGGTGATCACGGTCTTTGCGCCGACGAGGCTCGCGGCGCGGGCGATTGCGAGTAGACGATCGGCTGTGCTCGTATCGAGCACGGGCACGCCTGTGAGGTCGATGATCAGGAAGCGTGCCTGTAGATCGACCACGCTTCCGAGTGCGGCATCCATCATCTCGGCGGCGCGCCCGCTGTCGACCACGCCTACCACGGGCAGACAGAGCACGCCCTCCTGCACCTCCAGGATTGGCGTCGAGAGCTCCCGGATCGACGCGGCTTGCCGCTCGATGACTGCGAGCTTGTCGCGCAGATCCGCCTCGGTGTCCTTGCGCTCGGTGATGTCCACGATCGCGCTGGCGAGCCGCAACAGCTCTCCGCTCTCGCTCCAGAGCGATTGAAAGGTGCTGGCCACCCACAGGTACGTCCCGTCCCCGCGGAGCAGCCGACCTTCGAAGTACGTCTCGTCTTTGCGCGACGCGATGTGCTCGGCGAAGCGCCTCGCTGCTTGCTCGCGGTCCTCCGGGTGCACGAACGCTTCCCATGCGTGGAGCGACTTCGGCGCCTCCTCGGCTGTGATCCCGAGCAGCCGCGCGAGCCCGTCGGACACGAAGATCGGCTGCTCGGGATCGGTCGGGTTCTTTGGATCTCGGGGCACGTAATCCCAGAGGCCGTTCTTCGAGCCTCGCATGAGCAGCTCGAACCGCGCGAGGCTCTCCTCGGCCCGCGCGCGCTCCCGCTCGATCTCGGTCCGGTCGAGGGCGATGCTCAGGACCCCGCGCACCCGCCCCTCCTCGTCGGCGAGCGGCGCGTTGTGCCATTCACACACGACCGTGCGACCGTCCTTCGTGATGTTCTCCGTCGCGCCGAGGCGCCCCGAGGGGATGCGACCTTCGCGGATCGCGAACGCGGCGTCGAGCACGTGATCGCGCTGCGGCTCGGCCACGACGAGGTCGACGAGCCTTCGACCGAGCGCCTCGCTCCGCGTGAACCCGAAGATCCGCTCGGCCCCGGTGCTCCACTCCACGACCCCGCGGCCCACCTCGGTCTCGATCATCGCGATCGGGGCCCGCCGGAGGTACGCTTCGAGACGCCGCGCGGCGGTGACGGTGGCGCGCCGCGGCTGCTCGATGGTGCGCGCGCAACAAAACACGAGCCCCCGCTCGAACACGACACGCATCGTCCATTCGAGCCACTTGTACGTGTCGTCTGCGCAACGAAAGCGCGTCTCCTGCACGATCGCCCCCTGGGCCTCGACGGAGATGCGCGAGGTCCGCCGGGTCGGATCCCTGTCCTCGGGGTGCAAACGGTCTTCGAGCCGCATGCCTTCGAGCGCCTCGAGCGAGAACCCCGTCACGCGCTCCCAGGCCCCGTTCGGCTGGTACATCCGGTTGTCGGAGTCGAGGACGCAGAACAAGGCCGGGGCCTTCTCGAAAAACTCCCGCGGATCGATCCTGGGGCCTTGGGCTTGGGTTTCCATCGAAGGGTGGGCAGTCTACCAAGGGCGCGCGGAGAGGGGTGGCGGGAGAGGGGGGCCAAGGGCACAATCCGCGCCGATGCACACGGGTAGGCCGAGAGAAGCCGGAAAACGAGCGCGACGATGCCTCGTGCTCGCGCAGCTTCTCGTCGCCGGGACCGCCGCCGGGTGCAACGACGTCGCGCGCTTCTCCACGAGCCCGGGCGAGGCGTATTGCGGCGCCATCACGCTCGGCAGCCCCTTTCGCGAGGGGCTCAGCCCCCGCGTGCAGATGCGCCTGACGCTCGACGCGACCCGGCTCGACGGCGACGAATCGCCGGGCAGACTCTGGACGTTCGAGGCCGCCACGCAGACGCGGCCCGAGCGGCGGCTCTTCGACGGCGCCGCGCTCCGCCCGATCCCGCCGCTCGCGCACGATCCGCTCTCGCAGTTCGAGATGGGCGACGGTCGGGAGCGGAACACGCTCTTCGCGGTCTCGCCGAGCGAGCCCACGGCGGAGTCGATGCTCGCGTTCCTGTCCTTGCGCTCGGACGGGGGCGTCGAGGTGCGCCTCGTGCGCGCGGGCTCCGAGGATCCGACCGCGGACGAGGGACGGCGGCCGATCTTCGGCATGTTTTCGCTGGTGCGCCGGGAGGGTCAATGCGGGTTCTAGGGATCGAGACATCGTGCGACGAGACGGCCGCCGCCGTGGTGACCGAGGCGGGCGTGGTGCTCTCCGACGTCGTACGCAGCCAGGTCGAGGCGCACGCGCCTTATGGCGGCGTGGTGCCGGAGATCGCCTCGCGCGACCACGCGCGCGCCATCGTGCCGGTGATCCGCGAGGCGCTCGCGCGGGCCGGGATGAAGCCCGGCGACGTGGACGGCATCGCGGTCACGTCGCGCCCGGGCCTGCTCGGCGCGCTGCTCGTGGGTCTTTCGGCGGCGAAAGGTCTGTCCTTCACGACGGGAAAGCCGATCGTCGGCGTGGATCACCTCGTCGGGCACCTGCTCGCGGTGTTCTTGCGGCGGGGCGAGGCCGAGGCGGAAGCGCCCGTGCCGTCGTACCCGTTCATCGCGCTCCTGGCCTCGGGCGGGCACACGGCGCTCTACCGCGTGGACGCGCCGCGGCTCTCGGCGATTCGCGAGCTCGGGGCGACGCGCGACGACGCGGCGGGCGAGGCGTTCGACAAGACCGCGAAGCTGCTCGGCCTCGGCTATCCGGGCGGCCCCGTGGTGGATCGGCTGGCGGCGACGGGCGATGCTTCCCGGGCAAAGGACGCGGTGCCACGCTCGATGGCGCATCGCGAGAGCCTGGAGTTCAGCTTCTCGGGGCTGAAGGCGGCGGTCATGCGCCACGTCGCGACGCAGGGCAAGCCGCCCGAGGGGCAAGCGCTCGCGGACCTCTGCGCGGCGTTCCAGGCGTCGGTCGTGGGCACGCTCGTGGACAAGGCGGTGCGCGCAGCAAAGGTGGAGGGCGTGCCGCGGATCGTGCTCGCGGGGGGCGTCGCGGCGAACCGGGGGCTGCGGGCGCGGATGGCGGAAGTGTGCGCGCGGCAGAAGATTGCGCTGTTCGTGCCGTCGTTCGCGAGCTGCACGGACAACGCGGCGATGATCGCGTACGCGGGCGCGCTGCGGTTCGCGGCCGGGGAGGCGGACGACCTCGCCCTGGAACCGTCGACCAAGACGGCGCTGCCGCGCGTGACGCGGAAGGGGGCGGGGCTGCGGTAGGGTCCCCCCTCCCCCGCCCCTCTCCGGCGTGATAACCTGGCTCCCGTGTTCGAGACGCCGCTAGACCTCGTAGGAGCGGATCAGGATCCCTACGACGCCGACGGGATCGATCGCTCGCTCATCCGCTGGATGCTGAGCCTGTCGCCGACCGAGCGCCTCGCGGTGGCGCAGGGCTCGATCGACCTCGTCGAGAGCGTCCGCCCGCTGCCCGATGGCGCTGGCTGACATTCTCCGGACGCTCCTCCACCATCGGGTGGATTTCGTCGTCGTCGGAGGCATGGCCGCGGTGCTGCAGGGCGCGCCCGTGCATACGTTCGACATCGACATCGTTTATTCGCGCGCCGAGGACAACGTCGCGCGCCTGCTCGCCGCGTTGCGAGACCTCGACGCTGTCTTTCGCACGGATCCTCGAAGGCTCGTGCCCAACGAGTCCCACCTCCTCTCCCCCGGGCACAAGCTCCTCTCGACGCGCCACGGCGTGCTCGACGTCCTCGGCACGATCGAGGAGGACACCTCGTACGAGGATCTCCTGCCCGATGCCTTGTGGCTGGAGGTCGCGGGCGCGCCGGTCCGTGTCCTTTCTCTCGAGCGCCTCATCCAGATCAAGGAGAAGCTCACACGCCCGAAGGATCGCGCGATGCTCCTCGTGCTGAAGGCGACCCTCGAAGAGAAGCGCCGCTCGCAATGATCCGCTGGGGAGCGACACCGACGACGCCCATTGCTCCCCGCCGCGGGCCCATGCACATTGCCCTCCCGTGCCCACACCCTCCCGTCTGCGCTCCGCCCTCATCCTGACCGCGGCGCTCCTCCTCGCTGCCTGCCACAAATCCGACCCCGGACCTTCCCAGCCGGTCGCGGGGGACGACGCCGCCGCGGACATTCCTGCCGGCACCGTCTCCCTGGAGCTTCGCAACGAGCCGGTCGATTCCGTCGCCGAGAAGCTCGCGTCCGCCGCCGGCAAACCCGTCGTCATCGACGCCGACGCCCAGGCCGTCGCCCATTGCGCGCGGATCACGCTCCTCACCGGCGGCCCCGTGCCCCTTCCGAATGCGATCCGCCTCCTCCGCGAGGCCCTCGATCCGGCTGGGCTCTCGCTCGTCGAGAGCGAGGCCGGTGGCCTCGTCGTGCGGCGCGTCCCCGACAAACCCCTGCCCGCGACCTGCGCGGGTCGTACGGTCGAGCAGGCCGCGCCGCCGTCCGAGAGCGCGCAGACGCCGCCGGACGCGTCCGCGGAGAAATTCGCGGCCGGCGTGCGAAAGATTTCCGAGACCGAGTACGAGCTCACGCAAGCGTCGGCCGATCTCTTGAAGGAGGATCAGGTCGGGATGATCCGATCGGCCCGCTTCGTTCCGACGCAGAAGGACGGAAAGATCGTGGGGGTGAAGCTCTTCGGCATTCGCCCGAGCAGCGTGCTCGCGACGCTCGGGCTCCAGAATGGCGATGTCGTGATCGAGCTCGGGGGACATGCGCTCACGGGCGCCGACCTCGCGCTCGAAGCTTATTCGAAGCTCAAGGGAGCGAAGAAGGTCGAGATGACGATCGAGCGGCGCGGGGCCACGCAAAAATTCGTCTATCGCGTCGTCGAGAAATGAGCGCCCTCTCAGGCGCCGTCCTCTTCCATCACCCGGAGCAGCGCCCAGAACATCGCCTCGCCGTCCCGCTCGCGTTCGACCGTCTTTCCATGCGCGCGCGCCCATTCGAGCGCGAGCGGCAGCGGGATCCCCGCCTGCGGTTTGCCCGTGAGCTCCCCCGTCACCTTCGTGAGCACATCGCCCATCGGCGACGGCCGCGGCACGACCTCGATTCCCGGGTCGAGCGCCTCGCACAGCGCCGGATCCGTCACCGCGTTGTATTCGCGGCACGCGATCGGGCGCTCCTCGTAGATGCTGCACAGGCCACCTTCGAGGAACGGGCAATCGATCCGGAGCTCGTAATACCGCCGGCTCACATCGTCCCACGCCGCAGAGGACGTCGCCTCCTTCGAGACGAGCGCGGCCCGGCCCTTCGGCGCCTTCGGATCCACGAGGCCCGCCTCTTCGAGCCGCCCGATCGCCCGGACGAACCGCTCGCGCACCTCCGCGCGGCGCGGCTCCGGCATCGCGGCCACGACCTCCCCGAGCCGCCGCGCCTCGATCGGCGAGACCGGCACGAGCTGGCGGCAGCAATGGGTGCAGCCCTTCTGGCACGAAATGTCCTTGCCCTGCGCCCGCGCGTGCGCCGTCGAGATGGCCAGGATCGACGCCGAGAGCGACCGCGCGAGCGGCAAGAGCTCGTGCACCTGCGTGCGCCCGACCCGCACCTTGCATTCGATCTCGTGCACCTCGCCGAGCACGTCGAGGTGCACCTTCGCGTCCTCGTACGCCTTGCGCGGCCCTTTCACGGACACACCGCCGGGAGCTCGCCGAGCGAGGGCAAGAGCGTTCGATAATCGTCGTGCTTCACGCCGCCCCGCGCGTCTTGGTCGAGCTTGTAATAAAACGTCTTCGGGATCCCGGAGCTCGAATAGGCGTCCACGTCGCTCGGCATGTTCCCGAACGCGAGCTCCGGCAAGAGCCCCGTCGCCGTCTTGAGCAGGCCGAGCTCGCCCGATTTGAAGGACGCGGCGGCCCCGCCCATGCGCCCCGTGGCCGTCACCGACGTATGCACGATTCCCGGCGGAAATCCGCGCAGCGCGAGCCATTCGCGGGTCCGCGGTTCGAGCCAGTGCGGCCGCGCCGTCAGGTAGAACATGAAAAACCCGCGGCCCGAGAGCGCACGCATCACCTCCACGGCGCCCGGGTGCGTCTGGGAATGGTTGCCCGTGAGCACGTCCCCCACGAGCGCCTCTTCCTTCTCCGTCAACGTGCCGTCGATGTCCGTCACCACGATCCGCGCGCTCGGCGGCAGCACTTCGAGAAACAGCTCCGCGCTCGTCGCGTCGCCCGCGACCACCAATTTGATTCGATGCCGCCCCACGCCGAGCGGACCGTCGGGCAGGACCTGCGCGAGATTCACGAAGATCTGCCCGCCCTGGTCCGCGACGCCGAGCACCGCCGGGTGCGAGCCCTCGTCCTCGGTCGTGCGGTACGTCCCGACCTTCTCCCACGAAGCCCCACAGCCGCGGAGCAGATACACGTCGATGTCTTCGTCCTTCAGATCCTTGTCCGAAGGCCCGTACGCGAATTTCCCGAGCGCCCATTGCGGGGCGCCGGGGAGCAAGAAGAGATCCCGGCCGCGGTGCCGCGCGCCGAGCGCATTCAGCAGCCCCGAGCGATGGTGCCGGAACTCCCGCTTCGATTGCCCGGGAAACGGCGTATCACACGAGGGCCGGAGCGCGCAGGGGCCCGACGGAATCGCGGGCGCCGGCGCCTGCGCGGCAGTGGCCACGGGGCGGCTCTGCGCGGGGGCGCCCGAGCAAGCCGAAAGGGAGGCGACGAGGCCTATGGCGGCGAAGGATCGAACGAAGAAATCCACGGGGAGCCGGATGATGCCAGAAGCCGCGAGAAGCGAAAAGCGCGTCGTTCGCGCGATCGTTCAACCGGCGCCGTCGATCGCCGCCGCCTCGTCGGGCTCCAGGAAAGGCCGCACCGCCTCGATCGAATCCCGCGAGACGATGGCCTTGCCCGCCGGGGACAGGTGGACGAGGAGCTGGACGAGCGGAGGCGCCGCCTCCGTGATCGCGCTTTTCAAGGCGTCGAGATCGGGCGCGCGCTGCGCGAGCAGGACGTACGCCGCCGCCGCGCGGATCTCCGAGGTTTGTCCGAGGTCGGCCACGATCGACGGCAGCTCGGCGAGGTCGCTCGGCGCCTGTTCGCGGTAGCCCGCCCGTTTGTTGCCCGCGGCCCCGAGCGCCGCGAGCGCTTCGAGCCACGCCGAAATCGGCCGCCCCTGCCGCGCGAGCGACCGCGCCACGGGCGGCGCCGGCACGAGCCGCCCCGTGCGGCGCTGCTCGTACGATCGCAGGAGCGTCGCAGCGCTCGCATGGGCGCTCTTGCCGAGCAGCGGCACCCGCGCGAACACGCGCCCGCTCTCGTTCGTCAGGATCAACGTCGGAATGCCGCGCCAATCGGGCTCGATCTGCGCAGGGCCGAGGAGCACCCACGGGTAATACGTGACGTATTCGTCGACCGCGCAACGTACGCCGCCCTCGTCGAGCGCGACCTCCACGCGCAGAGCCCGCAAAAATGGGCCCACGAGGGTGACCGCCGCGGTGAGGAGCGTGGCCGCGACGAACACGAGCGGGATGAGGTAGAGGTCCAGGAACTCGAAGCTTCGCTGGATGACGCTGCCCCACACGACGTACGCCGCGACCACCGCCGAGGCCCCGCCGACCGTGAAGGCCCGCCGGACGGGCTCCGCGGGGAGCCCCGTCGGCCGGAGCGAGGGCGCGCAGAGCCCCTCTCGATGGTGGAGGCTCGTGTCCCGCGCGCGAGACGGAATGCCGTCGAACAGCAAGGGAAGGGCTCGACTACCGCCCGAGGTTGACCTTCGGCCGCCCGGTCGGCCCGACCGGCGCGCCCTTCGCGGCTTCCTTCTTCGGCTCCGCCTTGGCGTCCTTCTTCGCCGGCGCCTTTCGCACCTCGACGCCGCCGAGATCCAGCGCCGCGAGCTCCTTCTCCACGACGGCCGCGTCCCCGACCACGATCACGCGCATCTGATCGGGCCGGAGGTACTTCTCGGCCACCCGCTTCACGTCCTCCGCGCTGATCTTCGAGATGCGCGACGGGCGCGTGGCGAGCTCGTCGAGCGGGAGGCCCTGCACCGAAAGCGACGCGAGCGTCCCCGCCGTCTCCCCGGCCGTCTCGAAGCGCGCCGGCAGCTGCCGCACGAGGTTCGCCTTCGCGTCGGCGAGATCCTCCGCGGACACGAGCTCCTTCCGCAGCCGCTCGATCTCCGCGAAGATCTCCTTCACGGCCGGGGCGGTCGCGGGCGTCATGATCGCCCCGCCCGCGGTGAAGGGCCCGGAGCCGTGGCGCATGTCGAAGCCGCTCCGCGCGCCGTACGTGTAGGCGTGCTTCTCGCGCAGGTTCAGGTTGAGCCGGCTCGTGAACTGCCCGCCGAGCAGGGTATTCATGACCATCAGGGCGTCGAAATCCGGGTTTTTCCGGGGCACGCCCGCGAGGGTCACGGCGACGTACGATTGCGTGGCGCCCGGACGATCCACGAGGAAGACCCGCTTCTCGCCCTTGCCCACGGCCGGGGGATCCTTCGGCGTTTTCGCCGGGGTCCCTTGGCCCTTCCACGCGGCAAAGCTCTTCTCGACGAGCGCGAGGGCCGCGGCCTTGTCGATGTTGCCCGCGATCGTGACCGTCGTGTGCTCCGGCCGGAAGAGCGCCGCGTGCTGGCGCGCGAGATCCGCGGGCTTGATCGCCTTGACGGACGCCTCGGTGCCGATGAGCGGCTCACGATACGGATGCCCGGCGGGGTAGAGCCGCTCGGTGATGGCGTTCTGGAGGAGCACGCCGGGCTGATCGGCCTGCTGCAGGATCGACGTGAGCCGCCGCGCGCGCTCGCGCTCGAGCTCCGCCGGATCGAAGGCCGGGTTCAGCACGACGTCCGCGAGGATCGCGAAGAGCTCGGGCGCCTTTTCGCGGAGCGCTTGCGCCGTCAGGCCCACGCCGTCGTGATCGGCCCAGGCCCCGTACCGCGCGCCGATCGCGCCGAGCTCCTCCGAGAGCTTGATGGCCGATCGCTGCTTCGTGCCGGAGAGCATCATGGACGCCATGGTGCTCGTGAGCCCCGAGGCGGGCTCCTGCTCCGCGCCCCGGTTCACCACGATGTTCACCGCGACGACGGGCATCTCGCGCCGCATCACGTAGAGCACGCGCAGGCCGTTCGAGAGGCGTGCCTCGTCGATCTT
This sequence comes from Polyangium sp. 15x6, assembly GCF_029960785.1. GTDB lineage: Bacteria > Myxococcota_A > Polyangia > Polyangiales > Polyangiaceae > Polyangium. Next base: position 9,376 of record NZ_JASBQE010000166.1, read on the forward strand.
CGGCGCGATGAAGGGCATGTCGCCCCCCGATTGCGGCGGGGTCTTCCGGAACGAGGGATCCTCGGGCGGAGGCGCGGCCGCCTCTTTCGGCGCTTGCTGCGTGGCGCCGGGCTCCGGCGGGGGATCCGGCGGCGGGGGCACCACGGGCGCGGGCGTCTGGCATGCGGCGAGCGAGAAAAGCGAGAGGCCGAGCAAGGCCCCGATCTGCGAGCGGCGAGCGAGCTTCTTCACGGCATCCCTCCCACGAGGCGACCGGCGCGCGGCGCGTCCGCGACGGGACGCACGAACGTGACGACACGTTTGTCCTTCGGCAGGTACGTCGCGAGCGCCTTCGTGACGTCGGCGGGCGAGACCTTCTCGTACCGGGCGAGGTCTTTCTCGAAAAACCCGGGATCCCCGGTGCGTCGATTGTAGTTGTTCAAGAGATCGGCGCGGCCCGTGACGCGCTCGGCGCTGAAGACGAGCCCCGAGAGCGCGCGCGTCTTGGCCCGATCCACCTCCGCGGCGTCGGGCGCCGCTGTGCGCAGCTTGTCGAGCTCCTCGTCGACGACCTTGAAGGCCTCGTCGGGGTTCTTGTCCTTCGCGAGGGTGACCGTGATCTCGAAGACGCTGCCGAGCTCGGCGGACTCCTGCGACGCCGTCACGCTCTGGGCGATCTGCATGTCGTAGACGAGCCGTTTGTAGAGCCGGCTCGATTTGCCGCTCGCGAGCACGTCGGAGACCACGTCGAGCTCGGCGTCACCGGGCGCGAAATGGGGCGGCGTGGTCCAGGAGATCACGATCCGCGGCAGCGTGACGCCGGCCTCGACGTCGAGGCGGGTCTGCTTCGTGAGCGGCGAGGGCACGGGCCCGCGAATGGGCTTCGCGTCGGCCCCGCGCGAAAGGCCCCCGAAATACTTGGCGACGAGCTCCTTCGCCTTCGCCGGCTGGAAATCGCCCGCGATGACGAGGGTCGCGTTGTTCGGCACGTAGTACCGCTTGAAGAACGCGCGCACGTCGTCGAACGTCGCGCCGTCGAGGTCCTGCGGCGTGCCGATCGTGAGCCTGTGATAAGGGTGCGTGGGCGGGAAGAGCGCGGAGCGCACGAACTGTCGCACGAGGCCGTACGGGGCGTTCTCGTAGTTCTGCCGGCGCTCGTTTTTCACGACCTCGCGCTGGCTCTTGAACGTCTCCTCGTTGGCGTGGTCGAGGAGGAAGCCCATGCGATCGCTCTCGAGCCAGAGCGCGAGGCCGAGCTCGCCGGACGGTACGGTCTCGTAGTAGTTCGTCCGGTCCGTGTTCGTCGTGCCGTTCCTGTCGCTCGCGCCGGCGCGCTCGAGGTAGCGGAAGAACTGGTCCTCGCCGACGTTGCGCGAGCCCTGGAACATCACGTGCTCGAAGAGGTGCGCGAACCCGTTCTTCCCGGGCCCCTCGTCCTTGGATCCCACGTGGTACCAGACGTTCACCGCGACCACGGGCGTACGGTGATCCTCGTGCAGGATCACCTCGAGGCCGTTCGAAAGGACATACTTCTCGAACGGCAGAGACACGCGCATGCCCGGGGCCGCGGCGGGCGCGGGGGCGGGCGGCGTGGGGGCGGCCACCTGGGCCAGAGAGAGGCCCGTCGGCACGGCGAGCAAGGCGAGGGACACGAGCCCGAAGGCGGCCCTCCTCGGTGATCGGCGCAGCATCGCGGCCCTTGTAGCAAATTCTCGGGCCCGCGGCCCTCGGGATCCGCGCCCTCCCGGCCTTCCGGGAACTCCGCACAGCAAGCTGTTGTCGCGCTCCGAAGACCAGCCTAAGCCAGGCACAACGAGAGCGAGATACCCATGCGAAGGCTCTTTCCTCTGTTTCTTCTCGTCGCCATGGCCGGATGCAGCGCGAGCGCCGCGTCCCCGACCCCCGGCCCCCAGACGCCCGCGGACACGGGCAAAGAACCCCCCACCCCCGACACCTCGAAGACGTCCCCGCCCGACACGACCGATAAGGCGGAGCCCAAGCCGAAGCCCGACCAGGCCAAGCCCGCAGGCGGCGACAAGGCAGCCTTCCGCGAGGAGGAGCTCACCGAGCCGAAGTTCGATCTCGTGATCACGCCCCTGCCCGCGGCCCCGAAAGGCCTCGCCGCGGCGCCCAAGGCCTGCGACGCGTTCGTGAAGCGAAAGCCCGCGGCCACGCCCGTGTGCGCCGAGCGGGCGCAAGCGCTCGAAGCCCTCGACAAAGCCCTCGCCGAGGGGAACGCGGACAAACGCGACGCGGCCCTCGCGGGCCTGGAGTCGTGCGGAGGCCTGCCGCCGGGTCTGACACGCGCGCTCCGCGCCGAGCTCGCGCCCACCGCGTGCGCCGACGTGATCCTGGAGCCCGTGATCGCCGCGCCTCCGAAGGGGATCGACGGCGGCGTTTACACCACGATGCGTGGCCTCGCGACGGCAGCGCGGCTCTCGCGCGCCGGCGACGCGCCTCCCAAGATCACGGCGCCCTACGACAAGAAGAAGCTCGTCGCGTTCATCAACGGGCCGATGAAGGACTGGGTCGCCGAGCAGGCGACGGCCATCCAGGCGCTCTCGAACGAGGGCGCGGGCCTGCGCTACTACGCGCGCGGCGTCGCGGCCATCGAGGCCGGCATGGCCGATCTGCGGCTCGTCGAGGCCGTCCGCGCGGTGCCGCTGTCGCCCGAGCTCGCGAAGGACGCCGAGGCCCGGAACATCTACTACGCCGAGCTCGATCAGACGCTCGACCCGCGCAAGGATCGCGGTCGCGACGCCGTGCTCGTGGGCCTGCGAGACCTCGCGGCCGTGGGCGTCCTGCGCGACGCGCGAATCGATCGCGCCCGCGCGCTGCTCTCGCGCCTCTACGGCGGCCGGCGCATCGACGCGCTCGACGGGCTCGTCGTGCCGCCGCTGCCGAAAGCCGCGCCCGCGGACGCGACCGAGAGGCTCGCGACGAAGCTGCCCACGTTCTACGCAGGACAGCTCTTGCCGAAGGACGCCGCGACGAAGCCCGGCGTGCTGCGCGCCCTCATCGAGCGCGGCGTGCCGCTCTCGTATCGCGCCGCGTTGAAGAACGAGAAGCTCGCCGATGACGCGCGTCGCATGTATGCGCGTGCACGCGTCGAGCTCGGCCGTGTCTACCTGCGCGCGGTCGATTTCGATCAAGCGGCGGCGCTGTACGCGGGCCTGCCCGAGGGAGCTCGCACGGACGAGGACGCGTTTTTCTCGGCGCTCGTCGCCGCGCTGCGCAACGGGCCGGAGGACGCGGCCACGATGGTCCGATCGGCGCCCGTGTCGATGCTCGGCATGGGGCAGATCGCCGGCCTCGACGCGGTCGCGAAGGCGAAAGGCCCCTTCGCGGGCGCCGCGGCCTTCGACGCCGCGCTCATCAAGCAGATCACGGCCCCCATCGGCGCGGACGCGGCTTATTTCCGTGACGTCGCCGCCCGATTCCGCGAGGCCGCGTCCCTGCTCACCGACGCCGCGCAGCGCAAGGCCGCCGAGGACCGCGCCAAAGCCGCCGAGGCCACCGCGAGCGCCATTCACTGACGCGCTTTCCCTCCCGATTCTGTCCCGCGTCCGCAAAGGCCGTCCCCACGCGAATTTGTAGTGCTTTCGCGGGGAGCGAAGACGATTACGCACGCTGCTTCGTTGACGCGACGTTGACGCGAACGTGACGGGCTCGATACCGTACGAGGCCCCTCGCTTACACGCGGCCCGACGTTTCCACCCGCGATTGGGTCGGACCGCGCGTGGTGCGTCCCAGGAAACCTTTCGTGGAATCGACAGCGTCCCACCGCAATGCGACGCCGCCCGCCGCGGCGCACCCGAATGACGTAGCGTTTCACCGTCTCGAAGGCGCGATGCTCCGCGTCGCGGCCGGCGGCGCGCCCGAGTTGGTCCTTGTGGGCGGCGGCACTGGCGCCGCCCGCGCCGAGCTCCTGCGCTCGTTCTGCGAGAGCGCGATCGGGCAGTGCACGCTCGTGCTCTCCGGCGAGGGCAACCTGATCCACGCGGGCGACCCCTACGGTCCGCTCGTCTCCGCGCTCCGCCGTGTGGCCCCGACGCTCGGCCAGGAGCCCGGCTCCCTCGGTCCGCTGCTCCGACAGCGCGTCGAGGAGGCCATGCTCGGCAACGGCCGGTTGCTCCTCGACCTCTGCCCGGCGCTCGCCTCCTTCGTGCCGGACGCTCGTCCCGCCGAACCCCTGCCCCCCGCGTTCGCCGACGAACGCACGACCACGACCCTGCTCCGCCTGTTCGCGGCGCTCGCCGTGCCCGAGCGTCCGATCGTGCTCGCGCTCTCGCACATCGACGCGGCCGACGCCGCGACGTTACGCCTCCTCACGCGCCTCCTGCAGAGCACGGAGTGTCGGTACTTGCTGATCGCCGCCACGTTCTCGGACGGCGCGCAGCCGGCCTGGAAGGAGACGCTCGGGCCGTGGCTCCAGGCGAGCAGCGGGCCCCGCGTCGACACGCTTCACCTCGGCCCGCAGGACGACGCGGAGATGAAGGCGAGGCGCGCCGCTGTCGCGGTCCTCCCGGAGCCAGCGCGCCTTGCGCTCGCGGCCGCCGCCAGCGTCGGCCCGACGGCCGCTCTCGAGGTCGTCGCGGCCGCGCTGGGCACGACCCCGGACGAGGCCGCCGCGCGCCTCGCGCCCGCCGAGGCGGCCCGTCTCCTCGGCCGCGAGGGCGCCGCGTACGTCTTCGCCGACGCGCTCGCCGCGCGCGACCTCCGGCGCGAAGCCACGAAAGGCGACCCCGCGCTCCTCGCCGCGAACCACCTGCGCATCGGCATCTTTCTCACCCGCGGGATGGGCGAGGACGAGCCGAATGCGCGGCTCTACGAGGCGGCCGGGCACATCCTGCTCGGCCGAACCGAGGCCTGCCGCGCGACGACGCTCACGGCCCGGGAGAGGGCGCGGCTCTGCACGATCACGTTCGCCGCCGCCCGGCGCGCGCGGGCCGCGGGGGCATCGAGCGTCGCGGCCGACTACCTCGGCGTGGCGGGCGAGCTGCTCGAAGGCCACGACGCCCCCGCGGAGCTCCCGCCCGACCTCGCCTGGAAAATCCTCCTCGCGCAGGCCGAGTGCGCCGCGAAACGCGGCGATCGGCACGCGACCGAGTCCCGCGTCGCCGAGCTCCGGCGGCGCGCGCGAAACGAGCAGGAAGGACAAACCGCCGCGCGGATCCTCATCGATCTGCACGCCGGTCTCGGCGAGCACGAGCAGGCCTATGCCTGCGCCGCGTCCTGCCTCACGCCCCTCGGCGTGCGCCTGCCCGAGGGGCCGGGCCCCGACGACGTCGCGGCGGCGTTCGAGGCGACCTGGAATGCGCTGGGGGACCACGCGATCGAGGAGATCGCCGACCTCGAGCCCATGACGAACCCCGAAGCGCTCGCGGCCATGGCGGCGCTCTTCGCGGTCCATCCGTCGGCGCAGGCGCTCGGACCGGACGTCGCCGACATCGTCACGTGCCACCTCGTCCGGCTTTCGCTCCTCCACGGCAATGCGCCCGCGTCCGTGGTGGGGCACGTCTCGTTCGGCGCGGCGCTCGTGGGTCGGCGCGGCGATCACCGGGGCGGCTACCGCTTCGGCAAGGTGGCGATGGATCTCGCCGATCAGATGGGCTCGGCGCTGCTCCAGGGCATCGTCGGCGCGTGCTTCGCCACGAACATCTCCGTCTGGACGCACCACCTGCGCGCGAGCATCGCCTATTCGCGGCGCGCGCACGCGGCGGCCCTCTCCTCCGGCAACACCCCGTGCGCGCGGCGCAGCGGCGCCCTCGTCGCGCTCTTCATGCTCCTCAAAGGCGACACGCTCGATGACGTCGCCCGCGAGGTGCGAAACCACGAGGAGGCGCGGCGCGATCCGCACGATCCCGAAGGCATCGGCGAGCTGCTCGACGCGATCGAGCGATTCGTGGGACAACAAAAGGGTCGCGCCGCGCCGCCGCCCGCGCGTCGCGACGATCTCACGCCCGAGCCGAACCTCGGCACCCGCCGCCCCCCGGCGCCGATGCGCTTCGGCACGCTCGCGCGGCGCGTGCTCGACGTCGGCGCCCTCGTCCTCGCCGGCGAGAACGACGAGGCGCTCCACGCGAGCGCCTCGCTCCGGGCCCACGCCCCCGCGTTCGCCTCGCAGGTCCTTCTTCCGGAGGAGCGTTATTTCGCGGCCCTCGCCGAGGCCGGCCGCCGCGCGCCCGCGACGCTCGCCGCCCGCCTCTCCACGCTCGACGAGCTCGCCGCCGACCTCGAGCGCTGGGCGGACCGTTGCCCCGAGAACTTCCAGCACAAGCACGCCCTCGTCCTCGCCGAGCGCAGCCGCCTCGCCGGCCGCGACGTCGACGCGATGCGCCTCTACGACCAGGCCATCGCCGCCGCCCGCGACAACGGCTTCACCCACGGCGAGGCCCTCGCCGCCGACGCCGCCGTGCGGTTTTACCTGGACCGCGGCTTCCCCACGATCGCCGCGGCGTACCTGCGCCTCGCGCGCGCCGCGTACGCCCGCTGGGGCGCGGGCGGCAAGGTCGAGAAGCTCGATCGACGCTACGCCAAGCTCTTCGAGGATGCGGCCACGGGCACGACGAAGCCCCCGCTCCGCGGCGCATCGAGCCTCGACATCGACGTCCTCGCCGCGGTCCAGACCGCGCACGCCGTCTCCGAGGAGATCGTCCCGCAGCGCCTCATCGTGACGCTCATGCGGATCGTCATCGAGCACGGCGGAGCCCAGCGCTGTCACGTGCTGCTCGCGACGGAGGCCGGCGCGCTCTCCCACGCGGGCCGAGCGATCGTCACGTCGCAGGGTCTCGACATCGAGGTCCCCGGCGGCCGCGCCCGTGATCTCTCCACGCTCTTGCCCGAGTCCGTGATCGGCTACGTCCGCCGCACGCGCGAGCCGATCCTGCTCGACGACGCCACGGCCGAGCCGATGTTCTCGGCCGATCCCTACATCGCCCGCGCCCGCCCGCGCTCGGTCCTCTGCATGCCCATCACCCGGCAAGCGGAGCTCATCGGTCTGTTCTACATGGAGAACAACCTCGTCCCGGGCGCGTTCACCCCGCGGCGTCTCTCGCTGCTCGAGTTCCTCGCCGCGCAAGCCGCGATCTCCCTCGATCACGCCAAGCTCTACGCCGATCTCGCCCGCGAGAACACCGAGCGAAGGCGCACCGAGCAGACGCTCCGTCGCAGCGAGGAGCGCATGCGCCGCCTCGTCGAGATCGCCGGCGTGATCCCCTGGGAGGCCGACGCCGAGACGGAGCGCTTCACCTACGTGGGTCCACAAGCCGAGGAGGGGCTCGGCTGGCCCACGAGCGCCTGGTACAAGGCAAACTTCCTCCGAGACCACGCGCACCCCGAGGATCGAGACCTCGCCCTCGCAGCCTTCACCCGCGCCTCCGCCGACGAGAACCCCGGCGGCGTCGAGTACCGTCTGCGAACCAAGGACGGTCGCGACGTGTGGCTGCACATGGTCGTCAGCGTCGCCGAGCGCGAAGGCGGGCAAAGGCTCCTGTCAGGCTTCTTCTTCGACGTGACGGCGCGCAAGCACGCCGAGGAGACGCTGCGCGAGCAGCTCGAGATCATCCACCGCCAACGCGAGGACATCCGCACACTCTCGACACCGCTGCTCGACGTGTGGGACGGGGTCGTGGCGATGCCCGTGCTCGGCGCCCTCGACGAGTCCCGCGCAGCAAGAGCCATGGACGTCCTGCTCGGCACAATCACGCAGCGCACCGTGCACTGCGCCATCCTGGACCTCACGGGCGTTGCGAGCGTCGACGCAGTGACAGCCGAGCACCTGCTCCGAATCGTGCGCGCCGTCGAGCTGCTCGGCGCACGCGCACTCATCGTGGGCATCCAGCCCGAAGTCGCACGCACGATCGTCTCCCTCGGCATCGCCCTCGGCCGCGTCGAAACCCGCGCCACGCTGAAAGACGCACTCCAAAACCTGCGCCTCCCCTCCCCCCACGGCATGCGCACAGCCGAGAAGAACCCGCGGCGCCTCGCAGCACTCGGGCGCATGCCCGAGTGAGGGATGCGCGGGGCTTTGCCCCGCACCCCAGCAGGGGGCTGTCCGCCCCCTGCACCCCGGACCAGCGCAAGCGCTGGACTCGGGGTCGATGAACTGCGCGATGCGCAGTTCATCGAACAGGCCGTGGCAAGA
>NZ_JASBQE010000167.1 GCF_029960785.1 Polyangium sp. 15x6
CAACCTCACGTCGACCGTCGACGAGGTGAAAGTGGACGCGGCGGACCGCAAGCTTCGCGTCGAGCCCCTTCCTGAAGCCGTACTGCTCGTCGAGCAGGTCGGCCTCGAAGATCGGATTCAACACGAGAAGAAACGCCATCTGGACCACACGGTCCCGAATGGTCGGTATCCCCAGCGGCCGCCTACCACCATTGCTCTTCGGGATCCACTCTCGCCGCAGGGGTGCAGGCGTATACCGCTTCGCCCGCAGCTCCCGCTGGAGGTTTCCGAGCCAGACCGCTCGCCCATGGGCCTCGATGTCGTCGAACGTCTCTCGATCGACGCCTGCAGCTCCGCCATTGCGACGGCAGCGCTCGTACGCGACTTCGAGGACGTCCTGGCGATAGACCTTGTCCCACAGGCTATAGAAGCGGTAGCTCGGTTCGGACTTCGCTTTCGCGTGCAAGGACGTCTGCAGCTTCCCAACCGTATCTATCGGAGTTCGTAGACTCATCGTCAATCCCCGAAGTTGTTGCTACTTCGATCCTTACGTTCCGGAGCAGGGCCCCTTCCCTCCGCCCGCGTTACCGGGCTTCGTCGGTACTACGGACCCATCCGTCATCTGCCCGGACCGACCCTTGCCCTCACGGGACGGTCGTTGGCTGGCCATGCCACGGCGCACCCATCCAGGCAGACTTCCCTTGTTGCGCACATCGCCTCTCCCGCACGTGCCGCCACCACTACCCCGGTGGGCTCCCCGGCTGCTCGTGTCGCTCGCTTCGCCTGGGACTGCGGCCTTCCCCGTTATTATGGCGGGTCGGCGCCCACGTTGGAGGTTTCGGGGCCTGCTCGGTGTTTACTGCTCGTTGCGGCCCGTGCAGATCGCTAGCCCCCAAAAGGGGCTTTTTCTCGGAGTGCTTCAGCTCATGTCGTTACCTCGTGAGCCGCTCTGAGTGCTTCCGGCTGGAGCGACAGTTTGCCGGCCGGGTTTCGCACCCGGAGGAATGTGCGCCTTGGCAAGGCGCACACAACAACGGGTCGGAGCTCGAGCTTCGCCGGGAGGCCGTCGGCCGAAAGAACTGGCTTTTCGTCGGCAGCGACGAGGGCGCCGAGTGGAACACCATTGCCGTCTCGCTCATCGCCTCCTGCCAGCTCCACGGCATCGAGCCCTGGGCATACCTGCGCGACGTCTTGATCCTGCTGCCGGATTGGCCCAGCGACCGGGTCCTCGAGCTGTCGCCCAAGTACTGGAAGCAAACCCTCGAGCAGACCGACGCTCGTGAGCGGCTCGACGGGAGCATCTGGAGCCGCATTCCGCGTCCTCCGTCCTCGCCCTGACGTCGGACGCGCGCCGTCGGAGGCGGCCTTCGGGGACACGCCATGCTCGGGGCGGGTTCGGCGGGCACGCACATTCCGTGCGCCTGTCGACGGCTCGGCAGGCGTCTCGATCGCGTTTCCACCCTGTTCGGCCGGTCCGGTGAGGCGGCGACGCCGCGACGAACGCTCACTGCTGCCGGGCCGAGCGTCGGACACGGACGCGTCGGCGCGGTTCTCACTCGCACCCCGACCGCGCGCAGAGCCACGCTTCTTCGCGGTCTTCGTGGCGGTTGCCTCCTCTGCGCCTTCCGTTTCGACGAACTCGTCATGCCGCCGCATCGAGGGGAAATGTTACGCAGCACTCCGGAAGAGCGCCACGATGCGGGTGGCCGAACGGATACGTCTCTTCTGGTCGAGCCGGCGGAGGAGGCGCAAGAACATCAGGGGAGGCGATGACACACCGCGCTCCAGCGCGTCGCCTTGGTGCAGCACGACGTCCCCGCTTCCGGGGGGCCATGCTCCAGGACTGGGCACTCCCGCGCAGGGGGGCGCCCTGTCGGCGAGCTTTCGGACCGGCTCGGCCTCGCCCAGCCGACCGTGTCCAAGCAACACGAGACGGATGAAAATCGGTGGTGTCGTCCTGGCGTCGTTCCTGAGCGGTTGCGCGGTCACTGAGGAGCCCCGCGTGTCATTCGTGCGCATCGCCGAACTCGAGATCGATCCTGCTCGACTCGGGTCAAAGACGATCGCGTCGGGGCGGCGCCTCATGCCACACGATGCGGCCGGTCTCGACGTCGTAAAGGCGCAAATTGCGGTTTTTCTGAACCTTGACCGCGTGGCGCCCATCGGGCGAGACGGCGATCGCGAGGAAACCGTCGGAGCATCGATCGCTGGGCGTGCCCCAGACGAGCGCACCCGAAGGGAGCGCCCAGCGGTTCACGCTCCCATCGTCGCGCGCGTAAAATACGGAGCGGCCATCGGCTGCGAACGCGACGGCCCCCGCACCCTTGAAAAGTCACGGGGAAAGATGGGGGAGCGTGGGATTTCCCGAGAGGGTTGGCGCTTGGTGCTGCTGGCCCGATGATCTGAAAGTGCAGACGGGCCCACGCGGGGAGGAGGTGTCGCGGTCAATCAGCTACATTGCGAATAGCAGAAGCAGTTGTTGCCGACTCTCGTGCCATCAATCTGATGGCAATTGGTGCACATGTTTTGGTCGATGGGCACTCCATAATCGGAGACACAAGCGACAAAGGTGCCACCGCAGGAGCAGTTATAGTAGTTGGCCGATGCGCTGTTGGCAAACAGCGCGGCAGTGAACAGCGCTGATGCGAGGCATAACGTTTTCTTCATGACGAATTCTCCTTTTGTCTCGCTTTGCATTCACTCTGACAGCGTCTCGGGAGCGGGCTGTTGCAGCCGACGTGCCAGATGTCATCGCCGCGTGGTGTGTGTGTAATAGCAACACGGTGGAGATTGTTGATTCCCAGAGCGACAGCGACCTCCGCGATCGTGAGCACGGGGAGGGACATGCTTGGAGATATGCAATAAGGAGAAGCATTGGCCGTTGCGGGTGAAACTTTGGGATGAATGGCTGCCCTGCGGCCGGTTGGAACGCACCTGTGAAAACTAACAATCCCCCGGCAAAGCCGGGGGGGTTCGATGTGTGAGCCGCTAAAAGCGGCTGATTTACTGGCCGCTCGCGAGCGGCCTTCGGAGCCACCTGAAGGTGGCGCTCGATCCTACAGGAGGCGGAGTTGCTCGGCCCGCCGGTCTTCTGCCTCCTGGTTCCGGATGTACGCACGGATGACGGCTTCGTCTCGCCCTACGGTCGAGACGAAGTAACCTCGCGCCCAGAAGTGCTGGCCCACGAAGTTCCGCTTCCGCTCGAGGAACGTCCGCGCGATGTGAATCGCGCTCTTGCCCTTGATGTACCCGACGATCTGCGACACCGCGTAGAATACCCCGACCATATCAAACAGAAACGCACCGCCGAAGACGACGCCGGCCGCCTCGAGCTCTACGTCTATTCCCTCGTCGGCGAAGTCCCCATCGACCGCTTCACCCTCGACCACGCCGAAGCGGTCATGCGCGCCCTCCCCGCCAAACGCGCACCCGCCACACGTCGACACGTCGCGCAGCTCCTGCACCGCATCTGCAAAATGGCCGTCTTCCCCCTCCGGCTCATCCCGCAAAACCCACTCCCCCCCGGATTCCTCCCCAAAATCCCGCCCGGCAAAGCCAAGGGATGGCTCTACCCCGACGAAGACGCGACCCTCCTCGCCTCCCCCGCTGTCCCCCTCGCCTCCCGTGTCCTTTACGGGTTCCTCCACCGCGAAGGACCCCGCGTCAGCGAAGCCACGCGCCTCCGCTGGGCCGACGTCGACCTCGTCCGCGGCGCGATCACCCTCGACAAGAACAAGACCGACGACCCGCGCGCATGGGCCCTCTCCGGCGGCGTCGCGTCCGCCCTGCGCGCCTGGCGCGAGCTACGCGCTCGCGAAGGCGTCCGCGTCTCCGACCACGACCTCGTGTTCACCGACGAAGACGGCGCCCCGATCCCCGAGCGCCACCAGGCCGACCGCTACCGCGATCACCTCGCGACCGCCGGCATCAACCGCGCAGCGCTGTTCGAGCGCACGAGGCGCGCCAGCCCATCCGTATCCACGACACGCGGGCCACGTTCATTACGGTTTCCCTAGCGAACGGCCGCTCCGAAGCCTGGGTGCAAGACCGAACGGGTCACAAGTCGAGCACGATGATCAACCGCTACCGCCGAGCCGCCCGCACAGCCGCCGAGCTCAACCTCGGCGACCTCACCCCGCTCGACCAAGCCATCCCCGAGCTCGCTCGCGCGGCGCTGGCACCTCGGCTGTCACCTGCGCCCGAAAAGGCGACGGAAAAGGCGACACTCGCCGCGATCCCCGCTCTGCTCGCCCAGCCAAAAGCCCAACGATTTCCGTCTAGTAGCCCCACCCGGACTCGAACCGGGACGCCCTCTCGGGCCGCGGATTTTAAATCCGCCGCGTCTACCATTCCGCCATAGGGCCGCATTTCTCCGACAATCTACCCTTTCCTACGCCGCTCCCATCTCCCTCCCCCGTCACCTAATCTCCTTAACCTCGAACCACCTTCCCAAACCGCCGCCGACCTGCTCTCCCCGACACACCAGCCCCGCTGTATACACCTTCTCCATCCCCGATGACCACCACCGCGCCGCCTCCTGCGCCCCCGCCCGATCCCTCCTCGGCTCCCGCCCCCCTCGCCCCCCTCGTCCACGCACGCCTCGAAGCAGCCCACCTCTGCCCCGAGACCGGCCTCCTCGTCCTCACCTTCTACATCGGCAAGAAGCTCCTCCTCGCCGCCGGCCTTGGCCCCCACGTCACCGGACTCGGCTTCGTCCCGCGCCTCCCTCGCGCCCGCGCCACCTCCGCGCATCCCCTCGTCGCGGCCATGCGCGCCCACCTCGTCGATCACCGCGTGCGCTCGATCCTCCTCCAGGACGGCGCCCTCCACCTCACCTTCGATCCACCCGACGACGCCCTCCCCGGCGCCCGCCTCTCCCTTCGCGTCGGACGACGCGGCCAGGCGTCCGTCTCGTCCCCCTCCGGAGCCACCGTCGTCTGGCCGCTCGATCCCGAGGGCGCTCCTCCACGTGACGGCGTCGATCCCTCCCGATGGATCGGCTCCACCGACGACCTCGAACGCCACGGCCTCGCCATGGTCGAGGCCTCCGATGCGCGCGCCCTCGACCTCCTTCGCGCGGGCCTGCTTCGCGCGGCCAAAGCCAAGCTCAAGGCCCTCGAACGGCGCGCCGAGGCCGTCCGGCAGGATCTCGCGCGCCTGCAGGATGCGCCGCGGCTCCAGAAGATCGGCCGACTGCTCGTCGCGCAGGGGCACAAGGTCCCCAAGGGCGCGACGCGCGCCACGCTCGACGACTGGGAAGAAGGCGGCACGATCGAGGTCTCGCTCGCGCCGGACAAACCCGCGAAGGCGCAGGCCGAGACGTTTTTTCAGAAGGCGAGGCGGCTCCAGCGCGGCGCCGCCGTCATGGAGAAGCGGCTCGCCGAGACCGAGCGCGCGTGGGAGACCGTCTTGCCGCTCGTCGACGCGATCGCCGAGGCCCCGGCCGATCCCGCCGCCCTCGACGCGCTCGCCGAAGAGGCCAGGCGCGCCGGCGTCTCCGCCTCCGAGCTCGAGGCCGCTTCCCGCGGAAAAGCCTCACGCCAGCAGGACAAGGAGCGCAGGCCGTACCACACGTTCCTCGATGCGCTCGGACGAACCATCCTCGTCGGCCGCGGCGGCAAGGACAACGACGAGCTCATCACGCGGCACGCGCGTCCGCACGATCTCTGGCTGCACGCGAAGAACATCCACGGCGCGCACGTCATCGTGCCTCTCGACAAGGGGCAGAATTGTCCCGCGGAGCTGCTCGTCGACGCCGGGACCCTGGCCGCGCATTTCAGCGACGCCCGCGGCGAGAACGCCTGCGAGGTGAGCTACGTCGAGCGCCGTCATGTCCGAAAGCCCAGGAAAAGCGCCCCGGGCGCGGTGACGTTCGATCGGGAGAAGATTCTCGTGGTACGCGTCGAGCCCGAGCGGCTCGCGCGGCTCCTCGCCTCGAAGCAGGAGGGATGAGCGACATGATCTTGCTTGCAGCCGACGCAGAGCGGTAAGAATCGCCTAGCATGCTCGCAATGCGCACGGTCGCCTCGCTCTTCTTCCCGTTCGGCCTCGGCCTCTCCCTCGCCCTCGCCGGCTGCGGCGGCGGAGAGACGCCGGAACCGAAAGATCCTTCGTCCGAGGGCTCCTCGGGCAAACCTCAGCCCCAGGCCGACGCAGGGCCCGACGCGGCGCTGCTCGGCGAAGTCGCGCAGCTCAACCAGCTCCTCGCCTCCATCGACAAGTCCGATCCCGGAAGGCCCAAGGCCCTCGCTCGCCTCGGCGAGCTGCTCGCGGAGCTGTCCAAGAACAACCGCGACCGCGCCCTCGCCGCCGATCCGAACGTCTCTTCCCTGCCCCCGCCGGCCGAGCCGAAGGCGGCCGAAGGCGAGATCGAGGCGCCCGCGAAGGCGGGCCCCGTGCTCCCCCCGCGCAACGCCGCCGCCGTCAAGCGCCTCAAGCCCGAGGCGCAGAAGCTCATCCAGAAGGCCGACATGTACGCGGCCGAGGCGATCAAGGCGCACAGGAAGCTCATCGCCGATCATCCGGACTACAAGGACATGGACAAGGTCCTCCTCCGGCTCGGCGGGCTCTACGTGGCGTACGGCCAGGGCTCCGCGGCGCGGCCCGTCTACTTCGAGCTCATCGAGAAGCACCCGAAGAGCCCCCTCGTACCCGAGGCGTACTGGAACTTCGCCGAGTTCTTCTTCAACGCAGAGGACCACGAGAACGCCTACAAGCTCTACGCCCGCATCGTCGAGTACACGCCGAGCGAACGCACGAGCGTCGCGGGCTACCGGCTCGCGCTCTCGCTCCACAAACTGAGCCGCCTCGACGAGTCGTGGAAGGCGCTCGAAGGCGCCGCGAGCGCCGCCCGCATCCACGGGCCCGCCGGTACCGTCGACGAGATCTACCGCGACGCGCCGAAGCTCGCCGCGACGCGCAAGCCGCTCAGCGCGAAAGACGCCGCGGCCTTCTTCGTGCGGCTCGCCGAGAGCAACGAGGACGTGATCAAGCAGGAGCTGAACCGGCTCGCGCAGATCCTCGAAGACGAGGGGCGCCCGCTCGAGGCGACCGAGGTCCTTCACGTGATGATCGACCGCTACAAGGCTGAGAAGTGCGCGATCCAGGCCCGCGCCATCGAGATCGCGACCCGCAGCGGCAACAACGCGATCCGCGCCGATGAGGTGAACCGGAGTCTGCGCCTCGGCTGCAAGCCCTGACGCAATCCGAGCTTGCGTCTCCTGCCGCACCGCGGCGATGATGTGTGCTGGACGCATCGCGCGGGAGACGAGTTTCGATGGATGGCAAGCGTGACATGGTGGTCGGGGGGCTCTGGTGCGTGGGCGGCATCGTCGTGACGGCCGCCACGTACGCGAGCGCAGCGAACGGTGGCGGGCGCTACGTCATGGCGTGGGGCGCGATCATCTTCGGCGGGATCCAGTTCATCCGAGGGCTCATCCGGTTCGCGGCGGCGAACCGGAGCTGAACCGGGCGCGGGGGGCGAGCGCCCCCCCGGCCGCCCCTTCACTTCGGCTGCGATTGCGCGCAGAACCCGCCGATGCACTGGTTCTGCGGGGTGCCGCAGCAATCGGCGCCGGTCGTACATTTCTCGCCGATCTCGGAGCACTTGCCCGCGGGGGGCGGGACGCAGGCGTAGTTGCCGCCGCCGTCCGGCTGGCAGAAGCCCGTGCAGCACTCGAAGCCCTGCGCGCAGGAGTTGCCCTCGCCTTTGCAGGCTTCGAGCGACCAGTAGCCGCTCATGTTGATGGTCGAGAGGTCCTGGCCGCGGAGCAGGAACGCCGGGTGGCTCGGGTCCTTGCCGGGCGTCGGGTTCACGTCGATCGCCGCGACCCAGAGCTGCTTGCGATTCTCGTACGTCGGGTTCGAGACCGAGACCATACGATTGCCGTAATCGCGCGGGCTGACGAAGACGGCCCACATGTAGCCGCCGACCGCGATGGGGTTGACCGTGGGCTGGTAATTGATGCGGCGGTTCTTGTCGTCGAGGTAGCCGACGCCGTTCGCCGCGTCGAGCGGGAGCTCACCGACGGCCTTGGCCACGTCCGCCATGTAGAGGTCATTCAGGCCGACCTGGTTCGCGCCGTACTTGGCGCGGCTGAAATCACCCTTCTGGTAGAGGATCCATTGCGAGTCGGGCGAGAAGCTCGGGAACGCGATGGCGAGGTTGCCGGCGGCGACGATCTGGCGGCGGTTCGCGAGGGCGTTCGTCGCGGCGTCGAAATCGAAGACGTCGAGGTCGGCGCGCGAGAACTCGACGGGGTAGCTGCCCGTGACGTTGCTGGAGAAGGCGAGGAGCTTGCCGTCCGGGGAGAAGGCCGGGTCCGCGGTCTTGTCGGCGATCGCGTCGAGCTCGCTCGTGATGGCCGCGCCCGTGGTGGCGTCCTTCATGCGCATGCGGAGGTCGACGTCGTTCTGCACGGCGACCTTGCCGTCCGGCGTGAGCGCGACGAAGAGCGTCTGCGATTGGTACGACGAGACCTGGATGACCTGCGGATCCGGCAGCGTGAGGTCGATCGTGCCCCAGGGACTCGGCGCCTGGCCCTTGCGCTCGAAGACGGCGGCGAGGCGGCTGCCGTCCTTGCTGACCACGTGGCAAGCGACGCAGCGCTTGTTGTTCACGCCCTGCGACCAGGGAGGCTGGTACTGATCGTAATCGGGCGGCGGCGGCGCGCCGAGCTGATCGTAGGCGCCGGAATCGAAGACGACCGACGGATTCGCCGATCCGGGCGCGATCTTCATGAGCTGGCCCGTGTTGACGGCCCAGTAATAGATGGATCCGCGCAGGCTGCCCTGCGCGATCGACCACGTCTGGCTCGTCGGGGAATACGCCTTGCCGCCCGAGAGGCGCGAGACGGAGACCTCGACGGGCTCGCCCGCATTCGAGGCCGCGAGCTTGCCCCAGAAATCCTCCGCCATGAGGAAGGCCGAGGGCGGATCGGCCTTCACGTAAAACTTCGCGTCGACGTACGATTGCCGGAGGTGGACGAGCCACGCGTCGCCCGGCGCGCCGCCATTCCACATGATCTCGGGGGCGAGAATGCCACGCGCGAAGACGGTCTTGTCGTAGGGATACACGATCGCGCCCGAAGGGCCCGGATCGGGCGCGTCGAAGGCCGCCTGCTCCTCGGGCGTGAGCCCGCCCGCGTTGTCCACGAACGCGAGCTTGACCGTGACGTCCGCCGAGGCCGTGAGCCCATTCGAGCTCGCCGTGACCTTGCCCATGCCGCCCACCGTGCCCGTCGGCGAGAGCTTGCCCGTGCCGAGGCCGACGAGCGCGACGTCCGGTCGATCGAAGGTCCAGTCCGCCGACACGACGGCGGTCGTCTGGTCCTGGAACGTGGCAATGGCCTGGAAGTCGACGGGCGTGACGGCGCCATTCTGCACGACGATCGTGATCGAAGGCGGATTCACGGCGAGCGAGACGATCGGGCCGTGATCGACGAACAGGCCGTCTTCCCCGGCGTCGGGCGCGCCACCGCCCGAGCCCCCGGGCCCCGCGGCGCCCGTGCCGCCGCCGCCCGAGCCCGACGAATTCTCCCCGCCTCCGCACGCATACGCGGTGATCGCCGCGAACATCACGAGCCAGCCCAATCCAAGCGACCGACGTCTCATCTCCGAGGACCTCCGTCTACGACGTTATCACGCGCCGAGCACGGCCGGGCGGCTCGTCTCGCGCTACACTGGCGGAATGCGCCGCAGAAAGGCTCTACGTCCCGTCACGCTCGCGCTCGTCACGCTCGCGCTTTGTGCGCTCGGCTGCGACAAGAAAAACCCATCGGGCGCGAGCCCGGACGCCTCGGCGAGCGACGGGGTGGCCCCGCTCGCCGATTTCCCGAACGTAAAAGCTTCTTCGTGGATCAACGGCGCGCCCGCGCCGCTCGCCGAGGCCCGCGGCAAGGTCGTGCTCGTCGAGGCCTGGCACCCGACCTGAAGCGCTTGCCGAGCGTCCGTGCCCGCGATCCTCGCGCTGCACGAACGCTTCGGGGCCCGCGGTCTGCGGGTCATCGGCGTATCGAACTTCGACCCGGACGACGCGGAGGCCGAGCGCAAGGCCGCCGAGGAAGCCGCGCGCGAGGAGAAGATGGGATATCCCACCTACCTCGACACGCGCGGCGAATGGTCGAAGACGGCTGGGGTCGTCGATATCCCGGCCTTCCTCGTCCTCGGCCCCGACGGCCGCGTCCTTCACCGCCGTCGCGGCAAGCTCACGCTCGATTCCGAGGCGTTCGCTGAAATGGAGCGAGCGATCGAGCGAGCGCTCCCGACCGCGCCTCGTTAATCGGAGTCACGCGCCACGACGAGCCGATCGTGCTGGATGCGTCCGTTCCGTTTGTGCGCCAGGTGCTGGGTGATCACCTTGTCCCCGGCCGCGTAGGTGCGCACCTCGGTGAAGGCGACGGCCTCGTCCGTCTCCATCTCGTCGATGATGTCCGTGCTCTTCACCTCGCGATGCCACCCGCCGACCGGGTCCCGCAGGAACTCGTCGCGGAGCTGCTTCAAGATGGCGTCGCGGCCCTGCACCACGATCGGGTGCGCGGGCGGGTTCAGGCTCGAGACCTCCTCGAGGACGGCGTCCTCGGCATAAAGGTTGGCGAGCGCTTCCACGTCCCGCATCTGAAGGGCGTGGCGAATCTGCTCCATGAGGGGCTGCTCATTGGCCTCTCGGCGACGGATCGAGCTCTCCATGAATGGCTCCCTGGTGCGTGCCCTCTGGTTTGTCGATGGGGGTGCAGGGGTATGGGGGCGGCAGCTCGGCTTGCCGAGCGAGAGCCCCCATCACTTGCACTGGGTATGGGGGCGGCAGCTCGGCTTGCCGAGCGAGAGCCCCCATCACTTGCACTGGGTATGGGGGCGGCAGCTCGGCTTGCCGAGCGAGAGCCCCCATCACTTGCACTCGACTGCCGGGCGCTCGACGACCCAAAACATCACTTTGCTCGCCCCGGCTGGACGGGTCATAAGAAGTGACCATGCTGCAATCGCCCTCCACGGTCGTGCTCGGTGACGTTCACCTGACCCGCTCGGTGCCACGGGCCGTCTCGGAGGACCTCGCCCGCCTGGTCGACGCGCACCCGGGCGCGCGAATCGTGTGCGCCGGCGACCTCTTCGATCTCTCGGCCGATCTGCCCCGCCTGCCGCTGCCTCGCGCGGTGGAGGCGGTGTTCGAGGCGCATCCAGCCGCCAAAGCCGCGTTCGGCCGGCACCTCGCGCGAGGAGGCGAGCTCTGGCTCGTGAGCGGCAACCACGACGCGGCCCTCGCGCTCTCCGATTTCCGGAGCGCCCTGGTCACGGCGCTGGACCCGCCCGCGGAGGCGCGCGCGCGGCTGCGCACGACCCCATGGTTCTTTCGCGAGGGCGACCTCCACATCGAGCACGGCCACCTCTACGACCCCGACAACGCCCCGGCTCACCCGCTCGTCGTGGGCGAAGCGAGCCTCGGCGTGCATTTCGTCGAGCAATTCATCGCTCCGACGGGCGCGTTTCGCTACCTCAACATGAACGACGAGACGCCCCTAAGGCTCTTCCTCTCGGCGTTTTCATTCTACGGCCCGCGCGCCCCGTACGTGATCTATCGGTATTTCCACGCCGCGATTTCTGCGATCCTGCGCAGCGGGCGGTCTTATCAGCGGCGCGCGGACGACGAGGCGCCGCTCGGCGCGGAGGAGGCCGCTCGATTCATCACGGAGCTCGGCATCCCGCCCGAGCTCGTGGGCACGATGCTCCCGCTCGGAGCGCGGCCGACGATGGCCAGCTTGAGCCGGACGTTCTCGCGTCTCTATTTCGATCGGGTGCTGTCCACGCTGGCGATGAGCGCGGGGCTGTCCGCGGCGGCGCTCGGCAAGAAACGAGCGGGCGGGGCTGCATTTTCGATGGGCGCGCTGGCCATGACGTTGAGCTGGGCGCGCGGGCACAACCGTTATGCCGGGTCGGTGGCCGAGCAGCTCGCCGAGGGCGCGAAGCGCATCGCGGACGCGACGGGCGCGCGGCTCGTGGTGTTTGGTCACACGCATCGGGAGGCGCTCACCGATCGGTATGCGAACACGGCGAGCTTTGCGTTCCCGCGGAATGCGCCGGGGAGGCCGTATCTGGAGATCGAGCAGGCGTACGGGGTGCCGCGGGCGGTGCGGCGGTATTTGCCGATGGAGCCGAAGGAAGCGCGCGTCTAGATCGCGTCTACTTCGCGGGCCCGGCGTGCGCCTGGATCACGGCTTCCACGAGGTCCACCACGATCCGCGTGTCCTCTCCGCGCAGCGCTTCATCGTCGCCCGCGCAGGCGGCCTCGACCCGCGCCCGCAGGTCCGCCCGAAGCACGAGCCGCGCCCCGCCGCAAGCGCGACAGACGAGCCCGCCGGCGAGCGCATCCAGACACGCGGGCGCCTCCGCCGGGCAAACGCGGCTGCAACGCACACATCGATCGAGCACCAGGCCGAAGCCCATATCCGACAGCAAACGTAGCCCTGACGTCGCGAGCTCCGCCTCGGGCGAGCGCGTGGGCGTGGGCGCGTCGAGCGCGTCGAGCAGCTCGTTCACCGTGGCGAAGAGACCCGGCTCGCGCGTGCCGGGCGGCGCCACCGAGCGGACCCATCGCAGCGCTCTGCCCGCGGCTTCCAGACGATCCAGCGCGGAGACGAGCTGCATGCGCGGGTGCGCGATCGTCGCCTCGCCGAGCACGGCCAGATCTTTTTGCTCGCGCTCTTCGAGGGTCACGCGCAAGAGATGCATCGGCTCCAGCGCGACGAGCCGCTTGTTCGATCGACGCGCGGATCGTGCGACTGCCGAGACGATCCCCCGCGCCTCGGTGAAGAGTGTGACGATGAGATCGGCCTCGCCCACGGGGACCCGCCGGACGAGCAGCGCTTCGGTGCGCAGGCGGGTCGAGCTGGTCCGGGGGGGGCGGGGCATGCGCCTTCTCTAGCAGGCTGTTGATAAATTTGCTGCGCGCCCTGGATCGTCGGTCGTCGTCCTCGGAATACTCTCGTATTCCTGCGTCCTCCTCCCTAGCTCCAGGGCGCTCGCGGCGTTTCTCAACAGCCTGCTAACGGCGGCGCTCGCAGCGTCGAGCTACGGGTCGACGCATTGCCCTTCTTTGCAGATCCGGTCGCCTTTGCACTGCGTGTCGTACTGGCAGCCGGTCGCGGTGGGCGGGGCGCTCGGGGGCGGGGCGGCGGATTGCGCTTCCTCCTTGCACGAGACCTGCACGCCCCCCTGGGGCCCGCTGCTGACGGAGGTGCAGTAGTACGTTTTACCCCGGCAAACGGCCGTCCAGGTGCGCCCCGCGAACCCCATCTCGTCGCGGGTGATCACGATCTGCTCCTCGGCGCAGCCGATCTGCCCCGACGTCCACGCCGGCAAGGGGTTGCATCCCGTCGCGAGGAGCGCGAGGAGCCCCAGCGTGTGAAGGCGCGTCATCCCGTCATCCCTCGGCGTTCACGTGCGTCGAGATCCCCCTACGTCGAGACTCGACAGCTCGGGCGGCATATCGTGCCCGCGCGGCCGCATGACGATGCTCAGGGCCAGCGTGAACAGGATCAAGAGGAGCACGAAGGCCATCGCCACGCCGAATCGTTTCCCTTGCGAGCCGCCGGCGGGGGAGGCAATGGGAAGTGGAGTGACCACGGCGACGCGGCGGCTCGCGGTATAACGGGCGAGCACCTCTTCCACGGGGAGGGAGACGGCGCGCGCATAAGCGCGGAGAAACCCTCGGACGAACACTTCACCTGGCAAATCGTCGAAGTGATCCGCCTCGATTCGCTCGATCGAGGGGACGGGAATACGGGTGGCGCGGGAGACTTCCTCCACGCTCATTGCCCTCGTCTCACGGGCATGTCTCAGGTAGCGGCCGATCGACTCCATCCCTACTTCACCCGTTCATTCAATCGATTCGATTGACTCCCTTTTGCACGATTTCAGAAAAAGCCGCGCAAAAACTCATTGCAAAGACCCGAGTTCCGCAGCGCAACGTTTGCCGGCCACTGTCGCCGGGGCCACATCGCGGCATCGTTCGAGATCTTCCCGGGCGAGATCGTGCTCCCCGAGCTTCCCCGCCACGCGGGCGCGGGCGGCGAACCCCTCCTGGAGGTTCCGACACTGAGCTTTATCCGTCTCGAGCGCTTTCGTAAAGGCCTCTCGCGCAAGCGCAAGCTCGCCTTTTTTCTCGTAAGCCAGCCCGAGGCGGTAGTTCCCTACACAAAACAGCGGCTGCGCCGCGAGAGATCGCCGGAGCGCGTCGATCGCCTCGTCGACGCTCCCGCGCGAAAGATATGCCCAGCCAAGATTTCCCCACGCTTGCTCGGGGGAAGCATAAAGAATGTCCTCGGCCAGCGGCCTGAGGACGGCCACAGCTTCGTCGTACTTTTTCTGATGTACGAGAATCACGCCGAGCGCGTTCTTCGCGTCGCGCAGGTCGGGCGCGAACTCGAGCGCGGCGCGCGCGTGGCGCTCCGCCTCCTCGAAGCGACAGTCGGTCGACGTCTCGTCCGCCGCGCAGAATGCCAAAAGAATGACGGTGGCGAGATAGTGCGCGTCGGGGTTCGTCTCGTCGATTCGAATCGAGGCCTGCGCGTGGCCGAGCGCCTCGCGGAGCCGACCCGCCTCGAACGCCTCGCGCCCGAGGTCGTACTCGGCGCGGGCCTTCGCGTCGACGCCGTCCACACGCTCCTGCGCGCCGCTGCAGGCCGGCCCGAACGTGAGAAGGAGCGGGAGCAAGACCGAGCAAGTGAGCGCCGCGGGGCCGCGCATCCTGCGCGACCAACCGCCCCTCTTCTCGCCCGTTTGCCCCTGGATCATGCGTCCTCACTGACCGAGATGCCCTTGTTTCCTAGGAGAAGGGCTCTCCCGATCCGCCCCCGGGCTCCGCCCGAGGCCCAAATCCGGGCCAAGCGCCCGGGAAAACTTGGGTAACCCAGGCTGGAAGAAGCGTCAACCCGCAAAAGACGCCCTCCCCCTCGCGCCGGCACAAAGAAACACGCGCGCGCAAGGAAGAAGTAGCGCGAGGGACCCAAAGCGTGTTACGCGGGAGGATTCGGCGTTGTTTTGAGGCGCAACGTTCGTCCAGGAGAGGACGCGCTCACGTCTCGTTCGCGACTTCGTCCTTCTGCCCGAGCAGGCCGTAGAGCTTGCGCAGGCCCTCGATGTCCGGGACCTCGAGCCGCTCGTCGGCGACGCGGATGTACTGGCCCTCCCGGAGCTTCTGCACGCTGCGCTTCACGGTGTCGACGTCGAGGCCGACGCGCGTGGCGAGCTCCATCGGCGTGACGGTGAAGACCGCCGCGTTGCCCCCCGCGTCGCGCGTCTGCTGCGCGAGCTTGAGGAGCGCGCTCACGATCTTCGACTGCACGTCCGTGAGCATGATGAGCTCGATCTGATCCTCGGCGTCGCGCAGCCGTCGCACGAGCTGCTTGACCATGCGCGAGGCGATGCTGGCGTTGTGCTCGAGCAAGTTCTGCAGCGTCGCCTGGTCGATCGCGAGCGCGAGGCCCGAGGAGAGCGCGACCGCGGTCGAGGAGCGCTCGGCGCCGGGCACGAGGGCCGACTCGCCGAAGAGGTCGCCGGGCTTGAGCACCATCAAGCTGCGCTCGGCGCCGCGGACCTTCTTGATGAGGCGCACGCGGCCCTCCTCGAGCAGGTACGCCTCCGTGCCCGGCTCGCCCTCCCGGTAGATCACCTCGCCGGGCTGGAAGCTCTTGCCGAACCGCGCGATGAGCACGCGCGCCGCCTCGGCGGCCTCGGGATCTTCGTCGGGTAGGTCCATCCGGACGCGAGTTTACCTAGCTGGGCCCGCCCGATGCCATCGGCTTCGCGTCGGGCGGACGAACGTAAAGCGGCTCGACGATCTCGGGGTCGAAGTCACCGCCAGAACCAAGCCTGACGAGCGCGACGCGCCCCACGGCCGCGGCGTCCGGTAGGTCGGTCCCGGGGGAGCGGAGCACGAACGCGGCGAGGTCCGGATCCTCGGCCGCGACCTCGCCGACGACGCGGAGGAGCCCGCCCGGCCGAAGCGACGCACCCGGACCGGCGAGCACGAGCGCGGCCACGTCGGCGCGAGGGACGTGGCGCGGAGCCCAGCAGAGGGCGCCGCGCGCGTCGAAGGCGGCGAGGAAGAGCTCCTGCTTCTTCGCGTCGAGGGCGGCGACGACGAGGTCGTGCGGCCCAGCCTGGCCGCTCGCGAAGGCGTCCGCGGCCATGGCTTCGAGCGAGCCGACGCCGGCGAGCGGCGCGCCTCGGCCGATCGCCATGCCCTTCGTCGCGGCGACCCCGACCCGGACGCCGGTGAACGAGCCGGGACCGATGTCGCAGGCGAAGGCCTCGATCGACGCGGCGGAGACGCCCGCCGCGCGGAGGGCGTCTTCGGCGGCGAGGAAGATGCGCTCGGCGTGGCCTTCGAGGTCCGTGTAGACGGACGCGCCGATGAGCTTGCCTCCGTCGAAGACGGCCGCGCTGCCGCGAGGCGTGGAGGTGGAGATGGCGAGGAGCCTCATGGTAACCTGAGTCAGAACCGGGGAACGTGAGCGCGCGGGCGTTGTCCTGCCTGGCGGACACTACGAGCGCGAAGGCGCGAGGACAACCGGGATGGCACGCGACGGATCCAGCACGACGTGGGTGATGCAAGGCGCGGTCGTCGTGTCGATCCTGGCGCACGCGTCGCTGATCGCCGCCGCTGGGCTGCGAAGGGAGCGCGCGCCCGAGGAGCTCACGCCGCCCGCGGACACGTGGGCCGGGACGACGGCCGCGCCGATCGGTGGCGAGCTTCACGAGGTGGACGTGACCGGCAGCGAGGTGGGGGGCGCGCCGAGCCAGCCGCCGGCCGCGGCCCCCGCCGCCCCGAGCGAGCCGCCCGCGGCCGCCCCGAGCGAGCCCGCCGAGCC
>NZ_JASBQE010000168.1 GCF_029960785.1 Polyangium sp. 15x6
ACCTTTCAAGTACCTGGGCAAACCGGGCGCAAGATTTGGAGGACAAAGTAAGAAACAAACGACACAACCCCACCCAGGACCCGCTCGAGCCCGCGCAGAGGTGGATGAAGGTCCCGCAGTAGTGTTAAGGGTCTCGTATACGAGCAGTTCATCTCGCTTTTTGCTCATGGCGGAGATGACGCGCTCCACGAATGCCTGCACATCGGGCTTTACCGGCTGGTTCGGATGGAGAAGCGTCAGGAAGACTTCCGCCTCGATCCAATACGCCTCCTCTCGCGCGGCCTTCTCCTCCGGCGGCATCAACGTGTACTCGCGTAGTTCAAGCACCTTTACGAGGAACGCGACGGCCGGCCACGCATCCCGCACGAGCGCCCAGTCATCGCCAAAGCGGGCGCGCAACGTCTCCTCGTCCGGCACGTAGCGCTTTGTCCCTCGCTTCGCTTTCAATCGCTCGGCCACGAACGCGTTGTAGAAGGGGCGGAGCTTCCGGCCGAGTTCCATGAAGTGCCCACGGGCCCGGGCAAGCTCGAAGAGATGGAGCCCGTCGTCGATCTCCCCTGCAAGGACGCGGGCGATCTCACGAGGGCGCAGCGTTTCAAGCACACCTCGGTCATCCTCGGCCTTGAACCGCGTTGTGAGGCGCTCGCGAACGCTGCGGATTGCCTCCTCGTTGCGTTCCTGCTCGTCCTCTTCGAGCGCTGCCAGGGCGGCCGTGAGCTCCGGATCGGGATGGCAAGTGCTGCCCATGTGCGAAGCCTAGAACGTCCAGAATGATGCCGCCACTGGAGGCGGCTGGGATGTCTTCGCATCGCGCGTCAGCACCAGACCGTCCGCTGGACCCACAGGCACTCGAACTCGGCCCGGGCTTATCCGCGCAGACCGATCCTGGCCGCGCGCAGAACAAGGCGCCCCCAAGGGATAAGAAGCCTGGACGGGCCACCGCGCCCACGGAAGGCCTCCCGAACCTTTTCCCAGTAGCAGAGGTGGCCGCCGTTCTCGGCGTGTCCACGCGGACGGTGCGCCGCCTGATCAAGGCCGGCGCGCTCGTCGCCTACCGCGTCAGCCGACAAGTCCGCGTCGACGCCGAAAGCGTGACGCGCCTGCTCGAGGCTTCCCGCATTGGAGCCTCGTTCCGAGACCCCGCATGGCGAAACGCAAGTACATCCTCGGCCAGCCGCATCTCCTCCGACGCCGAGGCAAGAAGAAGCTCTGGACCGGCTGGATCGAGGGCCGCGAGGTCGCGCTCGGGACCGCCGACCGAGTCGAGGCCCAGCGACGGCTCGACGAACTCGTCGCCCAGGCACGACGCGACCCTGCCGCAAAGCGCGGCGGAGCTGCGAGAGGCCCTTCGGAAGCTCCAGCGCCGCTCCTGAGTGAGCTCGGCATGACGTTTATCCAGCATTGTCAACCGCCGCGACACACGAAGAAAACGGCGGCCTCGTACGCGCACCGCGTCCTCAAGTTCATCGAATGGGCCGAAGATCGGAAGATCCGTCGCGCGGACGAGGTCACCTTCAAGGTGATGTCCTCGTTTGTCCGAAGTAGGACGGACGCCGGCAACGGTGCAGCGACGATCAACCGGGCGCTGACGGCCGTACGGCGCATGTACGCGTACGCCAAGCGCGAGGGCCTCATTGAACAAAACCCGTTCAAGCAGGAGGAGTTCGCCGAGCTGAAGCTGCGCGAGCCGCGGCCGAAGCCGAATGCGACGACGCTGTCGCCGTCGCAGATCGACGCGTTCCTCGAGAAGGCCGACGAGATGGCGAAGCCCGGGTACGCCGCGCTCTTCCGCGTGACGGCTGGGAGCGCGATCCGCATCGATGAAGCGCGGCACTTCGAGGCGAGCGACGTGGACGCGCGGCGCGGTATCCTCACGATCACGCCCAAGAAGAACTGGACGACGAAGGGGTATCGCTATCGCGAGATCCCGATCTCGGCGAAGACCGCCGCGGCAGCGCTCGCGCTCGTCGCCGTGCGGGAGGCGATCGCGCTAGACGATAAGTCGGTGTGGAAGGAGATCCAGCGGATCCGGAAGGCGGCCGGGCTGCCGCAGTTCTCCATGCACGATCTGCGGCGCGCCTGGGCGAGCGCCGTGCACGCGAACGGGGCGTCGCTCAAGCAGGTGAGCGTCTGGCTTGGGCACGCGGACGTGCAGACGACCGAACGGTACATCCGCGTGTTCGAGGGCAAGAGCACCGGGCACGAGTTCTTGCCGAGGTGACAGCGGCCACATCCGGGCCGGTCTGCGGAGCGAGCTGGGACGGCCCGCTCTGTTCTAGCTCCTGGTCTCCTGGGACGGCGGGGCGATGGGCGGGCGGGCGGCCGGGCGAGCAGCCCCCTGCATGATGCGGCGACGCAGGGAGGGACGGAGGGACCCGAACCAGTGCCGGTTGAAGGGGCCGGCCCGGGGGTCCTCTGTCCGGGCGTGGGCGCCGGACCTCTGGAGAGCAGTGCGCATGCTCACGCTCCCCGGAGAAGCGCTGGTTGGCGGGGTGCCGCCGCTACCCGCCGAGGGCCACGCGTGAGATTTGGCAGAGATTTGGCACGCGGGAGAGCCAGCGGTTTCCTGACGCGTGTAACCTCTTGATTTTACTGGCACCCCCGGCAGGAATCGGACCTGCGACCTTCGGTTTAGGAAATGCATTCGGTGCTCTGAACGCCTCTCTCGCAACTCCCTGAGAAGAGACACAAAACAGGCTCATCTCAGCCAGATCTGCGATCGCGAGGGGGTGGGCAGAGCGCGACAGGATGCGACGGGAGAGGGCAGGAAGAGAGGGGGGGTTGGGGCAACAGTGGGGCAACAGAACGGAGCAGGCTGAGCCGTTCATTGTTGGCCGCCAAAGAGATGGGCTTACGCGCCGGTTCCCCGCTTCTCCTCCGGCTCAGGCAACAGCTCCGCCGCGCTGACCCACAGCGCCGCCGCGACCCTTCAGACACGTCGCGACCGTGATGGTGACCCGCCCCCTTCGCGACGCCGCTCCTCTTGGTTGGCGAGCTGGTCCAGCGGCATCCCTTGCTCGAGGCGGATATCCCGGATGCGCGCGCCAATCTCGACGAGCAGGGGAGACGTGACTTGCCGGCGTGGCATGCCCGGCCTCCCCCGCTCGAACCAGCGCCCGGAGGCGGACGCCCGGCGCCTGGCGATCGGTCAGAAGCACCCGAGCGCGTTGAGCTTCTGCCGCCATTTGTCCGCCATCCAGGCATAACCATAGGCGTCCGGGTGGATGCCGTCGGCGGCGAGCGTCGCCGTCGGGAAGCCGGTGTTCATGTCGACCACGTCGACCTTCACATAACCTTGCGCCTTCAGCGTCGAGACGATCCCGTCGACGTAGACATTGTACGCATTCACCTCGGCGTTGAGTGGGGCGTACACCCCCGCGAGCGGGATGATCTTCGCCACGAGGATCCGCGCCGTCGGGTTGAACGCGATGAGCCAGCGGACCATGATGTCGAGATCGTACGCCGCATTGAGGTGACCTTGCCCCTGCAGGAGGTCGTTCGTTCCGGCGTGCACGAGGATGACGTTCGCGCCGACGTAATTGGTCTGGATCCACGGCGTGAGCTGATCGACGCGGAACCCCGGGTACCCGGAGTGCAGGTGCTGGCCCGCCGCCCAGAGGTTGTACGACGAATAATCGCCCGAGAGGCCCGCCATCCGGATCGGGGCCCCCACGGCAGGGGGAAACAAGACGAGCTGGCCGCGGTATCCGTCGATCCCGCCGATGCCCGCCGTGAGCGAGTCGCCGAAGGGCTGGACCTTGCACTCGACGCCGAGCTCGGACTCGGCCTCGGCGACGTCCTCGTCGTCGATCGCGAAGGCGGCGTCATCGTCGGTCATCTCGGGATCCATCGAATCGACGGCGCAGCCCATCGAAGCACAGGAGAGGAACGCGAGGGTCAGGCCGAAGAGGGAATTCGAGAACGTCATGGGAGCCTCCGCTTGGGTTTGGCGTTATGGGTTCGGCGCGCCGGACTCTCCGTCGCGCGCCTCGGGAGGACGCCATCGCAACGCTCATGCCACGACGCGAGCCTTCGATATTGCTCGAAAATCGGCGACGCGGGCGCGGCGCATGACTCGGCGTTGTCCGGACATCGCGGCGAGGTGTCCGGACACGCGGCGAGGCCACGCTTGCAGCGCGCCGGGAGCCTCGCCTAGGATCCAGCCCTGCGCATGGCTCGGCCTCTGCTCACGACCCAAACGGAACAGGAACATTCGGTCCAGCAGAAGACCGTCGGCCTGCTCGTCTTCGTGCTGCGTTACGACGATCTCCTCGCGGCCGATTCGATGTTGTTGCCCCCGATCCTCCGCGAGGGCGCGAAATACGAGTTGGGGCGCGCCCCGGAGGTCCGGCCCGCGGCGCTCGCGGGCAGCACGCTGCTCCTGCCCGATCCCTTCGTGTCACGCGCCCACGCGCGCCTCGTCCGCCGCCGCGGCGCCGACGTGATCGAGGACCTCGGCAGCAAGCTCGGGACGTTCGTGAACGGCGAGCGCATCGAGGGGCCGCGGGCCCTCATCGATGGAGACCTCCTCGAGATCGGCCACTCGCTCCTCGTGTATCGCCTGGTCGAGCCACGCGTGGCGGTGCGCATGGCCTCGCTCCCCCATGGGATCCAGCACGGCCCGACGCGCACCTTGTGCCCCGAGCTCGTGAGCATGTCGACGGATCTCGAGCGCATCGCACGGACCGACCAGCCGCTCCTCTTGCTCGCCGAGACGGGCGCGGGCAAGGAGATCGCCGCGCGATTCGTGCACGAAAAGAGCGGTCGCGCAGGCCCGTTCGTGGCGGTCGACTGCGGCGCGATCCCGGATCACCTCGTCGAGGGAGAGCTCTTCGGCCACCGCCGCGGGGCATTCAGCGGCGCGCTCGAGGAGCGAAGAGGCCGCATCCGCAGCGCCGAAGGGGGCACGGTTTTTCTGGACGAGCTCGGCAATCTCCCGGAGAGCGCCCAGGCGAGCCTGCTACGCGTGATCCAGGAGCGCGAGGTGACGCCGGTGGGCGGCGAGCGCGCGCAGAAGGTGGACGTACGCTGGGTCGCCGCGACAAATGAGGCGCTCTTCTCCGAGGACAGCCGGTTCCGGGCGGATCTCCGGGCGCGGCTCGCCGGGTACGTCGCGCTCCTGCCGCCGCTGCGAAGACGGCGGGAGGATCTCGGGTTTCTGGTCGCCGACATCCTCGGCAAGACGGGCTTGCCGAGCGTCTCGATCACGAAGCGGGCGGCGCGCGCGCTCTTCTTCGGCGAATTGCCCGGGAACATCCGCGAGCTCGAGCGAGCCCTGTCGAGCGCGGCCGTGCTGATGGGCGACGGTCCGATCGACGTGCAGCACCTGAGCGTCGTGGCCGCGCGCGCGGCGAGCCGGGCCTCTGCGCGGGCCGAGGGCTCCGCCGCGGACGCGCCGCCCGCGGATCCGCCGTCGGGCGAGCCGCAGCGGAGCTCTTCGAAGCGCCCGACGCGAGAGGCCATCGAGGCTGCGCTGGCCAGAACCAACCGCGTGCAGGGGGAGGCGGCGCGGCTGCTCGGTGTCCACGAGCGCCAGCTCACCCGGTGGATGGATGCGTACGGGATCCCCCGCGCAAAAAAGAGCTCTTCGGAGGCGTGACGGCTACGCGCGGGACGTTCGAGCCTCAGAAGAGGCCCTCGTGTGATTTGCCGGTCGGCTTCGTCGTGGGCGCGGGGGCCGGCGACACGGTCGTAGACGGCGCGCTCGTCGCCTTCGGCCTGGTGCTGGATGTCGAGGTCGCCGCCGCGCGGGGAGCGCTCGTGGGCTCGGGCGGCGGCGCGGCCGGCGGCGGCGCCACGGACGCGGTTGGTACCGCTTTCGTGCCTGGCGAGGGGTCCTCTGGCGGCGCGGGCGGGGGCATGCTCGACGCGGCGAGGGGGGAGCTCGTCGTGCCCGACTCGGGTTCGACGCCGGCGCCGCTCGGGGCCGGGATGCCGGGTTTGCCTTGAAACACGTAAAGCCCGATTCCGATGAGGGCTGCGCAGCCGACCGCGACTGCGACCCACGGGGGAGACGCGTGCCGTGGAGGCGCAGGTGCGACTTCCGACATGGTCCTGCTCAGGGGCGATTGCGTGGAAGCGGATCCCTCGTACGCCCGCGCGGGTGCGACCTTTTCGGGCGCCACGCTCACCTTCGAGGGAGGCTCGACGCTCGCGGTCCCGATCGCCGGCATGAGCTCCGC
This sequence comes from Polyangium sp. 15x6, assembly GCF_029960785.1. Lineage (GTDB taxonomy): Bacteria > Myxococcota_A > Polyangia > Polyangiales > Polyangiaceae > Polyangium. The sequence goes on from NZ_JASBQE010000168.1 coordinate 6,183, forward strand.
GAGCTTCTCCGGCGACTCGGAGAGCGTCGCGACCGAGGCCGTGGGTGGCGCCTCGTGAGGAAGGGCTTGCTGGTTGGATTCCGCGAACGCCGGGGCGGTGGGGGCCGCGGCGAGCTCCGCCGACACGGCCCGAAACGACGCGTCTTCACGCTCGCCGAGCAGATCGGAGAGCGGCGAGAGCATGCTGTTCACGCGAAGGAGCGAGCGCAAGGCGGCGGCGAACTCGCCCATGGTCGCATATCGCTCCTCGGGGTTCTTGCACAGGCAACGGCCGACGATCACGTCGAGCTCGCCGGGGAGCTCGGGCCGGATCTGGCTCGGGAGCGTGGGCTCCTGCAGCATGATCGCATGCACGACCTGCCCGATCCATTCGCCCTCGAATGGGACCCGCCCGGTCGTGAGCTGGTAGAGGACGACGCCCATGGCCCAGATATCACTTCGAGATCCAACGGCTTTCGCGTCCGAGACCTGCTCGGGGGACATGTAGAGCGGCGAGCCGAGCAGGGCGCCGCTCGCCGTGAGCGATTGCGACTCCGCGGCCATACGCTTGGAGATGCCGAAATCGAGGAGCTTGAGGCAAGGTTTTCCGTTCGGCCTCCGGATCAGAAACATGTTCGAGGGCTTGAGATCGCGGTGGACGATGCCGAGCCCGTGCGCCTCCATGAGGGCATCGCAGGCCTGGAGCACGAGGCCGGCCGCCTCCGTGACGGGGAGCGGGCCGCGCCGCTCGATCACGTCGGCGAGGTCTCGACCTTCGAGGTACTCCATGACCATGTACGGCCTGCCATCGTCGAGCTGACCGACGTCGTAGACCTTCGCGACGTGCTCGCTCTTGAGGCGCGCCGCATTACGTGCCTCGCGGAGGAATCGGTCCCTCGCCTGCTGCGCGCGGCCGGCGTCTTCGGGCCCGAGCATGAGTTTGATGGCGACGAGCTCCCCGAGGCCCTCGTGTCGCGCCGCCACGACCATGCCCATCCCCCCCTGGCCGAGGACCCGTTCGACGCGGTACTTGCCCAGCAAGGTTTCGCCCGGCGTGACGATGGGACGCATGGGGGTACCATAGCCGCTGGATCCCTTGACAGGAAGCATGTTGTCGTGTGTCCTCTCGCCCGTGAAGATAGGTCGGCCCGCCCCCGACACACGGTTTCTTGCGGCCCTCTGCGGCGCGCTGCTCGTCGCGCCGGCCGCGCGCGCGGAGCCGAGCGACGCCGAGAAGATCGCCGCCGCGCAGGCGCTTTACGACGAGGCCGTCGCCGCGATGGACGCCCAGGATTACGCGACGGCATGCCCCAAGCTCGCGGAGGCGGTGAGGCTCGTGCCCGAGGGTATCGGCGCCAAACTCACGCTCGCCGAGTGTTACGAGGAGAGCGGCAAGCTGGCGAGCGCCTGGTCGCACTATGCGGTAGCGCGATCCCTCGCGGAGCGCGCGGGGCAAAAGGACCGCGCCGCGCGAGCGGCGGCGAAGGCGGAAGCGCTCAAGGGGCGCCTCGCGAGGCTGACGATCGAAGTGCCGGACGCGGTCCGCAAGATCCCGCAGGTCACGATCACGCGCGGCGGCGTGGCGCTGGGGGAAGCGCAATGGGGGACGGCGCTGCCCGTGGACGTCGGGCGGCACGAAATCGTGGTCACGGCGCCCGGGTACGAGACGTGGACACGGTCGATCGAGGTCGCGAAGGACGGTGAGGCCATCTCGGTGCGCATCGAGGCTCCCGCGATCGATCTGCGCGCGAGCGCGGCCGAGGAGCGGAGGCGCGCGGCGTCGACGGTGGTGATCCAGAACTTCGCAGCCGAGAGGCCATGGCAACGTCCGCTTGGCATCGCCGCAATGGGCGTGGGGGCCGCGGGGCTCGTCGTGGGCGGTGTGCTGGGCGGGCTCGCGATTCAGAAGAACGACGAGAGCAACGCGGGCCTCTGCGACGCAGGCGATTACTGCAAACGCGCCGGGCTCGCGCTGCGAAGCGAGGCGGTGGGGCTGGGCAATGGCTCGACGGCGGCGCTCGCGGTCGGTGGGGCCGTGCTCCTCGGCGGGGTCGTGCTCTTCGCGACGGCGCCGGCGTCGAAACGGAAGGGGAGCGAGGAGAAGAGCCCGCGGGCCGGGATGGACGCGACGCTCGAGCTCCTTCCGACCGGCGTACGGGTGCGAGGCGCATTCTGATCCGGCGAGCGCGTGCCGCGCGACCCCTTGACAGGGCGCGTGGTCTCATGTGTCACTTTCACGGGTGAAGTTACGTTGTTCCGAGGCACGGAAGCTCCGCGGCGGCGCCTCCATCGTCACCCTCGCGTTCCTCCTGGGCGGCTGGGTCGCCTGCAATCAGGTCGCCGGGATCCGTGAAGGAAAACCCTATCCGGACGCGTGCGTCACCGTGGACGACTGCTCCGTGCCGGAGCCCGAATGTCGGACCGCGGCGTGCGTCGAGGAGCGTTGCGTCTACGCCGACAAACCCGCGGGCACGCCACTCGCGACGCAGGTCGCGGGCGACTGCGTGGAGGTGCAGTGCGACGGGGAGGGCCGGAAGCGGCTCGTGCCCGTCGAAGCGGACGCCCCGAACGACGCCAATCCATGCACGTTCGACCATTGCGTCGGGAGCACGCCCACGCACGCGCGGCTCTCGTTCGCGCCCTGTTACACCGGGCCAGCCGCGGTGCGCGGCGTCGGGGTATGCGTCGACGGGAAGCAGGCCTGTGACGAGGACGCGAAGCCGATCGGGCCTTGCCTGGGGGAGGTCTTGCCGAAGGAGGAGACATGCCTGTCGATCTTCGACGAGGATTGTGACGGAGCCGTGAATGAATCCGGGCTCGGCTGCGTGTGTGTCCCCGGCACGATCGGCGATTGCTTCGGCGGGCCGGAGGCGGCGCTGGGGAACACGCCCTGCAAGCGCGGAAAGCAGCTCTGCATCCCGGAAGGGACGGGGTACGGAGAATGCCTGGGGCAAACCTTGCCTGCACCCGAGGTCTGCAGCTCGGGCGGTGTGGACGACGATTGCGACGGTCGCATCGACGAGGAGGGCCTCGACTGCGTCTGCGGCGACGGCGTCGTGTCGAACGCGGAGGTCTGCGACGACGGGAACACGGACGAAAGCGACACGTGCACGACGACGTGCGTGGTGCCGGGCTGCGGCGATGGCATCGTGCAGGGCGGCGAGGCGTGCGACGACGGGAATCTGCTCGACAGCGACGCGTGCACCGCCCAATGCCAGATGGCCACCTGCGGCGATGGGCTGCTCCAGATCGGCGTGGAGGCGTGCGACGACGGAAACACGATCGACACCGATGCGTGCACGTCGTCTTGCCAGCTCGCCGTGTGCGGGGATGGGTTCGTCCGACAAGGGGTCGAGGAGTGCGACGACGGCAGCCCCACGGCGACGGAGACGTGCCAGCCCGATTGCCTCGCGGCGCCGGTGGAGCTCTTCGCGGGCGGCGTCACCATGTGCGTGCTCTTCGCGAATGGCCGAGCGAAGTGCTGGGGCGCGAACGAGAATGGTCAGCTCGGCCTGGGGGACAAGCAGAGGCGAGGCGACAATCCGAACGAGATGGGGAACAACCTCCCGTTTCTCGGGCTCGGCGAGGGTCGCACCATCCTCTCGATGGCCCCCGGCACCGTGCACACCTGCGCGCTGCTCGACGACCAGACCGTCAAGTGCTGGGGCGGGGGCGGGGCGGGTCAGGTGGGTCTAGGCGATACATTGCCCCGTGGGGACGAGCCGGGCGAGATGGGGGACATTCTACCCCCCCTGGACCTCGGCGCGGGCCGGACGGCGAAGGCGATCGGCAGCGGCTTTGCCCAAACCTGCGCGATCCTGGACGACGACACCCTCAAGTGCTGGGGGTACAACGCGAGCGGTGAGCTCGGCCTGGGGGATACGATGATCCGGGGCGACCAGCCCAGCGAAATGGGCGACGCCCTCCCCCCGGTCGCGCTCGGAACGGGCCGATTCGCCCAGCAAATCGCGGGTGGACACAGCTTCCAGTGCGCGATCCTGGACGATGGTACCGTGAAGTGCTGGGGGAAGAACATCTGGGGACAGCTCGGCCAAGGCGATACCACGCAGCGGGGAGACGAGATGGGTGAAATGGGGGACGCTTTGCCCCCGACGGTCCTCGGTAACGCGGGCGCGGTCCTCTCGATTTCGACGGCGTTTGGTCATTCCTGCGTGCTCCTGACGGGCGGAAAGGTGAAATGCTGGGGGCTGAACGTCGTCGGTGCGCTCGGGCTGGGCGACGCGGCATTCCGGGGGGACGGGCCGGGGGAGATGGGGGACAACCTGCCATTCGTCGATCTCGGCAGCGGCAAGACGGCCACGCGAGTCGCGACGGGCGGCCCTTGTTCGTGCGCGATCTTGAATGACGGATCGGTCAAATGCTGGGGGGAAAACGATCGGGGCCAGCTTGGCCTGGGCGACAAACTGAACCGCGGCAAAGCGCCGGGCGAGATGGGCGACGCGCTCCCCGCGATCGATCTCGGCGCCGGCCGGAAAGCCAGGAAGATCGCGGTGGGCGGCAGGTTCGCCTGCGTGATCCTCGACGACGCGACGGTCAAATGCTGGGGACAAAATGATTTTGGTCAGCTCGGCCTCGAGGATACGTTCGATCGCGGCGACGACCCCGGCGAGATGGGGGACGACCTTCCGGCCGTGAAGCTCCGGTGATCTCGATGGACCGGCGATGCCCTCGGTCGAACAGTTTGGCGTGGACATCCACCCCGACCCAGGACAAACCGAAGCCTCGGATGTCCCGGATTCGCGCGTCGATCTCGACGAGCAGAGGAGACGTTTCCGCCGATGTGGCATGGCCCGGCTCCGTCGGCTCAAATCAGCACCCGGAGGCGGATGCGCGTCGGAGGGGCCCGGAGCTCGGAAGGGGTGTTGCGGTCGACGTCCCCGTGGGCCGGCAGGAGGTCGATCGTGCCCTCCTCGTCCAAGCGACGCAGCGCGGGCATGAGGGTGCCCGAGAAGGAAATGTCGCACAGGATGTGCCGTCCCCGTCCTCGCGCTGGCGCGACAGGACGAGGTGCACGAGGCCGTCGATGTACGCCTCGTCCCCGAGCCTCGGCCCGGTGCGCCACTCCTGCTCGCGTTGACTGGTCCCACGAAGGTAAAGGGCACGAGAAGCCTCCCATCACGAAAAAATCGACCGACCCCCCGAAGATTTCTGGTCGAGGGGCCCGAAACGTGAAGCCGCACACGGCCAGAGGCGGAGGAGGAGCCTGCCGCGTCGCCTCCGCTCGAGCCTACGCTGCCCGAGCCCGCGCCGCCCAAGCCTGCCCCGGCCCCGGCCTGCCCGGCGTGCCCGCCGCCAAAGCCGCCAGCTACGCCTCCCATGCGCGGTTTCGTGGCTCTAGGTGCGACGAGCTCCCGTGGAGCCTCGCCGGAATGGGGACCGGGTCTCCGTCTCGCGGGGGGCGTGCAGTTCGCGCGGGGCTGAGCGATGTCGACATCCACACGTTCGCCCTGACGGGAGCCGGCTGCTTCAAGCGCGCGCCGCTCCTCGGTTGCCTGTTGGTCACCGGTGGGACCGTGGGTACGGTGGTGTCGAGCAGGGACTATGCTTGGCGAGGCGCTGGTGGTTTCTTCGGCGCGGGAGCGCGCACCGCGGTGGAATTTCCGCTCTCGTCACACCTGATGGCACGCGTGGACGTCGAGGTCGCGCTACCGCTCATTGGCGCCCGCCTGGATTTCTTCGGGCCCTCGCCTTGGGAGCACCAGATTCCCGTCGCGACCGGCGGCGGCTCGCTCTTGTACGCGTTCTGAGGGGCGCAATTGTTTTGTCGCACGCAGCCGCAGCGTTCTCGGCGTATCATTCAGGGCTCCCGAGCCCGTGGGGAGGCCCAATGCCCTTGTCTAAAAAAGAAGAATCATGGACTCACGAAATCCGCGCGCACCTGGTCGCTTCATGGCGCGAACCGGAGAGGCCGACTCTGGACATCGAGTAGCTCATCGAGCGATGCGATGATACGCTGGTTCGCTATGAAGGCCATTGGCAACAGGCATCATATCGGCAGCTAACGAAGGACGTTGTCAACTTCGCCGATGAGTTCCCCGGCATGCTCCCGCAGGAGCTCGTGTGCGCTCCAGAGTGAACGAGTACGGGATTGCGTCATCGGGGTACTTCCCTGACGCCCGTGGCACTCCGCGCAGGTCCGGTTGTCCTCTACATGCCGATAGAGGAGCTGTCTCTCGCCCGCCCCAGCCCTCCGGACAGGGGTGATCCCCTTCGCGAAACAAACAAGCGGAGAAGCTGGGAGGCGTTGGCACACACACCTTACCCGCAGCTTCCGCGCAGATCGGCGCGGGAGTCGCACTCATGCACGCTTTCCCGGACCGCCTTCCCACGCATGCGGGATTGGGGGCTCGGGGTCTCCCTCGAGGTGCGGCTTGCACGGTAGCTCCTCGATCGTCGGCCGACGCGGCGGAGGGCTTGCGCGTCGGCGCCGGAGGGGGCGGTTCTGCCATGAGGGCGGAGGGTACACAGACAAACCCGGGAGGGGAAGGGACAAACCTCACTTCCTTCAGCCGCCGCCCCCGTCGCCGCCAACCGCCGCCCGGCGCGCCCCCTCCAGCGCGTCGCAGCAATGCGCAAGGAGGCCGGGAGGGGCTTGGCTGGTGGCTTCTCCGGTGTCGCGGAGTTTCATTGCCGCAAGGTGATCCCGTAAACCACCCCCGACGACTCATCAAGGCCGCCGCGTCCCCTCTTCGAAAATGCGAACAGATATCGCGAGTGCCACGGCGACGAGCGCCTGCGAGCGCCGCTGTTGGGGCTCATCCTCGGGGCAACCTGAATGCGCGTCGCCATCTCACCGAGGATGGTGAACGCGAACAAAGGGGAAAGTGTCGAGGGCCGGAGGTCCTGCTCTAGAATTCAGGCACCCGCGTCGTGCGATGCCAGCACGAACCAAGAATAGGAGAGGACTTAAAATGAACACTGAACAACGAGGCTCCGGAAAATGGCTGCGCCACGCGCTCGCCCCGGCCCTGCTCGCCATGATGGCCGCTTGTGGCGCCGATACCGCGCCCGGCGAGGGCGTGAACGCGTCGGCGAGCGCTCCTGCGCCGCTGCCGAGGGGGGGCACCGGGCCCATGCCGAGGGACCTGCGCGCCGCCTACATCGCGGCCATGCAGCGAGAAGCCCCCCCGCGTTATGCCGCCGTGGTGCTGGGGCCGGGCCTCGTGCGCGCAGACAACGCGGCGCAAGCGTTCGCGACGACGCTCGATGGCTCGGGGGTGTCACTCGCGTCGCACGACGGCGCGTGGACGTTCGGGATGCGCACCACGGCCCTGGGCTGCGAGGGCCGGGTGTCGGAGCTCGACGGGGCGGAGCCCGTGGTGGAGGGCAACCGAATTCGTCAGGGGCGCGATGGCCTGGAAGAATGGTACGTGAACGGGCCGCTGGGGCTCGAGCAAGGGTTCGTCCTTCGGTCGGCTCCCTCGTGCACCGGGACGAAGGTCGTCGCCATCGAGCTGGCAGGGGATCTGCGGGCCGAGCTCGTGGACGAGAATGGCGACGGTCGCGGGGAGGCGCTTTGGCTCCGGGACGGGGAGGGCCGCGCGGCGCTCGGGTATACCGACCTGTACGTGAAGGACGCGGCGGGCAAGGAGCTTTGGGCGTGGTTGTCGCTCGAGCCGGGGGGAGTCGCGATTCACGTCGACGACGCGGGGGCGGTGTATCCGGTGGAGATCGATCCGCTGATCGCGACCCAGCAGGCGAAGCTCTTGGCAGCCGACGGGGCGGCGAACGACTTTCTGGGCATGTCGGTCGCGCTCTCGGGGGACACGGCGCTCGTGGGGGCGTACCACGACGACGACAACGGCACGAGTTCCGGCTCGGCCTACGTGTTCGTGCGGAGCTCTGGAGCCTGGACCCAGCAGGCGAAGCTCTTGGCGAACGACGGGGCGGCGGAAAACCGGTTCGGCTTTTCGGTCGCGCTCTCGGGCGATACGGCGCTCGTGGGGGCGTACGGCGACGACGACAACGGCACGAGTTCCGGCTCGGCCTACGTGTTCGTGCGCAGCTCCGGCATTTGGACCCAGGAGGCGAAGCTCCTGGCGAACGACGGGGCGGAGGGCGACATTTTCGGCCGGAAGGTCGCGCTTTCGGGGGACACGGCGCTCATCGGGGCGACGTTCGACGATGACAAGGGCGCGGAGTCCGGTTCGGCCTACGTGTTCGTGCGCAGCTCTGGAGCCTGGGCCCAGCAGGCGAAGCTCCTGGCGAATGACGGAGAAGCAACAGACTTCTTTGGTGAAGCTGTCGCGGTCTCGGGGGACACGGCGCTCGTGGGGGCATACACCGACGATGACAAGGGCACGGATTCCGGCTCGGCCTACGTGTTCGTGCGGAACGGCACGGCTTGGACCCAGGAGGCGAAGCTCCTGGCGAACGACGGGGGATTTGGCAATTGGTTTGGCGCGTCGGTCGCGCTCTCGGGGGACACGGCGCTCGTGGGTGCGAATCACGACGACGACAAGGGCAACAGATCCGGCTCGGCCTACGTGTTCGTGCGGAGCTCTGGAGCCTGGGCCCAGCAGGCGAAGCTCCTGGCGAACGACGGAGCGGCGAACGACGGATTCGGCGTGGCGGTCGCGCTCTCGGGGGACATGGCGCTCGTGGGAGCGAATTACGACGATGACAAGGGCACGGATTCCGGCTCGGCCTACGTGTTCGTGCGGAGCGGCGCGGCCTGGACGCAGCAGGTAAAGCTCCTGGCGAACGACGGAGCGGCGGGTGACAATTGCTGCGGGTCGGTGGCGTTCTCGGGGAATACGGCGCTCGTGGGGGCATTTGGGAACGACGACAAGGGCACGGAGTCCGGCTCAGCCTACGTCTTCCTCGTGGGGGCGAGCCTGGGCAGTCCCTGCATGACCGATGCCGAATGCGCGAGCAGCTTCTGCGTCGATGGGGTCTGCTGCGACACGGCATGCGGCGGAGGCGCGATGGGCGACTGCCAGGCGTGCAGCGTGTCGGCGGGCGCGGCGGTGGACGGGACGTGCGCGCCGCTCTCGGCAGGCACAGCTTGCCGCGCCTCGGCGGGCGCGTGCGACGTGGCCGAGTCCTGTGACGGGCAAAGCGTGGATTGCCCAGCAGACGACTTTGCAGAAAATGGTACCCCCTGCGCGAACGGCGTGTGCGAGGGCGGCGCCTGTGTGGACGGCGCAGGCGGCGCAGGAGGCATGGGCGGCGCAGGAGGCATGGGCGGCGCAGGCGGCACGGGCGGCGCAGGAGGCATGGGCGACGCAGGCGGCGCAGGAGGCATGGGCGGCGCAGGCGGCATGGGCGGCGCAGGCGGCATGGGCGGCGCAGGCGGGGGCGATGCTACCGGCACGGGTGGCGCAGGCGGGACCGATGCCACCGGCACGGGCGGCGGCGGTACCTCCGAGGACGGTGGCTGCGGATGCCGGACGGCGCCGAAAACAGGGAACTCGTTCGCGCTGCCAGTGCTGGCGCTCGGGCTCCTCCTCGCATGGCGACGGCGCGTCCGGCGCGCCTGACGTGCAGGGCCGCGGTCCGGATTGAGGTCCCCACCCACGAGGAACGCCAAGACCGAGCGGCCTCGGATACCCCTCACCAGCTTGGCTCAGTCGAAGCGACACCACTACGGTTCGACTCACGCTGCGGGGTAGTGGTCGACGCGTCGTGATGTGGAGCATCGCGACAGAGGAGCGCCGATGCAGTACCCCGCCATTATCTGGCTCGCGATGTCCCTTGGCCTAACAGCCGTGGATCTACGCCACTCCAATCGCGATCCCAGCGTCCAGTTCCTCGTCGCTGGTGTCGCGGAAGCTGGCGAAGACGTCGCCAGAGGCGCAGGAGGTGACGGTCACCGTGAGGAAAAGGCGGTAGGCCCACTCATCCCCACCGCCGCGCGCTCGCCAGTTGCACCGGGATGCTGCATCTCCGCCCACGGCGCGGTGGGATGCGCTGGGAGCCGCCGAGCGCGGCGACGAACCCCGCCTCCCTCGACGGCACGTGCTCCCCCACCGGAGGACAAGCTCGTCCAACGTTGCTCCAACGATGGCACGAATCCGTTCCCTAACAGCCCGTGGATCTACGAGCCCCCGATCGCGACCCCAACACCGTGCATTTCATACGGATACATCCCGCGCCACGTGGTCCGGGAAAACCGTGCCAGCCGGCTCGGCATACCCCGTACCAGAGCCACC
>NZ_JASBQE010000169.1 GCF_029960785.1 Polyangium sp. 15x6
CGGTCTTCGTGGCGGTTGCCTCCTCTGCACCTTCATTTTTGACGAACTCGTCATGCCGCCGCATCGAGGGGAAATGTTACGCAGCAGTCCGGAAGAGCGCCATGATGCGGGTTGCCGAACGGATACGATTCGTGTGGCTCGACGGCGCATGGCTTCAGGTACCACAAATCACTTTGCTGTGGCAAGCAGGGAGTCGGTCGCTCAGAACGGCTTCACGAGCAGGAACGTTCCCGTTGCCAGAACGGGATCCGCAGCCCAAACGGCGTCCCCTCGATCGAAGATCCGCGCCTGCGTTATGGGGATGGCAACCTCGAGTTGCGCCCGGCCGACAAGGCCGTGCCATTGCGGCGACTCGTAGGCGATTCTGAAGCCAGATGCAACAAATGGAGCCCTCGTGGACCGTAGCTGGATGTTGTCCTGCGCCCCGAAATGATGTGCCCCGGCGGTAAGCGCGATGCATACGGAAAATGGCCGAAAACCGCACGCGAACAGTCCGCCGGTCCATAATGAGACACCCACCGGAATGGCTTCCGTGCTACCGGGCGCATCGGCAAGGCCGCGCACCTCGACGCCGAAGGTCCACGGGCCCGACCGCACCCCGCCTCCGACCGTTGCCCCCAGCGCCACCGGACCCGGCGTCGCAAGACCAGCGAGAGAGAAGCCGGCGAAGATCTCGCCGCGCAGGTTTGCCCCGGAGGCATCAGCCTTGGACGAACCGTCCGACGACGGTGTTGTGGACGGTGGAGGCGCCGATGGGGGCGTCGCGGGAGGCGAAGCTGGGGGCGGAGGCGGCGGGGGAGGCAAAGGCGGGGGAGACGCCGAGGGTGGGGCCGGGGCAGCCTCCCTCACCGGCAGATCGATCAGGATCGGCTCCACGATCGAGCCGACGACGAAGTCGACGTCCTTGAAGATGTCGGTGCAACGGCTGATCGGAGACTCGAGGGTTCGCGTTCGGCTGTTCTCGCCCTTGGTGGTCACGATCGTCGCGCGAAATCCTCGGCTCACACGCTCGATCCGGACCGAGAGGGTCCTCGACTCGCTCGCATCGAAGGGATCTCGGCCGATACGCTCGATGATCGAGTTGCGGAGCTCCCGTTCGTCAGGACACTCCTTCGGCGCCTCGTAGACGAGCCTGTGGGGGAGGACGACCGTCGCCTCCGCGCGAGGCGCGAGGAGACAACCCACCGCCCCTGTCGCGATCGCCCAAGCCCATCGGCGCACCCCGGACCCCATCAGCGCGGACGGTTACCAGGACAGGCCGGTGTTCCGCAAGGGGCGCCAGCGAGGAAAAACCGAACGGTTCGTCCGGGGCCGCACGCACGAGCCCCTACCTCCGGGCGATCCGGCAGTTCATCTGGCCTTGGCGTCGAGAAAAGGCGGAGGAGAGGCGCCCACGAGGTCCGGCGATGGGGTTTGGGTTTTACTCGGTCCCGTCTCCCGGTGCTGCCGGGTGGGTGCTCACGAGTCGTGTTGCGCGGAGCGTGGGCGCATCCTCCTGGACAAACGTTTGCCCCAACGGAGCCTGGATGTCCAGGAAAATGTGGCGTCGCAGTTTTACCTAGGGCGCAGAGACAAACTCTGACCAGATCGGTGCCTCGGATCACGGTTCCCCGTCGCGCGCCGACGTCTACTTTTGGCAAACTCCATCTACGCAGAGATCTTCGACACATTCCTGGGGAAAGGAGCAAGGTTCGCCTGCGTCTTTCCTGCAACGATTCATCACGCAACGAAAGCTGGCGCAGTCGACGGGGTTTATACAGACCTCCCCGGGGCGTAGCCTGCAGCCTCCGGATCCGTCGCAGACGTTCTCGCCGGCGCAGACGGGATTGAAGTCCTGTACGTACTTCGGCATCGGCCTGCAGTCCCCTTGCGGGTTGCCGCAGTAGGCGCAGACGTCGTCACACGTCGCGACGCAACACGTCCCGTCCTCGCAGAAGCCGCTCTTGCAGTCGCCCGCGACCTGGCAAGCAGTGCCAAGACAATCCTTACAGGCGCCTCCACCGCCACAATCGATACCGGTCTCCCATCCGTTCTGAATCCCGTCATCGCACCGAGAGCAGGTGCGATCCCGGCATTGTCCGCCGGAGCAGTCTTCATATTCCAAACAGCCTACGCAGACCGACACGGGATCATCGCTGCACACGCCCGTCGCGCACTTGGTGCGAGCCGGCATGTTGACCGGCACGCAGGCGTTGTCTTCGCAGGTCCACGCGTGGCACTCGTCCGACGGCCCGCAATCCTGGGAGACCGAGCACAGCTTGCATCCCGGCAGCTCCGGCGGACAGATGAGGGTTGCTTCCTCGATCCCCAGAATTTGTCGGCAGCTCGCGAGCAAGAGGAGACCCATGACAACGACGCAGAAATGGCGCATGATCTTCGCTTCCATGCCTCAGCCGCAGGTTCCATTCACACACAGGCCGCTGATACACTCCGTGCCCTTGATGCAGGGGTAACCCGTTATCGTCTTGCACTGCGAATTAAAACAGGCCAAGCCGATCCCCAAGCAGCTATCATCCTTCTGGTTCTTGGGCACGGCGACGCAGGTACCGGTCATCGCGTCGCATTGTTCGCAGATTCCGGCACAGTCTCCGGTGCAGCAGACTCGGGCAGGGAACCCATTGGTGAACACGCATTGGCCGCTGGCGCAGTCGCTGTCCTCATCGCAGGACGTCGCCTTGCACTGGCCGCATGAACCGCCGCAAATCTCATCACCGTTTTGATGGTAGTCGCCACATTTCACGCAGACAGCGTCCTCACATCGATGTGCCACCGGGCAATCGAGATCCTTGACGCACTGTACACACATTCCGCTTTCCGAGCACTTGCCGATGAGCCCACCATCCATGATGCAGTTCGTGCCGATTTTCGGGGCGCGGAGAGGCGTCACACCGATGCAAACCCACTCGAAGCATGCATCGTAGCTCCACGGCTTGTCGCTCGGTGTAACTTCATTTACAACAATTCCGTGCCCATCGCAAACGGGACGTTGACAATCTCCAATGAAATCGAGGGCGGGGATGTGCGTACCGGCTGTATCGTACTTGGAGACGCAATGGTTCTGTTCGCAGGACCAGTCAAGGCATTCCGTCGTCGAACCGCAGTCCGCGGGCACGTTACACGACCCGCAGACGCCAGACGCACACTCACCCCCCGGGCACGAGCTTCCATCCGGCTTGAGCCACGACACGACCTTCCCGCCGATGCAGTGCTCCTCCGTGCACGCGTTCCCATCCTCCGGCGCCGTCTGGTAGTCGTCGGCCTCGATCACGCACACGCCATCCAGGCACTCGCTCCGTGTACACGGCAGCCCGTCGTTGCACTGGCTCGTCTTCTCACACGGCATCGCACAGCGCCCTGCCTTGCAGGCCCCCTGCAGCTTGCCGACGAAGCACGGGTGCCCGTCGCCGAGGTAGCTGTTCACCGCCACACCGGCCTTGCACTCGTCCAGCGTACAAGGGTCGCCGTCGTCCTTCGGGCACTTCGGTGAACCGCCCGAGCATGCGGAGAACAGGCTCACGGTGCCGATCGCGAGCACCCCTGCGAGCACGCGCATCCAAGTCGCTCGTCTCCTCGCCTTCGAGGAGAGTTGCTCCGATCTCGAAGCGCAGATGTCATCGGCGACGGCCATACAGATTCTCCTTCGGTGGGGGAGTAGACGAGGGAGTGCCGACAGGTGAAGCAGGAACCACGCGACGTGGTGGTGACGGTACCGTGCGTGCTTGGTTTGCCGTGGACGGAGGGACTTCGACGCGCGCGGGCGTGTCTGCCACGGACGCGGCCGCCGTGCTCGTGACGGGCGCTGCGCTCATCGTGCTGGGCGCGCTCGTGGCGATCTCGGAGGGCTGTTCCAGCGGTGGCGGTGTCCTGACCTCCAGCATCTCCGTTGCGGTGCTCGGAGACGCCGCCGTCCCTCGACCGAGCCGCATGCCGACGAAGATCCCTCCCACTGCGACTGCGACGACAATCGCGACGACGAGCGCGCGACGGTCCTTGCTCGGCGCCGGACCGACGCTTTCCCGCGCCGCGATCTCGTCACCGACGAGCGACGGAAGCGGCGCCGTCGCGACGACGAGCTCCGGCACGGGCGCGGTGCGCTCCACCTCGGACGGGCCGACTGCATCCGCTTCGCCGAGCACCCTGGCAACACGTTTCGCGTACAGGCTCGCGTGCTCCGATCCGAACGGCACGAGTGCAGCAGCCAGCTTGGCCACGCTCGGGAAGCGTGCTGCTTGATCCTTGTCGAGGCAGCGGAGCAACACCGCTTCGAGCGCCTCGGGAAGATCGGCTCGCAGCATCCGTGGACGCATCGGCTCGCGGATCAGGATCGCATGCATCAACGCCTGGATCGAGTCGACGTCATCACGGTGGAAGGGCGTCTTCCCCGCGAGCAGGTCGAACAGCGTCGCACCAAGCGCCCACACATCGGTTCGTGGATCGACCTGGTTCGTGGCGGCGAACTGCTCCGGCGCCATGTACGGCGCCGAGCCCATTGGCTGCGAAGCATCCATCTTCGCCGTGCTCGCGTTCCACTTCGCGATGCCGAAGTCGAGCACCTTCATGCACGGCGATCCATCGGCCCCCCGCGTGAGAAAGAGGTTCGCGGGCTTGATGTCGCGATGCACGATCCCGATCGAGTGCGCCTCTGCGATCGCCTCACATGCCTGAAGGATCGCATCCACAGCTTCGCTCACGGGCAGCGGTCCGCGCTCGCGCAGTACATGTGCGAGGTCGCTCCCGTCGAGGTGCTCCAGCACCATGTACGGCGTGCCGTCCTCGAGCGCAGCGACATCGAGAACGCGTGCGACGTGCTGACTCCGCAGGCGCACAGCCGCACGCGCTTCGCGGACGAAGCGCGTCAGGTCCGCCTGGCTCCCACCTCCCAGCATGAACTTGATCGCGACGAGCTCGTCGAGCGCGAGATGTCGCGCCGCGATGACCACACCCATGCCCCCCGCGCCGAGCACACGCTCCACGCGGTACTTGTCGAGAAGGAGCTGCCCGGGTTGGAAGGTGTGCAGCATACGCTCTCGGCAGCTCGCGTCAGAACACGGAAGCGAACGTGAGCCCCGCGCCCTGCGGCGATGCGTGCGGCACGACGACCCACGCGCGCGCCGGTTTGTCTGGCGACTTCGGAGCCCCCGCGAGGAGAAACAGCGTGACGCCCGTCGCGAGAACGACGCCCCCCGCGATGGACACGACGGTCGCGGTGTCGGCGTACATGATCGACTCGTTCCGAAGCGCTACGCCTTTCGCGTAGCACTTGTTCGGGTCCTCGGGCAGACAATACGGCTTCGATTCATCATCCGTTTTGGCCGCCGCAATGGACAGCCCCCCCGCGACGGCAAGCGCAGCGAGCCCCACGCTGCCGACCACAATCCCCGCGACGCGCTGGGCGGTTTTTCCGGGCGGCGGCGGGCGCTCTACCTCGGCGAGAACCGGCACGCTGATCGGCTGGACCGTGCCAGGCACGTCAAGCTTCACGGTCGTCTTCCAAGGCACGCGATCGGGCGCCTTCGCTTCCACCTCGTGCTCGCCTGGATCGACCGGGATCGCCGTCCCCCAGAGGGCGGGTGCGAGAGGCTGGCCATCACGAAGGACCGTGAGCCCCTCCACGCGGCTCGGCTCGGGCACGGTCACGGCGAGCTTCACGAGCTTCGGCGCTAGCGCGTCCGCGCGCCGCTCGGCCTCCTCGGCGCGGCTCGGGTCTCCCGAGCGCCGCGCGAGTGTCGCAGCGTCCCCGAAGGCGATGTAGGCGCTCGCCGTGCGTCCGACGCGCTCGTAGCAGTCTGCGAGGTTCAGGGCGGTGCCGACGGCAGGATCGAGCCGTTGGCTCTCCTCGAGCTTGGGACAAGCCTCCGTGGCCCTTCCCGCGTCGAGGAGCTGCCGAGCCTCGGTGAACAGCGCATCCGCAGCAGCCTTGTCGGTGGCCGTCGGCTCCGCGTGCGCCACATCCGCGAGCGCAAGCATGCCGCAGAACATCCCCATGACCGCAAGCGCGGCTCGCGTTCGCTTCATCTGGACCCTTCCTGTACCATCCGATGGTACCTCAGCACCCGCCGCAGACCAACATACAGCAGCTCCCGTTCTCGGAGCAGAAACGCTCGATGATGAGAACTGCGGGGACTGAAGTGGGTGCCGAAGCAGCTTCTCGCCCCTCGAACCGCACCTCTCCAGGTGCGAAACCACGCCAATTCATGTTAGGGAATTCGCTCCGTCCAGGAGCGAGCCGTCATGACCTCACGCCCGCCGCAGAATCTCGACCGCGGCAACCAAGCCGATTACCTGCTCGGCACGCACGAGGGATGGGGCGCCTTCGGCGTCGTGCGTTGGCACGCGATCGAGGAGATCTCCCAGCCCTTCCGCTACGAGATCATCCTCATGCGCCCGGCCAAGAGCGGTCCCGTCGATCTCGACGCGCTCTTCGACACGGGCGCGACCTTCCGGATTCGCACCCTCGGGCGATGGCGGTACGTGCACGGAATCCTCGCCGAGGTCGAGGAGATTGACCGCACTTCGGAGGTCATCCTTTACCGGGTCCTACTGGTACCGCACCTGTTTCGGGCCCGCTTCCGGCGACGCTGCCGCAATTTCGTCGAATGGACGCTCAAGGATATCGTTCATGCGATCCTCGAGAACCGATCTCCCGCGCATCCACGCGGGCACAAGGGACTCGCGCCGCAAAGCACCAAGGCGGAGGCTCCTTCCATTGACCCGGATTTCGGCTCGTTCCGCGAACCACGGGGTCTCTACCGCTGGGCCGTCACGGACGAAGCACGCCTGACCGACCGCGCCACGAGCTCTTATGTCGTGCAGTACAACGAGAGCGATTATGATTTTCTCTCGCGACTCCTGGAACGCGAGGGACTGAGTTACTATTTCGAGCACACCAACTCCGACCTCGTCCTGGTGGTCACGGACGCCCCCGGACAGGCGCCGCTTTTCGAGGAAGCTCGACGCTTCGAGCTCTGCGGCGCGAGCCGGGGCGGCCAGGCCGCGGGGCAGGAGGTGGTCCGGGTGTGCCGTGACACGCGCCGGATGCGGTCGCGTGCCGTGGTGATGCGCGATTACGACTGGAATCGTAGCACGCAGCTCTTCGAGGCGAGCGCCGAGCTTCGCGGAGGCGATCCGGACGCCGAGGGCCACTACGAGTTCCCCGCCAACGACGAGCTGCACGGTGAGGCGCCGGCGAAGTTTCCGGCGAAGCTTCGGATGGAGCGGTTCGTCGTCGAGAAGGCGTTACGGGAAGGCGTGAGCACCGTCCGCGCGCTCGAACCGGGGCGCCAGTTCAAGCTGCACGATCGCGATGGGCTGCGTGAGGACGTAGATCTGCTCGTGGTACGCGTGGAGACGTTCGCCACGGAGCTCACGCCGCAGGGGACGGTGCTCGACGACGAGCCATTCGGGTTCGCGGGCGCGACGGGAGCGCTCGAGGCCGGCTACGAAAACCGCTTTCAGGCGCTCCCGTCATCCATTCCGTTCCGCCCGGCGCAACGCGCTCCGCGGCCGCGCATTCATGGCATCCAGACCGCGCTCGTGACGGCCGAGGAGTTCTCGAAGGCGGATCGTCCGGAGATCAACGCCAACGCGCAGGGCTGCGTCCGCGTGCGTTTCCCCTGGGATCAGCGCCCGGACGACGATAGAACGCCTTCCTCTTGCTGGATCCGGGTCTCGCAGCACTGGGCAGGGCCGGGCTTCGGGGCGCTGTATACGCCACGTGTGGGGCACGAGGTGCTCGTCGCGTATCTGCAAGGTGATCCGGAGCGTCCTGTGATCGTGGGTCACGTCTACAATGAGCCGAACCGACCGCCCTACGATCCGTCACAGTATCCCACGCGAAGCACGATCCGGAGCCGCACCGCCGTGCCCGAGGGGGACGGTTACAACGAGATCCGGTTCGAGGACGCGGCGACGCTGGAGGAAATCTTCCTGCATGCGCAACGTGACTTCAACGAGGTGGTCCGCGCCTCCCACTCCACGAGCGTGGGGGGCGACCAGTCCAACTCGGTGACCGGGAACCGGACGCACTCGGTGAAAGGGACGGAGGAGGTCACGGTCCAGGGGAATCGGACGACGCATTTCGCATCGAACGAGGCGCACACGGTGGACGTGCAGCGGCTCACGACGATCGGGGCGGATGATACGCATGTCGTGCTCGGGAACCGTTCGACGAAGGTGCATGCCGACGACTCGCTGACCATCTCGGGCAAGCGGGGGGTTTTCATCGGAGCCAACGAGGAGTCCCAGGCCAATGGGCATTTCGCCTGGAAGGCGATGAACTCGTACTTCAACCTGACGAACGATTTTCAGACCAACAGCACCACAGCGGGGTTCTTTCAGAAGGATTGCTTCACGGTCAACGTCTCGGGCTGCACGCTGACGATGAAGCCCGGTGAGATATTGCTCAAGGTCGGGGGTGCGTTCATCCTCATGAAAGCCGGGATGATTCTGATCGACAACGGCGCTGGGGCCTGGTTTCAACTTGGCGGCGGGCTAGTCAACATCGCCGGAGGCACCGTCATGTCGAATTCAGACGGTATCACCCAAATCGTGGCGGGGGACGACATGACCCTCATGGGAGCAAACATCAACGCCAAGGGCGGCAAGATCAAGCTGAACGAGTGAGCGCCAGGCGGAGGCTTTCGTGTTCGTCCGGAACAAGACGCAGTTTTCACCCGTGCTTTCGCGGGGTAGCCTGAGCGACGAGGTCGACGTCGGCGCGATCGTGGTCGAGCTGCGTTCTCGGGTGGTCGGCGAGCGGCTCGAACTCGTGACGGGGCCAATGGAGCACTCGCCGACGGATCCGCCAGACGTCACCAAGCATCCCCTGTGGCGTGGAACATCCGTGACCGCATCAGGGGATGTGCTCGGTCCTTCTCGGCCGCCGTTTGTCCGCGCTGTGCAGTTCGCCATCGGCAACGAGGTGCGTCGTCTTGCCGTCTTTGGTAACCGTCACTGGGACACGAGCCTTCTCGGCGGACTGGTTGCAAGCGAGCCCGCTGCCTTCCACTCCATCCCCATGTCGTTCGAGCGCGCATTCGGTGGCTCCTACATCCTCCCTCCGGGCCTCCTTCCGGGAACCGACCTTCCGCATCCGGGCGGCGAGGTTTCATATCCACTAAATGAGCACGGGATCGGTTTCTACCCTGACAAGAATGCGGCGGTCGACGCGCCGTTGCCCAACCTCGAGCTGGCGGATCAACTCCTGAAGCAATGGAACGACCAACCGGAGCCTGGGTGCTTCGCCCCCTGTCCGGATCTCGTCGCCTTGCGGCTCCGCCACGTCGGCGTGGACCACCCGATCATCGGACCTGAGGACGCGATAACCCCTGCGTTTCAGGCGAAGTTCGCGAGCCGCGCGTTCACAATGTCATTGCATCACGCTCCCGGGTACCTCGTCTTCGATGAGCTCGCTCCGGGCACGCCGATCCAGCTCGTTGGACTTGGCAAGGCAATCATCCGCTTCTCGCTCCCCGAGAGCCGTCTTCGCGTCACGCTGCGCCGTGGCCAAAACCGAACGGATGTTCCGCCGCGGATTCGGAGCGTCCACGTGGATGCAGAAAAGATGACGGTTTCGTGCGTCTACGGATACGAATTTCGCTACCATGAGGGGACTGCGCCCTCTTGGATCCTCATCGATAGTTAAAGGGAGTTCCAGGCCATGTCTGTAAACTTCTACAACAATCTTGCGATCATGGCGGGGATCGACCTCCACGACTTCTATCCCCCGGGTGTGGTCGACGAGAGGAACGCAGCGAAGTTTTGGCCCTACGCCGTAGGAGCGCCATTCTGGTGGCCAGCAGCATGGGTATGGGGCCGCACGGGCACCGTCACGGCAGACGGATGGCAGATGATCGACGAGGACTTCTCGCTCTTCCTGGTGCCGCACACGCACATCGTTGGCGTCCCCGGACCCATGCAAGCCATGCAATACGCAAAGATCCTCGGACCTTCGGGCAGTGAGCCTGCGCTGACGATCAGGAGCGTCACCGTGAAGGGCGCGCCGCTAGCGGCATGCATCCATGGGGCAGTTGGGCTCAACCTCAATTGTTGGGAAGACGGCGACCATCCTTCCGGACTCGTCTTGTCCGTTACCTCGGTCAAGACGACAGCTACGCTCGGAGATGTGGTCGCCGGCATCGTAAAGTGGGTATCGGTTGGCCTCATCGCGCCCCAGTTGGGAAAACTGGCAGGTCGTAGGTACACGAACCGCGCCGCACGACGCCTGCTGAAAGGCGTGAACAACCTCGACGCTCCCCCGAAGTGGCTCCGCAAGATCGCTGCAAAACCCAAAGCCATCATCGAGTTCGCTGTCGAGCAGGCCACCAAGCGAGTTCTCGATCCGCTCGCGAAGAAGACCCGCGAGATGATCGAGGGAGAGCAGCAGGGACGTTGACCCCATGTCGAAGGTCACGACGTTCCGTTCATTCGATGGCAAGAGTTACCTCTGCGTCACGGCAAGGCGGTGCTACTCGTTTCGGAACGGTGCGGCAGCAGCGCCGATCGCAGACACGATCCCGCTCGTGGAAGAGCCCGAGTACGTGGATTCCACCACGTCCAGTGCGGAGCGCCTCGTAAGTGACATCGATTTTTTTGCAGGCACGAAGCCCGCAACCGACGTACTGCTGCGAGGGACCGCCTATTCGCACCAGGGCCCCGTGCCGTGCTTCGACGTGATTCTTCGGGTGGGGCCCATCGCGAAGACGCTACGGATTCATGGCGATCGCACGATCAGGCTCGAGAAGGGCGACTCACTGTCATCCTTTCCCCCCGTTCCGCGCGCATCACTACCGCTCATCTGGGATCATGCTTATGGCGGCCGGGACGAGTATGCGGAGAAGGCGCTTTTTCCCAGCGGAAGCGAAGAACCCGAGCTTGGCACCCTCTCGTACCCACGCAATCCAGCAGGGTGCGGGTTTTTCATCGACATGGACCGCGAGCGCATGGCAGGTGCGCCCATGCCGAACATCGAGGATCCGCTCGATCCCATCACGCCGGATCGCCTGGTCGCCCCTACTTATGGTGCGTGGATCGATTGTCCTGCGGCCGCTTGCTTCGAGCCCATCGATGTCTTCACGTTTCCGCGGGCTGTATTTTGCATACCTGCGACGTTCGAGACTCCACGGCGAAGCCTGTACGAGGAGAAAGTCGGTTTCATTCAGCTCGAACAGATCCGGCGCCGAATGGAGGCATGGAACGGGATCGTGGATCCACGAGCCTTCAACTGCGCGCCCACTGGGCTCTCGCAGGCTCGCTTGAAGGGCGACGAGCGCGTCGAGCTTTTCCGCCTTCATGAGCAATACGAGACGTGCGTGTTTCACCTGCCTGCGGATCGCCCGCGACTCCTCCTCGAACCCCCTGGCGTGAATACCCGCGAGCTCGCGCCGAGCTTGCAAACCGTGCTCATCGAACCAGATCGGGGCTGCGTCACGCTCACCTGGGCAGGAACGCTCGAGGTCGCGGTGCCTTATCCGATGGATATGGTCGAGAGCATGCGACATGCGGTGATCTGGGAGCGGTGAAGAAGGTGGAGACTATGTACGAGGTAATCGTAAGCCTGGCGCATGTCCTCCTCCTCGTCTGCGCGCTGGCAATCATTGCGTTTCTTTTTTACTTGCCTCGATACCTGAAGAAGGAGAGAATCTTCGCGCGCGTCGCGCCGAGGTTCGGGTTCCGCATCGGGTGGAAGAGCGCATTCGGAACGTATTGCCTCTACTTCGAGAGACCTGGATGGGGCGGGGTACTGCTGTCCACGGATTCTCCAGGTGTCCTTTTCAACGGGTTCCGTTTCGTTGGGGTCACGACTCGGGCACATCATGCTCTCGATGTACATTCGAGTAACCGGCACGATATCGTGAGCGACGCGTTGAACAGGAACGACGCGATGTCGCGTGCCGGACTGATTTGTGAATCGCCCGAGATGGTTGCTTCGTTCAATGAGCGGATTCGGCCGCTGCTCAGGCCGATGGATCGTGCCATTGCCGGGGAGTTCATGAGGGTCGGCTCGCCGCTGGGAATCTCCATCAAAGGTTGCCGTGTTCAGTTTGCCGTGTCGGAGAGCATGGGGGACGAGGAGAAATTCCTCATTCACACGCTGAAGTTCATCGAGACGATCATGCAATGGTTGGAAGAACTCCCCGTCGCTGCGTCAGACGACACATGCCGAGCGTGTGGGGCCCAGGGGGACGGCGGACAGTGTGGGCGCTGCCGCTCACCATACCACAACGCCTGCTGGCAGCAGTTCGGGGGCTGTCAGGTATGGGGCTGCAGAGACAACCACGCCCAGCTCGAATCCATACGCAGACCTATGCTGTCGCCAGTGGACAATGCCTTGGGCATGCACGTTCGGAGATGAGAGCGCACATCAACGTTTCTGCGTCCGCAGCCACTCCCTGAACCGGTCGTACTTTCCCTGCCACTCCCGCTGGATCTCCGGGCCCTTGGTAAAACGCCCACGCCACTCCTCGTCTACGGCTCGCCACGCGGCATCGTCACGAATGCCGTAACGGCGGAAGATCTCCGCTCTGTTCTCCGGAGCCACCGCAAGCTCCGCACAAAGCGAGGCGTACGCGTCCAGGGTGAGCCGGGGAGCCTCGACCGACGCGGAAGGCTTCAGGAACGGCATGGCGGCCCTCGCCTGCGCCATGAGGTCCATCTGCAATGGCAGCGTCGCGTCCGTAATGGCAGTCTTCGGCGCAGGGGCGCGCGGAGTCTGCATTGCCTCGACGAACTCTGGTGCGGGCCGATCGCTGAAAGGGAGCGGCATCTTGGGCGTCGCGGGTAGCTTGATCGGTCCCGTCAAGGCCAGGTCCACCGGCGCGTCGAGCGGCCTTGCCTCCAAAGCTCCCCGCTCGGCAGCCTCGACGATGGGCAAGGGTTGCGTGTCGCCGATCTGCTCCGCTGTGGGGGCCACTCGTGGCACCGGCAAAGCGCCCAGAAACGCGCGCGAGGGCTGCTCACCGAACGGGAGCGGCTTCCCCGGAGGCAACATCACCGCGGGCATCGTGGTGCCCAGCGCTGAAGCGGGCTTCGGGAACATGAGGGCGGGAGGCTGCGGCGGCGGCACGAGAGCGGGAGATGGCTCCACGGAATCCGCGGGAGGCGCCACGACGGGCTCATCGGGGAGCACAACGGGCGCCATCGGCCGAATCGGCGTTGCGGGGTCCTCAGCGGGCTCCTGCACCTTCTGTTCACGACGCCGATTCATCTCGGCCAAGCATTTCGCAGCGTAGAGCTCCATCCGGTCCTGCCGGTTCACGTCCGCATCGCGGGAGAGCGCCATCGCCCAGTGCAGCTCGTTCTTGCTCCAATCGGCTGGATCGATCTCGAGCTCTTCCAGGATGTCGAGTCGCTCCGCGGGGCTGCGGCGAAGCAGCCTCGCCGAAACCTCCGCCCAGCGCTCGAACGGGAGGATTGCCTCTTCCTCGCTCACGTCTCACCCTCCTCGCCAGGCCCTCCGGCGATCTGCGACCAACCGAACGGCTGTGGAAGGGGATCGTCATTCAGTCCGATATGCTCCCCATCGAGCTTGATCGCGCGCATGGCTCGTACGCCCACGCCGTCGCGGTTCGCCTGCAGTTCGACGCTCGCGCCCTCCACGCGAGCATCGCCACCGGCCCGGACGTGATGGTGCCCGGCGGCGCTTTCGCGCAGCGACCCGCCTGCAGCGAGCTCGACGTCGCGCTCGGCCGCGATCGATACGTCCCGGGCCGCGAGGCGGAGGGAGCGCGCGGCGGATAGCTCGACCTCGGCACCGGAGAACGACAGGACGGGGCCGCGGTCCGTGACCTCGACGCGCAGCACGATCTCGCCACCGCTGCTGCGGATGGTGAGCTGGTCGCGCTCGGCGCCGGCCTCGAGCTCGTAGCGGCGGCCGGAAAGGAGCGTCACGGCGGCGGAGGCGACCGGGGCCTCGATGTCGTCGAGGGCGACGTCGGGGCGTGATTCCAGAGCGCCGTCCCCTGTCCGCAGGGCTTCCGTGCCGGCGGCATCGAGGTCTCGTTTCAGCATGGCGGTGCCCGAGGATAACCCATCCGTCTCGCTGGGAAAAGTGCGCGGTGACGTCCAGGGCGTGACGCGAACCGGGCGCGTTTCGTGAACGTCGCGCCGGTACGGGGGTACAATTTGCCATTGGTGGTGGGGCGACTGCCGAGGGGGCGTTGAAGCAATGACGGAACCCAAATCGCGACGCGAATCCGAGCGCGCACTGAAAGTGGACCTTCCTGCTGCATTGAAAACGCAGCTCAAGCTCGAAGCCGTGGAGCTCGACGTCCGAATGCGCGACTACGTGCAGCAAATTCTGGAGGATCGGCTGCCCTGGGAGGTGCGGCAGCAGATCGTCAAGCGGGCGGAGAGTGCCGGCATGAATTACCGGGACTTCCTCCTGAAAGTCCTTCGGGATGCTGGTGTGATTTCCTGATCTGCCCCGTGGCGGGCGTACTGAGGTAGAAATTTAACTTTGTACGTCGGTAGCTCGTGCCAGGGTTGTGCCCATGGCGGATCGCACCTGTCCCTTTCAAAGAGGACGCGCAGCCGAGCAGAACCGCGTCGACCCCCGTGCCCCTGCCCATGCAGTCCGGCTGCTCGTGCAGCAGGAGGGCCGCGAGGCTCCGCGGGCGCTCTACGAGGCGTTCGACGCCTACAACGCTGAGTATTTCGCCGGCGAGCTGAAGCAGTCTCTCATTCTGATGACCACGCCCGCTTCGCCGCGGGCCGAAGGCGACTACGTCGCGCAGGACGTCCACGGGATCCCGAGCCGGATCCGCATCGCTCCACGGTGTGAGCAGCACGGGCTCCTGTATCTCCAGGATGTACTCCTTCACGAAATTGTACATGCCTGGCAGGCGGAGCTCCTCGACGATTTAGAAAGCGGCTACAAAGGACACGGGCCGAAGTTCTGCCGGAAGGCGAACGAGATCGGGGCCAAGCTCGGGCTCGGGCCCGTGGCGCCGAAGGGGCGCGGAGGACTTCCGCGGCCCGATTCCTGGCCGTCGAACGTGCGCCCGCCGGGGTACTACGGTGCCCAGCTCCCCGCGCCCGGGGGGCGGCGCCGCAATGCCCGGACGCGTGCGGACGGTGCCGACGGGGGACCGATCTCCATCGTGTCGGATCCGCTCTTGGAGGGCCTGGGCGAGGTCGACCGGCAACTCGTGGCGGTGCTCGCGAAAGCGACGGGGCGGCCCCCCGGGGCGCTGATCGGCGCGTGGGCCCGTGAGCATGCGCAGGCACTGGCATCCGCCAGTCCAGCCATTGCTGCGTTGGTTGCAGGTATCGAGGCGTGAGTCGACGAAATAGGATTGTGCGCCTGCTGGTGATCGTGGCGCTCGTGGTCCTGCCAGGAGGGACCCTCCTCGCGGGCCTCGTTGTGGTCGTGCGCCGATTACACCGAGCGCATGCGCGACGACTTGTGGTGCGTTTCAAAGAATTTAATGGAGAGGACTGAATTGCAGCTTCCGACGAAGAAGTTTTTGCTCGAGATGGCAGATTTGTTGTGGCGCCGCGCTCTGGATCGCATCCCCGCCGAAGCGCTCATGGAGGACGACCCCGGGCTGATGGATGCCCTTCGCGAACCCCGCTTTGTGCCACGGGGACCCGCGCAGGAACGCGAGTTCGATCTCGTTTTGACGATCGAGACGATGGCCTCCTGCTACGACGGCCAGATCGCCCTGATGAGCCTCCCTCGGTGGGCCCAATGCGGGTATCCGGAGATCCAGCTCCCAGAGACGTACGCCGCTGCGCTACTCGCCACGACCGTGACCGAGGAAGTGCTAGGTGGCTGGTGTCGATCGCGAGCCCGTCGAAGAGGTCGTGGCCGCTCGTGTTCCCATGGCCGCCAGGGTGCATATCGGACAGGTCGCCTGACGGCTGATAATGGTTTGGATCGTCTTCTGG
>NZ_JASBQE010000016.1 GCF_029960785.1 Polyangium sp. 15x6
GAGAAACTGCGCATCGCGCAGTTTCTCCGCCCTCGGTCCAGGCCGTGCCTGGTCCGGGGTGCAGGGGGCGGACAGCCCCCTGCTGGGGTGCGGGGCAAAGCCCCGCCGCGCATCCCTACGCCTTCGGCCGCGCGAGGTTTTCCTTCAGATCGATCCACCACACCGGCGCGCCCGCCGCGGGCTCGCCGCCGGGAGGCCCGACGCTCACCTCGACGCGGATCGGCCCGACCGCGCGCATGTAGATCCGCTGCCCGACGGCCGTCGCGCCGAGCTTGCAGATCGCCACCTCCACGCGCGGATCGTCTGCGGCGACTTCGCCGTCGTCCTCGGCGCGCATGTACAGCACCTCGACGTTCGGCTTCGTGCATGCGCCGACCTCGCGCCACACGTCGTACTCGACCGAGGGATCGAGCACATCGGCGAGCTGGCCGTGGCGATTGCGGCCCACGCGGTACTTGAAGGCGTCGCGCTTCTCGGCGCGCACGTTCGCGCCGATGCGTTCGAACTTCATCGCGAGGGCGCCGAGCGCGCATGCCGTCTTCACCGTCGGCGCGCCGAGGTTCAGCCGATCGGGCTCGATGAAGCGGTGGATCTTCACGTTCTTCGGGAGCGTCGCCGTGAGTTTGTCGAGCAGCGCCGGGTGCATGCTCATGCGACCGCCGAGCATCACGCGCAGGCCGTCGTAGGGATCCGGATCACGCCCGATCTTCTCGAGCGCCTTCTCCAGGCCCACGCGCACCTCCTCGACCGCCTCGGAGAACCAGCCGTCGATCTCCGCGGCGATCGCTTGCCGATCCACCTCGAGCGGGAAGTCGAAGAACGGACCGTCGAGCGTGGCGAGCTTGATCGACTTGGGCAGGCGCGCCTCGCCGCCTTCGAGCAGCGGCCGGATCGCGTCCTTCAGCACCTCGGCGTTCGCGCGGCCCTCGGGGCTCGCGACGAGCAGGTGCTCGAGCGCGCCCACGGGCGTCTCCTCGCTCGGACGATCGAAGGGCACGCGCGCCGCGCCCACGCTCGCTTCCGCGGCGACGTAGAGCCGATACGCGAGCCGGTGCAGGAGCCGCTCCCCGCCGAACCACGGGATGCTCGTCGGCTCGAGGTACTCGATCATCCGCTCGTAGCCGCCCTCCATCTGCTCCTCGGGTTTGGCGTTGCGGAACAGACCGAACACCACGCCCGTCTCGCTCGCGCCCGCGTCGAGCGCCACGAACGGCACCGGATCGGGCTTCGGCTGCACGGCGAACGCGCGGAACGCGAAGGCTGCGAACGGGATCGCCGCGGGGCCCGCGTCGACCACGTTCAGCATGTCCATGTCGTGGAACTCGAGCATGCCGGCGGGCAGGCTGCGGAAGAGGCCGCGACGAAAGGCCACGAGCGCGCTCTTGCGCCGATCATCGTTCCAGCCCGAGGGCATCGCCACGAGGTAACGCGTGTGGATGCCGCGCGTCCTGTGGTTGACGTTCAGGCCGATGTAGTAGGCGTAGAGCTCGATCGGATCGAACGGATCGTGCGCGCCGATCCCGTCCTCGTCGATGATCGGCGGAGCCGGCTTCTTGAGCGTCTCTTGCGTCTCGGGATCGCCGCGGCCGCGCAGTGAGATCTTCTCCTTGCGATCCACGCGCTCGCGCAGCATCGGCAGGTGCGTGAGCGTCGCCGCGCCGAGCGCGATCGACTCCTCGCCGCCCTTCCTGCGCAGAGCGCGCGCCGCGTGTCCGATCGTCACCTCGCCCCAGCGCGTCATCGGCAGGATCACGCGATCGCGCCACGCCTTCAGCGTGCGTCCGAGCTGCTCGAACGAGATCTCGCTCGGGTTCTCGTAGTCGGCCGAGACCACGGGCGCGCTCGTCGCGCCGATGCGCACGAGCTCCGGCGCGCTGCGATCGCCGCGCAGGGCGACGACCGTCGTGCTCGATCCGAGATCGATCGACACCCACTCCTTGAGCACGTCGAGTTTCGGATCACGCCGCTTGATCTCCGGCGGCACCGCGTCCTTGTCCGTGCGCCCGATCCGCCGGTGGATGCCGACGACCTTGCCCTGGCGCAGGATCGCGATCGCCGTCTGCCCCACGTACCGCGCGCCGTTCCAGAGACCGGCCGAGGGATCGGTGAGCAGGTGCCCCTTCACGCAGGGCAGGTTCGCCACGACCGTCGGGAACAGATCGGCGAGGTGATCACTCGAGGCGGCCCCGTCGTAACGCTCCACCTTGATCGCGGGGCTGTAATAGTCCTGCGCGCCGGCGCCGTAGATGCGCGGCGTCGTCTGGATCAGCTTGAGGTAGGGGATGGGTGAGGTGTGTTCGTCGAGCCGGTATTCTTGGTACTGCTTCGTCCACCCGATCTGGTTTTCCATCTCGGGCCCGATGCGAGGCACGCTCGCGTTCATCTCGGTGCCGAAGTAGAGGAACTTCGTCGGCGCGCCGCCCACGAACGCCGCGATCCGCACCTCGATGAACGACTGCGAGGCTGGCAGCGGAGGCAGCGGGATCGTGTAATCGAGCACCAGCGTCGTGGACCAGGGCTGATCGAACAGGCGCGACTCCCACCGTGTCACCAGCGTCGGAAAGCCCCTCCCCTCGAGCGAAGTGAGCCTCTCGGCCTCGCGAAGGTGGGCGTCGTCGATCGACAGCTCGTAGAGCGACATACGGGGGCGACCTTAACACGAACACGCTTCCCGTCGGCAAAGGCCCTGTGGGGCATCCGTGACCCCCGCGTCCTGCCGGCGCCCCGCCTTTTCCCCCACCCGCCTCCTGGGCTCGCGCCCGGCACCCGTGGTAAGCTCGAGACGTGTTGGATTCCTTCCGCTTCTCGCGAGCGACGATCCGATGACCCTCACCCCCGGCCAAGTCATCGACGACAAGTACCGCATCGTCCGCCTCCTCGGCACGGGGGGGATGGGCGCGGTCTTCGAGGGCGAGAACACGCGGATCAAGCGCCGCGTCGCCATCAAGGTCCTGCACGCGAGCGTCTCCGGCTCGGGCGAGACCGTCGCGCGCTTCGAGCGCGAGGCCCAGGCCGCAGGAAGGATTGGCTCGGAGCACATCTGTGAGGTGCTCGATCTCGGCGTTCTCCCCGACCAATCGCGCTACATGGTCATGGAGTACCTCGACGGCGAGACCTTGAGCGCGCGGATCAAGCGCTCGGGCCGCCTCACGCCGGCGCAGAGCATCCCGCTCATGGCGCAGGTCCTCGACGCGCTCGGCGCCGCGCACGCCGCGGGGATCATCCATCGCGATCTCAAGCCCGACAACATCTTCATCCTGCCGAACAAGGCGGGCCGCGCCGACTTCATCAAGATCCTCGACTTCGGCGTCTCGAAGTTCTCGCAGATCGGCGGCGAGGAGATGAACGTGACGCGGGCCGGCTCGGTCGTGGGCACGCCGTACTACATGTCGCCCGAGCAGGCCCGCGGCATGAACGTCGTCGACGCGCGCAGCGACATCTACGCGCTCGGCGTCGTGCTCTACCAGGCGACGACCGGACAAGTCCCCTTCCGCGCCGAGACGTTCAACGAGCTGCTCTTCAAGATCGCGCTGGAGCTCCCGCCTCCGCCGCAGCAGTTCGTCCCGGATCTCGATCCCGAGTTCTCCCTGATCATCCAGCGCGCGATGGCTCGCGAGCAGGTGCACCGCTTCCAGTCCTGCGCCGAGTTCAAGGACGCGCTCTTCGCCTGGCAAGCGGCGCGTGGTGGGAGTCCGAGCATCGTCCCCGGCGCGCGTCTGGCGACGCAGCCACCCGGCATGCTCATGGCGCCAGGGCCGCTGACGGCGACGCCGCTGCCCGGCGTGATCCCAGGCGTCGGGATGGCAACGCCGCCGCCCGGCGCGCCCGGCATGGGCACGACGGGACAAACCGGTACATCACTCGACGGATCGCAGGGCACGGCGAACGCGTGGGGCCACACCTCGGGCGCCGCCGCGCCGAAGCCTTCGCGCGCGAACGCAATCGTGGGCGGGCTCGTCGGGCTCGTGCTGCTCTCGGGTCTCGGCGTCGCCGGCTACCTGATGCTCGGCAAGAAAGATCCAGCGCCAGCCGGCGGATCGATCCCGAGCACGAGCGTCGCCCCGCCCATCCCAACGACCGCCGCCACACCAACGACGGCGCCAACGCCGAGCGCCGCAGAGGTCGTCAATCCCCCGTCGGAAGACACGAAGCCGACCGAGCCCACCGCGAGCGCAGCGCCAACCCCGACGACCTCGACCGCGCCGCTCGGCACGACATCGACGAAGCTCGGCGGTCCACTCCCCAAGCCCTCCGCGACGTCGACGAACAAGACGAACAAGGGCGGGACGACAGGCGGCGACTTCGGCTACTAGCCAGGATGCGCGTGCGCGGGGCGTTGCCCCGCACCCCAGCAGGGGGCTGTCCGCCCCCTGCACCCCGGACCAGGCACGGCCTGGACCGAGGGCGGAAAAACCGCGCGATGCGCGGTTTTTCCGACGGGCCCCGGGCAAGACCACGAACGGCGTTGCCAGCTGAAACAGCAGCGCTGTCCCCCTCGTCGAGGGGACACGTCAACGCCACGGTTTTGACTGGCAACCTCGTCGCGGGTCTTGCCACGGCCCGTTCGATGAACTGCGCATCGCGCAGTTCATCGACCCCGAGTCCAGCGCTTGCGCTGGTCCGGGTCCAGGGGTGGACAACCCCTGGTCGGGGTCCGGGGTGAAAACCCCGGCGCTACGCTGTGATTAGAACCGACCGACGAGCCCGGCGCCGTTCGGCGCGACGTACGGCATGACCATCGCGCCTGCTGGTTTGTCCTGCTTGCTCCCGATCAGGAACAACGCGACGCCTGCGCCGGCCAGCGCTGCGCCTGCTGCGAAGCCCACGATTGCGCCCGTCCCGCGCGAGGCGGACGCCTCGTCGAGCGCGGTGATCTCCGCCTGTTTGTCTGCGGGGCACGGCTTTGGGCAGGCGTTGAAGGCGTCGTCGGCTTCCTTCGACTTGTTCACGAACATGACTGTGAAGATCGTGCCGGCGATGATTCCTGCTCCGCCGAGGCCCATGCCGGCGATGCCGACGTACTTCAGCGGGCTCTTGCCCTGCGGCTTGTCCGGGGTCGGCCCGGCGGCCCCGCCGGTTTGTCCGCTCCCTTCCGGCGCTGCTGCGCCCTCCGTGGGCGCCTCCACTTCGAGCGACACTTCTTTCTTCTCGCCGTCGCCGAGCGAGACCTCCTGCGTGACGGCGTTGCGCCCCGCCGCGGTCGCGGTGACCACGTGTTTGCCTGGATCGATCGGGCGGTGCACACCGATGAGCGCGGACGTGACGCCTTGCTCGTCGAGCTTGACCGTCACCTTCGCGGGATCCGCTGCGCCTGGGCCCGTGAGCACGATGCGCAGCGAGCCGATGCGCGGCTCGATCGCGGCAAGCTCGGTCTTCGCGTCCTCCTGGGCTCGCTTGAATGCCGCGGGCGCGTTCGCGGGCAGCTCCTCGCGGATGATCTTGAGGAACGACTCGCGCGCGGCAACCAGCTTGCCGAGACCGACCTGCCCGCGCCCGATCAGCAACAGATGCGTCGGCGCGTGGATGATCGCCTCGGCGCGGCCGAGGAGATCGATCGCCTCTGCGTAGTTCTTGTTCTGGAGGGCCTCGGCGCCTTGCTGCGCAAGGGAGCGCGCGGCCGCCTTCTCCTCGGCCGTCTGCGAGGAAGCAGGCGTGGGCGAAAGGAGCGCGAGCGCGACGGTGGCGGCGGCGGCGAGTGGAGCGAGACGATGGAGGCGCACGGGACGTTATCTCCTCGATCTCCGACCCTACCACACGAGCAGGCGCATCGATCAAATCCGCGAGACCGCCCACGACGGCATTGCTTTCGCATGGGCGGACCCCATGAAAACCCGCTCCCCCCGCCTGGTCATCGTGAGCGCGCGCGCGCCGTTCGTGAGTACGGCGAGCGGCATCGTTCGCGCGCCGGGCGGACTCATCTCCGCGCTCCTGCCGCTCATGCGCAGATCGCGTGGCACCTGGATCGCGACGGGCGCGGATCGGGAGGCTTGCGACACGAGCGAGCTCCCTTTTCGCGTGCGTACCCTCTCCCTTCCCTCGGAGATCCGCTCGGCCTGGTATGCGGGCGCCTCGAACGGCGCGCTCTGGCCGCTTTCGCACGGCTTCGTCGA
Organism: Polyangium sp. 15x6; assembly: GCF_029960785.1. GTDB lineage: Bacteria > Myxococcota_A > Polyangia > Polyangiales > Polyangiaceae > Polyangium. The sequence continues at coordinate 6,111 of NZ_JASBQE010000016.1, forward strand.
GATGTGTCGTTTCCGCGCCGAGCAAGCACGCGCCTACTTCGAGGTGTGTCGCGCGGCCGCGGATACCGCTGCCGAGCATGCGCCTCCGGGCGGCGTCGTCTGGGTCCACGACTACCAGCTCGCGCTCGTCCCTGCCCTGCTCCGGGCGCGCAGGCCCGACCTCACGATCGGCTTCTTCTGGCACATCCCCTGGCCCCCGAGCGAGAGCTTGCGCGTCTTGCCCTGGGCCTCCGAGCTCGTCGAGGGGGTGCTCGGCGCGGATCTCGTGGGCCTCCACGTCCCGCGGTACGTGCGCGCCTTCCGCGACGCGCTCGACGAGCTCGGCGTCGCGTACGCGAACGACGGCGGAAGCATCGTCGTCCCGCGCGGCGCGCGCCATGCGCGGATCGAGACGTGGCCGATCGGCGTCGACGTCGACGGCTGGGCCTCGCTCGGGCGCGACGAGAACGTGGCCGCGGAGGCCGCGCGCATCACCGCCGATCTCGGCGGCGGCCGCGTACTCCTCGCGGTCGATCGCATGGACTATGCGAAGGGCATCGTCGAGCGGCTCGAGGCGTTCGAGCGGCTGCTCGAACGGAACGCCGACGCCCGCGAGCGCGTCACGCTCGTGCAGATCGGCGTACCGAGCCGCGAGACGGTACCGGCGTATCGCGAGCTCCGGCAGCGGATCGAGGCCACGGTCGGCCGCATCCAGGGGCGCTTCGGTGGACCGCGCCGCAAGCCCGTCCACCTCTTCGCGCGGACCTTCGACTCGACCGAGCTCGCCGCGTATTACCTCGCGGCCGACGCCGCGATCGTCACGCCCAAGCGCGACGGCATGAACCTCGTCGCCTTCGAGTACGTCGCGACCCGGCCGAGGCCGAACGGTCGACTCTTGCTGAGCACGACCGCGGGCGCGGCCGACGTCCTGCCCGAGGCGCACCTCGTCAACCCCTACGACGAAGAGGGCCTCGCGTCGGCGATCGAGGACGTCGCGCTCGCGCCGGAGACGGCGAGCGACATCGCGCGCATGGCCGCGCTGAAGACCAGGGTCTCCCGACTCTCCGTCGAAACGTGGGCCTCGGGCTTCCTCGCCCGACTCGAACAGGTGACGGAAGAGCGGCTGCCCGTGCGCGCAGAGCAGACGCGCCTCGCTGCGTCCGCACGTGTCACACGCGCGCGCTGACGAGGACGCTCGCGCGCGTCACGCGCGGACGGAGCCGCCGTGATCGGGACGCACGAGGGCGGGTGGCACCGGACGTGCTGAACCTGCGGGTCTCATGTCCAGCACTACACGCCCATCGAACCCGGAGCCGGAGGGCAAAGCCCCCGGACGAACTGCGCCTCGATCCCCCGTCGAGGCTCCGCCGATCCCCACGGTGGGGCACGTATTCCGTTGCCCCGCGTGCGGCCGCGTGTTTCTCGTCGTGGCTGCGGAGGGCGCGACGGCCGCGCCGCGGTGCGCGTGCGGCGTCGAGCTCGTCGTCGGCACGTTGCCCGCGGGCGCCCACGAGATCCAGATGCGCGCGCATGCCAAGCGGCCTCGCGCATCGCGCCGCGCGCGCCCGCGCGGCGAGGAGATCGATCAAGGCTACGGCTCCTCGCATGGCTACGGCCCTGGGCACGGCGGACCCACGAGCCCGGGCGACGCGCCTGCTTGCGGCACCGCGGGCACGCCCCCTTGCGAGCAGGCGACCTTGGACATCGCGGCCGATCCGGAAAAACCCTGAGACTCGTGTTGCTCCGGCGGCGTGCACGCTCTGCCCGGCACGCAGGGTGCATTGGGTGAATGCGGGCGGACGTCCTCGCGGCGTAACCCCGCCTGCGCGGCACGACGAGTGCGCCGCGCGTGCCGCGCGAGAGGGAGGTAGGAGAGCATGTCGATTCTGCTCTGGATTCTGTTCGGTCTCGTCGTTGGCGTCATCGCGAAGCTCTTGACGCCGGGTCGTGAGCCCGGAGGGTTCCTCATCACGGTGCTGCTCGGCATCGGCGGCGCGCTTCTGGGCGGCTTCCTCGGACGCGTGCTCGGGATCTACCCGACGTACCAGTCGACCGGCGGCTTCATCATGTCGATCATCGGCGCGATCCTGATCCTCGCGATCTACAACATCGCCACGAGTCGTCGCACCGCCTAGAACAACCGCGCTCTAGAGCCGCGTACCACCTCGTACGTGGCTCGGAGGCGCGCCCCGCGGCGGGAGGAGTCCCGCGCGGGGCGCGTTTCGTTCATTCCTTCGAGCACGAACCTCGTGTGTCGTGATCGACCCGGGACGTCGGCAGTATCGACCTCGATCCCGCAGCCGCGTCGCGCGCCGGGCGGATTCCCTCCCGCAGCGTGCTGCCACGCGCGGCCGCGGCGACGAGCACGCCCACCACGAACGCCACCAGGAGCGGCACGACGCGCGGCGACGAGAAGCGACGCGGAAGCAGCGGCGGCGCCGCGATGATCGTCGCGGCCTCGTCGATGGGCAGAGACACCTCGGGACGGGTCGCGTCGTCGCGCGGCGGGCTCGCGTCCGCGATGCTCTCCCCGCCTTCGCGCAAGAGCGCACGCGCGCGGAACCCTTCGGGCCGCGTGTCCTCCGCGGCGGGATCCTCCACCGGCGCCGACCTCGCGGGGGACGTCGACGGCCGCCACGACCTCGCCTCCGGCCACGTGTCCGGCGCGCATGCTTGCTCGCCCTCGTACACCTCGCGCGCGAGCTCCGCGAGCTCCGCGAGCGCCGCTGACCCGCCTTCGACCGAGAGCTCGGCCCCGACGGCGCGGAGCGCCTGCTCCATCGCCGCCGCGCTCTCGAACCGATCCCGCGGATCCTGCGCCAGCGCGCGCCGCACCACCGCTTCGAGCGGCGGCGGGCAGTCCGATCGCAGCGTCACGAGCGGCGGGATCTCCGCGTCGAGCGCTTGCCGGATCATCTCCACGTCCGCGCCGCGCCGGAAGAGCGGCCGCCCCGTCAGCATCTCGAAGAGCACCACGCCGAGCGCGTACACGTCTCCGCGCGCGTCGAGCGGCTGCCCGCGCAGATGTTCCGGCGCGATGTACCCCATTTTCCCCTTCACCAGCCCCGGCGCCGTGTCGCGCGGCACGTGCGCGCTCGTCGTCTTCGCCACGCCGAAATCGATCAATTTGATCTCGCCGTCGACGGACACGAGGATGTTCTGCGGGCTCACGTCGCGATGGACGAGGCCGATCGGAACGCCGTCGTCGTCCTCGAGCGCGTGGGCGTGCGCGAGCGCGCGCGCGGCCGCGGCGCCGACCTCGATCACCGCGCGGAACGAAAACGATCGACCGCTCGCCTGCAGCGCACGTCCGAGCGTCGCGAGGTCGGGGCCGCGCACGTGCTCGAGCACCAGGTGATCACGCCCGCGGTGCGATACGAAGTCATAGAACCGCACGATGTTCGGGTGACAGAGGCGCGCCGAGATCCACGCCTCCCACGCGAACATCTTCACCACCGACGGCGCGGCGCGGAACTCGTCGCGCAGCCGCTTCACGACCACCGTGTGCTCGATCGCGTAGAGACCTCGACGCCGCGCGAGGAACACCTCCGCCATGCCGCCGCTGCCGAGCTGCTCGACGAACTCGTAGCCCCCGGCGCCCATCGGCAGCCGCTCCGGCAAGCTCCCGCGCGAACCAGGCAAAGACGCGGGGAACGGCCACCTCGCCGAGGTCGACGTCGCCGTGCGCGATCGCCGGTCCAGCGTGCGCGCTCGGCTCGGACCGCGATCGCGCCTCCGCCTTGGTCGCACCTTGAACTCACCCCCCTCCGCCACGAGACCATCATGGCGCAAGCTCCCTCGCTCGCCAGCGGCATTCGTTGGCTCGCTCGCTCGAACCACGGGCGAAGACGAAGCGGGACGGCGCGCGATGTTCGTGCTGATGCGCGCGCCGTCCGCGGAGCGCATCGCGCTTGCGTTGCACGCTTGTTCCACGCGAACGAACGAGGTCCGTCCGCGCCTCGGTGTCCTCATGTCACTGCGGCTTCGCGGCTCTTCTCCGGCCTGCGCCGCGCGAGCGCGCGGACCTCCGCGATCGTCACCACGCGCAGCGCGAGCAGCAGCGCCGCGTGCGTGATCGCGCCGGCGATCACCGCGGCCCAGAGCCCCACCGCCTTCAGCGCGACGAGCGCGACGACCGTCATGATCACCGTCGCGAGCGTGGCCGCGCCGAGCCGCCCGATCGGCGCCTCGCGCATGTACCGCAGCGCGAGGATCCCCGTCGCGACGAGCATGCCCACGGAGGCCAGGAGCGCCGCGAACGCGGCCCCGAGCGCGCCGTGCCGCGGCACGAGCCACATGTCGAGCGCCACGTTCGCCGCGAGCGTCGGCGCGAGCACCGCGCCGAGCTGCCGTTCGCGCTTCGAAGCGAGCAGAGGCAGCGCCGCGACCTGGAACGCGAACGTCGCCGGCACGTGCCACGCGAGCACCCGGAGCACGTCCGACGTACCCGCGAAGTCGCGCCCCTCGTACACGAGCGCGACCACGTCCGGCGCGACGATGCTCACGCCCGCCGCGAGCGGCAGCCCGAGCGCCGTCGCCACCACGAGCGCCGTCCGGAAGAGCTTCACGAAGCCAGGCTGATCGTGCGCGTAGAGCCGCATGCCTGCTGCGAACGCGGCGCCGAGCACGAGATCGGAGATCAACTCGAGCTGCTCGACGAGCACCCACGCCGCGCTGAACACGCCGACCGCGGCCTCGCCGTCGAGCCAGCGCAGGATCACGCGATCGGCTTGCCGGATCACGCCGAGCAGCGCGCCGATGAGCCCGAGCGGGATGCTCTTCTTCGCGATGGCCAAGAGCTCGTGCAGGCCCACTTCGAGCCGCGGCTGGTAGAGCCGCTTGCGCAAGAAGTGGTACGTGAGCGCGAGCTCGATCGCGTTGCCGAGCGCGAGCGCGCCTGCCGCCGCGACCACGCCGAGCCCCGACGCCACGAGCGCGACCGACAGAGCGATCACGAAGAGACGCGCGCCGAGCTCGACGTACAGGATGTACTGGAAGCGCTCGTGCGCCTCGAAGCTCAGCCACATCGTCGTGTAGAGGATCGTGGCGAGCTGTGACGCGGCTGCGATCACGACGAGCGTCGCGCCTTCTCCCGAGCGCGTCGCCACCGTGAACAGCGTCGCGCAGAGCAGCGTCGTCGCGCCCATCGCGCCGCGCGCGACGAGCGCCGATCCCAGGTGCCTCGGCCCGAGCTCCGGCGTCACCGCGATCTCGCGCGCGAGATAACCACGCACGCCGAGGCCTGCGATCACGGCGGCCATCGAGGTGATCGCCAGCGACGCCTGCAGCTCCCCCCACGCGGCCACGCCCAGCCGACGCGCCAGGTAGCCCACGTAGACGACGCTCAGGACGGCCATGATGGCCTGCTTCGCGATCATCAAGGCGGCGTTCCACGCCACCCTTTGTCCCTGGTGCATCCTCCCGCGCCCCCGCTCCGCGACAGCGGACTGACGCTTGGATGCTCGATCCCTGCTCCGCGCGTCGGGCTCTTCAGGAGCACAAAAGCAGCGTGGCGGCTTTCGCCGCCACCTTCTCTGCTTGCGCGGCGTTTTCCCGGAACGCCGCGACTTCTGCTTTGGAGCGGGACACGAGGCTCGAACTCGCGACCCTCAGCTTGGGAAGCTGATGCTCTACCAACTGAGCTAGTCCCGCGAACTGCGAACGCATGTCTAGCCAATTCCGCGGAGCTTGGCAAGGCCCTGCGCGCTCCCGAGGTTTCCGCCCCGGCCGACGACGATTCCCCGCGCCGTTCAGACCTGTATTACCTTCGCTCACCGTGCTTCCCGCTCGTCCCCGTTTCCTCGCGGCAGCGCTGTTCGTCCCTTCCCTCGCCCTCGCGACCGCGAGCTGCGGCGGACCTCAGACGAACGCCGGCGGTGCGCCCGCGCAGAGCCCCGAGATCGAGTGCCCGGATCCAATCGGCACGATCCCTCGCGAGAGCTGCGCCGAGATCGCCGACGACTTCGGCTCCTTCGACGTCTCGAGCTCGCTCAAGCTCGCGGGCGCGAGCCGCGGCGCCGAGCAACGCATCGAGGCGATCCGCGCCGCCGCCGATCTCGCCGCCAAGCTCAAAGAGCGCCGTGTCGCACTCTGCGAGTCGTACAACACGTGCAAGACGAAGCCCGCCGATCACGCCGCCGAGGATCAACGCCTCGCGGGCCTGATGAAGGAGCTCATCGATCTCTGGGACGCGCGCAAGTTCCTGAACGTGGATGACGTCGCTCGCTTCCGCGGAGGCGTCACGAAGATCGCCGCCAAGCTGGACGGGACGACCGCGGGCCCGAGCACCGACAGCGCGGAGCCTGCCGTGGGCAAACCCGGGAAGAAGACCGTGCGCGGCGAAGCGCTCGCGCGGATCGAGGGCGCAGGCCTCACGTTCGCCCCGTCCGGCGGCAACGTGACGATCACCTCGACGACCGCAGGCACGCACGACGCGCTCCGCGCCGCGGCGGAGGAGCTTCGCGGTACGGGTGGTCGCATGCGCGTGCGTATCTTCGGTTCGTACACGCCGTCGGCGCCTCCGCTCATCCCGGCCGGCGAGGATCTCATCATCCGCTTCAAGTACCGCGCGGCGCAGGCAGGCGAGATCCACGTCGCGCTGCGTTCGCTCGAGGATCCCGACGCAGTCGAGAGCACGATCGTCTTCCGCGTCGCCGCGGGCACCGGGACGGAGAGCACGACGCTCACGGCCACGCCCGGGTCGAGCGGGTTTTACGTGGGCATCAGCTCGCGCGGCGCCGGTAACGTGGAGTTCGACGATGTCGAGCTCGTTCGCCAGAACGCCGTGATCGCCGCAGCCCGCGCCGAGTCCGCGACCGAGGCGAACCTCGCGTCGAACTGCACGATCAGCAAGACGAAGCCCCTCGCCGGCAAGGCGTCGTTCCTCTGCGAGTCGGGCGACGGAGACAAACTCGTTCTCGGTCAGCCCAAGGGCCACCTCTACCTCGCGCTCAAGACGCCCGCAGGCGAACGCGCGCGCATCCGCACCCTCTCACTCGAAGGCGGACGCAGTCTCGACCTGAACGGGAAGGAAGACACCGAGCTCGTCATCGGGCTCGAAGGACCGGGCTCAGCCACGATCCAGTCGATCGAGCTCCTGCCCGTCGGCGGCGAGTAGTCGTCTCATCGGGGGCCGCTGCGCTGGGGCTTCGCCCCAGGCCCCACCAGGGGCTGTCCGCCCCTGGACCCGGACCAGCCAGGGGCTGGACCCGGGGTCGATGAACTGCGCGATGCGCAGTTCATCGAACAGGCCGAGGCAAGACCGGCTACGACCCTGCCAGCCAAGACAGCCGCGCTGCCCTTTCGACGGGCGACGCGGTCCCACCGGGCCCGTTGGAAGAACTGCGCGGAGCGCAGTTCTTCCACCCTCGGTCCAGGCCGTGCCTGGTCCGGGTCGAGGGGCGGATAGCCCCCGCGGGGCCCGGGGCAGCGCCCCGGCGCGGCGGCCCCAAGAAGAAACCCTAGGTCTCGTTCGCTGCGGGCCGCTCGCGCGCCGTTACCGGCGGAAGCGTCTTCGCGCGGGTGCGCGGCTGCGAAGAGACGGGCGCTGCTTCCTTCTGGAGGAACGCGAGCACGCTCGTTGGATCTGCCTCGGGCACGATCCACGGCAGCGCGCGCAGCTCCAGGTCCTCCGCTGGCAGCCACCGCAGGCTCCGCGTGATCAAGACGACCCGCTGGTTCCGCGCACAGAGCTCCTTTGCGAGCTTGGCTGCGCCGCGCGGTGCGGGCGGCAGATCTAGACAAACGAGACAGAGATCGAAGGGTTTGCCCTTCGCCCAGGAGCGCGCCGCCTCCACGGAGTATGCCTCGACCAGCTCGACATCCTCGATCAGCGGCTCGAGCCCCTGGACGAGCGCGTCACACGTCGACAGGCGTGGATCTCGTGCCACCAGGATCCGGCGGCCCTGCGCCTCGACGTCCGTTCGTGTCTCGATCATCGTCGCTCGGAACACCCCACTCGCCCCCATATTCCCGACCCTCCCGAGAAGCGATCGACTCCTGGGCCGAGCGTATCCCTCTTGAGCCCGATCACTCCACGCTTTATAAGCGCCGCGAGCGAATCAGCGGCCGAGCCGAGGTCCCCCACGTCCGGGACGGCTCGCCCACGCGGGAGATCCATGAGCCAGTTCAGCGTGCAGAGCCGATGCGAGTGCCAGGCGATCCTGTCTGCGACGCTCGACGAGAAACGTCACGTCGTCGCCGGGACGGCGTCGCGCGGGCGAGCGCGGGAGGTCGCGCCCGCCCATAGCATCGGGGCCTCGGGCGAGCGCTTCGACATCGGGTGGGCCTGCCCCTTCTGCGGCCGCAACACCCTCCGCTCCTTCCACGTCGGCGCCCTGCGCCCCGTCCGTGTCGCGTCCTAACAGGACCGCAGCTCCGCCTCGAGCAGCCGTGCTGTCACCTCCGCGCGCGGCCCTTCGCCGGCCCTCTGCCTGAGCCAGCGCGCGTGCGCCAGCGCCACCGCCGCCTCGTCGTGGCGACCCACCTCCGACAGCAGCGCTCCGAGCAGCGTGAACGTCCGCGCGCGCCACTCGTCCTGCGAGCACGCCTGCCGCAGCAGCACGATCGCGCCCCGTGTATCGCCGCGCCGACGCAGCTTCCGCGCCCGGTAGATGAGCCCCTCGATTGGATCGAGCTCGCCTTCCGGCCGATGAACCGCCCGTTCCTCACGCACGCCCTGACTGGCGCGCACACTCCGCCCATCTCTCCGGCTCATGACGGGCCTTCCAGCAGGGCCCGTTCCAGCCGGCGGCGCGGCGATCAGTTCATCGTCCGGAACACGTAATCCCAGAGCGGCGAGGACACACCCCAGCGCGCGGGGGTGCCGGTGTGGTGGTGGATCATGTGGTGGCGCTTGATCCACTTGCCCCAGCGCGAGCTCATCCGGAAGTGGTGGATCGCGTAGTGCGTCCCGTCGTACGCGAGGTAGCCGAGCCCGAAGCCCGTGAAGAGCGGATCCACGAGCACCGGGCCGACGGTCGCGCGGAAGAGCAGGTAGAACGCCACGCCGAGCGGGATGCTCGCCCCGAGCGGAAACACGAGCCGATCCGCGTCCTGCGGGAAGTCGTGGTGAACGCCGTGCAGGACGAAATGCACCCGGCGCTGCCAGAGCCGCGGCCCCACGTAGTGGAAGACCCAGCGGTGCAGCACGTACTCGGCGAGCGTCCACAGGAACAGACCGAGAAAGCCGAGCCCCAAACCGGTGCCGAGCCCGACGCCGTTCTCGTAAGCACGGAACGCGAGGTAGCCGTAGATCGGGACCCAGAACACGAACGGGGTCGCGGGGTGGATGCGGGAAAACCGCTCGATGAGCGGGGTCTCGAACATCCGGCAGGTGGCAGGCTTCGACGATCCGACGCGATCCGGGGCCGTGGCTACCATCGACCCGACTCCTAACGCATTCCGGGCAGAATCGCCAGAGTACGCAAGGCGCGCAAACCCTGGCGAATGGCGAGGCTGGCCACCTCCGTGGCAGCGCGCGACAGGGTGCGAGACACGCGGACGTCGGGTGGACGATTCAGGGAACGATTTCGGGAGCTTGTGCTGCGGAGTCGAGGTGCGACGCGAGGGATGCGGTGAGCCGTGCATCCCTCGCGTCCTGCCTGAGGAGCGCCCGCCAAAGGCTCAGAAACACGCCTCGTAGAGCGCGCGGAGATCGTCCCGGGTGCAGGGCCGCGGGTTCGACTGGTGGCAGGCGTCCTGGAAGGCGAGGTCGGCGAGCCGATCGAGGTTCCCGCGCGGCACGCCCGCCTGCGCGAGCGTCCCCGGAAGACCGAGCCGCTCGCGCAGCCGGCGCACGGCCTCGACGCAGCCGGCCGGGCTCGCCTCGCCGCCGAGCAGGACCGAGACCTCCGCGAGACGCGCCCCCGCAGCCTCCGCGTTGAACGCGCACACCGCCGGCAGGCAGAGCGCGTTCGCCAGGCCGTGGTGCGTCCCGTGCTCGCTCGACAGCGGATGCGCGAGCGAGTGGCACGCGCCGAGCCCCTTCTGGAAGGCGACCGCGCCCATCATCGCCGCCTTCATCATCCCGCCGCGCGCCTCGAGGTCGCCGCCGTTCTTCACGGCCCGCTCGAGGTAGCGCCCGACGTGCCGGATCCCTTCGAGCGCGATGCCGTCCGCCATCGGGTGATCGCCCTTCGCCACGTACGCTTCGAGGCAGTGCGTGAGCGCGTCCATGCCCGTCGCCGCCGTGAGGAACGCCGGCATCGAGCGCGTGAGCTCCGGATCGAGGATCGCCGCGTTCGCGAGCAGGTGCGGCGAGAAGATCACGGTTTTCCGGTGGTTCACGTCGAGCGTCACCACGCCCGATCGCCCGACCTCGCTGCCCGTGCCCGCCGTGGTGGGCAGCGCGAGCATCGGCGGCACGTTCGCCGTGATGTACCGATCGCCGCCGATCGCGTCGTCGTACTCGGCGAGCGGCCTGTGGTGGTGGATGCCGAGGCGCACGAGCTTGCCCACGTCGAGCGGCGAGCCGCCGCCGATCGCGATCACGAGGTCCGCGCCCGACTCCTGGAACGCGCGCACGCCGTCGTGCACGTTCGCCTCGATGGGGTTGCCGAGCACGCGGTCGAAGATCGTCCACGTGATCCCCGCCTCGCGCAGCGACGCCTCGATCGGCGCGAGGAGCCCCGCCCCCACGACGCCTTTGTCCGTCACGACGAGCGCGTGCTTGCTGCCGAGCCGCGCGGCCTCGGCGCCCGTCTGCTTCGCGGCCCCCACCCCGAACACGATGCGCGTCGGGAAGCTCCAGATCGACAGGTGTCCCATGCTCGTCCCCCCTCGCCCTCTCAGATCGCCTCGAAATACCGCGCGAGCTCCCAGTCCGTGACCGCGCGCTCGTACTGGCGCACCTCCCACTGCCGGGTGCGCACGTAGTGATCGACGAACCCCTCGCCGAGGATCTTCCGCATGCGCTGGCTCTCCGCGAGCAGCGCCGTCGCCTCGGCCAGCGTGTGCGGCAGCCGCTCGCGCCCCTCGCCGCCCTCGCCCGCGTCGCCCGTGATCGGCGCGCCCGGATCGATCGCGTTCTCGATGCCGTAGATCCCGGCGCCGAGCGTCGCGGCCATCGCGATGTACGGGTTGATGTCGGCCGCCCCTTGCCGCACCTCGACCCGCGCGGACTTCGTCCCGGCGCCCACGATCCGGAGCGCCGCCGTGCGGTTCTCGAAGCCCCACGTCGCCGTGAGCGGCGCCCACACGCCGGGCACGTACCGCTTGTAGGAGTTCACCGTCGGCGACACGAGCGCCGTCATCTCGCGCATGCACGCGAGCTGCCCGCCGATGTAGTGGCGCATCTGTCGTGAGATCCCGCCCTCCGACGGCGGCCCCTGGAACACGTTCTCCCCTTCCTTCCAGAGGCTCTGGTGCAGGTGACCGGACGAGCCCGGCAGCTTCGCGTTCCACTTCGCCATGAACGTCACGCTGAGCCCGTGCTCGTAGGCGAGCTGCTTCATCGCGGCCTTGAAGAGCGCCGCCTTGTCGGCCGCGCGCAGGGCGTCGTCGTACCGGATCGCGACCTCGTACACGCCCGGCCCCGTCTCCGTGTGCAGCCCCTCGAGCTCGATGTCGAAGGCGCGCATGCCGTCGAAGATCGCGGCCATCAGCTCCTTGTGCTGGCCCTCGCGCACCCACGAGTAGCCGAACATCCCCGGCGAGAGCGACTCGAGCTTCTGGAACCGTTTTTCGTGAAGCGACGCCGGCGTCTCTTTGAACAGAAAGAATTCGTACTCGGCCGAGAGCTTCGGGTGATACCCGAGTGACTCCGCGTGCGCGATGACGCGCTTCAGCGCCGAGCGTGGACACGCCGGATGCGCGCCGCCCTCCGCGTCGCGGAAGTCCGCGAGCATCGCGACGGTGCCGGGCTCCCACGGCACGAGCCGCCTCGTCGAGGGATCCAGCACGGCGTGCGCGTCCGGATACCCCGTGTGCCAGCCGGTCACGCGCGCGTTGTCGTAGAGGACGTCGCCGATGTCCCAGCCGAAGATGACGTCGCAAAAACCGAAGCCACAGGAGAGCGCCGAGCGCAGCTTCTCCATCGACACGTACTTCCCTCGAAGCACGCCATCGACGTCGAACCCGCCGATCTTCGCCCGCCTGACACCTCGCCCCTCGAGCTCGCCCAAGAGCTCGTCAAACGATGCCCCACCCATGCCCGAGTTCGTACCACGAGTTCGCGGCACGGGCGCGCGGCCACGAGCTTACTCGATGCGCTCGGGAGGTTCGTCCGCGGCGTGCTCGAGGTCGCTCTTGACGTTCGTCCTGCCGAGATCGACGAGGATCGCGCCGGGCTCTCGGCGCTTGGCTGCGTCGAGGGCGGCCGCGGCGCGGCCGAGCACGTCCGCGGCGCTGTCGGCCGAAGGCGGCCTCCAGACGGCCACGCCGGCGCGCAGCGTGATCACGTACCCCGCGTCTTTCGCCGCGGACGCCATGTGCGCCGTCGCGCGCGCGAGCACGCTCTTCACGGCGGCGTGGTCGACACACGGCAAGAGCAACACGAACTCGTCGTTCCCCCACCGCGCGACCACGTCGTACTGACGCCGCGACGCGCGCAGCGCCTCGCCGATCAGCCTGAGGAGCGCGTCGCCCTTCTCTCTTCCGTGCGCCTCGTTCAGCGCGCCCATGCCGTCGACGTCGACGCGCGCCACGGCGTACGAGTCCCACACGCGTTGCGCGCGCCGATGCTCGCGCTCGCACTCCTCCTCGAAGCGACGCCGGTTCCAGAGCCCCGTCAGCGTGTCGACGAGCGACACCTCGTCGAGCTTGCGCGCCATCGCGGCGGACGCGCTCTGATCACGCACCACATCGATCCGCCCCACCACCACGCCGTCCTTCACGACGGGCGCGCTCGTCCACACGAACGAGCGCGGCGGCGTCCCCGGGATCTCCAGCGGGTCGATCTGCACGCGCTCTGGCGAGAACGCACAGGCATCGAGCGCCGCGAGCGGTTCTCGAAGCTCGGGCGCGGCGTGCGTGATCCGCGCGAGCAAACGCGCGCGATTTTCCCCCACGCACGATCCCGGATCGAGGCCGAGCAGCGCGGCCGCGCGGCGTCCCGCGGCGCGGCACACGAGCCCTTCATCGAAGACGAGCACCGCCTCGTCGAGGACGTCGAGCAGCGTTTCGAGCGCGAGGTCGGAAGGGTGGGTCGGTCGCGACGACATCGCGTTCGAAGGGTACCACCCGAGGCTCGCTCCGGACCAATTCGAGGCGCTGGATCAGGGCGCGACGGAGAGCGTATGTCGCGACAGGAACCGGAGCAGGTCCTCCTCGCGCCCCTTGGGCCAGCGCCGGTGCAGCGCCGTTCCGACGATCTTCGTGCACTTCTTGTCGATCGCGCACGACGGCTCCTCGGCGTTCGCCGCGCCGAGCCGCATCCCCGTGGTCTCGGCCGCGATCGCGTCGCGCGACCTGAGCCAGCGCTCGACCGACGCGCAAGGCGAGATCTGATCACACGCGCGGTACATCACGAACGCGGGCGGCGGCGGACCCGGGCACGACCACGCGGCGCGCGGCGCGTCGCTGCCGTACGTGGCGAACGCCGCGATACGATCGGCGCGCATCATCGCGTACGTCGCGGCCATGTGCCCGCCGTGCCCGGCGCCGACGGCGTAGATCCTGCGACGATCGACGTGTCCACGTGCCGTGAGCACCGACACGAAGTGATCCGCGGTGGCGACGTCGACGTTGTCCTCGCCGGTGTAGTCGACGTCGAACATCGCGCCCTCGCGATTGCCGTGCAGCGCGCGGCCTTGCGGCGAGATCACGATGAAGCCTGCGTGCGCCGGGTCGCCGGTCAGATCGAAGCGCGCGGCGAGCTTGCGGAGCGAGGTCTCCTTGTCGACGCTGCGCGGGTTGTCGCCTGCGTCGTGGAAGAAGACGAGCAGCGGCACGGGAGCACGCGTCTCGATGCCTTTGGGCGTGATGACGCACGCGTAACGCGGCGCGCCCGCGGCGTCCTTCCACTCGAGGACCTCGGCGCCGGGACAAGGCGGCCTTCCGAGCGTGCGCTTGATGTCGCGATCGGGCAGGCCGTCGACGGCGACGCAGCTCCCTTCGGTGGGCGGGCGCGTCACGGGCTTGGCCGCGGCGGACGCCGTCATCGCGGGGACCGGCGCGGCCCCGCCATCCTTGCGGCCAGCATCCCTGGCGCCCGCGTCGGTCGCGGCGGCGTCGGCGGCTGCCGCGTCGCGATCGAAGACGCCGAGCAGATCGCCGCCGTCGACATCGGAGGAAGGGAGCGAGCACCCCGCGCCGAAGAGCGTTGGGATGGCGAGCGGCGCGGCGAGAGCGAGCGCGCAGGCGAAAATCCGGAGCCGCACGGGCGACACTCTAGCCAAGAAGGGCGCTTCGCGAAGCGTCAACGCACCGCGACGCGGGGAAACGGGCGTTGAGACGAAGGGGAACGTGCCGGGATCGGGATCCGTGGGCGTTGCGAGGTGTGGGAATCGTTCGGGAACGGGATCCGCGGTCGTTGCGCGGCGGAGGAATCGTCCGAGATCGAGGATCCGCGGGCGTTGCGAGGGGTGGGAATCGTCCGGGATCGGGATCCGGGAGCGTTGAGAGGAAGGGGAACGCTCCAGGATGCGGATGCGGGGGCGTTGAGCGGAAGGGAAACGCTCGCGGATGCGGATGCGGGGGTCGTTGAGACAAAGGGGAATGCCCGTTGCGACGAAGCGGGGTGCGTTTCTACGTCGGGGAGGCTGGTCAGGCGGGGGGCAGGGCTTCTAGCCACGCCATCGCCTCGTTCCAGGAGAGGACTTGCTTGGCTTCCCGGAGCGCGCGCCAATCTTCGCCGTCGTCATGGGTGACGATCCGCGCGGAGGAATCGCTCGCGACGAGGAGGGAGATGAGCCAGTCCGTGGTCATGGGCATGTCGCCCGGGAGAACGGCGAATCCTCCCCGGAGCACACCGCCGAGCGTCCTCTGCTTCGCCCCTTCCCACGCTTCGATCGTCGGGTACCGCTCGTAAAGCGCGTCAGTCCAGGCGGCGGCGACAGGCACTGATCCTCTGCCCCACGCGCTCGTGCACGCTCGCGGAGGTCGGCGCCGACGAGGTCGGACGGCTGCCGCACGACGGAGGTGACGCCTTCCGGCGATCGGCTGAAGCGAACGACCTCGGGGCCATCGAAGATCGGGACGTGGCTCTCCAGGATGATCTGGTCGACGAGCCCGCTCCGTACTTGCTCGCGCAGCATGTCGCCAAGGAGTTCCTGGTAGCTCGGATCGAGGCTGATCTCCGGCTCCTCGATGGCCACGATGGCCGCGCGTGACGTGAGCACGGCGGCACAGAGAGCGACGACTTGCTGCTCGCCCGAGCTCAGCTCGGAGACGCGGAGGATCTGCTTACCGCGGATCTCGAAGCGGAGATCGGCGCTGCCGTCGGGCAGGCGCAGGACGTTGACCTCACGCCCTGCGAGCGTCTTGAAGCGCGAAATGAGCTGCGTGAAAGCGCGCCAGCGCTCCGTGTCGAGGGGTTCGAGGGAGGTCGCGAGATCAAGCAGGCGCGTAGCAAGCTCGGCGGAAAGAGGCGAAGCAGGAGCATCGGAACGGGGCTTGGTCTGCCCCGTGCGGTGTTCACGGCGGCGCGCGTCCAGGCGGAAGAGCGGCCGACTGCCGGGACCTAGCGGAGTTTCGACCTTGGCCCGGATGGTCCCGAGACGTTCCTGTTCCTGCGGCTGCAATTCGCCTGCATAGAATTGATTCCCATCGACGGATTGCCCCCAAACACCGTCCATGCCGATGAGCACCTCGTTCCCAGCGTGCGCGATGCTGACCATCGCCGTTCCCCCAAGGGCAAAGTGCACTCGTATGTGCATGAATTCACGGGTACTAGGGGGCCAGTCGCGAGGTGAGGCGATGACGCCCGCGTCGTCCGTGAGACGCTCCCAGTCAAGCGTGAAGTAGTCGCCACGCGCGTTGGCGCGCTGCCGCATCCACAGGCCAGCCAGCCGAAAGAACAACTCCAGCGCCGCCAGCGCGTTCGATTTGCCGCTCCCGTTCCCCCCGTGGAACACCGCGACCTCGTCCGCCACGCCTCCCGCGGATGCGAGCGGGATCTCGGTCGGGCCGTGGAACGTGCGGAAGTTCTGCACGACCAGCCGGGAGATGCGGAGCGACGGCGTGGCGCGGGGATTCACGCGCGAAGCAGAGCAACGGCCCGAAACCGGGTCAAGACGGTACCCCCCGCCGTTTCCACCTCCGTCCCCGCCCTCGCGCCTGAAATCGCCCACCCCCCTCCTTGAAAGACCAGCCTGACTGGCTAGGTTCCACCGACCCTCATGGACCTCTTCGACGGCATCCTCGGCGCCTTGCTCCTTGCTCTCGCGGCTTTCCAGACCTGGCTCACGGTTCGCGTCTGGAAGAGCCGCCTCTTCGAGCGCAAGCAGAAGATCCTCCAGTCCCAGCTCATCTGGCTCCTGCCCATCCTCGGCGCCGGGCTCGTCTTCACCATCCTCATCGAGGAAGAGCGCTCCAACAAGACGCCCCCCTCCCAGCTCTCCTGAGCTGGCTGGAAAGTTCTGCGACCACTCTCCCCCGCGCCGCGTGATCCTCCGTCGGATCCGCCCAACGTCCCCACCACCTCCGGCTCATGTTGAGTGCCGCTGGCCTTCGGCGCTAAGGTGGCGCCGATGTCCATCACGCCCGGTACACTCCGAGCCGAGATGGAGGCGCGTCGAGCCTCCGGACGGACCTTCGATCTGAAAGAGTCGCTCTCCGTCCTCGTGCCGCTCTGCACCGAGATCGGGGAGCTGCATCGCGAGGGCAAAGCGCTCTTCGTCCACCCCTCCGCCATCCTCTACACGGGCTCCGCCGTCAGCCTGCTCGAGGACAAGGCCGAGGCGCTCCCCGTACTGCCGGCCGATCGCGCCTGCATCGCGCCCGAATGTCGCAAGGGCACGCCCGGCGACGCGCGCGCGACCGTCTTCAGCATCGGCTCCATCCTCTACGAGATGCTCACCGGCGGCAGCGTTGGTCCGGGCATGAAGCGGCCCACGGACGTCGTGCCCGACCTGCCCGCCGCGTTCGAGATGATCCTCGGCAAGGCCCTCGTCGCCGACGCGAAGCATCGCCCCGCCGACCTCGCCGCGCTCGCGCAGGCCCTCCACAACGTCGCGCCCGGCGCCTCGGTCGCGCCGCCGCCCACGGATGCAGGCCTCGATGACGGCGTCGAGGTCGACGTCGCCATGTCCCTCATCCCGCCGGCCACCGCGACCGGCGGCGTCGCCATTCCCGCCGCGCCGAGGGCACCGAACATCCCCGGCGCTACCGCCGTGGCCGCCGCGCCCGCGCACGATGGCCCCTTCCCCATCGCCGTCGTCCAGGCGCCCCAGGTCCGCAACGCGAACGATCCCACCCAGCGCCTCGCTGACCTCAAGGCCGCGCTCGAGTCCGATCCTCGCCCTCGTTACGTCGTCATCAAGGACGGCATGGATCACGGCCCGTTCTCCGCGGTCGAGGTCCTGCAGCAGATCGCCACGGGCAACTTCACCGGCGACAACCCCCTGCGTGACTCCATCCTCAACGAGGAGAAGTTCATCAAGGACTGGGAGCAGTTCGCCCCGTACGCCGAGCAGGCGAAGCTGAACCGCGACATCAAGCAGGAGAAGAAGAACCTCGAGGCCGTCGTCGTCGCCGAGCGCAAGGGCACGCAGTACAAGGCGCTCATCGGCGTCGCCGTGACCCTGTTCCTCGGCGCGGGCTTCGCGGGCTGGCTCCTCAGCGTGCGCGGCAGCAAGAAGGACGACAAAGAGGTCCAGGGCGACACGGTCGTCGCGGTCGAGGTCGACGCCGGGCTCGGCAAGGGCAAGTCGGGCCCCGCGGGCGGCGGTGCCATCGGCGGCGGTGGTGGCGGCAAGTACCCCGTGCTCGGCGGCGGCATGAGCTGCGAGGGCGCGCGCTCCAAGTACATCGAGGACTACAGCAAGGATGCGCCGCCCGATCTCAGCGCGGGCTCGTTCGGCAACGTGCTGAACCGCGGCAACTACCTCAACTCGTGCAGCGTGCCTCCCTCGACCGAGGTGAGCATCTGCGCGGCCATCCAGAACGGCCGCGCGGTCGGCGTGACGGTCTCGACGAGGCCTTCGAACCCGGGCATCAACTCCTGTGTCGCTGGCCAGGTGCGCGCGCTCTCCTTCCCGGCGCATCCTCGTCTCGACGTCACCACCACGACGTTCGCCGCGAACTAGCCCTCTGCGGCCGTCCCATGACCGAGCCGCTCATCCGCATCGAAGACATCACGAAGAGCTTCGGCGCGCGGACGGTGCTGCGCGGCGTGAACCTCTCCATTCCGCGCGGCTGCTTGTACGGCCTCATCGGGCCTGGCGCGTCGGGCAAGAGTGTCTTGCTCAAGCTCATCACGGGCCTCTATCGGCCCGACGCGGGGCGCATCCTCGTCGAGGGGCAGGACGTGCACGGGATGAGCGAGCTCGAGCTGCAGAAGTTCCGGCTGCGCTTCGGCATGTTGTTCCAGAACAACGCGCTGTTCGACTACATGACCGTGGGCGAGAACATCGCGTTCCCGCTGCGCCGGCTCTTCGATCTGCGCGAGGACGAGATCGTCGAGCGGGTGTCGGAGCGGCTCCGCGTGGTGTCGCTGCCCGGCTTCGAGGATCGTTTGCCGGCGGGGCTCTCGGGCGGGCAGAAGAAGCGCGTGGGCGTGGCGCGGGCGACGATCACCAAGGCGGAGATCGTGCTCTACGACGAGCCCGCGGCGGGCCTCGATCCCGTGACGTCGCAGCGCATCTTCGAGCTGCTCCGCGACGAGCAGCGCGCCGCGGGGGCGACCGTGGTGATGGTCTCGAGTGACCTCGATCGTCTCCTCACCGTGACCGATCGTGTCGGCATGCTCTACCGTGGCCGCCTCGTGTTCGACGGCACGACCGAAGAAGCGAAGACGAGCGACGACCCCTACGTCCGCCAGTTCGTCCACGGGCTCACGGAAGGCCCCCTCTGATCTCCTTTGCATCGACCGCACCGCGGTCGATGCACCAGCGGTCCAGGGCTTGCCCTGGTCCGGGTGCAGGGGCGGACAGCCCCTGCTCGGGTCCGGGGTGAAACCCCGGCACTAACGCTTCACACGAAGTGAAACCACTGCGTGGGGTTGTCCCGCAGGAACGCGCCGAGATCGTCCATCAGGCGTTGCGCCGCCTCGTCGAGGTCGCTCGCTTTCGGGCGGCGGGGGACGTGGATCGGGGGGAGGACGTGGGCTTCGTAGTGCATGAAGCCGAGCCTCCGCGTGAAGACGGGCATGATGGGCGCTCCGCTCAGCGCGGCGATCATCAGCGGGCCTTCGGGCACCTGAAAGGGCTCGCCACAGAGTGCGACCGTGCGCGCGCGCATTCCGGGCGGCACGCGGTCGATCTGCATCGCCACGACGTCGTCTTGCTGCAGGTGCCTGAGGAGCGGCAGTGCGTCGAGCGCCGTCTCGCCGATGTGCACGACCTTGACGCCCGAGCGCTCGCGCAGCTCGTCTTGCATCGCGCGGGCTCGCTCGTCGCGCTCGCGGGCCATCACCACGACCACGTTCTTTGCGTGCACCCGGCTCAGCATCGGGCCCGCCACTTCCCAGCCGCCGAGGTGCGCGGTGGCGATGACGATTCCCTTCCCCTCGGCGGCGCACGCCTCGTAGTTCGCGACGCCGATCGCGTTCGAGAGCAGCCCGAGCTCCCGCCCGCGCGGCGTCCCGAGCAGCATCGCTTCGGTCATGCAGCTCGCGTAGTTCGTGAAGACGGCCGCGACGTCGGCGACCTCTTCGAGCGGGGGGCGCGGGCCGAGCACGCGGCGCAGGTTCTGGCGCACGCAGGCGCGCTTTTCGTGCAGGCCTGCGGCGAAGGCGGGGCCGAAGAGCAGCGGGCCGTAGCGGAGCAGCGCTTCGGGGCCGTGCGTCACGGCCTTCACCATCAGCCGACGGAGGAACGCGGAGTCGGAGCGGAGCCCCTCCGCGATGTGCCGGATGCCGCTCTGCATGGGGAGCTCGCCCCCTGCATTAGCAGCTCGCCGGGAGATGTCAGGGGGAACGGAGGCAGGCGCGGCAGCCGGAGCGGAACGTCCCTCCGGAGCGGCGCATGTGTACAGGTGAAACCGGCGCAGGTGTGCAGGTGGAACCGGCGCAGGTGTACAGGGAAAAGGGTTTGCCCGGTGGTTCGTCCGGGCGTTCCGTCACGCTCGGATGGCGTTTTTCCCTCCTGACGGGGCAAACCCGACCCTAAAAGCGGGTTCATTTCGAGGGGGATCTCACGGTAATGGTGGGGCGAGGGGGAAAACCATGAAGCTCTTGCTGGTCGATGATCAGAATGTCGTACGGGAATCGCTGGCCAAGGCCCTGCGGGACGAGCCCGATGTCACGCTCGTCGTGGAGGCGGAGAGCGCGCGTGACGCGCTCTCGCAAAAGAACCGGCAGCCCTTCGACGTCGTCGTGATCGAGCTGTCGCTCGCGGACCGTTGCGGGACGGAGCTCATCCGGCAGCTCAAGTCGTTCGGCGAGACGCGCGTGCTCGTGCTCTCCACCTTCCGTGACGAGTTCCGCGTAGGCGAAGCGATGCGCGCCGGCGCCGACGGGTATCTGTCAAAGCGCTGCCGCATGAAGGAGCTCATCGACGCGATACGCACCGTGGCCAAGGGCCGCACCGCGGTCTCACCCGACGTGAGCGCAGCCATGGTGCGCGCTCTCCAGCGGCGCGACGCCGCCCGCGGAGACGTGCTCGCCTCACTCAGCGAGCGCGAACGTCAGGTGTTACGCCTGCTCGCGATGGGCAGCAGCGCGAAGGAAGTCGCCGCCCACCTCGCCATCAGCGTAAAAACAGTCGAGACGCATCGCGCGCGCCTCTGCGCGAAGGTCGCGACCCACAGCGTCGCCGACCTGACCCGCCTCGCCGTCCGCGCCGGCCTCATCGATATTTGAGAGGAGACGGAGCGGGGCGTTGCCCCGCACCCCAGCAGGGGGCTGTCCGCCCCCTGCACCCCGGACCAGGCACGGCCTGGACCGAAGGCCGAGAAACCGCGCGATGCGCGGTTTCTCGGACGGGCCCGTGGCAAGACCACAGACCACGTTGCCAGCCGAGACGGCAGCGCGCCCGTCATCGCGTCGACACGTTACCGCTGCGGTTTGACTGGCAAGCCCGTCGCCGGTCTTGACCTGGCCGTTCGATGAACTGCGCATCGCGCAGTTCATCGACCCCGGGTCCAGCGCTTGCGCTGGTCCGGGTCCAGGGGTGGACAACCCCTGGTGGGGCCTGGGGCAACGCCCCAGCGCAGCGGCGTCGACATGAGACCTCAGGCCTGACAGGCGCGCGCTGCCGGCGGGATCTCGTAGTCGCGGAATTCGAATGGGTCGCCGAGGCGGCCATCCATGGCGGCGCGGGCGATGTTGTACATCTCCCGCGCGGTCACGTAATGCACCCGGAAACCTTCTCGCTTTCCCAGCCAGGCCAGTGCCTCGTGAAAGCGGCGCTGTGGGGCTCCGAGTAGGCTGTCTGCTTCGCGCTCGGGCGCGCCGTGCGTCGAGAGTTTTACGAATGCCCATTCGGGCTTGCCTCGTACGGACACGCCCTGGTCGATCCAGCGCTCGAGTCGCGGCAGCGTTGCTGGATCTCGCGCCGTCAACGCGCCGGCGTCGATCCTGAGTGGCAGCCCTGGTCCTTGCCGGAGTGACAGCGCCAGCGGACCCTGCATGCAGAGCACTCGCTCCATCCGCCCGTCGCCTACGCTCGCTGGCCGCCCGCGCTCGTGCGCTTTGCGCCGCTTCACGTCGCCGGACGGATAATAGATGCTGTTCACGATCCGCGGCTGCGTCCGGTCTGGCGCCGATGGGAACGTGAAATCGGCGTAACAGCCTAGCTCGTGCAGCAGGTCCAGCTCGTCGTCCACGCCGCAATGGGCGCCGTCGGCGCGCGAATTTGCCAGACACCAGTTTCCGTGGATGAACGCCCATCGATCCACGCCCCGCACCCGCGGCACGAGACTGTGACGACCGAGCGATGCGAGTGTCCCCTCGAATTTCTCTCGCAGCGTGCTCCGCGTGTCCTGGTCGTGGTGCAGGTGCACCTCCACCTCGCCGAGGCCCATCGCCACGAGCTCGGCGATCGGCTCGACCAGCGCCGGATCGTACTGGTCGCCCGGATAAAAAAACGTGTGCCGCGGCGGCCTGCCGTTCGAATCACGGAAGCACGCGGCGAGCGCGGGATAGCCGCGCCGCCACGTCGCCACCCGCGTGAGACCGCGCGAGAGTGGGGCTCGACCCGGGGCCTTCGCGTCGCCCGTCCAGAGCGGCTCGAAGTGATCGCAGATCGCCACGAGCACGTGCTTCGGCCGCGTCACCTCGCCGAAAACGAACCGCTCGACGCCGCGGACGAGCCGCGCCTCGGCCCAGCTCCCCATCCATGGCGCGAACTTCTCGGCCCACGGCGCGATTCGCCCCGCCACCGCTCTCTGCGCGGCCTCCACCTTCATGCAATCGCCCTCCCCTTCGGCGCCCCGCCCACCACGTGCACATCGTTCAGCACGACCCCGAACATGCGCCGGTCGCCGAGCTGCTTTGCTGCGCGCGAGAGCTCGCTGCCCTTCGTCATCCCCGCCCGCGCGAGGAGCAGGCACACGTCGCTCACGTCCTCCAGCACGTTCGCGTCGCCCGAGCCGAGCACCGCGCAGCCGTCGATGACCACGTAATCGTAGCTCTCCTTCAGCGCCCGCACCGCGCCCTCGAACCACGTCGAATGCAGCGCCGTCGGGAAGGCCGCCTCCGTCGCCGGCTCGGCGAGCACGTACAGCGAGGCGCCGATTCGCAGGACGCTCCACGGCTCCCAGCGGCCGCTCATGTGCCGCCGGAGCTGCGCCGAAAAACCCATTTCCTCGGGCACGTGCAGGCCCAGCATCGAGGCGAGACGCGGCCGACCGAGGTTGCCCTCGACCAGCACGACCCGCGCGCGCTCGGCCTCGGCCAGGGTCATTGCGAGCCGCGCCGCGACGGCGCTCTTCCCCTCACCGACCCCCGGGCTCAGCACGCTCACCACGAGCGGACCCTCGCCGCGCCTCTGCTCCAGCCTGTGCCGCAGCACGCGCAGCGCCCCGAGCACCGCGGGAGGCGCCCCGCGCACGAGCTCGAGCGCGCCCTCGTTTTCGGGGTCGAAGGGCGTCCCCACGACCTCGACCTCCGGCGCGAGCATCATCGCGCCCGCGTTTGGATCCCGCAACGAAAGCGCGGTCGGCTCCTCGTCCGCCGACGGCACGTCCGCGAAGTCGTCCGCGATGGACTCGTCCTTCGGCTCCTCGGCGGGCGGCTCCTCGATCGGCGGCGGTTCGCTCTGCGCCTTCGCCAGGTAATCCGCCAGCGTCGCGCCGTAGGGCAGCGTCTCCATGCGGATCCGCTTGGGCGGCAGAGGATCCTCCTCGACCTCCGGGGCGGACGGCGGCGCGCCGAGCGGCATCACGCAGGGTTCGTCGGAGAGCGGCGCGTCCGCCGCCTCCATTCGAACCTCAATCGATCCGCTGTCCGGCGGCCGGCTCTTTGGACCCGTGTCTTCGTGTCTTCGGGACGATGGCGGCGGCGACCCCCACGAATCCCGCGTGGTGAGCGCCGTGCTCGTCTTCGGCTCCGGGATATGCGGCACCGACACGAGCAGCGGCGGCTCGCCGAGCGCTTCGACGTCACCTTCGTCGAGAATCGTCTCGCACAAGAGCACGCGCGTGCCCGCATACCCGAGCGCGAGGAACAGCGCGACGAACGATCCCGCGAAGAACACGCGCCCGCGCCCACGATCCGGCCTCACCGGCAGATAGGCCGGATCCGCGATGACGAGCGCCGCTTCGGCCTCCTCTTCCGCGGCCGTCGCGCTCAGGCTCGCGCCGCGCTCCTTCTCCTGCACCTTGCGGAAATTCTCCCGCGCCCGCTCCAGATCGAGCCGCAGCTTGTGCCACTCGGTCTCGAGCTCCACGATTTCGGGATCGCTCGGGACCTCGGGAGCCGCCTGCGTCCCCACGCTCGTGCCCGTCGTCGTCCCGGTGTTCGGCGTCGGATTCGTGGCCGCGCCCCTCCCGCGCGACGCGCCCGTCCTGTTGCGCGCCGAGATCTGCGCGGCAATCGAGCGACGCTCCTCCTCCAGCGCCGCGCGCCGGCCCGGATCGATTCCTTCCGCGTCGACCGCCGGCGGCGGGGCCCCGCCCGTTCGCAGGAGATCGAGCGTCTTTTCCGCCGTGGCGAGCGCGGCCCTCGCCCGCGCCACCTTCGATTGCGCGGAGATCGCGTCCGGGTGCACCGGCGTGACCTTCTGCAATTTCGTGGCGAGATCCGTCTCCGCCGCGGCGAGCGCCGCTGCGGCCGCGTCCCTTTGCTTCTGCGCGTCGCTCACGTTCACCGGCAGCGGCGGCGGCGCGCCCGGCTTTCCCGGACCGGCGAGCTCGGCGTCGATCTGCGCGAGCCTCTGGAGCAGCCGCGCGAGCACGGGATCCGCGGGCGCTCGTTCCCGGCTCGCCTGGGGCGCGCGATTCGCGGGATTCGACTGCGCGAACGGGGCCGCCGCGCCCGGCTGCGGCGCCGTCGGGGCGTAAGGCGAGTCGTTGATGCCCCAGGTGAATTGCGGGTGCTTGGCGAGGAAGCGCGCGAGCGCCCGGCTCGCGTCCTCGACCGTGCGATTGGCCTCGTCGAGCTCGCGGCGCAAAACATCGTAGTTCAGCGCGGCCGTCGTGAGGTTGTCCTTGCTGTAGTCCGCGATCATCACCTCGGCGATCCGCTTCGTGACGGCTTGCGCCATGGCCGGATCGTGGTGCGAGAACGACAGGGCGAACGTGTCCTGCGTGCGCGCGCGGAAGGAGACGTTCTTCTGCATCTCCGCCACGGCCTCGAGCATCGATTTTTCCGCCAGCTCGGGATAAAGATCGAATTCCTGGATGATCGAGGAGAGCGTGCCACGCGCGAGGACGATCTCCTTCAATCGTGGGCCGAGCCGCGCCGCGCGTTGCGCCGGGCTCTCGCCTTCCCTGCCCGCCCGGACGACCTCGCGGTACACGATCGTCGTCTCGCTCCGGTAAATGCGCTTCGTCGAGAGCGCGAGCAAGAGCGACGCGAGGACGAGCGCCGCGGCAATGGCGATCGTGCCCCGCGCATACCTGCGCGTTCGTTTCATGAGGACGACGATCCGCGCGAGTCGCTCGCGCGGTGTGCTCTCGGTGCTCAGGCGGACCATGTGCTCCCTCCGCGCTCGGGCGCGAGGAGCCTTCCGGCAATGATTATGCTCGGCGCCTCCTCGGGCCACTTGGTTGTCGAGAACATACAATTCAGCCCATCACGTGCAGCACGATCCACACGATCGGGAAGAGCAAGAGACAAGCCGCGCAGACGGTCGCGGCTTCGCGCAGGTCGATGCGCACCGAGAAGCGCGGATCCTCTGCGCGCGCCGCCTGGTAGAGCGCCGCGGAGGCGCCGAGCTGCATGTAAAGAAACTCCTTGTACGACCACGACAGGAAAAAGATCCCGACGTACGCCCCGACGAGCGAGATCGCGAGCGCCGGCGCGATGCGGCGGAGCTCCGCGTCCACGTCGTACGAGCCGAACCACAATTTCACGGGCACCTTGATCGCGCCGTAGAGCAAGAGCGAAAAGAGGCAAGCCCCGATGATCCCCGTCTCCGCCGCGGCGAGCAGGTAGCTGTTGTGCGCCGTGAGCCCGCGCGTCGATTCGTCGGCGAATTGACCGACCCCGAAGCCGATCCCCTTCGATCGCCGGATCATCGTGAGCGCCTCGGCCACGAGATCGAGACGTTCGTCGGCGGACGCCTCCGCTTCCGCCCCGCTCCGACCGCCGAGCAGGAGCACGGGCGGAAATGCGATGCACCCAATGACGACGCCGAAGATCCCCGCGCGCCGTATGAAGGCGAGGCCCATCACGACGAGGAAAACGAGCACGCCCATGCGTGACTGGGAAAAGACGATCATCACCGCGAATGCGGCCGCGACGACGAGCGCCGGGACGACGCGGAAGATCGACCCGATGCTTGCGAGAAGCCGGTCGGTGAGCAGGATCGGGAGCCTCAGCGACGCGGCGCTCGGCTTCTGGTTCGGATCCCGCGACGAACGTTTTCGTTCGGCGAACGCGAGCGCGAAGGGCAGCGCCATCACGGCGGCGAGCGAGAGCTCGTTCGGATCGGCAAGCGTGCCGCGATAACGTACGCGGCCCCCGATCGTGGCCGTGCCGAACGGCCCGACCCGCTCGCAACGGTAATTCACGTCCGGCAGCCCGTCCTTGCGGCAATCGAGCGCGGTCTCGCAGCCGCGCCCGTCGTACTGGAGCTCGCCTTTGCCCTCCCAGTCGCCCTTTTCCGCGATCATGCAGCCATACGGGCTCTGGGACTGGACGAGCGCGACCGTCGTGGCGAAAATCATGCAAACGAGCAGCGTCCAGCAAAAGCGCCGGAGCCCCTTCGTCGTGCCCAGGCCGAGCGCGATCACGCCGAAGATGCAGAGCACGATGGCGAGATCGATTCCCTCTTTTTGCAGGACCGCGGGCCTGCGCACGAGCGTGACGAGCGCCCCCCACAGGAAAAACGCGAGGACGAAGGGAGCGTGCGGCGGCAGATCGACCCGGGCGCGACCGCGCAAAACGTCCGCGGCGAATGCCACGGTGAAGAGCGCGAACACGATGTAGAGGAGCGGCAGCCCGGCGAGGGCCGGCACGAACTCCTGGGGCTTCAAGACGACGAGCGCGCAGAGCACGCACACGATGATCGCGGCCATGTCCCCCGAAGGCGCGCGTTCGAGATGGCTCTCCGCGGCGCGCGTGGCCTCTTTCGTAGCAGGGGACGGCGCTCCGAGCATTCGGGATCACCCTTTGCCATGGGTGAACCTGCTCGTCGGAGGAAAGCCATGGATGTGCACCAAAAGAAGAGAATCGCCCGGGGCGTGAAAGGACGATTCGCGCGGGGATGCCTGCTCCTTCTTGGGCTCGCGGCCTCGGCGAGCTGCGGCGGCGCGCGCCCGAATTACGATTACACGACGGAGCTGCGCGTCATGCGGACGTACACCGTCGGCGCCGGGGACGTGCTCGAGGTGCGCGTCTGGCACAACGATCAATTGAGCCGAAGGGTCACGGTGCGCCCCGACGGATTCGTGACGCTCCCGCTCGTCGGCGACATCGTCTGCGGCGGAAAGACCGTGGAGCAGATCGGCAAGGAGATCACCCAAAAGGGCCAGCAGTTCTACACGGAGCCGCTGGTCGTGTCCGTCGAGGTCGCGGAGCTCCACAGCTATCGCATTTACGTGCTGGGCGAGGTCACGCGTCCGGGCGAGTTCACGCCGACGGGACAGGTCACGGTGCTGCAGGCGATCGCGCTCGCCGGTGGATTCACGCGTTTTGCCGCGCCGAACGAGATCGTCATCGTGCGCAAGGACGCGCATGGCGAGCGGCGGATCCCGTTCGCGTTCTCGGCCGTGGTGAAGGGCGGAGATCTACGCGAGAATTTGCCGCTCCTGACGAATGACACCGTGGTCGTTCCATAGGGCACACCTGGTAACTCCAGCGTGCACCCTGGGCGTTCCAGTTGGGATGCACGATTCCCACGAAATTAGCAGATGCAACGCCGTTGCACTGATTCGTAGTAAAATTCACCCATTACGGATGATTTTCGGCTGCGACGCAGATCGGTATTGACATCAATCGAGAAAAAAAGGAAGGTCCGCATTCTCCGGACCACCGGATCCGTCCGCTCCCACCTTTTTCTCGTCGAGGTGTCAGCCCATGCGTAATCGTCGCCTTGCCACGCTCGCTCCCCTGACGTTTCTCCTCGCGGCCTGCGCCGTCGACGGCCAGGACGTCGACAATCAGGCCGCTCCGCAGGATGAGGGAGATTTGTTCGTCGCCAGGGACGATCAGGCCACCAAGCTCGCGGGGGACCTCAGCCTCGAGAAGATCGTCGCGGAGCGGCCCGATGTCGTGCGCGGGGCCGGCGATCTGGAAGTCCGGCGCGTGCGCATCAACGATGAGGGCGAGGCGATCAACCGCCTCGCGCAGTCGATCCGCGGCGTCCCGGTCTTCGGCGGCGAGGCGATCGTGCGCCTCGATCGGCGCGGCCAGCTCCAGACGGTGCGCGACTACTTGCACCGGAACCTCAAGGTCGAGACGAGGCCGGCCCTCGCCGAGATCGACGCACGCAAGGCCGCGTACAACGCGGTCGACGGCGTGGTCTCGCGCGAGATCGGCACGGATCTCCAGATCGTGCCCCGCCCGATGCTCGGCGCGGCGCTCACGTACCGCGTGCAGCTCGAGGGCACGCTGAACGACGGCTCGCCCACGATGCCGGTCGTCTTCGTCGACGCGCAGACGGGCGAGATCGTCGATCAGTACGACAACCTCCAGACGGGCAAGAGCCTCCAGACCTACACGCTGAACAACGGGACGTCCTTCAACAGCGCCACGCTGAAGCTGACCACGACGGGGACGACCACGACGGGCTCCGGTGACGCCGTCGTGACCCAGGCGCACGAGAACGCCGGTCGCACGTACGACTTCTACTTCAACAACTTCGGCCGCGACAGCTACACCGGCACGGGCTCGACCATCAAGTCGTACGCGCACTACAGCACGGGCTACGTGAACGCGTACTGGGACGGGACGCGGATGGTTTACGGCGACGGCGATAACGTCAATTCGTCGGCGCTCACGGTGCTCGACGTCGTGGCCCACGAGCTCACGCACGCCGTCACCTCGAGCGAGTCGAACCTGACCTACAGCTACGAGTCCGGCGCGCTGAACGAGGCGATGAGCGACATCTTCGGCGCCGCGGTCGAGGCGGCCCGCGACGGCGCCGTCTCGGGCAACACCTGGAAGATCGGCGAGGAGTGCTGGACGCCGGGCACGGCGGGCGACGCGCTCCGCTACATGAACGATCCGGCGATCGCGGGCGATTACGACTACTACCCGACCCGCTACACCGGCTCGCAGGACAACGGCGGCGTGCACTGGAACTCGGGCATCGCGAACCTCGCGTTTTACCTCGCGGTCGCCGGCGGCGTGCACCCGCGCGGCAAGACGTCGAACCAGGTCCCGGCGCTCCATGCGGACGGGTTGACCAGCATCCAGATGGGCGCGGCGATCTTCTACCGCGCCAACACGGACTGCCTCGGCGCAAGCTCGAACTTCGCGGCCGCGCGCACCTGCACGGTCGACGCCGCGACGGCCCTCTACGGCGCGGCCGCGGCCACGTCGATCTCCGAGGCCTGGACGGCCGTGGGCGTGGGCGGCAGCAGCGGCGGCGGCGGCGGCGGGACGTACACGTCGCTCGGCGAGGTGACCGGCATCTCGGTCGGGAAGAGCAAGTGGAGCACGACGTACACGCAGGCGACGCCGGCCGGCGCGGCGACGCTGAAGGTCGAGATCTCCGGTGGCACGGGCGACGCGGATCTCTACGTCCGCCAGGGCTCCGCGCCGACGGCCTCGCTCTACACCTGCCGCCCGTACCTCGAAGGCAACAACGAGGTCTGCGAGATCGCTGCCCCGAGCGGCACGTACTACATCAGGCTGTACGGCTACGCGGCGTCGTCGGGTATCACGCTGAAGACGAGCTACAAGTGATCGAGCGGTAGGCGAGGCGCGCCGCGCGGCAAACCCTGCGCGGCGCGCGCCCTCCCTCATTCCACGCCAAACACCTTCTTCACCTCGTCGACGGGCGTCTCCAGCCAGCGCGCGCCCATCTCGTCGTTGCACGAGAGCGTCCGCGAGATCATGCGATCCACGTAGAGCGTGCCGCGCAGGTGATCCACCTCGTGCTGCAGGATGCGCGCGGGCCAGCCCCGCGCCTCCCAGCGCAGCGGCTCGCCTTTCTCGTCGAAGCCCGTCACCTCCACGGCAAAGTGCCGCTCGACGAGCGCCATGTAGCCCGCGACGGACAGGCAGCCCTCGAAGTACGTCGCCGTCTCCTCGCCGATCACGCGCAGCTCGGGGTTGAAGATGACCGTGAGCGGAAACGGGGCGCGGCCGCGTTCTTCGCGTTGCTCTTTCGTGAGGCGCGCCATGCGGGTGTTATCGTCCTCGAGCACGATCACCTGCAGGCCCACGCCGATCTGCGGGGCGGCGAGGCCCACGCCGGGCGCCTGGCGCATCGCCTCGACCATTTTCTTCACGAGCAGGCGGGAGTCCCGGCTCTTGATCTGATCCCTCGCGACGGGCGCGGCGGCGGCGCGGAGGACGGGGTTACCGGCTTGTACGATCCTGGGCTTCGACATCGGGGCGCGGCATCGTGCCCTCACCCGCGCGTCCGGCGCAAGGAACCGGCCGCGCCGAGCAAACGTGACGCGCCGCGGACGAGCTTTTCCGTCGCGCGGCTCTTCCACGTCGCTTCGGGCAAACACGGCGCGGGCTCGGTCCAGGCGAACGCGTCGAGCCACGCCTCCCAGGGCGGCCGCCGCAGCACGCCGCCGAGGTCGAAGAGCGTGAGATCCGAGAGGCCCGCCGCGCGCGCGATGGCCACGTCGTCGGCGAGATCGGCCGCCGAGCGGTACGTCGCCTCGTCCCCGAGCGCCCCCTTCCCCACCGCGCCGAGCGACACGCCCGCCCGCGCCCCGAAGCGCGCCGCGGCGAGGCGGCACGAGGACGCGAGCAGGGGCCGTACATCGTTGCGGGTCAAAAGACCCCGCGAATAACCTTCGAGCAGCGTGGTGTAGACCATCACGCTCGCGTGATCCCAGGCGATGGATCCGATCGGCGTGCCGAGCCATCGTTCGAATCCCAATCTTTCGTCGTCAAAAAGAACGAGTGGGATGACCGCGGCCGAGACGCGGATCGACGTGGGGACACGCGCGCCGAGGTCCCGCGCGAGGGCGCCGAGGATCGCCGCGCCGTCCTCGGGATGAGGCGCGCTCCTCGCGGGCGGGTCGAGCCCGAGGAGGCGGCGGAGGCGATCGATCGGCGGTTCGAGATCGAGGGCAATTTCCTCGGGCAGGGCACAGGCCGCGTCGAGCTCGTCGACGAGCGTCCGGACGTACGCGGCGAAGCGGGCCGCGTTGTCCACGCTCGCCCAGCGCCCGGCCGCGTCCGCGAGCATCGGCCAGACGGCGAACGGGAGCCCCACGTCCCTCGCGGCCTGGGCGAGCCGCACGAGATCGGCGCGCGGGCCCGGCTGTGCCGCGACGATGAGGCCGATCTTCCGCTCCGCGAGGGCCGCGAGCACGGCCGGCGCCGCGATCTCGGCGTGCGTGACCATCTCGCACCAGATGCGAAGGCCGCGCGGGGCCGTCATGCGCGCCGGATCCTCGACCCCCACGGCGCGGATCGATAAACTCTTCGCCCATGAAGATCCTCTACGGGGTGGTGGGCGAGGGCATGGGGCACGCGATGCGCTCGCGCGTGGTGCTCGAGCACCTGGTCGGCCAGGGGCACGAGATCGAGATCATGGCCTCCGGGCGGGCGGCCGAGTTCCTCACCAAGCGATTCGAGGGCGTGAACAAGATTCACGGCTTCCACATGATCTACGAGGAGAACCGCGTCCGTCGGGGCAAGACGTTGTTCTCGAACGTGACGCAGGGCGCGGCCGGGCTGCCCAAGAACATCGCGGCGTACTTCGAGCTCATCCAGGCGTTCCGCCCCGAGGTCGTGATCAGCGATTTCGAGTCGTGGACCTACCTGTTCGCCAAGACGCATGGACTGCCCATCCTGTCCATCGACAACATGCAGATCATCAACCGGTGCACGCACGGGCCCGACATCATCCGCGGGGACGAGGCGGACTTTACCGTGGCGCGCCTGTTCATCAAAGGAAAACTCCCGTTCTGCGACCATTATCTCGTCACGAGCTTTTTCCGCCCCCCGATCCGCAAGCCCCGCACGACGCTCTACCCGCCGATCCTGCGCCCCGAGATCCTCCGCGCGAACCGGCGCGAGGGCGAGCACTTGCTCGTCTACCAGACCGCCGAAGGGAACGACGCGCTCGCCGATACGCTGCGGAAGACGGGCCTCGAATGCCGCATCTACGGCATGCGCCGCGGGATCCAGGAGGAAGAGGTCGAGGGCAACCTGCGGTATCGGCCCTTCAGCGAGGACGGGTTCATCGACGACCTCGCCTCGGCCCGCGCCGTCATCGCGGGCGGCGGCTTCACGCTCATGGGGGAGGCGGTTTTCCTCCACAAACCCATGCTCGCCGTCCCCATCCGCCACCAGTTCGAGCAGGTCCTGAACGCGCGATACTTGGAGCGCGAAGGGTTTGGCCGGGCAGCGGACTCCCTCGCGGATCCGGCCACGATCCTCGATTTCGTGAAGGTCGTCCCCGAATGCGCGGAGAAGCTCGCCGCGTATTCCCAGAACGGGAACCAGGATCTCTTCGACGGCATCGACGGGCTGCTCGATCGGGCCGCGGCGGGCGTGCTGTCCTGATCAGAAGAAATAGCGGAGGGCCAGGCGTCCGCCGAGCGCGCGGGTCGGCGGGCCGGGCGAGATCGTGTCTCCGGCGGCGCGCCGTGCTTGGGTAAAACCGTACGTCCCGACGAACCCCAGCGTGAGCGCGTCGCGCCCCGTGTAATACACGCCCGCCGCGACGCGCTCCGTCGTGTAGGCCATGGGCGCGCCGCCGAGGATCTCCGCGTTGCGACGATCGAGGCCTCGGTTTTCGCCGCGCTCGAGCCCCGCTTCGAGCATCGCGCCGAGCGGCGCGAGGGGCGCGAGGTCGACCGAGGCGGCGACGGACGCCGCATACGAGCGCGGTGACATGTGGGAATCGAGGCCCGGGCCGCCGTGCAGCCTCGTATCGAGCGCCTCGCCGCCGAACGAGGCCTGAAGCCCCACGTGCCGGCCGAACGATTTCGCCGCGCTCGCGTACACGTGCACGCCGAACGAGCGCTCGTCCACGCGCATCGCCCCGGCCCCGTCGAACGTCTTGAATGCGCAGCCGAGGTCCCCGGCGATCAGGCAGACAATGCGCGCCCTGTCCCGCATCGCCGCGTCCGCCTCGCGCATCATGGCGTCCACGAGCCCGGAGGGACGCGCGCGCACCCCGCCGGCCATGATCAGGCCCGCGCGCAGGCCGACCGAGATGCCGAGCGATTCACTGTGCAGGACCTCGAAGCCGAGGTGCGGGCGGACCTCGTAGCCCATGCGGCCTCCATAATAATAGGTCGACGCCGCGTCGCCCCCGACGCCCATTTGAAAGGCCGCGCGCGCCCCGATCTCCGCGCCGCGCACCGGCGCGATTCCGAAGGCGAGCCGCTCCTCGAACAGGAAAAGCTTCTGGCCGTCGCGGGCGGGGAGCGGCAAGCGCATCGGCCCCGCGGGGGGCGCGCCCGCGCCGTCCTGGACGCGCAGGCCCATCGAGGTGTCGATTCCGACGTGGGTGGTGGTGAATGGACCTTCCAGCAGCACGGGCGGCTGGAAGGTGTGGCCCTCGAGGGTACGCGCCGCGGCCGCTCCGTACTGCATCTCGGCGCGCCCGGACGGAGCGGCGAGGAGCACGGCGAGGGCCGCGGCGCAGGCGATCACTTGATGCGGCAGGCCTTGGTGCTGGTGCCGGTCACGCCGTTGCAGGACTCGCTCGCGGCGCAATCCGCGTCTTGCGTGCAGACCTTGAGGCACTGCGGCTCCGTGGCCGTGTCGCTCGGCTTCCCGCAGATTGCGTCGTCGACACATTCGTCCGCCGCGCCCTCGGTCTCGCATGGCTCCCCCACCTCTGCCGCGGAACATGCAAGCAGAACGGTGGTGAAGGAAGCGAGCGCCAGCGCGACGAGGCTATTTTTGAGCATGAATGTCTCCTTTCGACAGGGGCGTCAGACTATCGCTCGGGCACGGGCGCACGCTCTCCTTTTCTGCCACGAACGGCCATTTTTCTGGTCACGCGGGTGACCATCATGGAGGCCCGCCATCGAAACGAAACACGCGGTCGACACGGAAATGGTTCAATGGCCGGCGCGCCCGTGCGTCATCCCGCATGTCCTCGCAATGGGCGCGCGACTGTGCGGCCCGTCGCGGCCCGCGGGGCGTCCCCTTCGGGTACGACGGATCGTGGGCCGCCGGGCGTGCCCGGGGGTGGGACGGGAGAAACGGCGAGTCGGGGCAGTATGGACGGACCGCCCTTCCGCCAATGGGTTGTCACACGCGCCGGCGGTCGGTCCCGGCTGCATTCGGCCCGACGCACCGCAGCGTCTCGCGCCGCACTCGCGTCCGCTGGATCGGGCAAATCCCACGTTGCGCCGCAATTGTGACAATTGTCACAGTCGATGGAGCGGAAGAGCTCGAGGGCACGAAAGATTCGGGGATCCCGCGAGGAAATCTTTCCCAACCTGCTCGCGTTAAGCTACCCTCCCCGCATTGGAGATCGTCCGACTCTGCCCATTCAGCGTCGCCACCGTGGTGTGGGAAGAGCACCCCGGAGGCTATCGCCTCACGATCGGGGTGAAGGCGACGTTCACGCTGGTCCACGGCGAGACGGCCCTTCTGGCGCCGAAGCAAGACACGGCGCACGGCGATATCTCCTGGGATCACAACCCGCAAGCGGCGCTCTTCGCGCCGAGTGACTTCGTCCCCTACAAGCCGAAGGTCGACGTCGCGTTCTCGGGCCGCGCGTTCGCCCCGGGCGGCGTGCCGACGGAGATGCTCGTGCCGCGCCTGCGCGTGGGGCATTTCGAGAAGTCGCTGCGCGTCTGCGGGCCACGCGTATGGATGCCCGGGCACACCGGCAGCCTGCGTCCGAGCGCCCCCGAGCGGTTCTCCGCGATCCCGCTCCGTTACGAGCTCGCCGCGATGCAAGGCGAGAACATGAGCGGCATCCCCAGCGGCGCCGGGAGCGCAGGCTGGCCCTTGCCGCGCATCGAGACGAGCGAGACGTGTCCGCCCAACGCGACGCCGGGCTTCGGCCCGCTGCCGATCCGCTGGCGCGCCGAGCACCGCGGCGCCCCGGATGATGCCGTCATGTTCGCGCGTCGCATCCGCACCGAGCACGCGATGGCCCCCGAGTCGCTCCCCTTCTCGCTCTTCAATTGCGCCCCGATCGAGCAGCAGATCGACGAGCTCGAGCCCGCGCCCGTGATCGTGCTCGAACACCTGACCCGCAAGGCCTCGCGCTTCGAGTCGAAGCTGCCGAACATCCGCCCGCGCGTGTTTTACGCGCACCAGGGTTCGCTGCGGCCGTTCGAGGTCGACGTGCGTCTCGACACGATCTGGATCGACGGCGTGCGTCTCGTGGCCGTCGTGTCCTGGCGTGGATCGACGCCGGTGCACGAGCCCGACGAGCACGCGCTCGGCCGGATCATCGTGGCCTCCGAGAGCCCCGAGATGACCGTGAGCCTCGAAGACGTGGAGTCGCCCCCCGTCCCGCCCGAGGACTCGAGCCCCAGGCCCATCCTGCCCCGCCCCTTCGAGGGCGAGATCGCCGAGGACGAGGGGTACACGCTCCTGCCGAGCGCGCCCGTGCAGCACACGCCGGAAGAGCCGGCCTCGCTCCCCGTCGAGCCGCTCGCGCTCGCGAGCGGCGGTGGCCTTCCCGCGCGCCCGCGCGACAGCTCGGTGCCGATCCCGCCGTCGGGAGAGCGCCTCATCGAGGATCGCGCGTCGTCGAGGTTCGTCGTGGACGCGGCCTTCCCCGGGCCAGCCGAGCTCGTCGAGCGCGCCACGCGCGGAGAGGTCGGGGACGAGCGGCCCGCGCACGTCGAGACGTCCTGGGAGACGGACGTTTGGCCGGGCGACGCGGCCGCGATGCGGCTGCCACCGCCCCCCACGCCGACGAGCGTTTCGCAGGGCGAGCACACGCCAGACGAAGAGGAAGAAGATCCGGCCGATCGCGCGCCCGCGACCGCGCGCACGGGAACGACGAGCCCGCCGCCGGCGGAGAGCTTCGGCGTGATCACGGAGCGCGATACGCTCGCGCCGCCGACGCTGGTGCCGAGCACGCGAAAGACGGGGACGCTCGCGCCGCCTCCCACGTTGCCCGGCGGGGCCGCCGCCGCGAGTGGTCGGCTGCTCGACGCGCCGCCCACGACCCAGCGCGCCCCCGCGCTCCTCACGTGGACCGATTCGAAGGGCCCGTCCGTCGCGACGCCCGTGAGCGCAGCGCCCGTCTCGCCGGCGGAGAACGCAGCCTTCTTCGCGGCGTCGGCCGTGGCCTCGTCCGGCCCCGCCCTGCCCTCCGCGCCGGTGACGCCGTCGCCGAAGCCTTCGGTCGTCGCGGTCGAGACCCCGCGCCCGTCGGGTGATCGTCGCCGTCCCTCGACGGCGAGCATGGCCGCGCCGCTGCTCATGGCCGCGGAGCTACCGCTCGAACAATGCGCGACCGTGGCCGCTCGGATCGATCGCCGCCCGGAGGACCGCGCTCGCATCCTGTCGGAGATGGGTTTGTCGGAGCAGCGCTGGGTGTCGACCGAGCGGACGTGGATAGGCGCGATCCGCGCCGAGACCGAGCAAGGTCGGTCCGAGCTCCGGCTCGCCTACGATCGGGCGTACGTGCAGCAGCTCGAGATCGAGCGAGGCGCGCTGGAGATCGCCGACTACGCGCGGCTGATGTTCTCGGTCGAGCACAGCGACGCCGACGTGGTGCTCGCGGAGCTCGGCCTCGCGCGCATCTGCCTCGTGCGGATCGAGCGCGTCTGGCAGGAGCGCATGGAGGCCGATCCGGCCTTCCGAGCGCGCGTGCGGGAGGCGCTGGCCTCGGCGCGCCGGGCCTACGCGCGGGTGCACCCCGACGGCCGCGGCGCGACGTTCGCCGAGGCGGCCACGCCCTCGCGGCCACGGTCGAGTGATCGATGACGTGATCGATGACGTGACCGCGGCGTGAAGAATTGACGCCTCGCCCGCCGGCCCAACGTGCGCGGTGGGAGGCGAAGATGAACGCACCGACCGCGATCCTCGTCGCCGCGAACCTCTTCGCGGCGCAGATGGCAGAGACGAACGAGGCCGTCAGGACCCGAACGCCGTGGTTCTGGGTGGTGCTCCTGGTGATCGCCGTGCTCGCGCTCGCCTGGTACTTCCGGGCCGGGACGATCGGACGGAGGCCGTAATCCTCAGGCGCGCGCGAAGTTCGCGCGGCGGCCGGCCCAGGGCGGATCGTCCGGCTCGATGCGGATCAGCACGACCGTGATGTTGTCGCGTCCGCCGTTCGCGTTCGCCGCCTCGACGAGGCGCGTGCACGCCTCGGTGAGGATCGCGTTGTCGTGCACGATGGTTGCGATCTCTTCGTCGGACACGAGCCCGTGCAGGCCGTCGGAGCAGAGGACGAAGACGTCGTGCGGCTCGACGCGCTCGGCGCGCAGGTCGACGTCGACCGTCGGGCTGATGCCGAGCGCGCGCGTGATGACGTTCCTCGGCAGGTACTTGAGATCGAGCTCGGTGAGATCGGGCCGCTCGAGCAGCGCGTCCGAGATGAGCGAGTGGTCGCGCGTGAGCTGCTTGATCTCGTCGCCGCGCAGTCGGTAGCAACGGCTGTCGCCCGCGTGGGCCACGAAGAAGGTGCGATCGTCCGGCGCGTACGCGCCCGCGACGACGGTCGTGCCCATGCCGCGGTGCAAGCGCGAGTCGTCGGCGCGAGCGTAGATCTTCGCGTTCGCCTCGAGCACGGCGGCGCGGAGGCGCTGGCCGACGGTCACGTCGGGCTTGCACTCGTTGCGGAAGTACTTGGCGATAGAGCTCGCGGCCATGCGGCTCGCCACCTCTCCGGACTGATGTCCACCCATGCCGTCCGCGACGACGAACACGTTGAACTCAGGCAGAAGGATGAAGCGATCCTCGTTGTGGTGCCGCTGTCTGCCCACGTCGGATAGGCCTGCCGCGACTGCTCGCATCCGCCGGGCATTGTACGAACATTTTCTGGCCGACGAACAGGTCCTAAACAAGCTTGCTCCTCATGCTGGAGCTCGTCGTCGACAACCCCTACACCCTCGATGTAGCCGTCAGACGCCCCCTCGCCGAAGCGGGAGAGGTCGATCAGGCCCTGGATGCCGCCCGCGCGGCCGCCCGGGCCTTCGCCCCCACGCCGGTGAAGGACCGCGTGGCCCTGTGCCTCGCGGCCGTTTCACGCATGGAAGAGCGGGCAGAGGCGATCGCGGCCGACATCACGGCCATGATGGGCAAGCCCCTGCGTCAGGCGCGTGGCGAGGTGGGCGGGATGGCCAAGCGCGCCCGGTACATGGCGAGCATCGCGGAGGCGTCGCTCGCGGACACGGTGTTGCCGTCCCAGGAGGGCTTCGAGCGGCGGATCGCCCGGGCCCCACTGGGGGTGGTGTTCAACCTGCCTGCATGGAACTACCCGCTGCTCACGGCCGTGAACGTGGTGATCCCGGCCGTTCTCGCGGGGAACGCGGTGATCCTGAAGCACTCGCCGCGGTCGCCGCTCTGCGGGGAGCACTTCGCCGACGCACTGCGTGATGCGGGGGCGCCGGCCGGGCTCGTCCAGGCGCTGCACTGCGATCACGAGATGGCAGGGCGCATCGTGGCCGATCCGCGCGTGGATCACGTGGCGTTCACAGGCTCGGTGGCGGGGGGGCACAAGGTGTACGCCGCGGCGGCGGCCGCGCGCTTCGTGGACGTGGGGCTCGAGCTCGGCGGCAAGGACGCGGCCTACGTGGCGGCGGACGCCGATCTCGAGAAGGCGATCGAGAACATCGTCGACGGCGCTTGCTACAACGCGGGCCAGAGCTGCTGCGCGGTCGAGCGCGTCTACGTGCACCGGAGCTTGTACGAGAAGTTCGTCGAGGGGTGTCTCGCGCTCATGAAGACCTACCGTCTCGGCGATCCGATGGTCGCCGAGACGAACATGGGTCCGATCGCGCAGCCACATCACCCAGCGTTCATCCAGGCGCAGATCGATCGCGCGATCGCCGCAGGCGCGAAGGTTCTCTTGGGAGGCAAACGAACGCAGGTGGACGGGCGCGGGCGTTTCTTCGAGCCCACGCTGCTCGTGAACGTCGATCCACGCATGGACGTGATGCGAGTCGAGACGTTCGGTCCCGTGCTGCCGATCGCGGCCGTGGGCTCGGACGAGGAGGCCGTGGCGCTGGCGAACGACAGCGATCTCGGTCTCACAGCGAGCATCTGGACGCAGGACCGAGAGCGCGCAGTGCGGCTCGCAAAGCAGCTCGATGTAGGCACTGTCTACATGAACCAGTGCGACACGCTCGACCCAGCCCTGCCATGGACCGGCGTGAAGGACAGCGGCAAAGGCTCGACCCTGTCCACGCTCGGCTTCCTGCACCTCACACGGCCAAAGGCGCTGAACTTCAAGCTCTGAGCGGGGCGTTGCCCCGCACCCCAGCAGGGGGCTGTCCGCCCCCTGCACCCCGGACCAGGCACGGCCTGGACCGAGGGCGGATGAACCGCGCGATGCGCGGTTCATCCGACGGGCCCGAACGTCGCCGGTCTTGACCTGGCCCGTTCGATGAACTGCGCATCGCGCAGTTCATCGACCCCGAGTCCAGCGCTTGCGCTGGTCCCGGGTCCAGGGGTGGACAACCCCTGGTCGGGGTCCGGGGTGAAACCCCGGCGCTGCGCCTACGCTTCGAACTGGTAGGTCGCGCGCTCTGCGCCTTCGACCTTCACGACGATGCGGTTTGGCTCGAGGTGCACGACGGCGTGTGCGGCGGCGGGGCGACCGGGCGCGTCGTCGTCGAGGTTCTCGATGAGGCTCTGCAGCGTGACGAACGGGATGCCGTCGATCACGTCGAGGTGGTTCCAGTGCAGGTGACCGTTGAAGACGGCGCGCACGATGCCGCTCTCGCGCAGGATTGCGCGGAGCGCGCGACGCTCCTCGACGAGACAGATGTGAGGCGAGCCTTCGAACCAGCGGTTGCCGCGGAGGTCCTGATCGGCTGCGCTGTGGTGCATGAGGACGATGGTCGGCGCGTGGGTCGCGGCGAGATCCTCGCGCAGCCAGCGGAGCTGCTCTTCGCCCACGGTGACGTCGCGATCCTTGCGCTCGCGCGTGTGGAGCACGACGAAGTGGAAGCTGCCGCGATCGAACGAGTGGTAGAGCCGATCGAGGTCGGGGCGTTGCCAGACCGAGAGGAGCTCCGAAGGCGCGAGGTGCGCGGTGTCGTGGTTGCCTGCGACGTTCACGAGCTCGGCGCGCGCGCCTCGTAGAAGGTTCACGCATGCGGCGTAGCGGGCGAGATCGGCGTCGTGCCCTTCGTCCTCGATGTCGTCGCCGAGGTTCACGACGAGGTCGGGCTTCACGACGTCGTTCATGCGGGCGACGAAGGCCTTCGCGAGGCTGGGGGCGCTGCGCGTCAACTTGCGCAGCTTGCCCGCGAATCCAGCTTCGGGGCCGAAGTGGAGATCCGTGATCAGGCCGAGCGTGAGCATGCGGATCTCACTTCTTGTCGTGCTTCGAGCCGCCGAGACAGGGCGGCGACTGGAAGCCCTGGCTGCCTTCGGCCTCGTACTGCGCGGGCGTGAGCGCGCGGAGTGTGAGCGCGTGCAGGCCCGAGCGCAGCTCGGTCGCGAGGGCCGTGTGCACCTTGCGATGCCTGTCGATCGTGCCGAGGCCCTCGAAGGCGGGGCTCACGACGAGCACCTTGAAGTGCGTCTCGGAGCCCGCGGGCACGTTGTGGTTCTTGCTCTCGTTCTCGACCGCGAGGAACACGGGCGCGAGGGCCTCGGTGAGCTTCTGCTCGATTCTCTCCTGGCGTGACACGCGGCGAGGATAGCGCATCCCTCCCATCCTGCTCGGGCCTGGGTTACAAAGGCGCGATGACACGCTTTCCGCATGCTTTCTTGCGCTCCTTGCGCGCCTCGGGGCCCTCGCTCGTCCTCTGCGCGGCCCTGCTCGCCGGCTGCACCGAGGAGAGCGACGACACCACCACGGAGACGATCGAGACCGACCCGCCCACGATCTCCATCAAGAGCCCCGCGGAAGGTGCCTGCGTCTCGATCGGCG
Source organism: Polyangium sp. 15x6 (assembly GCF_029960785.1). GTDB lineage: Bacteria > Myxococcota_A > Polyangia > Polyangiales > Polyangiaceae > Polyangium. Next base: position 46,910 of record NZ_JASBQE010000016.1, read on the forward strand.
AGGCGCCGGACGTGCGGATTCCCTTCGTGCTCGAAGTAAAAGCGCTCTTCCTCAGGCCGCCCGGGTACTGCGGGGACACGACGGCGTGCGGACACCTCGAGCTGTCGGCGAACGGCAAGGTCGTGAGCCGCGGCTCGGGGACGGTCGTGGAGTTCCCGATGATCGGCGTGGCGGATCGGTACGACACGTTCAACGTGGAGATCGTCGCGGTGGACGACGAGGGCGATCCGCTGCAAGGCGGCGAAGGGAGCGTGCTCCGCGCGACGCGGACGATCACGACCGCGCCCTCGTGCGACACGGGCGGAGGTGCGTGATGCTGGCGCGACGCTCGAGCCGCGGGAAACAGGCTGCACGCGCGATCGTCTCCGCGATGGCCTTGCTCCTGGCCGCGGGGAGCTGCGTCGCGCCGCCGCCGCCGAAGACAACGCCGACGTCGGAGGTCCGCTGCGACAAGGCCGCGCTCTCGACGTGCGAAGGCGCGATCGCCGCGGCCGCGCGGGAAGAGCGAGATCCGACGGCGTTGCTCGATGCGTACGCCGCCGCGCGAGCCGAGCGCGACACGGCCGACCGATGGGCGTCGCTCTGGCGCGCCGTGAAGTCCGAGCCGAAGGCGCGCGGCGCGAAGTCCGTCGTCCTGCGCGAGCACGACGACAGCTCCTCGCCGCGGGTCTCCGAGCGCAGAGGAGGCGTGGAGATCCGGACCGCGCCGCTGCCTCGGCTGGAGTCGATCGACGAGGCGCTTCTGCTCGCCGCGATGGGGACGTCGCTCGGCTGGGAGACGATCGCGCGCGTCCGTGTCGACGCCGGGATGCTGGCGGAGATCTTTCCGAACGATCCGCTCCGCCCGTTCATGGGCGGTTTGCCGCCCGTCGTGAAGGACGTGATCGCGCGGGATCTCGATGCCTTGATCGAGCTCGACCTCGACATCGCGCAAGCGGCGAGGCGCGCCGCGGAGCACGCCGCGAGCTTCCGCTACGTCGACGCGGCCAGCGAGGCCGAGCGCCTGTACGAGCTGCTCGATCGGCGCCGAACGCGAAGCCAGCGCCAGCCGTCGCACCCTTCGGAAGAAGCCGAACCCGTGCTCCGTGGCAGGTACCTGCTCACGCTCCTCGAGAGCGCGGGCATCGCGCTCGAACCTCCGCCGGGCCCGTGGATCTCGCCTTATCCGAATGCTCGTTCGAGCGGGCCCACCGGCCCGGACACGCTCCGCGACGGCACGCCGTACGGGCACCTCCTGCGCGTCCGGGCCGCCGAGGACGACGGCGCGACCTGGAAGGTGCTCGGTGACGCCATCCTCGCGGCCGTGCCGGAGGGCAAACGCGAGGGGATCCGCGCGCTCTTCGGCCCCCAGGAGGCGTGCGTCACCGCGGCGCCGCCGAGCTTCCAGGGGCCCGACGATCTCGTCTTCGCGTACGCGATGGGCCGCGCGCTCACGCCCTCGCTCACGCTCGACGCGACCCGGAAGAACCTGCTTCCGCTCGCGGAGTGGCTCCCCCGGTACGACACCTTCGTTCGCGCCGTGGACGACGCCCGTACGACGTGGGCCCACGCCTTCGCGCTCACGCAGCAGCGCGGCGAGCTCTCGGGGATCTCGCTTGCGCAGACACCCTCGTACCGGCGTGTCTCCACGCTCGTCTCCGCCCACCTCGCTGCGCTCTCGCAGCTCCACCAGGCCCACCCCGATCGCCTGCGCTCGATGAGCGTGGTCACGCTCGCGTACGCCCCCGGCCTCGTCTCCGACGCGCCGCTGCGGGACGCGCTCGTCGATCTGCTGCGGCGCACGATCGAGGAGCGGCTCGCCCGCGCGAAGGACGCGGCCGAGGTCTTCGAGGCCGCCTTCACCGGAGCCCTGGCCGCGACGGCGTATCCGGCGGCGATCCAGAGCGCGTTCTACACGGGCCTGCTCGGCGCGTTTCGCACGAAGCTCGACGGGGATCTCGCCAAGCAGAGCGGCTGGGGCGTGGCCGGGCTCTTCACCGCCGACGTGCTCGTGCGCCTGCTCCTCGGTGATCGACCCGATCTCGACGCGGCCGCGGCGCGGATCGGGCAGGCCCTCGCCGATCCGTCCGTCGCGCGGCGCCCGCTCGCGCGCCTCGCCGCGAGCGTGGCCCGTTATCTCGCGCTCGGGAGCGCCGGCAAGCTCGACCCCGAGGCCGCGGACCCCGCCCGCTTCCCCGCCGATCGCAAGGCCGCGCGGGATGCTCTGCGCGAGGCGATCGCCGGCCTCGGCGACGGCGCGGAGCCCATGCCCGCGGGCCTGCTCGAGGACGTGGTGACCCTTGGGGATCAAACGATCTCCGCGCTCGCCACGATCCTCCTCGACAAGCCCTCCGGATCCGAGCCGAAGTGTGGCGGCGCGAAGAGCGGGCCGAGCCCCGCGGCCAGGCGCGTGCTCGCGCGGCTCGGTGACGTGCGGAGGCGCATCCTCGCGAGCCCTTCGTACGCCAAGGGGGATGGCGCGACGATCCGCCGCGCGCGGTTCGTCGTGACGATCCTGTCGGACGCGATCGACCTCGCGTCGCCGCGCAAGAGCAAGGCGACGCCGTTCGCGTTCGTGATCCCTACGGCGGACGCCGAGCGCGCCGTGCAGGCCGGGCTCGCCGAGTGGGACGAGCGCGCGTTCGCCGACGCGATCACGTCGATCTACGGCCTCGTCCGGACGTACCTCGCAGAGCCGAAGGCGTCGTCGATCGACCCGACGCGCGTGAAGCGCCTGCTCGGCGCGCTCGCCGCGATCTTCCGCGACGAACACGCGGGCACGACGGTCGGCCTCCTCGACGAGCTCGCTCGCGCCGCCGCCGTGGAGAACACGCAAGGCGGGCTCGATGCGCTGCTCGTCTCGCTCTCCAGCACCTTGCGAGCGCAGGGGAAGCGTGATCAGGCCGATTTTTGTCTGCTCGGCGGCGTGCTCGTCTCGGTCGCCACGGACAAACCGCCGCCCGACACCGCGATCGCCGCGGCGTCCGACGGCGCCTCCGAGCTCGGCTGGGCCCTGCGGTTCGCGCGTGAGGTCTTCCGGGCGCGCCATGGAGAGCCGCCGCGCCCGAGCGAGTACGCCGAGGGCATGCGCGGAGCGGTCGCGCGCGCCTGCGAGGATCCCGCGGCCGCGGATGCCGTGGTCTCCGTGATGGACGCGATGAAGCTCGCGAACACCGGCGACCGCACGAAGGCGCGCGAAAAACTCGACGCGTTCCTCGCGAAGGCCGAGTCGAGCGGGCTCGTGATGCCCCGCATGTCGTACCGCTACGAGGAGAAGACCGTCTCCAAGGTCTTCAACGTGAGCTTCGACGTCTCCTTCGGCGCGGGCCTGGTCGAAGGCTCGTCCACGTTCCAGATGGGCCTCGGCGTGCGCTCGCCCGGCAAGCCCGAGGGTTCGTTCGTCGCGCGTCTCGCGCCGATCGCCGGCCCCGAGCGCGACACCGAAGCCGCGCGCTACTACGTGCACGCCGCGGCGATCGACGCCGCTTACCACTTCCTCGACGGCGACGTCGAGCGCGGCGCCTCCGCCGCCTCCCGCGCGATCGACGCCGCGATCTTCGGCGTTCGCCTCGGCGGCCGCTCCCTCGGCCCGCCCGACCCGAAGACCATCGCCGCCGACGCGCGCGCGGTCCTCGCCGTCACGGCCGTCCTCGCCGCCGACGCTGGCATGCCCTTGCTCGCCGGCGACCTCTGGTCCCTCGTCCGCGCCACGCTCGAAGGCGACACCGACGACGCCGCGCTGCGGGACATCCTCTCCACGCCCCCCGTCGCCTTCGCCGGCATGCCAGCGGCAAAACCCGTGCTCGATCGCGCGGCGCGCGCCCTCGCCGTGCTCGGCGAACCCCTCGCCTGCACCGAGGACAAGGTCGAGCTCGGCGGCTACGAAGCGCCCGCGTGTGACGCCTACTCCCTCGCCCTCTCGCTCCGCGCCGGCGGCGCGCTCCGCAAGCTCCCGCGGATCCGCCGCGGCGACACCGGCAAGGCCTGCGCCGGCCCCCTGCCCGCCCTCGACGCGTTCCTCGGCGGCATGGAACAGAAGAACTACGACCCCGACGCGTTCACACGCGCCACACTCGAGCTCTCCTCGGCCGGCCGCGTCTACGACGCCGCCGTCCTGCTTGCCCGCCAGCGCCAGCCGACCCACTGCAACCCGAGCCTCGTCACGGCCGCCCGCTCGATCGGCCGGTCGAAGCTCCTCGGACCGAGCCTCCGCGCCGACACGCTCAGCGTCGCCGTCAACTGCGCCACGCTCGACGACGCCGCGCTCGATGATCTCGCCGCGCTCGACGCGGACACGGCGGCCCTCTCCGATCGCAACCGCAACCTCTCGGTGCTCGTCTTCGCGACCGAGCTCGGCCTCGCGCGGAGCCGTTGGGACGTGCTGGCCAAGCTCGCGAGGAGCCCCACGTTCGTCTCGCGATGGCTCGACACCACCCCGCAGGCGTCGCTCTTCGCCCTCGTCCTCGCGCACGCCGCGGCCATCCTCGTGAAGGAGCCCGCCCTCGCCGAGCCCGCTTCGCGCTCGTACGATCTCTTCTGCGTCACGCTCCCGCCCGCGGACAAGGCCGCCTGCGAGGCGGTCCGGGCCATGCAGAAGCCCGAGACGGATCCCGAGGCCCGGGAAAAACTCGCGCGGGAGGCGGTCTCGGCCGCGCTGCAAAGGATCACGCAGAAGGCCCGGCGATGATATCGTCCGCCCGCTTTTCGGCCCGCCGATGAGGAGACGTTCGCATGACCCAGGCCCCTGACAAACCCCGCCGCGAGGCGGGCATCCTCCTGCACCCGACCTCCCTGCCCGGCCCTTACGGCATGGGGGATCTCGGCGCCTCTGCGCGGCGCTTCCTCGACTGGCTGGCCCAGGCCGGGCTCGGCCTCTGGCAGGTCCTGCCCCTCAACCCGACCAGCAACAACTGCCCCTACGTCTGCTGGTCCGCCTTCGCCGGCAACCCGCTGCTCGTCGACCTCGTCCGGCTGCACGAGGTCGGCCTGCTCGACGCCTCGGAGCTCGTGCACGACTTCAAGCCGGCGAGCGTCGTCGACTTCGACGCCGTCCGCGCCTTCAAGGAGCCGCGCCTCGATCGCGCTGCCGAGCGCCTCCTCGCGAGCCCCGATCACCCGCTGCGCAAGCCCCTCGCCGCCTTCCGCGAGGCCGAGGCCTCGTGGCTCGAGGACTCTGCGCTCTTCTGGCTGCTCTCGCGCAAGAACGGCGGCAAGGCCTGGTGGGACTGGGAGCCCGCCCTGCGCGACCGCGAGCCCGCCGCCCTCGAGAAGGCGCGGGCCGAGCACGCGAAGGAGATCGAGCGCGAGATCGCCATCCTGTTTTTCTTCGAGCACCAATGGAGCGAGCTCCGCGCCTACGCACATTCGCGCGGCGTGCGGATCGTCGGCGACCTGCCGATCTACGTCGATCGCAACAGCGTCGACGTCTGGGCGCACCGAAACCTCTTCCACCTCGACGAGCTCGGCACGCCGCAGAGCGTGTCGGGCGTGCCGCCGGACTACTTCAGCGAGACCGGCCAGCTCTGGGGCAACCCCATCTACCGCTGGGATCGCATGGCCGAGGATAACTTCGCCTGGTGGCGCGCGCGCCTCCGCCGCGTCCTCGCGCACACGGACATCGCCCGCATCGATCACTTCCGCGCGTTCGCCGCGTACTGGGAGATCCCGTTCGGCGCTCCCGACGCGCGCGGCGGCCGCTGGGTGAAGGGCCCCGGGCTCGCGTTTTTCCAGGCGCTCGAGCGTCACGGCAAGATGCCGCTCGTCGCCGAGGATCTCGGCATGATCGACGAGGCCGTCCACGAGCTGCGCCGCGCCGCGGGCCTGCCCGGCATGCGCGTGCTGCAGTTCGCGTTCGGCGGCGACGCGGACAACACGCACCTGCCCCACAACCACGAGCCGGACAACGTCGTCTACCCGGGCACGCACGACAACGACACCACCGTGGGCTTCTGGAACGCGGCGCCGCCGCACGTGCGCCACCACGTGCAGCGCTACCTCCGCGTGAGCGGCCAGGACATCGCCTGGGACTTCATCCTCGTCGCGTTCGCCTCCACGGCGAACACCGCGATCATCCCCATGCAGGACGTGCTCTCGCGCGGCAGCGAGGCGCGCATGAACAACCCCGCCACGACCCGCGACAACTGGCGCTTCCTGCTCCACGGCGACGTCTTCCGTCGCGAGACGGCCATGCGCCTGCGCGAGCTCGCCGATCTCTACGGACGCCTCGCAGAGCCACCTGGAGCCGCGCGATGAGCGAGCAGTACCGCCTCGCGTCCCCGCAGTGCCCGCTCTGCGGCGGCCTGCTCCAGGAACGAGTGACCCCCGGCGCGGTCGTCGACGTCTGCGCCGACTGCCATGCCGTATGGATCGACTGGTTCGACGGCGACGTCTCCAGCGTCGCCGCCGCCGTCGATGTTCGCCCTGCGATCCCGCAGTCGCACCCCGGCGCGCGGATCTGCCCGCGCTGCCGGCACGCGCTCGCGCCCGAGCATCTGCGTGGCCACGGCCCCGAGATCCTCCGCTGCCCCGGCTGCGCCGGCGTCCTCGTCCCCTCGACCAAACTCGCCGAGGTCGTGGCCCTCGGCCCCGTCGACGACACGACGCCCCCCACGCCGGAGGAAGGCCTCTTCCGACGCATGCTCAACGCAATACGCTCCCTCGGCGCCTGAGAGCTCCTTTGCATCGACCGCATCGCGGCCTTTGCACCAGCGGTCCAGGGCTTGCCCTGGTCCGGGTGCAGGGGCGGATAGCCCCTGCTCGGGCCCGGGGTGAAACCCCGGCGCTACGCTGTCGATCAAAAGCCTACTTCGGCGGCGGTTCGACGGGCGCGAACGTCGTCGAGCCGGCGCCCCAGAACACGAGGCTCGCGGAGCCGCCTGGGATCGGGATGTCCTTCGTCGTGATCCCGGTCCCGTTCGGGTTGAACGTCACTTCGAAGAGCTGGCCCGAGTCACTGAAGCCGTAGACGCTGCCGGCCCAGAACGCGATCCCGAAGACGTCCTCGTACGGCACGGAGCCCCAGTTCTTGATGAGCGCGCCCGTCTTCGGGTTCACCTCGACCAGGCAGTCGTTGCAGCTGTTGCCCTTCACCGTGAGGTACGTCCCGCCGCCTTTCACCGACACGATGTCGCCGCTCGACGAGTACCCGCCGCCGATCGAGCCGACCGTCGTCATCTGCCCGGTCGTCGTGTCGATCCGCACGTACGTCGAGTTCTGGTAACCGACGAGCACCTCGTTGTTCGGATCGAGCGTCCCTGCCGGCACGAACGAGAGCGAGTTCGGGTAGCTGCCGCTCGCGATCTCCGTGCACTTCGCGGTCGTCTTGTCGATCCAGTAAAGCCCGCTGAAGCTCGTCCCGACGATCTTCGAATCCTTGTCGATCGCGATGTCGATGACCTCCCCGCAACCCTGGAAGTAGTCCACGACCGACACCTGCTTCGTGTAGGGCTCGAGTTTGTAGAGCCGATCGGGGCTGTGCCCGAACACCTCGCCCGGCAGCTCCGGGTCGGGCGTCCCGCCGTCGGTCGGGAAGTCGAACCCGCCCGCGCCGCCCTGCCCTGCCGATCCTCCCTGCCCTCCCGACCCGGCCGAGCCGCCCTGCCCCGCCTCGCCTCCTTCGCCGCCGGCGCCGAAAGTACCGCTCGTCTTTGCGGCGCAACCGAACACCAGCGCCGAGACGGCGATCAAGGCGAACCAGGAAGGACGCAAGGAAGCTCTTCGCATGGGGAAAACTCCACGAAATCGGCGTCTTCTCGAACGCCGATGCTGGAACGTAGGAGACCAGACCCCCTTCCGGGCGTCAAGGAGCGCCCCCGGCCACGGTTTCCGCTGCGATTCCAGCCCGAACCGGCGGGAAGCGGCCGGGGTATTGTGCATGGTCTTGCATTCGGTAATGTGACGGAAACTCGGGATCACTCCCCTCGGTCCACGCCGGAGGCTTCACCATCATGCTTCGCCGATCGCGACTCCTTTCTCTTTCTTTCCCCACGATCACGCTCGCCCTGCTCAGCGCCGTCGCCGGCTGCGGCGAACCCACCCCGAACACGACGGGCGGCGCGCAGGGCGGCGCCGGCGGCACCGGCGGTCAAGGCGGCCAGGGTGGCCAAGGCGGCCAAGGTGGCCAGGGCGGCGGCGGCCAGGGCGGCCAGGGCGGCCAGGGCGGCGGCGGGACGGGCGGCACCGGCGGCATGGCTGGCTGCACCATCGGCACGACGCAGACCTGTTACTCCGGGCCCGACGGCACCGAGGGCGTCGGCTCCTGCAAGGCCGGCGTGCAGACCTGCGAGCCGAACGGCGAGTGGGGCGCGTGCGTCGACGAGGTCCTGCCCGCGGCCGAGACCTGCAACGCCGCCGACGACGACTGCAACGGCGCGGTCGACGACAGCCCGAGCTGCGTCTGCCAGCCGGGCGACATGATGGACTGCTACGACGGCCCGCCGGGCACGGCCGGCATGGGCGTCTGCGTCATGGGCAAGGCCACCTGCGCGCCCGACGGCCAGTCCTACGGCGCGTGCCAGGGCCAGGTCATGCCCTCGGCCGAGGTCTGCAACATGCTCGACGACGACTGCGACGGCGTGGTCGACGACGGCATCGGCTGCGCCTGCACGCCGAACACGACCGAGACCTGTTACACCGGCCCGAACAACACGGCCGGCGTTGGCCTGTGCAAGGCCGGCAACCACACCTGCCTCCCCGATGGCTCGGGCTACGGCGCCTGCATGGGCGAGGTCCTCCCCTCGCTCGACAACTGCGCCTCGCCGGCGGACGAGGACTGCAGCGGCGCGGCGCTCGCCTGCACGGGCAACCACGTCGCGAGCAAGGCGTTCGGCGACGCCTCGAACCAGATCGGCCTGGACGTCGCGGTCGACCCCCAGGGCAACGTCTACACGATCGGCAACTTCGAGGGCACGATCAACTTCGGCGGCGCCATCGGCGCGCTCACGAGCGCAGGCAGCACGGACGTCATCGTCGTGAAGTACGATCCGACGGGCACCGTCCTCTGGGCAAAGCAGTACGGCAATTCCGCGGCCCAGGTCGGCAACGGCATCGCCGTCGACGGCGCGGGCAACGTGTACGTCACGGGCGCCTTCCAGGGCACGATCAGCTTCGGCCAAGGCACCTTCACGAGCGCGGGCGGCGACGATCTCTTCGTCGCCAAGCTCGACACGAACGGCGCCCACGTCTGGACGAAGACGCTCGGCAACACCGTGACCCAGCAGGGCATGGACATCGGGGTCGACGCCCAGGGCGCGGTCTACGTGACGGGCCACTACTCGGGCAGCCTCAACTTCGTCGGGGTCATCGCCAACCAGGGGGGCTTCGACGTGTTGCTCCTCAAGTACTCGAGCACCGGCAACGCGGTCTGGGGCAAGGGCTTCGGCGGCACGGGCACGCAGTTCGGCACCGAGATCGCGGTGACCCCCGCGGGTCAGGTGACGCTCGTCGGCTCCTTCCAGGACAGCGCCAACTTCGGCGGCGGCAATCTCACGAGCGCGGGCGACTACGACATCGTGGTGGCTCAGTACGACAGCACCGGCGGGCACCTGTGGAGCAAGGGCCTCGGCGACGCCTCGGAGCAGCGCGGGCTCGCCGTGGCCGTCGATCCCAGCGATGGCGACGTGGTCGTCACGGGCGAGTTTGCCGGTTCGGTTTCGTTCGACGGCGGCGCCACCACGCTCACGAGCGCGGACGGCACGGGCAACGTCGACGGGTTCTTGGCCAAGTTCGACGCTGCGGGCAACCACGCCTGGAGCAAGAGGTTCGGCAACCCGGGCGCACAGCGCGGCAAGGGCCTCGCGATCGACGTCTTCGGAAACATCGTGATCACGGGCGAGTTCTTCAACCAGATCGATCTTGGCGGCGGCGCGGTCCTGAGCACGGGCGGGCGTGACGCCTTCGTGGGCAAGCTCAACCCGGACGGCGCGCAGCTTTGGCTCAAACGGTACGGCAGCGGCATGATGACGAGCCAGGCGGGCGAGGCCGTCGCGATCGACCCGCAGACGAACACCTGGGTGACGGGCTTCTTCGAAAACCTCATCGACTTCGGCGGCGGCCCCTTCACCTCCGCCGGCGGAACCGACATGTTCCTCGCGAAGCTCGCGCCCTGATTCCTCCTCCCGGGGGGTTCGCTCCGGCGAACCCCTCCTTTTCCGCTCGGGGCTACGCTCGGACGAGCCGAGCTACGCCCCAAACCCCGAGACCATGCACCCTCTTCACGATATCCACGTCGTCCCGTCCACCATCGCCGAGTTCGTCCCTGCGGTCATCGAGATCCCGCGTGGATCCAAGCTCAAGTACGAGCTCGACAAGCGCACGGGCCTGCTCATGCTCGACCGTGTCCTCTACTCGTCGGTCCATTACCCTGCGAATTACGGGTTCATCCCGCAGACGCACGCCGGCGACGGCGATCCGCTCGACATCCTCGTCTTGATGCAGGAGCCCGTGCATCCCCTGACCATCGTGCGCGCCCGGCCGGTCGGCGGGTTTCGCATGCGGGACGACAAGGGCGTCGACGACAAGATCGTCGCCGTGGCCATCGACGATCCTGCGTATGCCCATTACGAGGATGCGACGGCGCTCCCGCCGCACGTCCTCGCCGAGATCCGGCGGTTCTTTCAGGACTACAAGATCCTCGAGGGCAAGATCAGCGAGGTCGACGACCTCTACGATCGCAAGCGCGGCCTCGAGGTGATCGCCGAATCCATCGCGACCTACCGGAAGGACGCGGCCTGGGGCAAACCCTGAAATGAAAAAGGGGTCCCGGCGCGGGCCAGGACCCCTTTCCCATTCTCTTCGATCTCTCTCAGCCGATCACTTGCCGCCGCTGCCCGGGGCGCCGTAGAGCGAGGCCGCGCCCGCCTTGTCCTGGCTCGTCAGGTTGAGCGCCCACGAGTTCGTCCCATTGCACTGCGGGTAGTGCATGACGGAGCCCGAGTCGTAGGGCGTGAGGCCGCGCCAGTTGTTGTCCTCGAAGCAGGCGCCGGCCTCGGGCCGCGTGTGCTCGTGCCGGAAGCCGAGCGCGTGGCCGAGCTCGTGGCGCAGCACGCCGTCGAGCGAGATGCCCTGCGACGTGAAGGCCGTGTTGTCGATGAGCACGTTGCGGCCGTTGCGTTTCGTGTTCGGGAAGAATGCGCGCGCGAGGTATTGCCCGCCCACGTTCACCGGACGAACGTCGAAGATCACGTTCTTGTTCTGCGCCGAGCAGTTCGCGTCCTGATCACTCTTGTGGACGAAGTTCACGTTTGCGGCGCCTTCCCAGGCGCCCGTGGCCGTGTTCATCGCATTCACGACGGCGCTGTAGCGGCTGCCGAAGCTCGTGCTGATGCAATACGTGATGTTCAGCGCCGTCGCCGAATCCCACTTCACGTCGCTGCCGCCCTGCGTCATGACCGCGAGCGCGCCCTGTTGCACGTGCTCGAGGTAAAACGCTTCGAGCTCGGCTTCGCTGAACATCGGCGTGTCGCCGTCGACGATGTAAACGCCCGTATCCGGCTCCTGATAGGCGTTCGCCTTGAACTCCTCCCAGGTGATGCCCATTCCGACGTTCTCGAGGTCCTCCGGCTCGCCGGTTTCGGCGACGCAGCCGCCGGCAAACACAGCGGAGAGGACGAGCAATCCGTGAACGAGGCCAAGCTTCTTCATGGGCGACGACTCCTTGTTCCGATTCGTGACCATCCCGGACAGCGCGAATGTCTACCAGGATCGGAAAGACACGTCGATATGGTAATTTTTGTGACCGGTGCTTGAAAATGTCCGGTCGGAGCGTCGTAATGGTGCGGAGGAAGTGGCACGGCGAGTGACCAGGCTTGCCACCTTGTCTCCTCGAACCCTGCACCCTAACTCCTCGAAGGCCACGGAACGTTCGGCGCTCCTCGCGCGTCCATCGATCGAGGCCGAGGTCACGATGGAGATCGTCATTCTGGTTGTGGGGTTCCTGCTCCTCCCGTCGCTGCTGTACGTGGTGGGCCGTATCGCTGGGCGCGACGTGTGGGGGCTCGTCCTCTCGCGTTACGAGAAGCGCGGCGGCAGCGCATACCGCGCCGCCGAGGTGCCCGTCTGGGTCGCCGGCAAGGCGCCACGCTCGGTGAAGGCCGCCGCGATCACGAGCTTCCTGCTCGGACAGATGGTCATTCCGGGGGCGCTCGCGGCGCTCGTCGGGCTCGTCATCAGCTTGGAGATGCTCGGCAGGCCCCTCGAGGCCATGGAGCCCATGGTCCTCATCCTCACGCTCTCGGCGCCGAGCGGGCTTTTCGTGGCGGGCTGGCTGCTCGGGCTCGGCATCCTCCTGCTTCGCCGCAGCCCGGACGCGGCCGCGCAGGCCCGCCGCGTCGGTCGCTGGTCGGTGATTCACAACGTTCTTCTGATCGCGACGCTCCTCGTCGCGTGTGGCCCGAAGCGCGATCTCGTGCCGATCGTCGCGTATGCATTCGTCTCGCTCGCGCACGCGGCGCTGCTGTTCGTCGCGGCCCGGGCGCTCGACGCCCACGACGTCGCGCAGGCCGGGGAAAACCTGCCCTCGCCGGGCGAGACGGCCACCGCGTCCGCCGGTTAAAGCTCGATCCCCGCCGTTCCCTCGGGCAGGATCGAAAACCGGAGCGTATCCGAGCCCTGCACCGCCATCGCCACCCCGCCCCCGACGAACGGCACGAGCCGTTTGGCAATCTCGAACGAAAAGAGCACGCGCGCCTTGTACAGCTCGTCGTGCGTCGTGAGCGGCACGCCCTCCGCGAAGAGCCGGTTTCCGCCGAGATCCCCGGCCACCGCGAATCCCTCCGCGATCGGCACGCGCGCGCCCAGCGTGAGCCCCGCCGTGAACGCCGCTTGCCGTTTTCCCTCCGGCAGCGGTCGATTGTGGAGGCCGACACCGAGGATCGAGTACGCATAGGCGCTCGCGAATTTGACCCCGATGTTCGCGAAGATCGAATTCGAGCCCCAGAGCACGGGGTGCACCCCGCCGCGCCGCGGGATCGGCACGAGGCCGAGCGACTCGCCTTCGAGCTTGTCCGTGACGTTGAGGACCCCCACCTGCAGGCCCTTGATCCGCCGCGCCACGTTGATGAGCCCGATCTGCACGCCGCGCACCTCGGCCGAGACGTTCACGATTCCGAGCTGCAAGCCGTCGACCCGCCCGATGTTCGTCCCGCCCGCGAACTGCAGCCCGCGGACCCTTCCGCGCGCGACCGAGACGAGCCCGCCGGCGAGGACGCCGTCGACGTCGGCGTACACGTAACTCGCCATTCCTGCGAGCGCGACGCCGGTCATCCGCCCGCTCGTCCACCCCATGAGCCCCGCGACCTGCGCGCCCGCGAAGTCTCCTTGCGCAATGGAAAAGATGCCATCGATCTCGAGCCCCTCGGCGCGGCCCTCGACGACGTGCGCGAGCCCGATCTGCGCGCCCCGCATATCGTATCCGACCCAGCCGACGGGCCCGATCTGCAAGCCGCCGAGATAGCCGATCCGGCCGAGCATGAGCGCGATGTCGAGGTGCGTGAAGACGTCCGGCGCCCCGATGTTGGTGCTCATCGGATACAAGAACCCGACGTTGACGGGGCGATACGGGACGGTCTCGGGCGACGGCGGCGGAGGCTCTTCGACGACGACGGGGGGCGGATACGCCGGGTCGGGAATGGGCGCGGGCGCGGGCGCGGGAATGGCGACGGGAGCGGGATCGGATGCGGACGCGGGTTCGTCCGCGGCCGCGGGGGCGCCGAGCAGGCCGAGGGCGAGCGCGGCGGTCGCGGCGAGCATTCTCCTCGGAGGCGCGGTGGGGGCGGGACGCGGCGTCATGGCGCGTCCTCGAGCCTAGCTGGTTTCGAGCGTGTCGCGAAGGTGCTGTGTCGCGCTCGAAGTCGTCGATCCGCGTCTCGCTCTCGTGTTACGTCCATCAGGTGATCCGAAACATCTGCCTCGGCGCGCTCTTTTCCCTCTTGCTCGCTGCGTGCGACCCCGCCGGTCAGCTTCGGGTGGTGGTGGTGCGCGACGGCGCCGGGCCCGTCCGTGAGCCCGTCGCGGATGCTTCGGTATGGCTGAAGTGCCCGGTCGGCGAGAGGACGAAGCTCTCTCCGATGAGGGCCGCGGGGCAGTTTTACGCGATCCACATCCCGGCCATCGATCTCGACTGCGTCGTCACCATCGAGACGCCCGACGGCGGAGGCGATCATTATCGCGTGCGTGATCTCTGCGTGGACGAGACGCTGCATGAAGGCTACGGCTGCAGGGAGGCGTTTCTCTACGTCCCGGTCGCGCGCGGCCCCGGGAACTGAGGGCGCCTCGCCCGCCGAGGGATGCCTCGGCGCGCCGGCGGAAGCGCGCCTCGGGCGCCCGGAAGCGCACCCGAGCACGATCGCAGGTACACCTCGCCCGCCGAGGGATGCCTCGGCCCGCCGGCGGAGCGGCGACTTGCCACGGGCGTCGATCCTCGTGCAGGATGGCCCATCCGGACTCCCTTGCCGGGACGTGGAGGCGCGATGAGCGGGGACGCGACGACGGAATCGGAGAACGGCAGACCGGCGAAGCACGGCCAAGGGCTCGTCCTCGACCTCTGCGCGGTCTGCGTCCCGATTGCCGCCATCGTCGTCTACGTCCTCTTCTTCAAGCCGCCCGCCGAGGTCCCGCGATATCTCGAAGGCGCGTCGCTCGTCACCCGAAAGGAACACACGCTCGCAGCGGCGACGCGCGCCGCCGAAGAAGCGGAGAAGGCGAAGGACGATGAGCTGCGGGCCGCGCTGCAGAAGGCGCTCGACGAACTGAAGGCGGAACGAAAGGCCGGAAGGGGATACGTGTGCATTCTACCAGACCGGTCGGGGGGCAAGCCCTGCGACTGCGAGCTGGGTGATCCGCTCTGCTCGTGCTTGTGAACGCAGCCTGCTAAACGCCTGAGCGTTGGTCTCATGTGGGAGCCGCTGCGCTGGGGCGTTGCCCCAGGCCCCACCGGGGCTATCCGCCCCTGGACCCGGACCAGCGCAAGCGCTGGACCTTTTGTCGATGAACTGCGCTCCGCGCAGTTCATCGAGCAGGCCGAGTCGAGACCGGCGACGACCCTGCCAACCGAGACCGCCGCGCTGCCCTCTCGACTGGCAACGCGGTCCAACGGGCCCGTTGGAAGAACTGCGCATCGCGCAGTTCTTCCACCCCGAGTCCAGCGCTTGCGCTGGTTCGGGTCGAGGGGCGAACAGCCCCCGCGGGGTCCGGGGCAGCGCCCCGGCGCGGCGCCCCCACCGCCGCCGTTTTTCCAGTTACGATACCGCCCATGTCCGCGCCCGCCCCTCTCCCGCCCCTCGCCCCCGGCGCCCTGCCCCTCGCCGGTCACTTCATCGCCTACCGCGCCGATCCCCTCGCCTTCCTGATGTCCCTCGCCGCGCGCGGGCCCATCGTCGGCATGCGCCTCGGCCCCATCGACGCCTTCCTCGTCCGCGAACCCGAGGACATCGAGCGCGTCCTCGTCTCCGAGCATCGTCGCTTCTGGAAAGACCGCATGACCCGCGGCCTCGGCCGCATCCTCGGCGATGGCCTCCTCACGAGCGAAGGCGACATATGGCTCCGCCACCGCCGCCTCCTCGCCCCCGCGTTCCACCGCGAGCGCATTGCCACGTATGGGAACGACATGGCCCTCGCCGCCGAGCGCTTCGCCCTCGCGCGCGAGCCCGGCGAGGTCCGCGACCTCCACGCCGACATGATGCGACTCACCCTCGAAATCGTCGCCAAGGCCCTCTTCGCCAGCGACGTCGGCCCGCGCGCCGCCGACGTCGCCCGTGCCCTCGACGTCGTCGTCGATCGATTCGGCGACGGCTTGATCACCCTCTTCCCCTGGATGGAGCACCTCCCGCTGCCCGACAATCGCCGCACCCGCGAGGCCATTGCCACCCTCGACGACGTCCTGCTCGGCGTCGTCCGTGCCCGGCGTGCGCGCGGCGGCGGCGGCTCCGATTTGCTCTCCATGCTCCTCGCCGCCGAGGACGACGCGGGCCGCGGCCTCTCCGATCGCGAGATGCGCGACGAGCTCATGACCCTCTTCCTCGCGGGCCACGAGACCACCGCCCTCGCCCTCTCCTACGCGTTCGTCCTGCTCTCGAAACATCCCGACGTGGAGGCCCGCCTCCGCGCCGAGATCGACGAGACCCTCGGCGACGCGCTCCCCACCACGGAGAACCTCGCGCGTTTGCCCTTTGCGCGGGCCACGATCCTCGAAACCTTGCGCCTGTATCCGCCCGCGTGGGCCATCGGCCGCGAGGCCATCGAGGAGACCTCTCTCGGCGGCTATCGCATCCCCAAGGGCACCCAGCTCTGGATCAGCCAGTGGGTCAACCACCGCGACGCCCGTTATTTCCCCGAGCCCGAGCGCTTCCTCCCCGAACGCTGGCTCAACGGCCTCGAGCGCGCCTTGCCACGCTTCGCCTATTATCCCTTCGGCGGCGGGCCTCGCATCTGCATTGGCAACCAGTTCTCCCTGCTCGAAGCCACCATCGTCCTCGCCACGATCCTCCGCCGCGTCCGCGTTCGCCTCCTCGAACGGCGCCCGCCCGCGCTCAGCCCGATGATCACCCTCCGCCCCACGGGCCCGATCGTCGTCGCCTACGAGCCCGCGCGGAAGACCGCGCTACTTCGCGCGCCCGCTCCGCTCGTGCCCTGACGCGACCTCGTCCACCGCCGAAAGCAGCGGTTCGAGCCCCACCGGCTTGTGCAAGACGCGCGTCGGCCCGAGCGCCGCGATCGCCTCGACCGCCCGCGATCCCGCCGCCGTCATCACCACGACCGGCACCTCCGAGAGCGACGGATCGGCCCGCTGCGCCCTGCGGAATTGCTCTCCGTTCATCACCGGCATCATCAGGTCGAGCAGGATCACGTCCGGCAGCGGGCCATCGTGCAGCCGCGTGAGCGCGTCCGCGCCGTTGGCCGCCTGGAGAACACGATATCCCTCTTCCGCGAGGACCATCGTCACGGTTCGGCGAAGATCCTCGTCGTCGTCCACCACCAGCACGCAGCGGCTAGCTCCCGCCAACGTCCTTTCCCTTCCCCGCGGGCGCCGCGCCGCGGACGAGCGGCAGGCACACCGTGAACGTCGCGCCTTGCCCCTCGGTCGAGGCCACGCTCACGTGGCCCCCCATCTGCTCCACGAACTGCCGCACGATCCACAGCCCGAGCCCGAAGCCGCCGTAATGGCTCGCCGGCACCGCTCGCTCGAATCGCTCGAAGATCCGCGCCTGCGCCTCCGCCGGGATGCCGATGCCCCGATCCTTCACCACGAGCTCGGCCTCGCGCCGGCGCGTCGCGACCTCCACCGTCACCGGCCGCCCCGCGCCGTACTTGATCGCGTTCGTCAGCAGGTTCGTCACCACCTGATCGAGCCGCCCCTCGTCCCATTGCCCCACGACCCCTGCCTGCGCACGCACCTCGATCGTGCTCCCGGCCGCCGCCGCCTGGATCGAGAGCCGCTCCGCCACCCGACGCACGAGCTCCCCGAGATCCGTCTCCGCGAACGAGAGCGAGAGCTTGCCCGACGAGAGCTGCGAGACGTCGAGGAGCTGATCCACGAGCGCGACACACCGCTCCACCTGCCGCATCGCCATCTCGATCCGCGGCGTCGCGTCCGTCCGGCTGAGCCCGCCCTCCCCGCTCCGCGTCGTGGCCCGCTGCAGCGCCTCCAGCGTCAGCCGCAGCGTCGCGATCGGCGTGCGCAGCTCGTGCGACGCGACCGAGAGGAAATCGTCCCGCGCGCGCAGGGCCGCCCGCAGCTCCGCGGCGAGCCGCGCGAGGTCCGCCGCCTGCCCGAGCACGATGCCCACCACCGCCGCGCGCAGCGCGCTCGCGGCCTCGATCTCCCACGGCTTCCAGGGATCCGCGCACCCTCGCACCGTCTGCCGCCAGACCTCGAACGATCGACGCGGCTCGATCCGCATCGTGCTCGGATCCCGCGACACCGGCTTCCGCGGGTCGCCGCCCCACGCGAGCGTCCGCTCGATCTCCGGTCGGAACCATAACGACATCGTCCGCCCCTCCGAGCTGAACGAGGTCACGAGCAGCCCGCTCGCCACCGCGGCGAGCCCGCGCGCGAGCGGCAGCTCCGCCCCGAGCGAGTCCGTCGCGAAGATCGGCTCCTTCATCACTTCCCGCAGCCACGCCGCGATCCTCCGCACGTCCTCCGCCGTGGGCGTCACGCCGGCCGTCGCCACCTGCGACTCGTCCACCACGGCCACGCCCGTCGCCTCGACGAACCCGAGCAGCGCTCCTACCTGCCCGAGCAGGCCCTTCTCGGCCTCGCCCTTGCCCGGCGCGATCCGGCTCGACGTCCCGAGCCGCGCCGTCACCTGCTCGACGTAGTGGTGCGCGAGCGTGCTCGCGCGGAGCTTCTGCTCTGCCGCGTCTTTCTGATCGAGCACCTCGAGCTGGAACGAAACCACGCGTCCGAGCACCTCGCACATGCCGCGCTGGGCCGGCACGAGCAGCCGGGGCGCGCGGTGATGACACGCGACGAGGCCGAACAGATCTCCTCCGCGGAGGAGCGAGATCGACATGGACGCGCTGACGCCCATGTTGCGGAGGTACTGCACATGCACGGGCGAGACGCTGCGCAGCCATGCGTCGCTCAAGTCGAGCGGGCGGCCCGTCCGCGGGTTCTCCGGCGGCACGATGGGCGAAGGGACCGCCTCCACGTCCCGGATGCATCGCACCAGGTTTTTCGCGTACAGACGCCGCGCCTGGGCGGGGATGTCCGAGGCCGGGTAATGCAAGCCGAAGTAAGGCTCGAGCTCCGGCTCGCGCACCTCGGCGATCACCTCGCCGTGCAGGTCGTCGTGGAACCGGTAGATCATCACCCGGTCGTAGCCCGTGAGCGCCTTGACCTCGCTGGCCATGCTGCGGAGCAGGTCGAGGACGGTCCGCGCCCCGGACAGACGCGCGAGGACGAACTGCAGCGTGCCGGCGACCCGGCTCTCCTCGGGCGGCCCCGCCCCCTCGAGCTCGAGCACGAGCAGCCCCTCGGAGCGGTGGAGCATCACCGTGAACGCGAGCCCCGCGAAGCGCAAAAAGAGCGGGCTTTCCTTGCGGAGCGAGGGCTGCCTCAAGGCGCGCTCGAAGAGATCCCACGACCCCGGATCGAGGAACGCCCGGAGGGGCTGACCGAGGAGCGCGCGTGCGTCCACGCCGACGAGGGCGCGGGTGTTCTCGCTCGCCTGCACCACCCGGAGATCGTCCTCACGCACAGCGAGGAGCGCGCCGTGCGGCTGCACGGCACCCGGGATGTGGATGGGTTCCCGCGCGCACTCCTCGAGCGCTTCGGCGCTGAAGTCGAGCGCCTCGGCCCCGATGTCGACCTCGCCCGTCGTCACGATCCAAGCCCTCCGTCAGTGTTGGGGGCTCCGCTCGGACAAGCCGAGCTGCGCCCACAAGCCCCCTGGATCTGCGAAGAAGCAACACAGGGGCCCGCCGCCGCGCGCGGGCGTGCCCGGCCGTGTTTTTCGGACACGAACATTCTCGCGGCGGCTCCGGCCGTGTCATATCGTGGGCCCATGAGCCGGGTCGTCCTGCACGTCGACATGGATGCGTTCTACGCCTCCGTCGAGCAGCGGGACGACCCGCGCCTGCGCGGCCGCCCCGTCATCGTCGGCGGACATCCGCGCCGCGGCGTCGTCTGCGCCGCCTCCTACGAGGTCCGTCGCTTCGGCGTGCGCAGCGCCATGCCCATGGCCCGCGCGCTCGTCCTCGCGCCCTCGGCGATCGTCGTCGCACCGCGTTTCTCCGCGTACGTCGAGGCGAGCGAGCAGATCCACGCCATCTTCGAATCCGTCACGCCCCTCGTCGAGCCTCTCTCGCTCGACGAGGCCTTCCTCGACGTCACGGCCTCCCGCGGGCTCTTCGGCACCGGCGAGGCCATCGCCACGCACATTCGCGCGCGCATCGCGGCCGAGCTTTCCCTTCCGGCCTCGGCCGGCGTCGCCTCCTCGAAGCTCGTCGCCAAGATCGCCTCCGACCTCGCCAAGCCGAACGGCCAGCGGATCGTCGCGCCCGAGGAGACCACGCAGTTCCTCGCGCCTCTGCCCGTCTCGCGCCTCTGGGGCGTCGGGCCGAAGACCGAGGAGATCCTGCGCGCGCAGGGCTTGCACACCATCGGCGATGTCGCTGCGCGGGATCCCGTCTCGCTCGGGGTGCTGCTCGGCAAGCTCGGCCCGCACATTCATGCCCTCGCGACCGGCCACGGCGACGATCGTCCCGTCGTCCCAGATCGCGAACAAAAATCCCTCGGGGCCGAGGACACGTTCGAGGAGGACCTCCAGGGCATCGCGGCCCTCACCCCGCACGTGCATGCTCAGGCCTTGCGTGTCGGCCGCCGCTTGCGCCGCGCGGGGCTCGTCACGCGGGTGGTGGTCCTCAAGGTCAAGCTCTCGGACCACACCCTCGTCACGCGCCGAACCACGCTCGACGAGCCCACCGACGACGGCCAGGTCCTCCACCGCGCGGCCCTCGCACTCCTCGACGGCCTGCCCATGTCGCGCCGCGTCCGCCTCACGGGCGTCTCCGCCCACGAGCTCAGCCGCGGCGGGGGCCAGCTCCCGCTCTTCGACCAGGGCGCGCAGCGCTCGAAACGCCTGAACCAGGTCCTCGACCGCATCGCCGACCGCTTCGGCCCAGCCGCCGTCGTCCCAGCCGACGTCGCAGGCCTCGGGCACGGCAGCGCAGACGACGAGGCCCGCCGGAAGGTCGGCGCAGCGCAGTTCGACGCGCCCTCGCGCCTCCCCCGGAGGGAGCGGGGCTGAGCCGCCGCGCCGGGGCTCTGCCCCGGGCCCCGCGGGGGCTATCCGCCCCTCGACCCGGACCAGGCACGGCCTGGACCGAGGGTGGAAGAACTGCGCTCCGCGCAGTTCTTCCAACGGGCCGGTGAGACAGCCTTGCCTGTCGAAACGTCAGCGCGGCTGCCTTGCTTGGCAGGGTCGTGGCTGGTCTTGACCTGGCCTGTTCGATGAACTGCGCATCGCGCAGTTCATCGACCCCGGGTCCAGCCCCTGGCTGGTCCGGGTCCAGGGGCGGATAGCCCCTGGTGGGGCCTGGGGCAACGCCCCAGCGAAGCGCCTCCCGGATGAGACCTCCTCTTGTCATTCCTGCCCAAAGCTACTAAGGCGACCGCATGTCGGCCGAGACCATCGATGCTTCTCGCGGCGCGCGCAGGACGTTCGTCGCCTCGCGCCTCGGATCGCTCCTCGCCGTGGCTCCGCTCGGCGTCTGGACCGTGAACCACGTATGGGACAACCTCGCGGCCTTCCAGGGCGCCGAGGCGTGGCAAGCGTCCGTCACGGACCACGCGCACCCCGTCGCGCATGGGGTCACGCTCCTCGTCGTCCTCCTGCCCCTCGTGATCCACACGGTGTGGGGCCTCGGCCGGCTCAAGAGCATGCGCCCGAACAACGAGCGGTATGGCTACTTCGCCAACCTCCGCTACATCCTCCAGCGCGCGAGCGCTGTCGGCGTGCTCTTCTTCCTCGGCGCGCACATCTGGCTCGCGTTGCTCCGCCCGCGCCTTCTCCTTGGCCATGCCGAGGCCTTCTCGGACATCTCGCACGAGATGCACCACCACATGCCGACGCTCGTGGTCTACCTCCTCGGCACCCTCGGCGTCGCGTATCACCTCGCGAATGGCATCGGCACCTTCTCGATGGGCTGGGGCCTCGCCGCGAGCCGCAAGTCGATCCGCACGATCGAGCGCCTCTCCTACCTCGTCTTCGTCGTCCTGCTCGCCATGTCCTGGGGCGCCATCTACGCGCTCTGGCGCGCCGGCACCTGAATCGTTGTCATGAGCCTGGCCGCTCCGTTAAGGTGGCCTGGCCATGCCCTTGAAATATCTGGGCGCTCGTGCGCCGCGCCCCCTCCTCGCCTACGCCTTCGCCCACGCTTTCCTCCTCGCCGGCTGCGGCAGTGACGACGCGCCTGTCTTCACCGCGCCTGATCGCGTCGAGGGCGCCCGCGCGCCCCTGACGGCTCCCTGCGGCGATCCGGACGACCTCCGGTGCCTCCTCCCCTGGCCCTCCAGCGCCTTCCTCACCGCGGACCCGGCCACCGCCACCGGCGTCCGCCTCCACCTCGAGGCCACGAGCCTCCCCGTCGACGACGATCCTCGCTCCCTCGCCCTTGCCGACGGGTTTTCCCGCGTCTCGCCTCTCGCCATTGGCTTCGCTGGCCCCGTCGCCCTGCCCGCCGCGGGCTCCTTCACCGAGGGCCCGGTGCGCCTCCTCCTCGCGCAGCACGACCACGCGCGCCGCGGCGAATCCGTCCCGTTGCGCCTCTCCGCCACGCCGGGCGAGGATCCGGCCGCCGAGACCCTCGTCCTCGGGTATCCCCTGCACCCCCTCGAGCCCGGCGCCGATTACGTCGCCGTCGTGCTCGACGACCTCAAAATGGAGGGCGGCGCCGCGATCGAGCCGACGCACCAGACCCGCGTCGCGCTCGGCCTCGCCACCCCGGCCTCGCAGGCCGAGGCCGATCTGCGCGGCTACCACGCCCCGACCCGAAAGCTCCTCGCGGAGGCGGGCATCGATCCGGCCCGCGTCCTGCGCGTCTTCGACTTCACGACCCGCTCCGCCGACGACCCCACGAAGCGGCTCACGGCCATGCGCAAGGCTGCGATCGACGCCGTCACCCAGGGCAGCGTCACCGTCGAAATCGACTCCGTCGCCTGGGACCCGAACCCGGCCGTCGCGGCCGTCGTGATGGGCCGGCTCGTCGGGCTCCCGTCGTTCCTCGAGGACGACCTCGACCTCTCGGTCGACGCGGCCGGCGCCGTCGTCCCGAAGGGCACGCACGAGGCGCCCTTCCGCGTCATGGTCCCGGCCGGCAGCGGCAATTACCGATTCGTCATGTATGGCCATGGCATGGGCGGCAATGTCGATGACGGCTCCTTCGACCAGGAGCTCGGCCAGAATGGCATCGGCAAGGTCGGCATGCGTTTCGACGGCTGGACGGGCGACGACGTCATCGGGACGTTCGTCGGCATGACGCGCATGGCCGAGGCCACGCACCGCTCCACCGCGCGGCTCATGCAGGCCCTCGCCGACGGCGCGGGCGTGCAGGCGGCGATGAACACGACGCTCGGCGAATTGCTCTCGGGCCCCACCTTCGACGGCGGGGCGAATCCGCTCATGGGCCGCGAGCCCGACGGCAGCGTCCCGGTCTGGGCGGGCGGCTCCCTCGGCGGCACGCTCGGCCTCGTGTATGCCTCCGCGGACCCCGACATGCATTACGGCGTCCTCAACGTCCCCGGTGCCGGCTGGACCCATTTCATTCCCGGCTCGAACGTCTACGGCACGATCCAGGGCCTGCTCCGCGCGACGTACGGCGGCAACCTCGACGTCAGGCATGCGCTCACGCTGAGCCAATCGAACTGGGACGACGTCGACGGCGCGATCTGGGCGGATCGAATGCCCGACGAGCCGACGGCTTATCTGATCCAGGAGAGCATGGGCGACCCCATCTTGCCGAACGAGGGCACGGCGTTGCTCTCGGTCGCGGTCGGGGCGGGCCAGGTGGGCGCGGTCTTGAGCCCGATCCTGGGCGTCGAGACGTCGGCCGAGGTGGTCGGCAAGAGTGGGCTCACGCAGTTCCGCACGCCGGACATGGATCCGTATGGCATCCACGGATTCGCCGCGGAGGGCGGGCCCGCCGGGGACGCGGCGCGCCAGCAGATCACGACGTATCTGAAATCGGTCTGGGCGGGTCAGCCCAAGATCACGGTGCCGGAGGGCTGCACCGGCGGGAGCTGCGACTTCACGAAGAAGTAATCACTTCAAGACGAGCTTCCCCGCCTTCGTGAGACAGCTGAACGTCTCGTCGTTCGGCGGGGTCCCGTCGTCTCGGCAGGGCGGGGGCACGTCGAACGCATCGCCGACCGGCGCTTTCGGATACCAGCAAACGCCGTCGAGGTGACGGACGAGATACTTCTCCTCGCCCTCCGTGGCGTTCTCGATCTCCCAGTCGGTCGAGTCGTACACGATGATCGAGCCGGCCTCGCAGATCTCCTCGGCCCCCTTCACGTGCTCCTTTTTCCAGATGGGCGCGGGCTTGTTGCCCTTCGCGGGCACCCGGTCGCAGGGGACGATCTGGCGGGCGCCGTCCAATCTCTGCGCGGACATGCTGCCGATGTTCCGGAGGGGCATGACGGTCGTGGTCCACTCCGTCCCGGGGCGCTGCTCGCCGGCCCTCACGTAAAGCGAGGCATACCCACACCCCTCTTCGGTCGAGCCCTTCTTGCGGATGGCGTCCCGCATCTGCCCGCATTTCCGCTCGGCGTCCTCGACCTTCATGGGGCCCTCGACGGTCTCGACGGTCCACCCGTCCTCGAAGGTCCCGTGGGTGGCATCGGAGCAGGCCTGCGCCTGGACGACGGCATTGAAGTAGGCCTCCATCGAGGCGAAGTCCGTCTTCGATGCCTCGACGGTGGCATTGTACATCTTCGCGAAGTCCGCGAGCCACGCCTTGCCTTCCTCCGTCGCCGCGCCTCCGTCGGACGTCGCAGCGGCGATCAGCGCTCCGCAGCCGAGCGGACCCGCGCACGCGAGCAAGAGGAACAGCGGTCCCAGGAGCCCGCTCTTCCGCGTCGGGATGGTATGTTTCATCGTATCACCCAAATTGCTCTTGGATTGTAAGAGACACCCGTCAATTCGTTGACGCTGTGGGCGTCTATCACGCGTCGGCGAGCAGATCAATCGTTGCCCCGTGTCACGAAGGGCACTGCCGGTGGCTGCGCGGCAGCCGATCTTCATGCGTCGACCACCCCGTTCCCCTGTCGACAGGCCACGAACAGCAACCCCTTCCCCCCGAAGGCCTGTCGACAGGGCGCAACGATGAACGCGACCCTCCCGCCGCCCTGTCGCCAGCGCGCCGACATGAAGGCGATGCCCCCGACGCCCTGTCGACAGGGCCTTGCCCATCAAGCCGATCACCCCGACGCCCTGTCGACAGGCCATCGGGGTAGTCGTCTTGCCCCCGACGCCCTGTCGACAGGCCATCGGGGTAGTCGTCTTGCCCCCGGCGCCCTGTCGACAGGCCGCGGACATGAAGCCGACCCCGCCGATGCCCTGCCGACAGGACCCAGGGGTGATCGTCAGGGCGTTTCGGGGCTCGCAGGCTCGCCAGCCGAGGCCTTCTTCCCCGCCAGCGCGTCCGCCCGCATCTGGTCGAGCTGATCGAACAACCCGAAGACCTGCGCGTCCAGGTCCCTCGGCAGGGCCGCATTCACAGCCAGCTCGTCCCCCAGCGCCCCCCGGAACCGGCCCAGCACCGCCAGTGTCGCCGTCCGGATCCGGCCCGCGTCGCGCCGCGCGCCCGTGTCCACGTCGGCCCGCTGGCTGAGCAGCGCGCCGATCTGCTCGGCCGCGCCCACGTACCCCTCGGCCCAATCGAGCAGCGTGAGCCCATCCGCGATGGGGATGAGCTGCAAGTCAGCCTTCAGCTCCTCGATCTGCTTCCGGTGCTCGAAGGCCGCATGCGCCTCCTCGACGTAACTCGCCCGCAAGTCGTCGAGCTGCGGAATGAACGCCGCCCGCACCCGCTCGACCGCCGCCCGCACATGCGCCGGCACCTTGGGGCACCGCATATACGCCTCCGTCACGTGCCAGATCGCCGCGCCGAACCCATCATGCTCGTCGTCGGCCTCCGCAATCGACTCGGCGAGCGGCTTGCCCCCCGTGAGCGCCCCCGGGAGCGCGTCGATCTGCTGCTTCTTCGCGAGGAGAATGGACTCGTACGTCTTGCCCGCGCCAGACACGACCAGCGCCGCGTGACGCGGGCCGAACAAGTCGGCAAACGCAACCTTGAGAGCCGCCAAGGACAGATGTCTCATGCAAACGGACGTTACACGCAGTGAGCGGGAAAACGCAAGAAGGAGCGCAAACGGGGGCGCTGCGCTGGGGCTTCGCCCCAGGCCCCACCAGGGGTTGTCCACCCCTGGACCCGGACCAGCGCAAGCGCTGGACCCGGGGTCGATGAACTGCGCGATGCGCAGTTCATCGAACAGGCCCGAGGCAAGACCAAGGGCGACCCCGCCAGCCAAGACAGCCGCGCTGCCCTTTCGACGGGCAAGGCTCTCTCACGGGCCCGGTGGAAGAACTGCGCGGAGCGCAGTTCTTCCACCCCGAGTCCAGGGCTTGCCCTGGTCCGGGTCGAGGGGCGGACAGCCCCCGCGGGGTCCGGGGCAGAGCCCCGGCGCGGCGCCCCCAAGAAGAGCCGCCATGCTCACGACACGTCCGTGTAGAATGCCGCACCATGACGAGCCAAGGCAGAGTCCCCAACGCGATGGCGCGTGCGTGCCTCGACGGGGCTGCGCGTGAGATTGCGGCGAATCGGCCGCGTGAGGCTTATGCGCTTGCTGGCCAGGCGATCGAGGCGGATGGGGACTGCGCGGCGACGCTCGGCGAGGCTGGGCGTTGGATGCTCGAGGCGGCTTTGTTTTTCGACGAGACGTGGGTTGCGCGTATGGTTGCGCGGGCCGAGCTCGTCGTGCTCGAGGCGCTTGCGCTCGACTGGAGCTTGCCTGTGGCGCGTGAGACCATCGGGAAGATTGCTGCGGTCCTTTGCAGGGTCGACCGCCCGCATCGACCCGAGGTGCTCGAGCTCTTGAACCTTGGCAATGAGCGCTTCATGGCGGGCCGGTTTGCCGAGGCCGAGCCTCATTTCGTGCGCGCGACCAAGCTCGATCCCACGGATGCCACTGCGCACAAGTACCTCGGCAACACCTACTACAACCAGAAGCGCCTCCCCGAGGCCGTGTTTTGCTTCCGGCGCGCGACCGAGCTCGATCCGCTCGATCCCCAGGCTTTCAAGTTCCTCGCGGATGCTCATCTCATGCTCGAGGAGCATACGCCCATGTGGCGCGCGGTGTATGGCGCGATTGCGGCGAACCCGCGGTACTGGTCCGCGTGGCTCATGCTCGATCGGCTGCTCGCTGCTGGCGGCGTAAAGATGCGCCGGTTTCGCCCGAGCCCGACGGCGTTACCGGACCTTCAGAAGAATACGATCTTGTTCGACGAGTCGGCCCCGCCTGCCACGACTGCGGTGTGGAAGCAGCACGCCACCGCTTGGATCGAGGGGGCCAGGTCGAATGCGTCACGCCATGCCTGCGAGCTTGCGGCGATCACGCGGATGAACGAGGCCATCACCTGGCTTCGCGACAACAATGACGCTGCGTTTCGTGAGCTCGACCCCGAGCTCAGGCTCTTGCCCGAGCTCACGAAGCTCGGCAACCTCCGACCGTTCGTCCTCGTGATTCGTTATGAAGAGTCGTTCCGGCCCGAGCTCGAGGCGTACAAGCAGGAATGGGCGAAAGCCACCGGGGATCCGATCGAGGCGGTGCAGAATTTTCTCGTGCGCACGCGCGCTCGACCGTTGTGAGCGTTAACAATCGCTAACGAGAACACAACAACAGGTTCACCGGATTGGCGCACTGTCGTCACATGACGACGCTTGCGCTTGGCTTGCCACGAAAAACGCGAAAAAAACCTCGAACGCGGCACGCCGCCGCGGCTTTGGCCGGGCTTTTTTGTTTGCCTCTCCTCGCCTGCTCCAGCTCCGACGGCGGGAGCGCGCCCGGGGCCGGCGGCAATGGCGGTGAAGGCGGCGGCCCGCCCGACGTCGAGCCCGGCGACTCTTCCATTCTCGTTGGCTCGTTCCAGGTGCGCCTCGTCGCGCCGGTCCCTGCGTCCGGGAATACGCCGGCGACGCCGGGGAGCACCGCGGTGCTCGGCAAGGTATACGACGGCCCCACGCCCTCGCAGATCATCTGGGAGGAAGCCGCAAAGGAAGGCGCGTGCAAGCTCTCCACGCCGCGCGTCCCTTTTTGCAGCACGCCTTGCGGCGGCAGCGCGGCCTGCGTCGAGGACGATCAATGCCAGGACTACCCGCTCGCGCACGGCGCCGGCAAGGTCACGGTCAAGGGCCTGCATACGGAATCGGGCGACGAGGGGTTCAGCATGGATCCCGTGGTGAACGCCTATCAACCGCCCGCCGGCGTGAAGCTCCCCTACCCTGCGTTCGCCGAGGGGGACGTGATCTCCTTCCAGGCGGCTGGTGATTACTTCAGCGCCTTCACGCTCGAAGCCGCCGGCATCGCTCCCCTCGACCTCACGAGCGAGACGCTCACGCTCGAATCGGGCAAACCCGTCTCCCTCGCGTGGACACCACCGACGAAGGCCGGGAGCTCTCGCATTTACGTGAAACTCGACATCAGCCATCACGGCGGCACGAAGGGCATGATCGAGTGCGACACGGACGACACCGGCTCCCTGGAGATTTCCGCCGCGCTCCTGACGAAACTCATCGACCTCGGGATCGCGGGGTATCCTTCCATCGTGGTCGCTCGGAAATCGACGGGCTCCACGACCATCAAAGAGGGCCGCGTCGACCTCGTCGTCACCTCGTCGATCGAGGAAGCCGTGCAGATCCCCGGGCTCACGTCGTGTACCGTCGACGAAGATTGCCCGAGCGGTCAGATCTGCCAGGCCGATCTCACCTGCAAATGAATTTCCTCCGGATGCCGAGCATCCGAAGAATGAGCTGGAACGAATCCAGCGAGCTCTAGAAAGGAGCTTGTCATGAACGCACACCGATGGGCGCTGCCCCTCTTGGGCAGCGCGGTGCTCTCGTTTGTCGTGGGTTGCGGTAGCAGCAGTGACAATGATCTCGGCCTCGGGAACGGCGGCTCCGGGAGCAGCGCGTCCTCCGCGTCGAGCGGCAATGGCGGCGCGGGCGGCGCCGGTGGCACGGGCGGCGAAGGCACCGGCGGAAGTGGTGGAGGCAATGGCGGCAGCGGCGGCGACGCGGGCGCCGGCGGCGGCGGCACGACCGAAAAGTTCAGCTTCTTCGTGACGAGCTTGCGCGCCTTGCAGGAGCTCTCGGGCAATTCCGAGGGGTTCGGCGGCGATCTCCGCTTCGGCGAGACGGGCGCCGGCGCCGGGCTCCGCGGCGCCGACAAGATCTGCGCGACGATCGCCGAAAAGAGCATGCCGGGCGCGGGGCAGAAGCCGTGGCGCGCGTTCCTGAGCGCCACCGCGGGCGAGGACGGGCAGCAGGTCGACGCCAAGGATCGCATTGGCGAGGGCCCCTGGTACGACCGGCTCGGGCGATTGCTCGCGGCGAACAAGACCGATCTCCTGACCGAGCGCCCCACGGGGGCCGACGCGGCCATCATCAATGATTTCCCGAACGAGGACGGCGTCCCGAACCACCAGCCCGATCCGAATCAGGGGCAGGTCGACAACCACGACATGCTCACCGGTACGAACGCGCAAGGTACGCTCTTCAGCGCGACCGCGACATGCAAGGACTGGACGAGCAACCTCGGTGATCTCGCGAGCGAAGGCCGGCCGCGCGTGGGGCATTCGTGGCCGCGGTTCGGCGGCGGCGGCGGCCCGGGGCCGGGCGGCGGGGATGGCAGCATGGCGAACTGGATGTCCTCGCTCAACGAGTCCGGCTGCGCGCCGGGCGTGAACCTCATCGAAATGGGCGGGCCCCAGCCGGGCGCGGTCACGGTGGGCTCCGGCGGCGGATACGGCGGCTTCTATTGCTTCTCGCTCGTCCCCTGACGCTCGCGACTCGACTTCGGCTTTCTTCGGGAGGAAATCATGTCCTTACACAAACGCGCCGCCACGGCGCTGGGTCTCGTTTTGTTCGTCGCCGCGCTGCCACTCGCGTGCAGCGACACCGCCGCGCCCGCGGGCCCCGTGTTCGAATGCCAGCTCGCGAGCGGCAGCGAATCCCCGGAGTTCTTGCAGGTGATCGGCTGCAACGGGGACTTCCAGGCGCTCGCCTCGGAGCCCCTCCGCGCCGATCTGCCGGGCGCGCGCTCGGTCAAGGTCGTCCTGGATCAGGCCGACGACAATGCGCTCTACTTCCAGAACAGCGTCCTCTACAAGATCCACTACGAGTTCGCCTCGAAGCACCTCTCGGGCAATGACCTTCCGCTCGTGCCCGAGCTGTCGAGCTTCAACGCGACCGAGTATTACACGCCGGATCGCCGCTTCTTGCTCGGCGCGGTGACGTACTACGAGGGCCCGAAGGTCTGGGCGCTCGAGATCGCCCCGTACGACACCGCCTCGGCGGCCATGATCACGACGCTGTACGAGACGGTCGCGAAATCGGCCTACTTCGGCGGAAATCTCTTCTTCCACCCCACGTCGGACGCGGTGGCCGTCGAGGCGGACAAACTCGGCACGGACGTCCCCGTGAAGACCACGGACGAGCTTTATGCGGCGATCGATTACCAGCCGCTCTCGCTCGGCTCCTCCATGGGCCGGCTCCGCTTCCTGAAGGCCGCGGATCTCGATACCGAGTACGTCTCGCACGAGGACATCGTGGTGCTCGACGAGGCGCCGAACGACATCTCCGTCATCCAGGGCCTCGTCACCGAAGAATTCCAGACGCCGCTCTCGCACGTAAATGTGCTCTCCCAGAACCGAGGGACGCCGAACATGGGGCTCCGCCATGCCATGACGAATCCCACGCTGCGGGGGCTCGAAGGCAAATTGGTCGAGCTCACGGTGGGCGCCTCGACGTGGGGCGTCCGCGAGGTCACGCTCGAAGAGGCCCAGGCCTTCTGGGACGCGCACAAGCCCGAGCCCGTCGTGCTCCCGACGCTGGATCTATCGGTCACGGGCCTGTGGAACCTCGAGGACGTGACGCCCGAGCCCGCGGCCGGCGCGTCGCTCCGGGACGCGATCAAGAAATCGGTGCTCGCCTTCGGCGGAAAGGCCGCGCATTACTCGATCCTCGTGCGGACCGAGGACGTCCCGATCCAGAAGGCCTTCGCGATCCCGGTCCATTACTACGACCAGTTCATGAAGCAGAACGGGTTCTACGACCAGATCGACGCGCTGCTCGCGGATCCCACGTTCCAGGCGGACGCGGCCGTCCGTGATCAGAAGCTCGCGGACTTGCGCAAGGCCATGGAGGCGGCTCCCGTCGACGCCGCGT
The DNA here is from genome assembly GCF_029960785.1 of Polyangium sp. 15x6. Classification (GTDB taxonomy): domain Bacteria; phylum Myxococcota_A; class Polyangia; order Polyangiales; family Polyangiaceae; genus Polyangium. The sequence goes on from NZ_JASBQE010000016.1 coordinate 77,831, forward strand.
TCCAGGAGCTGCTGAAGGAGAAGATCGCGGCCGAATACGGGACGCACAAGATGCGCTTCCGCACCAGCACGAACAGCGAGGATCTCGAGGGTTTCCCCTGCGCCGGCTGCTACGAGTCGCATACGGGAGACCCGACCGACTGGCCGGACGTGCTCGACGCCATCCGCGAGACCTACGCGAGCGCCTGGCTCTTCCGCACGTTCGAGGAGCGCAGCTATTACGGCATCGATCACAAATCGATCGGCATGGCCCTGCTCGTGCACCACAACTTCCCGGACGAGGAGGCGAACGGCGTGGCCGTCACGGCGAATCCGTTCGACGAGGCGGGGGTCGATCCCGCATTTTACGTGAACGTGCAGTACGGCGGCGACGTGGAGGTCGTGGCCCCGCCGCCCGGCGTGACCAGCGATCAGTTCCTCTACTACTTCACGCAGCCGAACCAGCCGATCACGTACCTCACGCATTCGAGCTTGCTGGCCGAGGGCGAGCGTGTCCTCACGACGGCGCAGATTCATCAGCTCGGCGTGGCCCTCGACGCCATCCACGCGCGCTTCTCCCCCGCGTATGGGCCGGCCGCGGGGAACAAGGGCTGGTACGCGATGGACATCGAATTCAAGTTCGACGACGAGGCCGCCCCGGGCGAGACGCCCACGCTCTACATCAAGCAAGCACGCCCCTACCCCGGCCGCGGGGACGAGTGAGCGCGACGTTCCCGACGCCGCGAGATTCGCACGCTTAACAATCGCACACGAACCTGTAACATCAGCTCCGCAGTCCCGACATACAGTCGACTCGAACCTTGGACTTGGGGAGTGACTGATGAAAATGCGGTTCCTGCATGGTGTGCTACCGTTCGCTTCGCTTTTGACCCTGGCGATCCAGGGCTGCGGCTCGACCGATCCCAGCGCCGAGACGGGCGCGGGCGCGGCGGGAGGCGGCGGATCGGGCGGCAGCGCCGGTGAAGGCGGCGGCGGAAACGGCGGCGAGGGCGGCAGCGGTTCGGAGGATCCCGATTACGCGGCCGCCTTCCCGCAGGATCGGGTTCCTCGTATCGACATCACCATTTCGCCCGAGAACTGGCAGGCGATGGTCGCCGACATGACCGACATGCTCGGCACGTTCGGCGAAAGCATGGGCGGACCGGGCGGGCCGGGTGGACCGGGTGGGCCCGGCGGCGGGCCGCCGCCGGAGCTCACCGAGGCTTGTAATGGCCTCGCGGAAGGTGACGCTTGCACGTACACGCTCAATGGCGTCGAAACGCAAGGGACGTGCACGGCCGCGATCGGCACCCTGCTCTGCTTCCCGGAGGGAGGCCCCGGCGGCCCCGGCGGCCCGGGTGGACCGGGCGGCGAAGGCGGCGTCGATCTGCTCCCCCGCACGCCCATCTACGTCGAGTGTGACGTCAAGACCGAGGATCGGAGCTGGCAGCACGTCGGCATTCGCTTCAAGGGCAATTCGAGCCTGGCCATGACCTGGAGCCAGGGCGTCTGGAAGCTGCCGCTGCGCTTCAACTGGGACAAGTACGAGGACACGTACCCGGAGACGAAGAACCAGCGGTTCTACGGGTTCGACGCGCTCAGCTTCTCGAACTCCGCCAACGATTCCTCGCTCCTGCGCGACAAGATCGGCACCGAGGTCTTCGTGAACGCGGGGATCCCGGCGCCCGCGACGGCGTTTTATCGCGTGTTCATCGATCACGGCGAGGGCCTGAAGTATTTCGGGCTGTATACGGGGATCGAGCTGCCCTCGGACGAATCGTTCATGGACACGCATTTCGGCGGCCACAAGGGTAACCTCTACAAGCCCGACGGCGCAGGCGCGCGGTGGCAGACCTGGGACCCCGACACGCTCGGCAAGGAAAACAACGAGGACGAGGCCGATTTTTCGGACGCGCAGGCGCTCTTCGACGCGCTGCACGCCGACAAGACCGACGCCGCGGCCTGGCGCGCCGGCCTCGAAGCCCGCCTCGACGTCGATCGTTTCTTGCATTGGCTCGCGCTGAACGCGGTGATCGAGGACTGGGATCAGTACGGCCGCATGCCGCACAATTATTACATGTACGCGGATCCGAAGAAGGACGCGCAATTCACGTGGATCCCCTGGGACCACAGCTTCGCGTTCCCTGCCGCGTCGGGCGGAGGGTTCGGCGGGCAGTCCATGTCGCTCGCGATGACCGAGATCACCGAGCAATGGCCGCTCATCCGGTACCTGCTCGACGACCCGGTGTACCTCGAGAAATATCGCGGCTACGTCGCGCTCGCGGTCGAGAAGGACTACGAGGCCGCGAGCATGGAGACGCGATTCAAGGCCGCCCACGACCTCATCGCGCCGTACGTCGTCGGCGCGGAGGGCGAGCAGCCGGGGTACACGTTCCTCGCGTCGCCCGCCGCGTTCGACGAGGGCCTCGCCGGCGTGATCGCTCATGCGAAGGAGCGGCCGGCGGACGTGGCCACGTATCTCGGACCGTGACCTCCTGAACCCTCTCGCCCACGATTGCCACGAGGAACACGCCGCATGATGGAATGGCTCGAACCGCTCACCCAGGGGGATGCATTCGAATGGCGCAAGGCGCTCGTCTCCCTCCTGCTCGCCTTCGGGCTGGGCCAGGCCATCGCGGTCGTGTACATGGCGACCTTCCGCGGTCTCTCGTATTCGCGCTCCACGGTGCACGGAATGGCCATGGGCAGCGTGATCACGTGCATGCTGATGCTCGCCGTGGGCAGCAGCATCGCCGCGGGGATCGGCATGGCGGGGGGGCTCTCGGCGGTCCGGTTCCGCACGTCGCTGCGTGATCCGCGCGATATCATCTTCATCTTCGCGGCTCTCGGCGTGGGGATGGCGACCGGCGCCCAGGCGCACGGCGCGGCGATCCTGGGCACGATCATCTTCGCGATCGGATTCGTGCTGCTTCATTTCACCGGCTATGGCGCGCGCCATCAGCCCGATGGTCTCCTCCGCTTCGCGGCGCCCGCCGGGCCGGAGGCGGAGGAGGCCATCATGAAGATCCTGAGGAGCCATTGCAGGTCCTTCGCGCTCGTCACCCTGCGCGAGGCGGCGCAAGGGACGATCATGGAGCATGCGTACCAGATCAGCGTCCGTACGCCGGATCTGCGCTCGCCGCTCGTCTCGAATCTGAAGGCCATTCCGGGGGTGCAGGACGTCGCCTTGCTGCTGCAGGAGCCGACGCTGGATCTGTAGCCATGAAATCGACGAAGACCGTATATCGATTGCAGGCGGCCCTTCAGCGCGTCGCGCCCGGGCTCTGCCTCGTCTCCACCCTCGGCGCTGCGGCGTGGCTGCACTTCGGCGAGGGCGGCGGGCGCGGGCACATCGTGGGGTTCGCCGAGACGACGCCCGAGGCGATCGCGCCGATCGAAGTCGCCAAGATCGTCGCGGTCCACGTGCATGTCGGCGACGCGGTCACGCCGGGGCAGATCGTCGTGGAGCTCGACACGGCCGCGATCGACGCCGAGATCGCCGTCGCCGAGGCGGAGAAGGCGCAACTCGAGGCGGACGTGCGCGCGTCCGAAGCGGAGATCTTGCAAAAGCTCGACATGGACCTCGCGTCGCTCGAGCGCGAGGCGGCGAAGCAACGCGAGGAGCACCTGCAGGTGACCGCCACGGCGAAGGCGCTCGACAGCGAGCTTGCGCGGGTGAAGCAGCTCGTGGAGGACCGGCAGGTGGTCTTCGAGGAGCTCGCCAAGGTCGACCTCGAGCGCACCGCAGCCGCGGCGCTCGCCGCGGAGAAGCCGAGGACGTTGAACCTGCTCACGAAGCAGATCAAGGCGGCCGAGGCGCGGCGGAAGGCGGTCAAGCAGGAGGGCTCCGCGACGGCAGACAAGCTCGCCGCGGACTTGCGTTTCGCCGAGCGGAACATCGAGCTCCTGAAGAAGAGGCGCGAGGCGTACATGCTCCGCGCGTCGCGGCCCGGGCGCGTCGCGGCGATCTTCAAACGGCCTGGCGAGGTCGCCGTGGCCGGCGATCCGGTGCTCAACATCGTGAGCGGAGGCGCGCGTGTCGTCGCCTGCGTGCCCGAGCGCGTGGCGCTCGGCCTGCGCGAGGGAGATGATGCGAAGCTGTGGATCCGTGGGCAAGCGAGTGCCCCGCTCCTCGGAAAAACCGTCACGCTCGGCCCCGTCGTCGCGGAATTGCCCATTCGTTGCTGGACGGCGCCGAACCGTCCGACGTGGGGCCGTGAAGTCACGGTCGAGCTCGAAGGCGCGGTGAACGTGCTCGCGGGGCAAGCCTTCGATGTCGTGTTCCAGCCGTCCACCATGCCGCTCGCATCCCCACCCGTCGCCCCCACGAAGGCCGCGACGAATGCGGCGAACGTGAACGCGGCCCATGCGGCGAACCTTCCGGCGAGCGTGCTCCCGATGATGCTTCCGGACGCGCTGGCGAAACGGACGCGATTCGAGCCGTCCGGGATTCTCGCGCGGGAGGCCGAAGGTCGTTATCTCGTCGTCAGCGACGATACGGGCCAGAAGGACAAGGACACGGAGGGCGCGCCCTGGGTTTTTGGAATGTCCAAGGACGGCGCCATCGAGCCGGAGCCTTTGCAGGTGGACGGCATCGACGAAGTCTCGGACGTCGAGGCGATTGTCGCAGGCGATGCAGGCGAGATCTACCTCTTGTCGTCGCAGAGCTACAGCAAGCGAGGGAAGCGCAAGCCCGCGCGGACGGCGCTCTTGCGCCTCCGGAAGGAGGGACGAGGTTTTCGTGTCGACGGGGAGGCCCATATCGCGGAGCTGCTCGACGCGGACCCCGCGCAGGCCGCGGCGCTCGGGCTCCCGAATGGAACACGAGCGCTCGACATCGAGGGACTCGCCTACCGAGGAGGCTCCCTTTACTTCGGCCTCAAGGCTCCGCTCGACGCGCAAGGCAATGCCATGATCTGGCAGGTCACCGCGCCGAGCGCGCTCTTCGCATCGAAGCCCCTGGCGAGCGCCGGCGCCTCGCTCTGGGCGCGCGTCCGTGTCGACGTGGAGGTCGCGGGCAAACCCACGCCGGGCGGCATTTCGGATCTGTTGTTCCTGCCCGACGGAGGCCTCGCCATTTCGTCGACGCCCTCGACGGCGGACGGTGACGCGGGGGCGCTCTGGCGCGTCGATGCGCCGGCGTCCGGCGCGCTCACGCCGGTGCTCGTGCGGAAATGGGCGCTCAAGCCCGAAGGAATCGCGCCGTCGCTCTCCGCGGGCAAACTCATGGTCGTCTTCGATACGGGCAGCACCGCCCCGTTGTTCGAGGAGGTGCCATGGGCACGGTGAAAAGATTCGCAGCCCTGCTCCCCGCAGCGCTGCTCCCGGCTCTCGCAGGCTGCACCGCTCCGCTGCAAATGTCGGGCTCCGAGCGCGCGATCGCCATGTATCGCGAGAGCCTCGGGCCCCGGGGAGCGCTCAACGTCCGCCACGACGAATCCACGCGCCGCGAGGCGGAGCGGAGCCAGACGGGTGCCTCCGACGCGGCGCCACGCGTGCTCACCGTCGAGGACGCGGTCGTGCTGGCCAAGAAAAACAGCGCGCATCTCTCGGCGCTCGAAGCGGGCGCGGCCACGGCCGAGGCGGGCGTCGCCGCGGCGAACAAGCACACGAATCCGGAGCTCCGGATCTCGCAGATCCGCCTCAATCAATTCGTCGAGGGCGAGCCGCAGATCCGCACGGCGGTTCGTTTTTCGCCGGATCGGCCGGGGGACGTGGACGCAGAGGTCGCGGAGGCGCGCGCCGAGCAGGCCGAGGCGCAGGCCGAGGCGCGCGCCGAGGAGATTACCATCGAGGCCGATGTTCGCTGGCTCTTCGACGACGTAGCGCTGATCGACGCGGAGATCGAGGCGGCACGCGCGGTCGCCGAGGCGCGAAGGGCCCTCGCGGCGCAGATGAAGAACCGCCTCGCCGCGGCGGAGGCGACCTCGATCGACGAGGCCATGGCCGAGCTCGCGGCGGTCGAGGCCGAATCGGATCTGGCCGAGCAACAGGCGCACCGGCGCGAGGTGCTCGGCGAATTGCTCGATCGGATCGGCCTCGAACCCGGGGCGTCCGTGGAGGTCGTCGGCGAGCCGCCGCTCGCGTGGCCTCCTCCGGATCTCCCTTCGGAGCAGGCTCTCATCGAAGAGGCGCTGCGGCGCAGGCCCGAGGTCGCCATTGCAGCCGCGCGGATCGACGCGGCCGACGCCCGCGCGTACGCCGAGCGCGCGCGGCGTTTTCCGTGGTTTTCGTTCGTGGAGGTCGGGTATCAATTCACGCCGGGCACGCTGGCCACGCCGGGCACGCTGACGGGCCTCGCCTGGACGTTCCAGGCGGGCGTGGAGCTGCCAATTTTCGACACGAATCGCGCGGGCGCCGCCGCTGCCGGCGCGGCGAAGACCTCGTCCGAGCGCGCCCTCGCCGGCGAGGTCGAGCGGGTCGCCCGCGAGGTGCGCGCGCGCCTGCGCGAGGCCGAGGCCTCGCGCACGCTCGTCACCGAATTCCGCGCCCGCGCCCTCTCCGCGGCCGCACAGGCCGGTACCGCGTCGAAACGAGCGCTCGAAGGCCGAAACGTCGACGTCATCGAGGCGCTCTCCGTCGACGCGCAACGCGTCAAGGTCGAGCTCCGCCTCCTCGCGCTCGTGCGCCGTTATCGCACCGCCGTCTCCGAGCTCCGGCGCGCCGTCGGCGGCCGCTTCCCGGCCGCCGCCCCCCGCGGCGCCAGGTACTGAGCATGGGTCTCATGTCGAAGCGGGGTCGCTGGGGCGTTGCCCCAGGCCCCACCAGGGGCTATCCGCCCCTGGACCCGGACCAGCGCAAGCGCTGGACCCGGGGTCGATGAACTGCGCTTCGCGCAGTTCATCGAACAGGCCGAGGAACGACCCCCCTGCCAACCAAGACCGCCGCGCTGCCCTTTCGACCGGCAACGTTGTCCCTGGTCTTGCCACACGGGCCCGTTGGAAGAACTGCGCGGAGCGCAGTTCTTCCATCCCGAGTCCAGCGCTTGCGCTGGTTCGGGTCGAGGGGCGAACAGCCCCCGCGGGGTCCGGGGCAGCGCCCCGGCGCAACGGTTGCCCGATGGGACCCCTGCTCGTCGCCAGGTGACGTCAGCCGGGAATGCGCGCATCCGGGAGCGTCAGCTCCGCGGTCACTCCATAACAATACTTCGAGAAGGAATAGCGGATCAGGTCGAGCCGCTGGACGAGCGAGACCATCCACCGCGGCGGGCGCCGCTCGAATTTCAGTTCGAGGACACAAACCGGCTCCTCGGTCCGCGTCTGCGCCCGGTGATCGATCGGCCGCCACCGCCCCGGGATCGCTTCGAGATCGAGTGATTCTTGCGGCTGCACCGCGATCTTCCGATCGAACGTGAGCCGCGCGTAGGTATCGATCTCGCTGATGTAGGCCTCGCGCTCGTACTCGACGAGCAGCACCGGGCGAATGTGGTGCCGGTGATACGGCGCGAGGAACCGCATGGCCCCCGACCGCGCGCCGGGCGGGAGCGCGGCGAGCGCGGATTCCTTGCCGGCGAGCACGTCCCGCCACGCGGCCGCGGGCATGGCGGCGCGCGTCTTGACGATGACGTCGAGCACGCGCCGTTTGACCTCGAGGAAGACCGGGCTCTCCTTGCTCGCGGGATAACAGCGCGCCCGCAGCTTGAATCGATCGGCCTGCTCCCGCTCGTTGGCCCAGAAGAGGTCGTAGCGATCCGTGTCGAAGTACAGCGATCGAATTCGATATGTCCCGTCGGGCCCGGCGTATTTGTCGACCTTCGACGTCGCGCGCGCCGTGGCGCGGACGGCGGGGACGAGCCCTTCCGGGACCAAGTATTTGTACTCGTAACGCTCGATGATGTTGTCCACGGCGCGCCTCGTTTTCAGGGCGTGGGGGCGATCTTGTCGCTGCGCACGGTCACGATGTTGCGGAGCTCGGTGATGCTCGCGTCGAAATCGGCGAGGTCCTTGCTCGTCTGCTCCCCCGAGCCCGCCGTGTGCAGCACCGCGTCCGCCTGGTTGATGACCGCCTGCATGGAGTTCTCGTCCCACGCGGTCCGGGCAAGCTCGGTGAGCTGCGTGTGGAACTCCATGTCGAGCGCCTCGATCGCGCGGAGCCGGAGCGGCAGCTTGGTCACCGGCGTGGTCTCGGGGTCGAACGCCGGATCATCGAGGATGCGATCCATCCCGTGGGGCATGAACACGAGGAGCCCGGTGGCGGGGTTGTTGTAAATGTAATGGTTGTTCGCCCGGAACGCGAAGCCGTCCCAGTGGCCGAGCAGCGCTTCGAGGGCGTAGCTCTTCATGAACCGGCCGAGATCGAGCCGCTTTTCGAGCGCGTCGGCGAACTCCGCGTCGGGCGTGTCCTGGATGATCTGGGCGAGCGCGAGGAGATCGTCGCGGGTCCGGCCGTCCTTTTTTTCGTCCTCGAGCTCCATGTGTTCGATGTCGTCGACGAAATCGCCGCAGCAGGGGCCCTCGTACAGGTTGCCCTCGGCGAATTCTTCGCCGAAGTGGCTGCGGAGGAAATCCTTGTCGATGGCCTCGACGACCACGTAGATCCCCTTGTCGACGCCGTTCAGCGTCACCTGCGCGTGCGCCACCCGTGCGGCGGGGATGCCGGCGCGCAGGTGCACGTCGGAGCCGAGCCGGCTGCGCAAAAAGCTGGGATCCTGCTTCGAGCTGTTGAGGATGAGCTTGTTCAGCCCGTAGAGCTTGGCCTGATCGTCGAACTCGTCGAACTTGACGGAAAAGCTCGGCTTGTCGTCGAGATCCACGAGCGTGTTGCCCTTCTGTCGGATGCCGGATCCCGCGACGAGCTCGCCGTCGTAGACGATGTCGCAAGGGACGCGCTCGTCGAGATTGCTCCCGAGCGTGCCGAGGTACGTCGAAGCGACGGTGATCTCCACCTGGTGGAGCTTGGCCGGGTCGAAGACCGACGCCACGGGATCCTCGGCGATGCAACCCGTGAAAGCCGATGTGAGGAGGAGGATCGAAGCGAGACGGTATCGCATGCCCGCGAGGGTACGAGATTCGTGTTAACGGCGTGTTAAGCGGACGGAAGATGTGCAATCGGGAGCCGCACGCGCGCGCGGGTGCCCTCGTTCGGCGCGCTGACGAGCTCGATCTTGCCGCCGTGGGCGTCGACGATCCGCTTCGCGAGCGGGAGCCCGAGGCCGAGCCCCCCGGTCGCGCGGGTGCGGCTCTTGTCGGCCCGGAAGAACGGCCGGAACACGCGCGAGAGGTCCTCTGCCGCGATCCCGATGCCTTTGTCGATCACCTCGACCGTGATGTCCTCGCCGGCGCGCGCGACGAGCTCGACCGCCTCCGAGGCCTTGTCCGTGTACTTGTGGGCATTCTCGAGCAGGTTGTCGAAGACACGCCGCAAAAGTACGGGATCCGCGTCCACCGAGGGCAAATTCGCGGGCACGTCGACCCTGAGCGTCCGCTCGGGGTGCGCCGCGCGGAAACGCGACGCGGCATGCGTGAGCAATTCATGGACGTCGACGCGCTCGCGGCGCAGCGGGGGAATGCCAGCGTGTGATTCCACATCCTCGAGATCGAGCCGCGCGGCCGTGAGGACGTCGGAGATGAGCCGCTCGAGCTCGTCGAGATCCCCGGCAATTTCGCCGAGCATCTCCCGCGCGACGGCGACGTCGCCCTCCGCCTCGGAGACGAGCGCGAGGGCCATTCGAATGCGCGAGAGCGGCGTGCGCAGCTCGTGCGAGACGTTCGCGAGCAGCTCCCGTTCGGCCCGCAAAAGCTCGGTCACGCGCTCGGCCATCTCGTCGAACGCGCGCGACACGTCGCCGAGCTCGTCGCGGTTCGGCAGAGCGGCGCGGGCCTTCAGATCGCCGCCGCCGAACGCGCGCGCCGCGGAAGACAGGCGACGCAGCGGCCGCGTGAGCGTGCGCGCGAGCAGCCAGGACGAGATTCCCACGACCACGAGGACCATCGTGATCAAGCGAGGCCCGGTGATGGGCGGGCCCGGCGGTCGATGCGGGGCAAATTGCTCGATGCGCCCCTCGCGACCATCGGGAAAACGCACGGGTTTTACGTGACAAGGTGGTGGCGGTGGTCGATCCTCGAGGAGTTTCCACGGCCTGAGCGGCATACAGCGGGGCGCGCCGGGCGCGTTCGTCGCGAAGACGGCGCCGTCCGGATCGACCACGGTGACCGAGGCGTGCAGCTCCCGCTGCATGAGATCGAGCACACCCTGGAGCTCGCGCGGTCTGTCGATCTCCCGCGTGATCATCTCGTGAAAGAAGCGAACCTGGTGTTCGTGCGGAAACCCCTTGGGCCGGTTGATCTCGAGGAGCGCGATGAAGCCCGCCGCGACCACCGCGAACTGCGCGAGGCCCACGAGGTAGATGCGGAGGGCCAGGCGCGTGCGCAGGACGTCACGGAGGGCCATGGCTCACATCCGGTCGATCGCGAACACGTATCCGATGCCGCGCACGGTCTTGATGATCCGGGGGTTTTTCGGGTCGTCGCCGAGCTTCTTCCGGAGGTGCGAGACGTGCACGTCGATCGAACGATCGAAGGCCTCGTCCGCGCTGCCGCGCACGAGATCCACGAGCTGCTCGCGCGTGAGCACGCGCCCGGCCCGCTCGGCGAGGGCGTGCAGGAGGTCGAACTCGTAGGTCGTGAGCGCGAGCTCCGTCTCGCCGAAGATGGCCCGGCGGGCGCAAGGGTCGATGGTGAGGGAGCCGGCGACGATCTGGCGCTCGGCCGGGGGGCCCGCGAGGCCGCGGGCGCGGCGCGCGTGCGCCCGGATGCGCGCCAGAAGCTCGCGCGCGGAGAAGGGCTTGGGCAGGTAGTCGTCCGCGCCGCCTTCGAGGCCCATGACGCGATCGGCCTCTTCGCCGCGCGCGGTTACCATGATGATCGGGGTGTGGACGCGGGCGCGGAGGCGCTGGCAAACCTCGAAGCCGTCGATCTCGGGGAGCATGAGGTCGAGGAGGACGACGTCGGGGTGCTCGCGCAGGACGGCGGCGATGCCGTCGCGGGGATCGGTCGCCAACGTGACGCGGACGTTGTGGGATTCCAGGTATCTCGCCGTGAGTCGAGCGAGCTTCTCGTCGTCCTCGATGAACACGATCGAGGTCGAGGTTCTCTCCACGGGCATCATCGGCGCAGACTACCACCCGCGCCGCGGGCGGAGTGCGTCGCTAACAGTTGCTTAACATGAGGCGGACGAACGGGCCGGAGCGGGCCTTGGGGAGCGAAGCTCTCCCTCCGGAGCACGCCCGCGCAATCCCTGCTCATCGCGGAAGCACGATGGTGCTGGTCCAGACCGGCGTGTAGCATCGTGGAAAACTGGGCGTGATGCAGCTTCGCCGCGTCATGCCCATTTCCTTGCAAGCCCGATCGTAGGGCCTTCGAACATGTCCGATCGACCGCACGCTCGACGAGAAAGGAAAAACTCTCGATGAACGATCGCTCTGGGATGCATCGGCCGATGAGGCCTCCACGCACCGCACGGCTCGCTTCCCGCGGGTTGTTTCTCTTCTCCGCCGCCGCCTTCGCCGTCGTGGCGACGCCGCCGCGCGCGCCCTCGCCCGCCGCCGCGGGGTCGCCGGCCCCGCTCCTCCCCGCCTTCCGCGGCAGCGAGGGCATATGGACCGCCGGAGGGGACCGTTATGCCGTGCGCGCCTCCACGGAGGCATTCGAGCTCGCACCCCTCGCCGACGGTAGGGCAAACACCCCCGCCGCGCGCCCGTCGCCGCTCCGCGTCGAAACGACGGACGTCACGCGCGGCAGCCGCTCGCTCGGCCATGCCGCGTCCGCCGCGAAGTCGGCCGTCGACGCGGGAGGCGAGCTGGTCATCGACCGGGGAGAGGTCGCGCAACACCTGAGGCCCATGCCGGAAGGCGTGGAGCTGAGTTACACGTTCCCCGCGCGCCCCGAGGGCGAGGGTGACGTCACCGTTCGCCTCCGGGTCTCCGGCCAGGCGTATGCAGGCGAAGGCACGGCGGGGCATCGATTCGCGGATCGCGCGACCGGGCTCGGCGCCCGGGTCGGGCATGCGACGTGGATCGACGCCCGCGGCGTCCGCGCCGACGTGCCCGTGCGCGCCGTGCCCGGGGGCCTCGAAATGCGCGTCGCCGCGAACCTCGTGGAGACGTCCGCCTACCCGGCCGTGCTCGATCCGCTCATTTCACCCGAGACGGGCACGGATACTCCCCTCTTCGGCCCGGCCGGCTTCGCCGAGAATTCGACCTCGGTGGCCTTCGACGGCACGCAGCACCTCGCCGTCTGGTACGACGGCCGCGGCGCGCCGGCGACGATTTACGGCGCGCGTGTCATGCCGGACGGGACCGTCCTCGATCCGTACGGGCTCGGCCTCGCGACGGGCAACGAGCCGCGCGTCGCGGTGGGTGGAGGCGTGTTCCTCGTCGCGTTCCGGAGCGGCGCCGAGCTCCAGGCCGTGCGCGTGGATCCGAGCGGCGCCGTGCTCGACCCGACCCCGATCACGATTGGCAGCGTCGGCTCCGCAGGCCAGGGATTCGGCGTCACCTACGCGGCGGGGCAGTTCGTCGCGGCCTGGTCGAGCACCGATGCCCCGGCGGGCCTCCGCCACGCGCGAATCACACCGGCAGGCGCCGTCCTCGATCCGGGCGGCATCGTCTCCGTCACGGGTCCGACCTGGAGTTTCAGCGGGCTCGGGCTCGCGGCCGCGGGCGCGGACACGCTGATGGTGTGGCATTCGAACGGCAATCTCCGTGGCGCGCGTATCGACGCCCAGGGGGTCGTGCTCGACCCGAGCGGCGTCGACCTCGCGCCCTCGGTTGCCGGCGTTCCGACGGGTGACGAGTTCATCAGCGCGCCGGCCGTGGTCTTCGATGGGACGAACCATCTCGTCGCGTGGGAGACGGCCTGGACCGAGAGGACATTTCATACGCTCCGCGTGTCGGCCGCGGCCGCGCCGCTCGGGGCGCCGAACACGCTCGCAATCACGGATCCCGTGAACGATGAGCTGATGGGCGTCGCGCTCGTCGAGACCAGCTCCGGGTTCCTCATGACGTCGAGCAGCCGATGGGAGGTGGAGCTCGTCGAAGCTGGCGGAACGCTGAGGCTCCTTCGGCTGGACGCGCAGGGAAGTTTTCTGGATCCGGCGCCGAGCATCCTCACGACGACGGGCAGGGACCTGGCCATCACCTCCGATGGGACGAACGCGTTTTTCGCCTGGTCCGCGTTCGCGTCGACCGATTATGGCGCGCCCGACTTCGCCGACATCGTGGGGGCGCGCTTTGCGATGGATGGAACGCAGATCGATGCGACGCCGGTCCTGATCTCGGCGAGCGCGAACAGCCAGACGGACGTATCGCTCGCCTGGAATGGGCAGAATTACGTCGTCGCCTGGGAAGACGATCGCGACTACGCGGCGCCGGGATCCATGGACATCGTGGCGACGCGTATCTCTCCCGCTGGGCAGGCGCTCGACACGTCGGGGCTGCCCATGGCCACAGGCCCGCTCCACCAGCGTGATCCACGCGTGATCTCCGACGGGCAGTCGACCCTCCTCGTCTGGTCTGCGTTCGACCGCCAGGCGGGGGCTGTGGAGGAGCAGAACTCGCTCCGAGCGGCGCGCGTGGACAGCCAGGGGATGCTGCTCGACAACCCGCCCATCGAGCTCGGGGAGTACCAGGTCGTCGCGGCGACGAAGGTCGCGGGCGATACGCTGCTCGTGCTTCAATATGCATTCGGCGGACTCTACAGCGCCCGGATCCCCTTCCGCATCGACGCGCAAGGGAGCGTCACCGAGCTCTCGGCGCTGCCCTGGGGCTTCAGCGGCGCGCTCGCCTCCGACGGCGCGAGCTCCTTGTACGTCTGGGGTGCGGACCCGAATGGCACCGGATCCGGCAATCCGACGATCCTGCGCGCCTCGCGCCTCGACGCGAACGCGACGATGCTCGATCCGAGCGGCCTCACGGTCGCGATTCCGAACGAGATGCTTTGTGGTTTCAACGTCGCGTTCGGCGGGGGCGTCTACCTGATCGCCTGGAGGGCCTTCGATCTCGGGACGAAGGTCACCCGCGAGCGCGCGGCGCGCGTCACGCCGGATGGAATGATCCTCGATTCCCAGGGGCTCTTGCTCGACGAGCACCCGGACCCGCTCGGCTACAACGGATGTCGCTTCAGTCATTGGGAGCAGCGTCCTTCGGTGGCGTTCGACGGGAGCGTGTTCGTCGTCGCGCGGTTCGCGCCCGGGGCTTCCGCGCGGCACGACATCCTCCGGGGCGTGACCGTCGCTCCGGACGGGACGGTCAGCGCGCCGTTCGACATCTCGACCGAGCCTGGCATCGTCAAGCCCGTCGAGCTCGCCTCGCGCGGCGACGGCGAGACACTCGCGGCATTCTCGCGGTTCGTGGAGGGCGCCCCCTACGATTCGGTTCGCGTGCGGCTTTCGCGTATCACGACCTGCGGCGATTGCCCGAGCGGCTTTTGCTCGGACGGCGTTTGCTGCGACACGGCATGCGGCGGCGGCGACACGACCGACTGCATGGCGTGCAGCGTGGCGGCCGGCGCGCCGGCCGATGGGGTCTGCGCCCCGCTCGACGGCACGACGTGCGGCGATGGGACGAACGTGTGCTCCGCGGGGACATGCATGGAGGCGGTCGAGCCGCAGGACGCTGGGACGGACGGCGGCGAGGAGCCCGACGCGGGAATGGACGGCGGCGAGGAGCCCGACGCCGGAACGGATGCCGGCGAGGTGCTCGACGCGGGCGCGGATAGTGGCAGCGAGGTGATCGACGGGGGAACCGGCTCCGACGCGGGTCCGGGCGGCGGGACCATCCCCCCTGGCGGCGGCGGCTGTAGCTACAGCGTAGAGGACGCAGAACGAGCGCCCTCTTCGTCGCTGCTTCTCCTGGGCGCGCTCGGGATTCTCTTGTCGGTCAAGCGGCGCGCAGGCGGCGCGCGGCGGTCTCACCCGACGGGCTGAGCCTACACGACGAGGCCCCGGGGAGGCGCGCGCCCCGGGGCCAGATCCAACCCACAAGCGAAAGCTGCGGCTCCGTCAGAGAACGAAGCCGCAGGCCTTCAATGCATCACAGTCGCCGGCGCAAACCGCGCTCACGAGGCATTGCACGTCGGCTTCCTTGTAGCATTTGATGGTGGTGCCCATCTCGCAGTTGATGTTGCACTGGCCTTCATCGGTCGAGGCCATACAGCTCACGGCGAGCTCGCAGGCGGTCCCGTCGGACGGGAACCCGCAGAGCGCGGCCGCGCCCGTATACGTGAGGCACCCCATGTCGTTGTATTCGACGCCCGCCGGGATGGCGCAGGCGCTGCCGCCGCCGCTCCCGCCGGCGGCCGACCCGCCGCCGGTCGACGACCCGCCGCCCTGACCACCGGTGCCGCCGCCGCCATCGCTGCCGCCGCCGGAACCGCCACTACCACCAGAACCGCCGGGGCCGGCGCCGCCGTCGCCGCCGGTCTTGTCATCGCCGCACGCGGCCAACGAGACCGCAGTCACCATGAAGAGCAAGAGGAAGGTACGCATTCCGTCCCCCTCGCACGAAATGCAGGCACGGACAAGACCCAAAACGACCGCATGAGCTGGAAACCACTGCGGAAACGTGCTCGTTGCGCGTCTCGGGATCGGAACGAGCGTGGTCAATTCCGTTACCACGCCCCGCACGACGAGCGCGTCGGCGGCGACGGGCGGGATGGCTGCCTTCGCGGCCGGACCGACGCGCCCGCATCCGGATCTTTCGGAGCAGACGGGCATTATCGGCGTCACCGGAGCGGCCGCGCGACGAGGTCCTCGGCCAGCTTTCGTAGCGCCGCCTCTCGCGGGTGCCCCTCCCGCCAGACGAGCCGGAACCAGTCGATCGGCAGCTTCATCCTCGGCAAGATCGACACGAGCCGGCCCCGTCGAAGATCCGCCGCCACGAAGTATTGCGGCAGCACGGCGACCCCCGCTCCTGCGAGGGCGCGGAGCCGCACGGCGCCTATCGTGCCGAGGTACTCCACGCGCCGAAATGCCCAGTCCTCGCCTCCCGGGCGGGTGTCCAGGAAGTAGCGGAAGAGCGGCAGGTCGCGGTGCACATCGAGCAGCGTGTGCGCGGCGCAATCCTCTCGACACGCGAGGGGGCGATGCGCGAGCAGCTGCCGTTGCCCCACGAAGACGTATCGCTCCTCGTGCAGGCGCGCGTACGAAAACCCAGCGTCCGAGAGCCGCGCGCTCGAGACGAAGGCGTCGATCACGTCGCGCTGCGCCTGTCGGACGAGGTCCGGCGTGTCTCCGAAATAAAGGTGGAGCCTGCGCTCGGGGCGCGCCGCGTCGAGCGCGTCGAGCGCGGGGACGAGCCAGCTCATGCCGAGCTCGAAGCGCGTGCCGATCGTGAGCTCGTAAGGCATCGGCGCGCCGTCTTCGCGGAGCACGACCTCGCCGCACCGCCGCGCCTGATCGAGGCAACGTTGCGCCTCGGGCACGAGGCGTTCGCCCGCTGCGGTGAGCGCGACGCGGCGGGTCGTGCGGTCGAACAGGGACGCCCCGAGCGTGTCCTCGAGGCGCTGGATGCGATCGCTGAACGCCGCGGGCGATAGCGCGACCGCGCGCGCCGCCACGCGGAAGCTCAGGTGGCGCGCCGCGGCCAGGAAGCAGCGGAGCGATTCGAGGTCGGGGAGGTTGGAGCCGGAGGTGTCGATCATCGTTCGGTCGTCCCGAACGATACAGTATCGAACATTCCGATTCACAGGACGTTCGAGGGGGCGCATCCTAGGAAGAACCAGCGGGGGATCCGTGCGGCGCACGGTCTTCCGCCCGGAAATCCAGTCTGCTTGACGTGAGGGATGCAATGAACATCGAAAAACTTTTCAATGTCCTGGTCCTGGGGGGCGCGGCGCTCGGTCTCCCTGCGTGCAGCCACGCGAGCGACGGTGGAAGCGGCAACGAAGGTGGCGCGGCGGGCACGAGCAGCCCGAACGGCGGGAATGGAGCGGGCGGAAGCGGCGGCGAAGGCGCGACGTCGGGGAGCGGCGGCGCAGGCGGCGAAGGCGCGACGTCGGGGAGCGGCGGCGCGGGCGGCGCAGGCGGCGCAGGGGGCGAGAGCGCGACGTCGGGGAGCGGTGGCGCGGGCGGCGCGAGCAGCCTCGAATGCTCGCTGCCCACCGCCGACCCCGGCGATCCTTGCGGTTGCCCGTGCTGCTGGGCCGACAATTGCCTCAATTCGGAGCCTTGCTGCGCCGGATTCTGCGCGGCGGGCAATGCCGGGGCAGGCTGCTGCGGTGGCTGACGTCGGCACCGCGACCGCGCGCGAAGCCGCGGCGCAGATCTGGCGGCACCGCGCGCGCGCCGAGCTCGAAGCGTCCGCGCGGTTCACGCGCCTCGCGGGCGAGCTCGCGGCGTGCGGCGCCGTGGCGCCCGTGATCACGATGGCCCGCGAGGCAGCCGAGGACGAGCGGCGCCACGCGGAACGATGCGCGGGGCTCGTGCGCGAGCTCGGGGGTGGCCCCTTCGAGCTCGGGCCGGTGCCCGCCGCGCGCGTGGTCACGCCCGGCGGGCTCGGGCCGCGTGAGCGGCTGCGCTACGAGGTCGTCGCGATGTCGTGCGTCACGGAGACGCTGAGCGCGGCGCTGCTCGGCGAGCTCGTCGCGCGCGCGACCGATCCGCTGGTGCGCGATACCATGCAGCACATCCTTCGCGACGAGGTCGACCACGCGCGGCTCGGGTGGGCGCACCTCGCGGCCGAGCACGAGCGCGGCGCCGTGGATATCGTGGGCCCCTCTCTCCCGGCGATGCTCGCCGGCACGGTATCCGAGGAGCTCTTCTCGTCCTGGGCCGAGCACCCGGCACAGGAGGCGCTCTCCGGCCTCGGCGCGCTGGATCGCGCCGAGCGGAAGCGGATCTTTCGCGACACCATGTCCCTCGTGGTTTTCCCGGGGCTGCGGCGCTTCGGCGTCGACACGGGGCGGGGGGAAACGTGGCTCTCGGAGAGGCTGCCGTAACTCCCGCTCCGCACCAGCGCGTCGCGACCTGCGCCGATGAGCGCGCTCGTTCGTGCGCGCTCGACCTCGAGCAGCGAACTACTCGTTTACATCGTCCACTGCTTCGCCGAGGGGCCAGCAGCTGATTGCATCGTACCTGATTCCGTTGCACCAAAAGTGTACGCCATAGAGGCATGCGTTCGCGTAATGATACGTGCCATTACAGCATCCCATGCATCCCGCGGCAGAGCAGTAGGTGTATCCGTCGATGCATGCGGCAGTTGCGGGGTCAGACGCGGTGGATGATGCAACATGGGCCGCGTTGCCGTTGCACCCGGGTGAAGAAGCGGCCTCATTCATCGGGACATTCTCTGCGGCGACATCGAGGACGCTACAAAGAGGATCGTCGCCACAAAGAAGATCCTTCGTTGCAGATGTCGCCGTCGGGGCGAAGGAATCCTCGTTCGATACGGTTTCGGATGAGCCGAGGCATCCCATGAAGAAAATGCTGATGAGAGTGACAGTGGCAAGGTATCTCATGGTTTGTTTCTTCCTGACTACCGTGGGTTACTCGAGGATGCTGCACAGAGGATTTTTCTTGCAGGCTTCACGTTCCTGCTCGTTGGGATGCTCTTCCGAGGGCTCGGGTTCATGCTCGGTCTCGGGAGCGCTTCCCGCTGTCGATGGAGGGGGCGAGGGTTGCGCAAGAGGTCGAGCAGGTTCTTTCGTCGTGGCCGTGATTTCTTTGATCGCAGGTGCCACCGTAGTCGCCGCGCCCGTACGCGATTCAGAATCACCACACGCCACGAAGGCGATTGTCGAAATGGCAGCAAGCGTGACGGCTTTTGCCGAGAAGCGCATTGGATACACCTCGTGGATGCTCCCCTTCATCGAAGACCCCCTTCGCGTTCTTGCTTGTCGATGAGATTGGAGTTCGTTTTTGCTCGACCAGCTCGTGAAGTACTGCTCCTAGCCGCTCCCGCTTCAGCCCGCGCCCCCTGCGTCCGCGTTTCCGGGCGGCGCGGGCCTCGAGGTTGACTGTGATCTTCTTCACGATGTCACGCTTCGCGGCACGCGGAATCTGGTCCAGCTTGGATATGGATCCCCGTCTTCCTCTCGGTTGTCGTGAGGTGACGTTACCCGCAGGCTCCGCAAGGATCAATACAATATCGTTAGATGTGGACGGTCGGAAACGTGCCGGCGGGTCCTCTGCTGGGGAGGAGAACGGGAGGAACGTGACGACGAGCGCGCCCCTGGTGGGGCCCGGGGGCAACGCCCCAGCGTGGCGGCGAAACCCATGGGGCTCGTGAGCTCGTGGTAGGGTTCGGGCATGAAGGACCGCTCGAGCGATGATCCCGGCGCGCAGATCCTCGTATCGGCCTGTCTTGCGGGCCGCGCGTGCGCGTATGACGGCAATCACCGCGCGCGCGACCGCGTCCTCGAGTTGCTTCGCGAGGGGCGGGCCGTGCTCGTGTGTCCGGAGGCTGAAGGGGGCCTTGGAATTCCTCGGCCTCCTGCCGAGACCGTGGGAGGCGATGGGAACGATGTCTTGAGCGGGAGAGCCCGCGTCCTCACGGACGCGGGGGACGATGTCACCCCTCAGTACCTGGCGGGGGCTCGTATTGCGGTGGAGCGCGCGCGCGCCGCAGGGTGCCGCCTCGCCATTCTGAAGGCTCGATCGCCGTCGTGTGGATGCGGCGCCGTCTTCGATGGAACGTTCTCGCGTACCCTTCGCGAAGGGGACGGGGTCACCGCAGCTGCATTGCTGCGTGAGGGGATCGAGGTCATCACCGACGAGGATCTTTGAGCGCCGCCGCTCCCGCTCCCGGTACTGGGGCAGCCGCTCGTGAGCGGCCCATGCATCCGCCGCTTCGAGCGGCTCACTCCTCGGTCGCGGAAGGGCCTTTCCGGCGGGTGAGGCGATGTCCCGCGAGGGCGGGATCGTTTTCGGGAAGGCCGGGGCGATGTTCCACGAGGGCGGGGTGGCGTTCCACGAGGGCGGGATGGCGTTCCACGAGGGCGGGATGGCGTTCCGCAAGGGCGGGATGGCGTTCCGCAAGGGCGGGCTGGTGTTCCGCAAGGGCGGGCTGGTGTTCCCTAACGGCGGGGCGATGTTCCACGAGGGCGGGCTGGTGTTCCCTAACGGCGGGGTGGCGTTCCACGAGGGCGGGCTGGTGTTCCCTAACGGCGGGACGGCGTTGCCGATCGAAAGGTCAGCGCGGCGGTCTTGCTTGGCAGGGTCTACGTGTTCGATGAACTGCGCATCGCGCAGTTCATCGACCCTGGGTCCAGCGCTTGCGCTGGTCCGGGTCCAGGGGCGGATAGCCCCTGGTGGGGCCTGGGGCAACGCCCCAGCGCGGCGACGCCAGGGAGGGGGGGAGCGTCGTGGTTAGAGCGCGGCTTCGATCGCTTGCACGACTTCGGGCGACTCGGGCGTTACTCGCGGGGAGAAGCGCGCGCGGACGGCGCCGTCGCGACCGACGAGGAACTTCTCGAAGTTCCAGGAGATGTCTGCGCCTCCGCCCGCTTTGCTGCCGATGAGCCACTGGTAGAGTGGGCTGCGCTCTGCGCCGTTCACGTCTTGCTTGGCGAGGAGGGGAAAGTCGACGCCGTAGGTCGTGGAGCAGAACTGAGCGATCTCCGTGGCCGACCCGGGCTCCTGCCCGAGGAACTGGTTGCAAGGTGCGCCTACCACGAGGAAGCCGCGATCGTGGTAACGCTCCTGCAGCTTCACCAGGCCCTCGTACTGCGGGGTGAGGCCGCAGCGGCTGGCGACGTTGACGAAGAGCACGACCTTGCCCGACAGCTCTTCGAGGGGGAGCGGCGCTCCGTCGAGCCTTTGGAGCGAGAGCTCCTGCAGGGAGGTCGGCCCGCCTTCGGGGGCCTTGCCGTATACGGCGCGGTTCACGACGCCTACCAGTTTGTTGAGCATGGGGATCGCCATACCCGAGGACGGGCCGCGACGCCAGCCCGGATTGCCCTTGCGTGGGGGCTCCACGCTGTACGGCGTCTGCGCCATTGCCGACGCCGACCGAGAAGCGGCCGCTCGAAATGAGCTAGGGCCAGGGAAGAGCGGCGGCTCCTCGGACGATCGTGGTCATGTGAATGCCGCCGCTACAGGCAGCAAATGTTGATCGTGTAAAGGCACCCGGTCATCCCTTCGTAGGTTTCGGCGGTCCCCCCGCTCTCCCAACAAACATTGGGCTCCGAAGAGTCCTCGAGCTCGGTGAACGGAGGACAGTCCACGGTGGATGGGTCCTCGTCTGGCACCCAGGTCGAGCCAGGCTTCAGGGAGTCCTGGGCAAGTTGAGGGCCGAGGTAAGTCTTTCCCAAACAATTGATGGTGCCCCCGCCGGCTCCGCCGTCGCCGCCGATGCCGCCCCCGCCAGCACCGCCGAAGCCGCCGACGCCGCACCCGCCGCCGCCGCCGACGCCGCCGACGCCGCACCCGCCAACACCGGCTCCACCCGCGCCGCCGACGCCACCGGCTCCGCCCATGCCGCGGCGGGCGTCGGCTTCGGATGAGCCATCTGTGCCACCCTCTCCCCCGAGGACCCCGGAGGCGCAGCCAAGAACGAATACGAGCGAAACAAGTGCAAGTCGCATGTAGTTCCCTCTGAACCCCAGCCCTGCACCAGCCCACGCTGGCACAACCTGGACGTCCGATTCCATGGTGGTGCAGGATGTGGGCCACCGCTCACCCGCCTGCGCTGGCATTGCCACGCCCGCGAGCCCGAGAGCGAAGAGCCCTGATGGCGCGTTTGGCAGGAAGTCGCCTCGCGAGCCCGTGGATCCCGAAACGAATCCCGGGGTACCCTGGTCCAGAGTGCCACCATGCGCCATCACCTGACCCGCCTCCTCGCGCCGTCCCTCTTCTCCCTGCTCCTCGTCGGCTGCGGTGAATACGAGCCCGCGCCCCCCGCGCTCGGATCTGCTCGCGCGGCCCTCGAAACCGTCATCGGCCCCGAGATGGGCCTCGGTGAGCCCCTCCCCGGCTTCGCGGCCGAAGTGCAAGTGCGCCCCGCGGTGGCCTTCGGCGACGGCGTGTACTTCGCGGTCTGGCAGGACCACCGCAATGGCCGCGAGCGCATCTTCGGCTCGCGCGTGATGCCCGACGGCACCCTCGTCGATCCCTACGGCCTCCACCTCGCCGACGGCCGCTCACCCTCGCTCGCCCATGACGGAACGAACTTCCTCCTCGCCTACGAGGGCAGCACCGTGGAGATTGACGGCACCTCCCCTTCGAGCGTGCGCCTGATGCGCGTCGACGCGGCCGGCACGGCCCTCGATCCCGGCGGGATCCTCGTGGCGGAGGATGAACATGTCCGGGCGAAGATCGCCTCCAATGGCAATGGCTCCCTCGTCGTCTGGGACAAGACCTGCCCGTTCTCGAACTGCGAGGTCCGCGCCGCGCGTGTCGCCGCCGATGGCACCGTGCTCGATCCCGGCGGTTTTCTCGTGGCGCCCGCCGAGGACGCACCCGACTATGCGCGACCCGCCGTGGCCACGGACGGCACGGATTGGCTCGTGGTCTGGAAGGACGGCGAGATTCGCGGGCGCCGTTATTCCGCGTCCGGCGCCCCGCTCGATCCCTCGCACCTCGTCCTCGTCGCCGACCCGCAGGCCAGCAATGCCGTGCTCGTCCACGACGGCGCCGCGTACGTGCTCGGCTGGGCCCATTCCAGCGGCGTGTACGCCGCGCGGATCTCGTCCTCGGGCGTGATGCTCGATCCGAGCCCGATCCAGGTATCGAGCTTCGAGACGTATCCCTCGGGCCTCGTCGGCGCCCACGACGGCGTGAATACGATCTTCGCGTGGGCCGATTACAGCCCGGGCGACTCCACCACGCTGCACGCTGTGCGCCTCTCCCCGGCCGGGATCCCGCTTGCTTCTCCGCCGGGCGCGTCGCTCGCCCCGGACGTCGAGGGGTTCGCCGTGGCCAGCACGGGCGTGGGATCCCTCGTCCTCTGGACGCAGCAGAGCCACAGCATCAACGACGTCAACAGCGGCGACATCATCGGTACGCGCCTCGACCCCTCGGGCGCCGCGCTCGACGAGCCGCGCATCGTGGTCTCGCAGAGCGCCAATCAGCAATTTCAGCCCTCGGTGGCGTTCGATGGCACGAACCACGTGGTCGTGTGGACCGACGATCGCTCCTTCGAGCAGGGCATGAAGTGGTACGACATCCACGCCGCGCGATTGTCTCCGGACGGGACCCTGCTCGATCCGCAGAGCATCCCCGTGTTCGCCGGCGACAACGTCCAGATGCAGCCCCGCGCGTTCTTCGACGGGAAGAACACCCTCGTCGTGTGGGGCTCCGACTTGGCGTATCCTCCGTACGGCTATCCGCTCGCGGCGCGCGCGGCGCGCTTGAGCGCGGCAGGCGTGGTGCTCGATTCCACGCCGATCGAGCTCCCGGAATACAACGACGCGGCCTCGGACGGCGCGGGCCTGATGTTCGTGGGCGCGAGCGCGGGCAATCTCCACGCGTTCCGCGTGGGCCAGGACGGCGTCGTCTCCCCGATGATCGACCTGTCCGCGGCCCCGGCCGAATGGGCCGGCGGCACCCCTGCCCTCTCGTTCGATGGGACGAACTTCCTCGTGACCTGGTCCTCCAGCACGGGCATTCGCGCCGGCCGCCTGACCCCCGCGGGAGAGCCGCTCGATCCGGGCGGTTTTCCGGTGGCGCCCACCGACCCCGCCCTGCCGACGATTGGGCCCGACGTGGTGTTCACGGGAACGCACCACGTCGTCGTTTGGCAGGAGCTGGTTGCAGAGCGGCGGGTGAATCTGCGCGCCGCGCGCGTGACCTCCGACGGAATGGTCCTCGACCCCGAGGGGCTCTCGATCGGCGAGGATCTCCCGCGCGGCAGTTGCGACGACGCCGTGCTGTACCACGGCTACGTTCAGGGCACGTGCCCCGCCCTCGTCGCGGTGGGTCCGCGCGCGCTCGTCGCGTTCCGCGTCCTGACGGCGCCCACGGACCCGGCCGCGGTCGACCTCGTGGCGAGGACGATCGAGGCCGACGGGACGGTGACGCCGATCGTCCCGCTCTCGGCCGAGCCCACCTGGGTCGAGGGGGCGCCCGTGATGGCGGCGGAAAACGCGGACAAGGCCCTCGTGGCGTATGCGCGGTTCGTCCCGGGAGAGCCGTTCGGCGCGCAGCGCGTGTTCGGGCGATTCGTGGAGATGGACGGCGGAGGCGGAGGCGGAGGCGCAGGCGCGGGCGGAAGCGCAGGCGCGGGCGCGGGCGGAGGCGGAGGCGCAGGCGCGGGCGGAAGCGCAGGCGGAAGCGGCGGCGACAGCGGCAGTGAAAGCGGATGCGCCTGCCACCTCGCCGCCTCGTCCTCGTCCCCCGAAGCCCTCGTCCTGCTCGTCCTCGGCTCTCTCCTCGCATCGTGCCGTCGCCGTCACCCTCGGTCTGCCCTCGACAGACCCTGAGGTTTTTCACGACACGCGTCCGGTTGCCTGCTCGTGCCATCCGTGCTTACTCACGCACATGCACCAGCGGCTCCTGCCTTTTGCGGTGGCCTTCGTGCTCGCCGGCTGCGGAAATCCGACGGCGGACGGGCCGAAAGGCCCCACGGCCCTTCGCAAGGTCGCGCCGAACGAGCTCCGCGCGCCTTCCGACTTCGCGAGCATCGAGGACACCCGCGAGCGATCCCGCGCCCTCTTTCTCGAAGCGAGCCGCGTGTTCACGCACCCCCGCTGCGTGAACTGCCATCCGAACGGCGACATCCCCCACCAGGGGATGAACATGCAGCTCCATGACCCGCCGTCCGTCCGTGGGCCCGACAACCACGGCGTCGTCGGGATGGAATGCACGAGCTGCCACCAGGACAAAAACCAGGAGCTCAGCCGCGTCCCCGGCGCGCCCCACTGGGCGCTCGCGCCGATCGAGATGGCGTGGGTCGGCAAGTCGCCGCGCCAGATCTGCGAGCAGATCAAGGATCCCAAGCGGAACGGCGGCAAGGCCCTCGCCGCGATCGTCGAGCACAATGCCCACGACGCGCTCGTCGGCTGGGGATGGCATCCGGGGGCCGATCGCGAGCCGGTCCCGGGGACGCAGGAGCAGTTTGGCGCGATCGTCGCGGCCTGGGCGGAGTCCGGGGCCGAGTGCCCCGCGGAGGGGGCGAGACCATGAGCGTGCGTATCCGCGTGAACGGCGTTGAAAAGACGCTCGATGTCGACCCCGAAATGCCCCTGCTCTGGGCGCTCCGCGACGTGCTCGGTTTGACCGGCACGAAGTACGGCTGCGGTCAGGCGCTCTGCGGCGCGTGCACCGTGCACCTCGACGGGCAGGTCGTGCGCGCGTGCGTGACCCCGGTGCGCCGCGCCGACGGCCACGCCGTGACGACGATCGAAGGCCTCGCGCCGGAGGGAAGTCATCCGCTCCAGCGCGCGTGGGTCGAGCTCGGCGTCCCGCAATGTGGGTTTTGCCAGGCCGGGCAGATCATGACGGCGGCCGCGTTGCTCAAGGCCAAGCCAAAACCCTCGGACGACGAGATCGATCAGTCGATGGCCGGGAACCTGTGCCGATGCGGCGCCTATCCGCGGATCCGCGCGGCGATCCGCAAGGCCGCCGGGATGCCGGAGGGCGAACGATGAGCCAGGGCGTCGTGCGCGTGACCCGGCGATCGTTCCTCGTCGGATTGAACCTCTCCCTGGCGGGGCTCGCGATTGGCCTCCCTGCCCTCGCCGACGAGCCGAGCGGCCGCGCCGGGCCGAGCCCCAGGGCGGCGGCGCCCGAGGACGGCCCGGGGCTGCATCCGAACCCGTTCGTCCACGTCGCGCCGGACGGGACGGTGACGATCGTCTGTCACCGCTCCGAAATGGGCCAGGGCGTGCGCAGCTCGATTCCGGTGCTCATCGCCGACGAGCTCGGCGCGGACATGGCGCGCGTCGTGATTCGCCAGGCCGACGGCGACAAGAAGTACGGGGATCAGAACACCGACGGATCGAGCAGCATCCGGAAGTTTTACGATGACCTCCGGTACGTCGGCGCCACCGCGCGCACGATGCTCGTCGCGGCCGCGGCGGCGAAATGGAAGGTGAAGCCCGAGACGTGCGAGGCGCGGGGGAACATGGTCCACCACGCGCCGACGAAACGCTCGCTCGGCTTCGGCGAGCTCGCGGAAGCGGCGGGCAAATTGCCCGTGCCCAAGCGCGAGGACGTAAAACTCCGGCCGAAGAGTGAGCTCACGCGGGTGAACAGCCCGGTCTTGCCGCTCCTCGACGGGCCGGCCGTCGTGACGGGTCAGGCGGTGTTCGGGGCCGATCTGAAGCTGCCGGACATGCTGATCGCGGTGATCGCGCGGCCCCCGGTGGTCGGCGGGAAGGTCGCCCGGTACGACGCGTCGCGCGCCATGAAGATCCCGGGCGTCAAGCGGGTGGTCGAGATGCCCGCGGCGACGCGGCCTTATGGATTCCAGCCGTGGGGCGGCATCGCCGTGCTCGCGGAGAACTCCTGGGCCGCGATGCGCGGGCGCGCGGCGCTCGACATTACGTGGGATCCCGGTGAAAACGCGGTGTACGATTCCGCGACGTACCGGGAAAAACTCCTCGCTTCGGTGCGCGAGGCGGGGACGCCGTACCGCAACGTCGGGGACGTCGATGCCGCGCTCGCCAAGGCGGCGCGGGTCGTCGAGGCGGAGTACGTGGTCCCGCACCTCGCGCACATGCCGATGGAGCCGCCGGTGGCCCTCGCGCGGGTCGCGGGCGGGCGCTGCGAGGTCTGGGCGCCGACGCAGCACCCGCAAGCGGCGCGGACGCAGGTGGCGAAGATACTCGGCCTCGGCGAGGACGCGGTCGCGGTGCACGTGACGCTGCTCGGCGGCGGGTTCGGGCGAAAATCGAAGGCGGATTTCGCCGCGGAAGCGGCGTTCCTCGCGCGCGAGGCGGGCGTGCCGGTGCGCGTGCAATGGACACGCGAGGACGACATCCACCACGACTATTACAACGCGGTGAACGCGCAGCGGCTCCGCGCGGGCCTCGATGCGAACGGCAAGGTGATCGCCTGGCACCATCGGACCGCGTTCCCGCCGATCGCCTCCACGTTCGGCGACGTCGACAAACCGGCCATCACGGATCTCCAGCAAGGCGTGCTCGATGTCGCGCTCGACGTGCCGAACGTCCGCGCCGAGGGCTGCAAGGCGCAGGCGCACGTGCGGATCGGCTGGTATCGGTCCGTGTACAACATCTTCCACGCGTTCGGGATCGGCTCGATGATCGACGAAATCGCGCACGCGCGCGGGGCCGATCCGCGGGACGTGTGGCTCGAGATCATCGGCCCGCCGCGGACCATGAGCCTTCAGGACCTCGGCGTCGAGAAGCTCGTGAATTACGGGGAAAAACTCGAAAAACACCCGGTCGACGCGGGCCGGCTGCGGCGCGTGATCGAGCGGGTCACGGCGTCCTCGAACTGGAGCGGGCGAAAGAAAGACGGCCGCGGCTACGGGCTCGCCGCGCATCGGAGCTTCGTCACGTACACGGCCGTCGTGCTGGCCGTCGTGCCCGACGAGCGGAACAAGGTCCGCGTCGACGAGGCCTGGATCTGCATGGATGCCGGCTCGGTGGTCAACCAGGACCGCGCCCGCGCGCAGATGGAGGGCTCGGTGGTCATGGGGATCAGCAATGCGTTCTTCGGCGGGATCACCATGAAGGGCGGCAGGGCGGAGCAATCGAACTTCCGGGACGCGCGGATCGCGCGGATCGGTGAGGTCCCGCGAAAGATCCACGTGGACCTCGTGCCGAGCGACGGGCCTCCGTGCGGCGTGGGCGAGCCGGGCGTGCCGCCGGTGGGCCCGGCGCTGGCGAATGCGGTGTTCGCCTTGACGGGCAAACGCATCCGCGAGGTGCCGATCGTGCGGGGGCTCTTCGCGTAGGCGCGTTACTCGACGGCGCCGAGGAGGTTGCCCGAAGGGTCGACCTCCTCGATGAGCTTTCGCACGTCGCGCTCCGAGGGCGCGATGGCGAGGGGATACCCTCCCCCAGGCATGCTCAGGGACACCATGTTGAAATGGGAGGTCGAGACCGAGACGACCTGCTTGTTTCGAATGCGGGACTCGGCCTCCGCCCAGGAGATCTCTTCGATGTCGTCCCGGTAGAGGAACCTGAGCTCCTCGCGGGGGAACTGCGCCATGAGCTTGGCCAGGTCGCCGAGCCTGGGCGCGGTGGTGTAGTGTTTCTGGCCCTCCCTCTTGACCACGTACACGCGGCGGGTCCGGGTCCCGAGCACGCGGTCGACCGCCTGACTCTGGATGAGCGTGACCACCTCGGACCAGGGAATCTCGGTGTAATTGGGCGGGAGCCACGGAGGCGGTGAACGAAGGGGCGCCGCGGCCGCCCCGATGCCCGCGGAAGCGCGTTTCGGCTCCTCCGGCCCCAGGTCCTTGCACCCGAGCAGCAAGAGGAGCCCGCTCGCCGCGACGAGCATGCGCCGAGGCGAGGGCGCGAGGTCCAGGAACGCCATGCCTCAGCTTGCCAGGCCTGTCGCCCCGGTGGCAAGCGCCCGGGATGCCGAGGGGCGCGATCCGGGCTAGGAAATCCGCATGGCGCACGTCCTCGTGATCGATGTCGGCAGCTCGTCGGTGCGCGCCGCCATTTGTGACGGGAGCGCGCGTATCCACCGCGAAACGGCCGAGCCATATGCCTTCACGGTAGCCGCGGACGGCACCGCGGAGGTGGATGCGCGGAAGCTGCGCGCGTCCGTCGAAGGGTGCGTCGACCGGATCGTGACGGACGCGCCGCCGATCGAGGCGGTCGCGATGGCGACGTTCGTGGGGAATTTGCTCGGCGTGGATGCCCAAAACCAGCCCGTGACGCCCGTGTTCACGTATGCCGACACCCGCCCGGCCGCGGATGTCGAGGCATTGCGGACCGAGGTCGACGCGGCACATCTGGTTCAGGCGACGGGCTGCCCGCTGCATACGGCATATCACCCCGCGCGCCTGCGCTGGTATGCTCGGAGCGGGCGGATCATGCCTGCGACGTGGCTCGATTTCGGCACGTATCTCCATCGCGCCTGGTTCGGCCGGGAGGTCCCGTGCAGCTCTTCGGTCGCCTCGTGGAGTGGCCTGCTCGACCGCACATCCGGGAGCTTTTCGACCGAATGGCTGCGCATTCTCGGGCTCGCGCCGGAAAAGCTCCCACCCGTGGCCGGCTCTCGGCATGTCGAGATGGGCCTCGCGCCCGCTCATGCGCAGCGCTGGCCCGCGCTCCGCGACGCGCCGTTTCTCCCGGCCATCGGGGACGGCGCGGCGGCGCACGTCGGCAGCGGCGCGATTTCGCCTCGAAGCACGTCGCTGACCGTCGGGACGACGGCGGCCTTGCGGCAGATGCGCGTCGCGGAGAGGCCGCCGTGCCCCGTGCCGAAGGGGCTCTGGGCCTATCGCATCGACGAGACACGCGAGCTCATCGGAGGCGCCACGAGCGAAGGGGGCAATGCCCACGCCTGGGCGCGCGCGCATCTGAAGCTCGACGACGAGCCGCTCGTGTTCGGCGCGCCCTTCGCGCACGGGCTCACCGTTTTGCCCATGTTCGCGGGAGAACGCAGCCCCGGCTATCGGCCGGATGCCACGGCCACCTTGCATGGCTTGCGGCTCTCCACGACCCCACGTGACATCGTGCAGGCCTTGTACGAATCGATCGCTTTGCGGCTCGCGCAGATCCACGACGCGCTTGGCGGCAGCGACGCACTGTACGCTGGAGGCGGCGCGCTCTCCGCCTCCCCCGCCTGGGCCCAGATGTTCGCGGACGCGATGCAGACGCCCGTGCATTTCATGGGCGACGAGGCCACGATGCGCGGCGCGGCCATGCTGGCGCTGGAAGCGCGGGGCCTGGGATCCCTCGCATCACTCGCCCCATCCGCGTCCCGGATCTTCGAGCCGCGGCGGGAGGTCGCCGAGATCTATCGGGCCGCGAAGGAGCGGCAGATCGAGCTTTATCGAAGGCTTTATTCGTGAGCCGGGCGCACGGGGCCACCGCTTCGGGGCAGCCCCCTGCCCTCTTTCAGCGAATCACCAGCGGAGCTCGGCGGGGAGATACTTCGCGATGAGGTCCTGGTAATAGGGCCTGAGCTTCGCCACGTCCGGCGGCGCGTCGGCCTTCGAGTAGAGATCGTACGGGTTGAACCGCCGCACCCACTCCATCATCTGCCGATCCTGCTCGTTCATCAGGTGCCCATAGGCGCCCTCGCGGTGGGCCGCGTAAAACGAGTGATACCGGATCATGTACTGGGCCTCGATCGGCAGGTAATCCTTCACCACGTGGTAAAGGTATTCGTCGTGCCCCCACGACATGTGGACCTTCGAGAGCCCCGCGCCCTCCTCGTAAACCCCGCACGGCGTCTGGTAGAGCGGGTCTTGCCGATCCGGGTTCTTCGCGAAGAGCTCGGGGAAGACGATCCGGTCCGAGAACGCGCAGCCCACGGGGAACGTGTCGCCCACGACGGCCCATTGCGGCTCGCCCCAAAGGCAAAGCGCCTTGCCGGCGTCGTGAATGAGCGCCGTCAGGATGAACCACGGAGGCTGATCGTCGCGCCGCGCCGCCTCCGCGGACTGGAGCGCGTGCGCGATCTGCGACTGCTCCGTGTCCGGATCGCTGTCGTCGACCAGCCGATCGAGCAGCTCGAGCACCTCCCACATGTCTGCCCGGCGCCGATCCAGGCTCAGGTATTGCCGCTTCTTGTCCTCGACGAACGAGAGCGTCTGGTTCTCGTGGTTCAGCCGGTAAAGCTCCTTGACGCTGGGCCTCGCCTCGGCGCGGTAATCGCGAAACTCCGAGGTTTCCTTCTTCCCTGTCGTGGCGGCTGCTCGTTTCCCGTCATGGATCTGCCCAAGGTGCTCGGTCACGCTCATTGTCCAGGGCAATAGCGCGGCGGTCCGGGCGGCGCTAGGATTCTCGAAAGGTCGCGGCGCAGGGGGCTCCGCGAGGAAATGGGGAACATGAAAAGAGAGCTCTCCGCCCGCCGCCCTGCGTTGTGGATGCTCCTCGGCTGCCTCGTCGCCCTCGTCGCCGTCGCGTGCGGCAGGGGCGAGCACGCGAGCGCGACCACGCGCGATTCGAGCGTCGAGGCGCGTGTCGCGGTCGTCACCCACGGCCAGGCCTCCGATCCATTCTGGTCCGTGGTGAAGAACGGAATCGACCAGGCGGCGAAGGACATGGGCGTCAAGGTCACGTACCAGGCGCCCCAGACCTTCGACATGGTCGCGATGAGCCGCCTCATCGACGCCGAGGTCGCCCGCAAGCCGAGCGGCCTCATCGTCTCCGTGCCGGATCCCAGCGCCCTCGCGCGTTCACTCCTGGCCGCCCGAGACGCCGGAATCCCCGTCATCAGCATCAACGCCGGCGGCGCAGAGGCGCGCAAGATGGGCGCGCTCTTGCATATCGGCCAGAGCGAATACGACGCCGGGAAAGCAGGCGGCGAGCGCATGGCGAAGGAGGGCGTACGCCACGCGATCTGCGTGAATCACGAGGTCGGCAACATCTCCCAGGACGAGCGTTGCCGCGGCTTCCTCGACGCGCTCGAAAAGGCGGGGGGCAAGGGCCGCGTGCTCGCGGTGAACGCCACGAGCCCCACCGACACGCAGCAAAAAATCATGGCCGCGTTGACGCCCGACGTGGATGGCATTTTCACGCTGGGCCCGCCGGGCGTGCACCCGGCCCTCGCCGGCCTCCGGCAAGCGAACCGGCTCGGCGCGGTCAAGGTCGCGACCTTCGATCTTTCGCCCGATGTCCTCGCGGCGGTCCGCGACGGGCAGATCTCGTTCGCCATCGATCAGCAGCAATATTTGCAAGGCTATCTCTCCGTCGTCCTGCTCGCGCAATACACGCGGCACGGCCTGCTCCCCGCGGCGGAGGCCATCCCCACGGGGCCCTCGTTCGTCACGAAGGAGAACGCGGCGTCCGTGATCGACGCGAGCAAGAAAGGCATTCGTTAGTCGTGTCCGCGCGCAATTGGCTCGTCCGCCCCGAGCTCGGCGTCGTTGCCGCGGTGGTGGCCGCATGGCTCTTTTTTGCCGTCACCGCGGGTGACTCCGGGTTTTTGACCCTCTCCGGCACGGCGAGTTACCTCGCGATCGCCGCCGAGCTCGGCATCCTGGCCGCGCCCGTCGCGCTGCTCATGATCGCGGGCGAGTTCGATCTCTCCATTGGCTCGACCATGGCCGCGAGCGGAATGACCATCGCGCTTTGCACGACCGAGCTCGGCTGGCCGTTATGGGCCGGGATCGCGGCGGCCGCTGCGCTCGCGGTCTGCGTGGGCCTCGTCAATGGCCTCATCGTGACTCGCACGCGCCTGCCTTCGTTCATCGTCACCCTCGGCACGCTCTTCATCCTGGCCGGCGGCACGATTGGCACGACCCGCCTCATCACCGGACGAACCCAGGTGGGCGGACTCGAGGACGCGGGCGGATTCGGCACGGCGCAGAAGCTCTTCGCCGGGCAGATCGGGCCTTTTTCGATCACCCTGCTCTGGTGGTTGGGCCTCACCGCGCTCGCCACGTGGGTCCTCGTGCGCACGCGCCCGGGAAACTGGATCTTTGCGGTTGGCGGAGCCCCGGACGCCGCGCGCCGGCTGGGGATTCCGGTCGACCGCGTCAAGATCCTTCTTTTCATGACCACCGCGCTCGCCGCGTGCCTGGTCGCCACGTTTCAGACCGTGCAATTCCGCGGCACCGACGTTTTGCGTGGCACGGGCAAGGAGCTCGAAGCCATTCTCGCCGCGGTCCTCGGCGGCACGCTGCTCACGGGCGGCCGCGGCTCCGTCGTGGGCGCGGCCTGCGGCGCATTGCTCTTCGGCATGGTGCAGCAGGGCATCGTGTTTTCGGGCGTGGACTCGGACTGGTACAAGGTCTTTCTCGGCGCGGTCCTGATCCTGGCGGTGCTCCTGAACAGCTCCGTCCAGATGCGCGCGGCGGAGGCGCGGCGATGAGCCACGAGACGAATGGCAAGGCACCGATCCTCGAAGCGGATCACATCACCAAGCGGTTCGGCCGCATCACCGCGCTCGAGGATGTCTCGATGCGCGTGTATGCGAGCGAGATCCTGTGCGTCCTCGGGGACAATGGCGCCGGCAAATCGACGCTCATCAAGACGCTTTCGGGCGTCCATCCGCCGGACGAGGGGCGCCTGCTCGTGGACGGCGAGCCCGTGCGATTCTCCTCGCCGCGGGACGCCCTCGCCCGCGGCATTGCCACCGTCTACCAGGACCTCGCGATGGTCCCGATGCTCTCGGTCGTGCGCAATTTCTTCCTCGGCGCCGAGCCCACGCGGGGCGTGGGGCCGCTCAGGCGGCTCGATTTGCGCGAGGGCGAGGAGGTGGTGCGCGCCGAGCTGAAACGAATGGGGGTCGAGCTGCGCGACATGTCGGTGCCCGTCTCGGCGCTCTCGGGCGGACAACGCCAGGCGCTCGCGATTGCGCGGGCGATCCATTTCGGCGCGCGGGTGCTCGTGCTCGACGAGCCGACGTCCGCGCTCGGCGTGAAGCAGGCGGGCATCGTCCTCCGGTACGTGATGGAGGCGCGAACGCGGGGGTGCGGCGTCATTCTCATCACGCACAACCCGCACCACGCGCACATGGTCGGGGATCGATTCACCATTCTGAGCCGGGGCCGCTGCGAGGGGACGTTCACCAAGGCGGAGATCTCGCGGGACGAGCTGGTGCGGCGCATGGCGGGCGGCGAAGAGCTCGAGCAGCTCCAGCACGAGCTCCGCGCCTCATGACCGATAAAGCACCTCGCCCGCGTTCCGCACGAGCAGGATCCCCTCGTCTTCCCGCCCCTCCCACGCCGCCGGCTCGATCCCTCGGGGATCGGCGAAGCCCAGGTTGATCCGACGGCAGCGCTCTTCCGGGATGCCCGTTGCGAGCGTCAC
This sequence comes from Polyangium sp. 15x6, assembly GCF_029960785.1. Taxonomy (GTDB): domain Bacteria; phylum Myxococcota_A; class Polyangia; order Polyangiales; family Polyangiaceae; genus Polyangium. Next base: position 111,594 of record NZ_JASBQE010000016.1, read on the forward strand.
CTGGATGCGCGGCCGTTCTCCCTGCTCTGCGTCGTAGCTGCCCGCGCCTTTCACGTGGGTGCTGTGCGCGAGGATGGAGAGGGGGACCGTGCGGAAATGGTCCCATTGCGCGAGGAAATAATCCCGCACGTGGTAGCCCACCCGATCGATGAGCGCGCCGTGGGTGAACGAGACCTCGGCCAGGTGCGGCGCGTAAATGATCACCTCGCCGCCGTCCTCGATCACGGGCTCCGTCTTGTACATCGCCTTGGCCGCGGTCCAGAGGTCCTCGTATTTCGTCGAGGGGAGCGAGAGTACGCGCTCGTAGCGCCGCTTCGTGTGGACGATGTTGAGAGCATTCGAGAGATCGGCCGCCGCGCTCCACGCCTCCGCGTGCGGGCCGACGTAAAGCCCGTGGAGATCCGCTCCGCGGAGCACGAGGGCCGCGCAGTGCACGGGCACCGGCACGAATTCGGCCGCGCGGTGGATCACCCGCCGGACCATCGTATCCTTGACGCCGATCGTCGACATGCTCGTCGAGAGCGCCCCGAGCCAGTGGGTCGTGTCGATGATCTCGCGCCCCGCGATGCCCGGGAACAGATACTTGGCGCCCCCGGAAAAACCCACCACCTCGTGCGGGAACACCGGGCCGCAGATCAGGATCCGATCGTAGTCGAAGATCCTGCGATTGATCCTCACCTCGGTCGCGACGGCGAGCAGCCCGCCGGTCAGGCGCGCCATCTCGTCCTCGCCGATCACGCCGATGGTCGCCAGCGCTCCCGGATCGCTCCACGCGTGATTGAAGATCGAGGTCCGCCCATCGCCGCGCCCCGGCGCGTCTTTCCCGACGAGCTTTTCGATGGCGGATTCATCCATCGGCGGATGTGTGCCGAGCGCTATCAAATAATCGAGGCGCGAGACACGTCCGGCGAGGAGCGTATGGAGGAGCCGAAACACGAGCGGGATCGGCGCCGTGCGGGTCGCGTCGGGGATGATGACGAGGAGCCGTTTGCCCGTGAGCGGGAGCGTGGCGAGCGCCTCGTCGAGGATCCGGTGGACGGCCTCGTCCGGGAGGGTTTGCCCGGGAGAACCCTGGCCGATCAGCATTTCATACCCCACTCTGGGCGGAGAACCCGCCGTCCACCGGCAAGACCACCCCCGTCACGAAGGTCGACGCCGGGCTCACCAGGAAAAGCAGCGCGCCGGCGAGATCCTCCGGCGCGCCCATCCGCGCCATGGGCGTGTGCGAGACGATCACCCTGCCCCGCTCGGTGAGCGTGCTCGTCGCGGGATCGGTGAGCAAAAATCGATTTTGTTCGGTGAGGAAAAACCCTGGCGCGAGCGCGTTGACGCGGATGTGGGGGCCGTAGGTCTGGGCCATGTGCACCGCGAGCCAGCGGGTCAGGTTGACGACGGCGGCCTTCGCCGCGCCATACGCGGCCACGCGCGTGAGCGGGCGATCGGCGCTCATGGACGTGATGTTCACGATGCTTCCCCGGCCCCGCGCGGCCATGCCGCGTCCGAAGACCTGGCAGGGCCGGAGCGTTCCTTGCACGTTCAGATCGAAGACCGCGCCGAACCCCGCCGGATCCAGCTCGAACAGGCTCCGATCCGGCCCGATCGTGGCCTTCGGGTGATTGCCACCGGCCCCGTTCACGAGAATGGTCACCGGGCCGAGCGTGGCCTCGATGTGCCGCGCCGCCGCTTCGAGCGCCTCGTGATCGAGCACGTCGCACGGCGCGGCGAGCGCCTCGCCCCCTTCCGCGCGGATCGAATTCACCAGGGCCTCGCACGGCTCGCGCCGCCGCCCCATCACGGCCACGAACGCGCCCGCCGCGGCGAGCGTGCGGCAAAACGTGGATCCGAGCACGCCGCTGCCTCCCGTGACGACCGCCACTTCACCGCGAATGTCGAACAACGTCGCTGGATTCATGTGGACCGCTCCCCCGCGCCGAGCCGATAAGCGCGCTCGGCCAGGCCCACCGCGCATTCCGAGGCGAGCTCCGCCGCCTCCTCCGCGTCGAGCCTGCCCGTCACCACGAGCCCCGCGAGCCAGTTGCAGCTCACCCGGCGCCAGACGTCGTGCCGCGCCGGGATCGAGCAAAACGCCCGTGTATCGTCGGTGAAACCCGCGGTGTTGTAGAGTCCGGCCGTCTCCGTGACCTGGTCGAGAAATCGGACCATCCCATTCGGGCTATCGAAGAACCACCAGGGCGGCCCCAGCAAGACGGCCGGATAATACCCGGCGAGCGGAGCGAGCTCGCGCCCGTAGGTGCTCTCGTCGAGCGTGAAGAGCAGGAGCTGGAAGCGTGGATCGTCGCCGTAGGCTTCGAGCAGCGGCCGCAGGTTTCTCGTCCATTCGGTGGCGACGGGGATGTCGGCGCCGCGATCGGGCCCGAAGCGCGCGAGCAGCGCCCCGTGGTGGTTGCGCAGGCTGCCGGCGTGGAGCTGCATCACGAGGCCATCCTCGACGCTCATGCGCGCCATTTCCATGAGCATGTGGGCGGAGAACCGCGCGGCGTCGTTCGCGCTCGCCTCGCCGCGGAGCGCGCTCGAAAAGATTCGCTCGGCTTCCGCGGCGCCGAGCCGCTCGGCGTGCGGGGTGACGGCGCCGTGGTCGGTGGCCGTGGCGCCGAGCGCCTTGAACGTGGCGCGGCGTTCTTCGAGGGCTCGGATGTAATCGGCGTAGGTCGTGATATCGAGGCCGGCGGCCGCGCCGAGCCGCTCGATGTGGCCACGGAAGCCGGGCGTGCCCGGGTGCACGACCGCGTCGGGCCGGAAGGTCGGGCGAACGTCGAGCCGGCCCTCGGAGCGGAGGCGGCGGTGATGTTCGAGCGAATCCGCGGCGCCGTCCGTGGTGCACAGAATGCGGATCTCGAACCTCTCGTAAAGCGCGCGCGGGGAAAACTCCGGCCGTTCGAGGCGATCGGCGAGGTGATCGTACATGCGTTGGGCGTTTTTCCCGTCGAGCCGCTCGGTCACGCCGAATACGGAAATGAGGACGTCGGACAGCCAGAGGCCGCTCGGCGTGGTCCTGAAAATGTGAAAATGGTCGGCGAAGCGTTGCCAGACGCGGCGGTGATCACGCTCGTGAGGGCTCCCGTCGCGCGTGGGGATGCCGAGGTCTTCCATGGGCACGCCGCGGCTGTGGAGCAGGCGGCAGACGTAATGGTCGGGAAGGACGAACAGGTCGGCGGGCGAGCCGAAGCGGGCCGCGGGATCCGCGAGCAGCGCAGGATCCACGTGGCCGTGCGGGCTCACGATGGGCAGATCTCGCACCAGGGCGTAAAGCTCCCGGGCGGCCGCTCGCTGCGAGGGTTCCGCGGAAAAGAGGCGGTCGGGGTCGAGCGTCCATCGGGGCGGCATCCCTTGCAGTATAGGGAATGCTAGGGCGACGCCCAGCGACGGTCCCCCTCGATCACCCAGGCGAACGCGGCCTTTACCTCCCGCTCCATGACGCCGCCATAGCTGTGTCCGGCGCCCTCGGCGTGGATGACGCGCACGTCGATCCCGCCGCGGCGCATGCGCCCGGCCGATTCGCGCGCCTGCGCGGCGCAGCGGTCGCGACCGCAGGCGAGGAGCGCGCGCACGCCGCCGTGCGCCCGCCATCGCTCCGCGGTCGGGATGTCCCATTCGCGAAACAATCCATAACCGCCCTCGACCAGCGCCGCCCGCGCGAAGCGGGCCGGGTGGTTCGGCAGGAGCAACGCGCCCATGATGGCGCCTTGTGAAAATCCGGCATACGCGGGGGCCTCGAGATCGACGTGCTCGGGAAAACGCTCCCCGAGCGCCGCGAGCGCGAGTGTGATCTCCCGCCCGAGGGCGTGGTGCGTGGTGAAGAAATATCCCGTCTGCTCGGGCGGTACGTATGGATTCGTCGGAAAACCGCGGGGGCAGAGGATGAACGCCCGGTCGCCGACGATGCCGCGCCAGAGCTCGCATTGCCATTCGGGCCGATCGCCCGCGCCGTGGGCCACGACGAGGACGGGCCGCTTCGAGGTCGCGCCGCGCGGGACCGAGACGACCGCGGGGCGATGGCGGGAGACCGGCAGGGCCACGAAGGGCGCATCCGATTCGAGGAGCGGGAGCGCGCCGCCCATGGCAGCGTCCGCCTGCTCCGCGTGCCCCGGCTTCACGGACGCGGGCGCGACCAGGCAACCCACGGTCGCGAGCGCGGCCCAGAGGGGGAAGGTGCACCGCATGAATCTCGCGAGAGCAACCGACATGCCATCTTTCCCGTCGTCTTCGGGACCGGTAGCATCGCATATCGGAGCTTGTCGAGGTCCTGTTTTGCAACGGGCTGCGAAATGTCGCGAGCTGGTACGGCGACAAGCCGCCGATGACGTGTCCGCAGCGTCTGCCGCGCTGCCCGCGCCTTGCGACGGCGCCCGCGCACACCAAAGTTTCGAGCAAGTGGGCTCACGCGCCGATGCCCACCGGGCCTCCGGGCACACGGCTCTGAAATCATGAAAATGCGCACCGAGTTCCGGCTCCTCCTCGCCGCGGTCATCATCATGATGTTTGGCGTCATCGCGTCGCTCGCCGTCTTCAAGCGAGCGTCGAGATCGCTCGCCGAGGCTCACGAGGTCATCGCCGGCAATGCGGCTCCCACGGTCGTGGCGCTCGATGTTGCGCAGGCGCGGCTCCGAAAGCTCCACGAGCTCGTCCTCTCTCGCCTCCTGGATGCGCCGGGTGATACGGCGCTGCGGGACGCATCCATCGCGGCGGCCGAGCGTGAGCTCGACCGCGCCATCGACGACTACCAGGCATTGCCCCGCGACCCCGGCGAGGCGCCGCTCCAGCGAGCGGTCACCGAATCGCTGGAGCAGGTGAACCGAGTCGTCAGCCGTTCGCTCGCGCTCGAACCAGCGGCGTTCGAGGCGTCCGGCCTGCGACGTGAGCTCGACGCGGCCATGACGCAGTTGAGCCGCGATCTCGTGCGAGCGAGCGAATTCAGCGCGTCGATTGCGAGCGCCGCGGCGGACGAGGTGGCCCGCACCTCGACGCGGCTCTTGCCCATCGAATTCTTCATCGAGGGAATCACCTTCGTGGCAGCCGTACTGACGCTGACGCTCACCTATCGCGCGGTCCAGCGCGCGCGCGCCGTGGCGGCGGAGAGCGTCGCCGCGCTCGAACGCCGCGCGGATGAGCTCGAGAGTTTCTCCGGCAGGGTCGCGCATGATCTCTTGAGCCCACTCGCGACGGTCTCCCTGGCGCTGGACATGGCCAGCCGGCGCCTGACCGAGCCCGCCGACGCGTCGACACGCAAAGCCGTCACGCGTGCCTCGCAGACGCTGCAGCGTGTTCGCAGCTTCGTATCCGACCTCCTCGAGTTCGCGCGAGCGGGAGCGACGCCCCTCCCCGGCGTGCGCGCGCGCATCGATGACGTCGTCTCCGAGATCGCGGAAGAGTTCGGACCGGTGGCGCAAGATGCGGGCGTCGAGCTGCGTGTCGAAGCGATAACGACGGACCGCAGGGTCGCCTGCAGCCCAGGCGTGCTCATGAGCGTCCTGTCGAACCTCGTGCAGAATGCAATCAAATACATGGGGGATGGCGAGGAGAGGCGCATCACGATCCGATCCGTGGATCGTGACGACGAGGTGCGTGTCGAGGTCCAGGACACCGGCCCGGGCATTGCGCCGTCCGATCGTGATGGGCTTTTCGAGCTCTACGCGCGTGGGCACGACGCGAAGACGCCTGGGCTCGGCCTCGGGCTCGCCACGGTGAAGCGCCTCGTCGAGTCGCACGGGGGGCACGTCGGCGTGGAGACGGCGCCAGGGCGCGGCTCGGTGTTCTGGTTCTCGATGCCAGCCGCGGCTCCCTCATAACGGGCTCACCTTCGGCCAGGCGAGCTCGACGCCATTTCGGAGCAGCAACGCCTGAAGCTCCTCGCGCAGCGATTTCCGGGCGCGCACCTCTCGCGGGAGCACGCGGCGCTCGAGGCAAAACGTCGCGAGGAGCCCCGCGGCCTCGCCCACGCTCCACTCGACCGGGTGGACCCGGAAGGCGCCGTTGGTGATATGGGTCGTCCCGAGGTTCTTGCCTCCCGGCAAGACGTTTTCCATACGCACCGGAATGAGCGCGCCCAGCGGAATCTGAAACGGCCAGCAGCCAAGGTCGAGGTAACCCGCGCCTCCGACGCGCGGGTGCAAATCGATGCGGTAGCAACCAATCCCGACGCTGTCGTCGAAGATCGCGGGGCCGTCGGGGCGAAGCGGATACGCGATGTGCTGCTCGAGCACCGTGAACTCCGCGCGGATGCGGCGGGATTCGCGAATGTACGGCGCCGGCGCGAGGCCGTCCGCAGTGCCGCCGACCACGTCCGCGCGGAGGCGCAATCCGCGGTATCCGACGCCGCCGTCGGGTCGGGGGGCCTCGGTCTGTAACCAGTAGAGGAGGCTCAGGCTGAGCTGCCGCGCGGCGTCCTCGTTCCGCGCGGCTTCCGCCGCGTCGACGCCGCAGACGGGCCCGAGCCAGTAATCGTTCTGAGGCCAGTTCACGATGGTGACGTCGCTCCGCGCGAAGCCCGGCTCGAAGACGTCCTTGTCGAGGATACGCCGGAAGGTCCACCACGGGTGGCCGTCGTCCGCGGCGAACAGGCCCCGCCTCAGCGGCTCGAGGGTCTCGGGGCGAACGGTCGTCCAATCGAGCAGACGGCCCGGCCAGCCCTGGGGCTCGTACGCGCGCCAGAAATCGTATTGACGGGGTTTGTCGATGGTATGGTCTTCCCCGGGGAGGTGCTCCATCGCGAAGCACACCGTGATTGCTTGCTGGGCCCTCGGGTCCGCCGCCTCGGCGGCGTGCGGCTCCCCCGTCTCCGCGCGGGACTCTTGCCCGAGGACGTGCTCCACGCCCGCGAGGGCCAGGAGCTCGCCGTGGGGCGTGGCGTCGATGAAGTAATCGGCCTCGATGAGGACGTCGCGCCCCGATTCCCGTCCTCGGACCACGACGCCGGTCACCCGGTCGCCATGCGTCCACGCCGAGATCGGCCGGTGGAGGCGGAGCTCGAAGAGGCTGCCGTTGAGGCGGTACGGCGCGATCATCTCGTGCAGCACGGCGACCGCGATGCGCGGATCGTGGCAGAGGCGGCTGACCCATCCATTCCCCGGGTTCAGGGTGGGAAGGGCCTTGGCCGACGCGGAGAGTGGCACGTTTCTGCGATAATACTGCCGGATCCCATCGCGCAGCGCGCGGTAGCTCCGGTTTGCCCCGTATTCCTCGATCCACGGGTGTTCGTCGGGAGGAACGGCCTGGTTCGTCAATTGACCGCCGAGCCAGCGCGTCTCCTCGGTCAGCACGACACGGAGGCCCATCCGAGCCGCCGCGAGCGCCGCGGCGCAGGCGCCGAGTCCACCGCCGATGATGGCCACGTCGGTCCGGATCACGTCCATGTCACGCGGCCTCGCGTTCGCGTTGCGCCTTCAGGATGTCGACGACCATCCGGTTCGTCTCCCTCGCGCGATCCTTGAGGGCCGGGAGCAAGCGGCGGATCTTGGCGCGCGTCTCGTTACGCGTGTCCCACGAACGGTCGAGCCTTGCGATGAGCTGGCCGGCGCTGATGGTGCCGAGCGGCGGGGTCTCCATTTCGAGGTCCTCGATGAACCCCTTCACCTTGGAGGCATAAGGCAGCGCGACGAAAGGGATCTCGCGGAGCGCCGAGAAGATCAGGAAGTGGAGGCGCATCCCCACCGTGAACTCGAGGTGGCCGACGAAATTCAGGATCTGCTGCGGCGTGTACGGACGCCGCAGGACCTCGGCGCGCTCGGCGTTTTTCATGTGGGCGACGACGGCGTGGCTGTGCTGCACGTCCGTCCTTTCCATCGACACGAACACGACGTCCGCGTCGAGCCGCTCGATGACGAAGTCGGCCGCGTTCGCGAGCAGCGAATAATATTCGTCGGGATCGATGTCGGGCGCCGCGGGCCCCGGCTCCCGGACGGAGAAACCGACCAGGTGCCGTTCGAACTCGACGCCCTCCGCCTTGATGGCCTCGATGGGCAAGGGCTCCTCGCGCAGGAGCAGCGCCGGATCGGCGGTGAGGTGAATCTCGCGATCCACCCCGACGTCCTCGAGCAGGCGGCGCGCTTGCTTGTCACGGACGGTGACGACGGTCGCCGCGTTCAGGGCCGTCCGCACGGTTTGTCGCGCGCTCGGATTCTCGAGCGGTCCGGCGCTCACGGCATAGACGACGACGGGGACGCCGAGCTCCTTCGCGATGAGCACCTCTCGCAGGTACGTCGCGGCGTCACGATCGTAGAGGATGCCGCCGCCGCCGAGGATGAAGACGTCGAGCCGCCCGACCTCGGCGGCGGATTCCTTGCGCGTGAGGCTGCGGACGGGTATGGCGCGGTCGACGTCGTGCCTCCGTTCCGTGTCCTGGGGATTGAGGGAGAATACGGTGATCTCCGCGGGAACCGACGCTCGTAATTGCGTGATGATACCATCGAGGATGGCTTCGTCGCCGAGGTTCATGCCTCCGTAAGAGCCGGAGATCCCGATGCGGTAGGGGTGGTTCGTCCGCTCCATTCATTCCTCCATTCGCGTGAGTGCCCGAGATGGGCGTGGGGCTGCGATGGCGAATGTCCAGCAGACGATAGGTCAGGCGGCAGGCAAGAGCGGCAGCTCGATCCGGAACGTCGAGCCCTGGCCGACCTCGCTCGACACGGAAATCCGCCCGCCGTGCGCCTCGACGATGGTGCGGGTGATGTAGAGGCCGAGCCCCAGCCCCCCGTAGTGGCGCGAAGATACACCGCGGTGAAATCGCTCGAAGAGGTGCGCCTGCACCTCGGCCGGGATCCCGATCCCGTGGTCCGTCACCGAGACGCGCGCGCGCTGCCCATCGACGTCGATCGTGATTTCGATGGGTTTTTCTTTCCCGAACTTGATGGCATTCGTGAGGAGGTTCGTCACGACCTGCTCGAGCCGGTACGGGTCCCATTGGCCGACGACAGGCTGATCCGCGCGCACGGTGAGCGTGCTGCCGGATTGCGCGATCTGATCGCCGAGGTGGGCAGAGACCTCCTGGACGAGCGCGCGCAGCTCGACGTGCGTCGGGTTCAGCTCGAGCTTCCCCGCCTGGATCCGGGTGACGTCGAGCAGCGTGTCGACGAGGCTGGCGAGGCGCTTGATCTGGCGCCCGGAGAGGGCGACCGCGGACCTCACGCGCTCGACGTCCATGCCCCGCGAGAGCCGTTGCTCCAGCGATTGAATGGCGAGCTGGAGGCTGGTGAGCGGGGTGCGGAGCTCGTGGGAGGCGATGGAGAGGAATTCGTCCCGCACGCGGACCGCCTCCTCCGCCGCGGCGCGCGCGCCCCGCTCGTCGAGCAGGAGGCGATCACGCTGCATTTCGGCGCGCACGCGCGCGGTGACGTCGCGGAAGCTCCAGACACGCCCGACCACGCGCTCGCCGAGGCGCTGCGGCTGCGAATAACGCTCGAAGACCCGACCGTCCGCGAAGGGGAGCATGTCGACGCTGCTCTCCTCGGGCGAGGAATAGAGGGTGCGGACCTTTTGCTCGAACGACTCGGGCTCGAGGAGCTCATGGCGGACGGACGAACGGAACACGTCGTCCGAACCGCTTTCGAGGACGTCGTCGGAAACGCGCCACATCTCCACGAACCTGCGGTTGTGGCGCACGACGTGCCGCCCGCAGTCGACGACGAGGATGCCGTCCGCCGTCGATTCGAGCGTGGCCTCGAGGAGCGAGTAGGAATGGCGCAGCCCCTCCTCGGCGCGCTTGCGGGAGGTGACGTCGGTCGCGATGCCGCAAATGCCGTACGTTTTCCCGGCGAGATCGCGGAGCGGGAACTTGACGCACATATAGGTGCGTATCTCGCCTTGGGACAGCGACGACTCGTCGAACTCGATGGCCCGGTTCTCCCGCGCGACGAGGAGATCATGGGCGCGATACTGATCGGCGAACTCGCGCGGGAAGAGCTCGTGGTTGGTCTTGCCGATGATGTCCTCGGGGCGCAATTGGAGGAGCTCCTCGAGGCAGCGGTTGACGAAGATGAAGCGGCCCTCCAGGTCCTTGGCGAAGATGAGGGCGCTCGTATTGTCCACGATGGACTGGAGGAGCTCCTGGCTCTCTCGAACGGATTCCTCCGCGCGCCGTCGCACCGCGTTCTCCTGCTGCAGATCCGCATAGAGGCGCGCATTCTCGATGGAAATGGCCGCCTGGGCCGAGAGCAGCCGGATCACCTCGACGCGCGCGGGGGTGAACGCCGAGCGGGTGAGGTCGTTTTCGAGGTAGAGCACGCCAGCGAGGCGGCCCTTGTAGACGATGGGCGCGGCGAGCAAGGAGCGAGGTCGTCCGCTCGTGAGCCAGGGATCCCGCGCGAACGGCCCGTCGCTCGGGCGGTCGTCGAGGACGATGGTCTCGCCCGTGCGCGCCACGTACGTCACGACGCCGGCCGGCAGGTCCGCGCGGCCCTCGATGGGCGTCGCGCCGAGCGCGTGGACGGGCGCCTCCCCGATGCGGTGCTCGGCCTCGACGACGAGCCGTCCGTCGCGCAGGAGCAAAAGGACGCAGCGCCGCGCGCCGGTGTTCTCGATCAAGATGCGCATGAGCGCGTCGAGCAGGCGGTCGAGGACGATCTCGCCCGAGATGGCCTGGGAAGCCTTGAGCACCGAGGCGATGTCGAGCACGGCGCCGGCAGGCACGGCGGCCCCCGGGCCTCTCGCGCCGCGAAGAATCTCGCCTGGGACGAGGTCCGGATACGAACGCTCGAGGCGCCGCAGCACCTCGGTCGCGCCCCATTGGCCATAGACCTTGTGCGCCTCGGTGAGGTAGGCGCGGGCGATGGTGGTTTTGCCGAGCGCACGGAACGAGAGGCCCGCGAGTTCGTTGGCGAGCGCCTCGTCCTGGAGGTAACCGCCGCGCTGCGCGAGGGCGATCGCCTCGTCGTACCGATCGCCGGCGCCGCGCATGTCGCCGCGGGCGCGCGTGAGCTCGGCGACGAGGAGGGCGCACCGGTGCGCGAGGTTCTCGGGGCAGAGGGCGGCCCAGCGGGAGAGCTCGAGCGCGTAGGCCTCGGCGGTCGCGAGGAAGTGCGCGCGCTCGTCGGGGGAGACGACGTCCGATGCCCGCGCGAGCGCGAGGCCACCATAAAAATGCAAGGCCGGGTTGCCTTGCCAGCTCTCGACGCCCGAGAGCGCGGGGTTCGTCCGAAGCGCGACGCGCGCAGCCTCCTCGAACGCGCCCTGGAAGACGCAGAGGGCCACGGTGTAGAAATGGGCGATGTAGAGCGAGGCCTGGTTGCCGATGCGGCGCGCCTCCGCGATGACCTCGTCGATGTCCACGAAGGGGCCCACGAGCGTGGTGGGTCGTTCGGTCTCGACCGAGAGGTTGTGCGCGAGCTGCCCCACCGCTCCGCCGATCCACGTGACGGCGTTGAACTGGTCGAGCTTGCGCACCCGGTGGAAGCTCTCCACCTCGGCGAGGAGATCGGGGAGCGGGAGGCCTCGGAGGAAGCTATTCGTGAGAAGGTCGACCGTGTTGTAGAACGACCAGATGTAATGGCCGGTCTCGAGCCCCGCATGGATCCCCGCGAGGAGCGTCTCCCGGCAGGCCACGTAGCCCTCGCGCCAGTGCTGGACGCACGCGCCCCACATGTTGCAGAACATGGCCTCGCTCTGTTTGTCGCGGGAGCGCCGGACGAGGTCGCGGGCGACGCGGCCGAAGCGGTAGCCGAGCTCGATGTCGCCGCGGCCGCAGAGGAACGCCCCGAAGTTGATGCAGCCGTAGATCGCATGCGATGACAGGCCGTGGCGGAAGGTGGTCTCGAGGCTCTTGGCGACGGTGATGCCGAGCTGGTTGAGGCTCAAGAACCAGCAGGGCGCGAAGAGCTCCTGGAGCACGTCCTGCAGCGCGCGGATCTCGGGATCCACGAGCGGCGGGAGGTCGGGCAGCGCTTCGAGCGAGCGCTCCCGGACGAGGGCCATGGTCGTGCGGAGCTGCGCGTCGAGCGTCGCGTCGTCGGGGAACGGGGGCAGGTCGATCCCGAACCCGCGGAGCGCCGCGAGCCCCTCCGCGAGCACGGCCGGCAGGTCGTTTTTCAGCACCTGCACGTTCATCTTGAGCCTGAGCACCTCGGTGCGATCGTGCCTCCCCTCGGTGTGCTCGACGCAACGCTCCAGCTCGGCGAGGCCCTCGTCGTGCCGGCTGCAAAGCGCGAGCATGAGGCCCCTCTTCTTACCGTACGCGAGGCGCAGAGAATGGTTTGACGTCCAAGCGTCGGGCGGCAGGCGCGGGAGGCCCTGCTCGAGGTAATGCAGGGCCGAGCAGAACGCGGCCGACTCCTCGGCGCGGATCGCGGCGTCGAGGTTCATGCGCGCGAGGCGCAGGCGTTCGGCGCCGTCCACGAGGAGGTCGCCCGCGGCGTTCAAGTGGCCGACGACGTCGAAGAGGTTCTGGCTGTCCGAGAGATCGATGTGCCCCGCGAGGTGCCGGCCGATGCGGAGGCGATAGGCCGCCCGAGCCTCCTCGGGGATCATCGCGTACGCGCCCTCCTGGATCTTGTCGTGGGCGAAGCGGTAGCCGCTCCGGTCGGCGAGGAGCAACCCTTCCTCGACCGCGGACTCCACGCGGCCATACGCCTCCTCCGTCGAGCAAGCGAGCAAGGAGGCGAGCACGTCGAGGTCGAAGCGACTGCCGATCGCCGCGGCGATCCGCAGCGCTTCCTGGGTCCGCGCCGGCAGCCGCTCGATGGTGCGCACCATGAGATCGACGACGTTCTCCGAGTACGCGAGCGCTTCGATCTTCGCGAGATCCCATCGCCACCCCGCGTCGAACGTGTACGTGAGCACGCCGTGGTCGTGGAGGGATTGAACCAAACGTTTGACGAAAAACGGGTTGCCTCCAGTCTTTTTGAGCACCACATCGGCGAGCGGGCCGGTGTCCTCGCGCCCGAGACAATCGCCCAGCATGGCGAGCAGGTGGCGCCGTCCGAGCGGGGCGAGGACGATGCTCCGCACCGCGAGCCCTCCACGCTCGAGCTCCCCGAGCGCCATCATGAACGGGTGCGCGGGTGATATCTCGTTGTCGCGGTAGGCGCCGCAGAAGAAGAGCGCCTCGAGCGAGTCGTCGGCGAGGAGCGTGCGGAGCAGGCCGAGGCTCGCGCCATCGATCCACTGCAGGTCGTCGAGGAAAAGAACGAGCGGGTGTTCGTGCCGCGCGAACACCGAGACGAACAGCGAGAAGCACCGGTTCAGGCGGTTTTGCGCTTCGAGGGGGCCGAGCGCAGGGACCGGCGGCTGCGGGCCGATCACATGGGACAAGGACGGGATGACGTCGCAGATGACCTGCCCGTTTTGCCCGAGCGCATCGAGGAGCGCGGTCCGCCAGGTCCGGATGCGCGCCTCGCTCTCGACGAGGATTTGCCGTACGAGGGCGTCGAATGCCTGGATGAACGCGCTATAAGGCGCCGCGCGGTGGTACGGCTCGTGTTTGCCGCTCGTGAAGTAGCCCTTCTGCCGCGCGAGCGGTTTCAGGATCTCCTGCACGAGCGAGGACTTGCCGATACCGGAGTAGCCGGACACGAGCACGATTTCCCGGTTCCCCGCGAGAGCGCCTTCGAATGCGGAGGTGAGCGCCTCGATGTCGTGTTCGCGGCCGTAGAGCTTCTGGTGGATCCGCAAGAGGTCGGCGCGATCGTGTTGCCTTCGCAGGAAAGGCGCGAGCTTTCCGCCGCTCTGCAGAGCCTCGCGGCAGTGATGGAGGTCGAAGAGCAAGCCTTCGGCGCTCTGGTAGCGGTCCTCGGCGTTTTTCTCGAGCAGCTCGAGCACGACACCGGAGACCGCCTCGGGGATGGCCGGATCGAGGCTCGAGGGCGGCGCGGGTGCGACGGCGAGGTGGGCGTGGATGATCTCCATCGGATCGACGCCCTCGAAGGGCGGTCGGCCGGTGAGCGCCTGATAGAGAATGGTCCCGAGCGCATAGAGGTCGGTCCGGTAATCGACGCCGCGGTTCATCCGACCCGTCTGCTCGGGGGAGACGTAGGGCAGCACCTCGACGAGCACCGCGGGTGCGTAGAGGAGCTCGTGCGCGCGGGTGATTTCGGCGTCGGCGCCGAAGCCTGCGAGCTTGACCGCAGCGCCCTCGCCGAGGAGCACGTTCCGTGGGCGGAGATCGCGGTGGACGAGCCCCGCGGCGTGCATCGCGGCGAGGCCTTCGGCGAGCGCGATCGCGAGATCGAGCGCCTCGCTCACGGGCATTTTTCGCGAGGGGCGCGCGGCGAGGGTCTGGGCGAGGTCGCGGCCCGGGAAGTCTTCGAGCGCGACGATCAGCGCGCCGGCGCGCTCCTCGACGCCTCGGACCGCGACGAGGCGCGGCGAGGTGATGCGCGCGAGGCGCTCGTACTGCTGCTTGAAACGGGCGATTTCGACAGCGCGCGCGCCCTCGGGGCGCAGGACCTTGAGCAGGACGGCCGTGTCGCCCTCGCGCCGCGCGCGATAGAGGGTGAAGTAGTCGGTCTCCTCGGTCTTCTCGGCGAGTGCGTAGCCTGTATCGACCATCATGGAAACCCCCGCTCGACTGCCAGGCGCGGGCGCGAGCGATCCGTTTATGCCACAGGGGCGCGGCCTCGATCCATGGTTGACGCTCATCCCGTCCGGTGAAACCAGCGTGGCGCGACGAACCTGCCTCCCCGCCGACGCACTTCGGGGAGCGCCTGCTCTCCTGGGTTCTCGTGGAGGAACCGAGCGCTCATCTCGTCGAGCTGCACGTCCACATGGGTCGAACGACCTGCAAAGCATTGGATCCGTTCGGTCATTCGATCCGTGTCCCCATCATCCCCAAAACGACCGCACGGATCTCGCGCAGGACGAACCCTTCACGTCCCTTCCGTTTTCGCCCCCACACCGTTTCCGCCCCCGCTCCTCATCGGGAACGCCATGCATATTTTCCTTACCTCCCTTTTTCCGCATTTTCCGATGCCGCCCCCGCGCCCATCCGGCATCAAAGCAACGCAGTCATTCGGACTCAGCAGGAGGAATCGATGCGGATTTCACATCCTTCCCTTATCTTGGGGCTCATCGTCGCCGCGGGGGCTGCTTGCTCGGCGGGGATGCCAGGGCAAGCCATCGCCGAGCCGCAGGCCGGGCCAGCACCGGGGACGGCGGCGCGGGCAGCGTCTCCCGAGGCGCCCCTCGAGGTCGATCCGCGAATTGGCTTGCTCGCCCCGGGCGATAAAAAGACGAGTTACGTCCCGATCGCCATCGAGGAGCCGTTCGCGCAGATCATGAAGCGGCTCGCGGCCGAGAAGCCGGCCGTCATGCGTCGCCAAATGGACCTGCTCGCCCAGCGATACGACCTCGCCAATCGAACCACCAAAGGCCTCTCGATGTCGCGCGGAAAGCCGCTCCAGACCGGCGTCCGCGTCAAACTCCCCGCCGGCGTCACCTGGGCCGCCCTCGCCGGGATGACGCCCGCCGAGATCAAGGACAAAAAACTCTGGCCCGCGGGCTTCTTCCCCCTGCCCCACGCCAAGCACGTCGAGGGCGGGATGGTCTTCCCGAAGACCCACATCGCGGAGATCAAGAAGCAGGAGGGGCGCGATCTCGAGCGGTTCGACGTGGAGTTCGACCTGCCCGAGCATTTCATCCCCGAGTTCCCGCCGCCCATCTTCCTCACGATCCGGCCGGAGCTCGGCGACGTCTCGCGCGGGCAGCTCGTCACGACGCAGAATTTCTTCGAGCTCTTCGACGGCATCCTGAACCCCAAGCAGCTCGACGGGCTCCGCCTGCTCGTCTCGCAGTTCGCGCAGCAGCAGTTCAACCAGACCGATGATCGCCGCTCGGCGAAACCTTCCCTCGGCGTCTCCTGCTTCGAATGCCACACGAACGGTCATTCCAATGCCGGATTCCACCTCGTCGGCGACATCCGCCCGCAATCGCACCGGCGGCGCATCGACACGCCCTCGCTGCGCGGCGTGAACCAGCAGCGCCTCTTCGGCTCGCAGCGCGCGCTCCGCACCGTGGAGGATTTCACCGAGTTCGAGCAGCGCGCCGCCTATTTCGACGCCGATCCCGTCGCCGCCCAGAAGAAGGGCATGCATTTCCTCGATCGCGGCAGCGAGGTGCACGCCATGGCCGAGTTCCAGGAGCTGCTCGACTTCCCGCCCGCGCCGAAGCTCCGGATCCTCGACAAGAAGCTCGATCCGAAGCTCGCCACGCCCGAGGAGCTGCGCGGCCAGGAGGTCTTCTTCGGCAAAGGGCAATGCGCGACGTGCCACCCGCCGCCCATCTACTCGGACAACTTCATGCACGATCTACGGACCGAGCGGTTCTTCCCGCCCACGCTGATCAACGGGCGGCTCGCCATCGCCGACGGGGCCATCAAGACGTTCCCGCTGCGCGGCATCAAGGACTCGCCGCCGTATTTGCACGACGGGCGGCTGCTCACGCTCGAGGACACGGTCGAGTTCTTCAACCTCGTCCTCGAGCTCAAGCTCTCCGATCAGGAGAAGAGCGACCTCGTCGCATTCATGAGGGCGCTCTAGGTTTTCCCCTCGCGTCCGTCTCGGCCGGGTCCTCGTCGGCCGGCCCTTCCATTCCGTCGACCATCACCGGATCGCTCTGCTCGGCGAGGTGCGGCTTGCCCTCCATGTCGATGTAGTGGCCGCTGCGCTTCGCCTTCGTTTCGAGGTAAAACTTGTTGTACTCGTTCGGCGGGATCACGTGCGGGATCCTCCCCGCCACCTTCACGCCGTACTGCTCGAGCTGGCTTATCTTGTTCGGGTTGTTCGTGATGAGCCGAACCGACCTCACCGTGAGGCTCTGCAGCATGTGCGCCGCCACGGCGTAGTCGCGCTCGTCGTCGCGGAAGCCGAGTGCGAGGTTCGCCTCGACCGTGTCGAGGCCCTGATCCTGCAAGCCGTACGCACGGATCTTGTTGATGAGCCCGATCCCGCGGCCCTCCTGGCGCAGGTACAGCAAGACGCCGCGTTCCCTCGACTGGATGCCCCGCAGGGCTTCGAGGAGCTGATCACGACAATCGCAGCGGAGCGAGCCCATCACGTCGCCCGTCAGGCACTCCGAGTGCAGGCGCGTGGGCACCTCCTCGCCGCCCATCACGTCGCCGTGCACCATGGCCACGTGCTCCTTGGCGTCGCGGTTGTTCCAGAAGGCCACGATCTTGAAGCGGCCGACCCGCGTCGGCAGATCCGCGACGCCGACCACCCGCACGCACACCCCGGCATGGCCGTAGCCGTCGCACTCGTGGACCCTGTCCCGCTCGACGAGATCGAGCAAGCCCCCGTGTCCGGCGTTCGTCATCGACCTTTCTCTCCTCCCACCACCCGCCTTGCGAGTAGCAGGCCCAGGGGCCGATGCCAAAAATCTTGGCCGAAGGGCCCCGCTCGATCGATAGCCACCCGTGGTGTCTCCGATCCGCACACTCCTCGCCCCGGCCGCGCTCGCGTCGCTCCTCCTCGTCGGCACGCCCGACGCCGAGGCCGCGTCGCTCGGCCTCCACCGCATCCGTGTCACGCCCGAGGCCGCCTACGGCGCCGTGGGTGGTCAGGCCAAACCCGTGCGCCTGACGCTCGATCCGCGCCTGCAACGCGAGGCCGAGCGGCTGCTCGCGCGCTCGGGCGCCCCCGAGGCCGCGATCGTCGCCTCGGACGTGCGCACCGGGCGCATCCTCGTGTGGGCGAGCCGCGGCAACCGCGACTTCGTGGCCGAGCCGTACGCCCCGAGCGCGAGCCTCTTCAAGATCGTCACCGCCGCCGCGCTGCTCGACGGCGGCCACGCGAACGAAGGCACGGAGGCGTGCTGGTCGGGCGGCGAGCACGACATCACGGCGGCCGACCTCGATCGGCGCGGCGGCAGCGCCTGCACGCCGTTCGGCGAGGCCCTCGGCAAGAGCATCAACATGGTCTTCGCGCGCATGGCGAAGCGGCACCTCGACCCGGACGATCTGCGTCGCATGGCCTCTGCGCTCGGGTTCGCCGGCGACGTGCCGATCGACGTCCCCGCCCAGGCCGGGCGCGTCGACATCCCCGCCGATCCCTTCGGCATGGCCCGCGCCGCGGCCGGGTTCTGGAACGGAAAGCTCTCGCCGCTCGGCGCTCTCTTCGCGATGCAGACCATCGCCAACGGCGGCGAGCGCGTGCGGCTCGTGCTCAAGGATCCCGGCGTTCCCGTCGCCCGCGTCGTCGAGCGCCGCGCCCTCGATCCGCGCGTCGCGCGCACGCTGAACCGCATGCTCCAGGTCACCACGAAGCGCGGCACGTGCGTGAAGGCGTTCCGCCACGCGGACGGGACGCGCGCCTTGCCTGGCATGGCCGTGGCCGCGAAGACCGGCACGCTCGTCGGCAAGAAGCCTGCGCGCATGTTCTCGTGGTTCGCCTCCTTCGCGCCCGCCGACAAACCCGAGATCGCCGTGGCCGTCATGCTGGCGAACGACATCACCTGGCGCACCAAGGCGAACATCGTCGGCCGTGATCTGCTCGAAGCCTACTTCGCGGGCAGCCGCGACGAACGACGCGCGCGCTGAGGCGCGTCGGAGAGGTCCGGGGCCGCGGGCGCCCCGGTCATTCAGGCCCGCGCCGAAGGCACCCTCCCCGACCTGGCGTACCCGGACGAAGTCGCGGAGGGAGCGCCTCGTGGCGGAGCCTGTGACGTCGTTTACAGTTTTTGGCAACGGGGCGTGGCGCGTGGGGCCGGAGCCTCGGGCAAACGATCGTCCAAAAAGGACCTCGAAGCCTCTGTCCGGGCATCGTCTCGCGGGCGCGGGGGCGCTAGACTCGTGCCGCGTGCAGGCAAGTCAACTCCCCCTCTCGCACGAGGCCACGGCCCTCGCCGTCTCCGCCGACGGCAAGCGACTCGCGGCGTCGGCGATCGGCAACGGACGCACGGTCGTCTACGATCTGCGCGTCGGCCGAGCGCTCTTCCGGTTCGGCGTGGGCGCGACGGGGCTCGCTCTCTCGCCCGACGGCGGGCGCCTCGTCACGGCGTGGTCGGACGACGCGCGCGTGCCGCCGAGCGCAGCCCGTTCCGCCCTCGACGCGCGCGTGGAGGCCGACGAGCCGGCGCACACGGTGCAGGTCTTCGACCTCGTCTCCGGTCGACGCTTGACGCCCGAGCCGTGGCGCGGCGAAGCGCCGATCGCGCTCTCGCCCGACGGCAAGCTGCTCGCGGTCACGGCCGATCGCCTCACGAGCGCGGTGCTCGTCTACCGGCTCGCGGACGGCGCGCTCCTGCACGAGCTTTCGTATCCGCATCGGCGCAGGCTGCGCAGCCTCGCGTGGAGCCCCGACGGTCGCCTGCTCACGGCGGCCACGGGCGCGACGCCCGTCGTGCACTGGTCGGCCGACGATTTTCAGGAAGTGCGGCCCGAGGGCGTGCGTGAGAACGACGCGGCGGTCGCGTTCTCGCCCGATGGAAAGCTCGTCGCGGTGGCGGGTCCGGACAGCCGGATTCGCCTGTTCGAGCCGGGCCACGAGGGCGAGCCGCGCGCCGTGCTCTCGGTGAAGAACGGCCTCAACTTGCTGCGCGGCGTCGCGGCGCTCGAGTTCTCGCCGGACGGCGCGCTCGTCACCGCGCTCGGTCGAACGCGCGCCACGCAGGTCTTCAGCGTGCCCCTCGCGCGCCCGCTCTGGACGGCGAGCCCGGGCCCGATGGCGTTCCTGCCGAACGGCAAGACCGTGGCCGCGTGGTGGTGCGGCGCCGTGTGGCTGCGTGACGCCGAGAGCGGCGATCTGCGGGTGTCCACGGCCGACGATGCCGGCGACGACACGCCCTCGAACGGCGGCCCGGTGAGCCGCACGGTGACGCTGCGCAGCCGCGAGTTCGAGGGGCGGATCCCGACGCCCCCGCAGACGCTGCGGGTCGTGCCCATGGCGCAGAGCGGCGCGGAGGTCGCGGCTTCGAGCGCGGCGGCGGCGCTGCTCGCGCGGCTGTCGACGGGCTGGGTCGAGTCGAGTTACCGCACGGCGGCGCACCTGCTCGCGCGTGATGCCGATGGCCTCGGCGTGCGTCTTCCGTTACGCGGCGGTTATGCGTACGTGCAGATCCGGACGAATGGGGACCGGTATCGCATCCTCGTGAGCGTCACCGCGGACGAGCCGGATCACGATCCCCCGCCCTCGTCGAGCCTCGCGCGCCTCTCGCGCTGGATCCGCGATCGCCTGAGCGCGGAGGCGCGGCGGGTCGCCGCGGCCGATCGCGAGTGGGTCGCGGAGATCGCGCCGGGCGCGGGCGAGGGAGACGTCCAGGTCGAGCGTGGCCCCGGCTCGCTCACCATCACGCTCGATCTCGCGCCCCTGCCCTCGCCCGACGATCTCGAGGCCCTGATCCACGCGGCCGAGCTGAAGCTCGAGCCCTGAGCCGAAAGCTGCGCGTTGAAGAAGCCGCCGCCCGTCACCGAGTTCGTGCGATTCCCCATCACCGCCGGCGTGGCGATGCTCGCCATGTTCGTCACGGTCCTCGACGCGGCGGGTCGATCGATCCAGCAGCTCGTGATGAGCGTGCGCGCGTTCGAGGGCGAGCCGTGGCGGCTCGTCACGAGCGCCTTGCCGCACGCAGACGCGCTGCACCTCATCTTCAACGTCGCCTGGCTCTGGACGCTCGGGACGATGCTGGAGGAGCGCTTCGGCTCGTTCCGCCTGCTCGGCCTCGTGCTGCTCTTCGCCGCGGGATCCGCGGCGGCCGAGTACGCGACGTTCATCGGCGGGATCGGCCTGTCCGGCGTGGTGTACGGGCTCTTTGGCCTCGCGTGGGTGCTCGATCGCGCCGACGCGCGCATGCGCGGCACCGTGGACGCGCGCACGACGCAGTTCTTCGTCGGCTGGTTTTTCCTTTGTATAGCAACGACCGTCTTCGACGTCTGGCACATCGCGAACGTGGCGCACGGCGTGGGCGCATTGCTCGGCGTGCTCACGGGGCTCGTGATCACGGGGGGCCTGCGCGTTGCGCGGCGCAGTGTCGCGACGCGCGCGTCGGCGGGGGTCGCGATCTTGCTCGTCCTCGCGGCGTCGGGCGCGGGCGCGACCGTGCTCCGGCCGCGCGTCAACTTCTCGAAGGACGCAGGTGCGGAGAGCGTGCGCCTCGGCAACGAGGCCTTCGACGCGGAGAACTACGACGAGGCCATCGCGCGGTACCGAAGGGCGGTCGCGCTGAGCCCGAAGAGTGAGATCGCCTGGTACAATCTCGGCCTCGCGCACGGGCGGAAGGGCGAGCTCGACGACGCAGCGCGCGCGTACACGCAGGCCGTCGCGCTCGCGCCCGAGGACGCCGGGATCCGGCGGATCCTCGAGGAAACCGAGCGTATCCGTGCACGCGCGGCGGAGTTCCCTCTCGACGAAGGCGTCGAGCTCGAGCACGACGCGGGCCCTTGAACGGCCCTTCTCCACACGATCCATCGCCCCTACACTCGTCCCCTCCGGAGGTCGCCCTTGAAGACCGTCGAGTTCTTTTTCGACTTCTCGTCCCCGTACAGCTACCTCGCCGCCACGCAGCTCCCCGCGATCGCGGCGCGCACCGGCGCGACGATCGTGTATCGCCCCTTCGTGCTCTTCGCCGTCTTCAAGGCCGCGGGCAACGACATGCCCGCCAAGATCCCCACGAAGGGCGCGTACCTCTTCAAGGACCTCGAGCGCTGGGCGCGGCACTACGGCGTGCCCTTCCGCTTCTCCAGCCACTTCCCCTCGAACACGATCAAGGCCATGCGCATGGTCCACGTCGCCGCGGATCAAGGCAAAGCCGAGGTCTTCGCGCAGGCCGCCTTCCGCGCGATGTGGGCCGAGGATCGGGACCTCGCGAGCCCCGAGACGCTCGCCGAGCTCGCGCGCGGCGCGGGCCTCGATCCCGAGGCCGCGCTCGCCGCGATCGAGACGCCCGCGATCAAGGATCGCCTGCGTGAAGGCACCGACCTTGCCATCACGCGCGGCGCGTTCGGCGCGCCCGCGTTCTTCGTCGGGGACGAGCTCTTCTGGGGCAACGATCGGCTCCACTTCGTCGAGGAAGCGCTGAAGGGCTGATGGCGCTTCGTCCTTTCGAACGGCTGCCGTACGAAGAGCTCCCCGCGCTGCCGCGCATCCCGCACGGCTACCACCGCGCCGAGGCGCGCCGCGTGCAGGTCTCGTCGCGCATCTTCGGCGACGTCGGTGTGCACGTCCGCGTCGTGGGACAGGGGCCGCCGCTCCTGCTCGTGCACGGGCTCATGACGTCGAGCTACTCGTTCCGGTACGTGCTCGAGCCCCTCGGCCGGCACTTCCGCGTCTACGCGCCCGATCTGCCCGGCTCCGGCCGCTCGGACAAGCCAACCCGCGCGGACTTTTCGGCGCGGAGCTTCGGGACGTTCCTCGCCGAGCTCCAGCAAGCGCTCGGCATCCGCGGCTCGGCCATCATGGGCAACTCCCTCGGCGGGTACGTCGCGATGCACCTCGCGCTCCAGGATCCGGCCGCCGTCTCGCGCCTCGTCGTGAACCACGCGCCGGGCACGCCGGATCGGCGCTACGTGGCGCTCAGGACCCTGCTCTCGACCGGCGCGGGACGCGCGCTCCTTCGTTACCTCGTGCAACGCGACCCGCGCCGCTGGGTGTACCGGAACGTCCATTACCACGACGAACGGCTCAAATCGCGCGAGGAGCTCGACGAGTACGGCGCGCCGCTCGCGACGGACGCGGGCCTCGCGTGCTTCACGAAATCGCTGCACGAGACGCTCGCACCCGCGGGCTTCCACGCCTTCGTCGACGAGCTCGGCCGCGAGCCCTTCCCCGTCCCGCTGCTCTTCGTCTACGCCCGCAAGGATCCGGTGGTGCCGCCGCGCGTGGGGGAAGCGCTGCACCGCCTCGCGCGGGGGTCCGAGCTTCGTTACCTCGACGGCACGTCGCATTTCTCCCACGTCGACTCGCCCGATCGGATGGTCGAGACCGTCCTGCCCTTCTTGCGCGCCGGCGAGGGCTGCGAGCCCGCGGGGGCCTCTCTCGGCGGCTGACGTCGAGCCGATCCGCCATTCCCCGGGCGGCCCATGCCGTATCTACGCGCGAAAAACCGTGTACGATCCTCCCGTGCGCTTCGTTTGCGTACCAACCATGTGAAGGTGAAGGGAGGCATTCGGATGAAATCGTCGTGGTCTTCGTGGTGGGTGTTCGTCGTTTTGAGCGTGTCGGTCGGGGTCGCCGGTTGCGGCAGCGACGTGAACGGCGGAGGCGGCGGCTCCGGCGGCTCCGGCGCGGGCAGCACCGCGTCGAGCGGCGGCTCCGGGGGTACGGGCGGTACGGGTGGAGGAATGGTCGGTACGGGCGGCGCGGGCGGCTCCGGCGGCGCGGGCGGCGGCGTGATGGCGGGCTCGGGAGGCGCCGGCGGGGGAATGGGCGGCGCAGGCGGCGGCAATTATGCGAGCTGCGACGAATGCACGGCCGACACGGGCGCGCCCGCGAACGAGTGCCAGGCCGAGTTCGACGCCTGCATGGCCTGGAAGACGTGCGTCAGCATCTACCACTGCCAGCATAACGCCACCCCGAACGGCCCTGGCCCTTGCGACACCACCCAGGCCGGGGCCTGCTGCACGTGGTTTTGCCAGGAGATGGGCCTCGACATGGAGGGGATCACGCGTTTCCGGGCGCTCGACAATTGCATTCATTGCAAGACGTGCGCGGGGGTCTGTGAAACGGCGGATACCTACTGTCCTGTCTTCGAGCCGGGCGGCAGCTCGGCCTGCATTCCCTGAATTGATCCGACCGACGACGAACGCCGGTTGACGCCGCCGTCGACCTCTGGTCTGGAGCGTACGCATGCGCTCCGCCCTCGCCCACCTCGTCCCGCTCGCCCTCCTCGCCGGTTGCGCCGGAGAACCCCCGATGCCGGCCGAGCCGCCGCCGCAGTGCGCCCCCGAGCCGCCCGCCGCGGCGGCGCGCCCTTCCGCCGAGCCTTCGGCCCCCGCCGCCCTGCCCGCCTTGCCCGCCCCCGTGGACCTCGCCGCCCTCGAAGCGGAGCTCGTCGGCAAGCACGGCGAGGCGGCGCGGCCTCGGATCAAGCGGGGGCTCGCGCAAATCGCGTCGCTCTGGCGGGCCGAGGACGGGGATCTCGCCGCGTTCGCGCGCGAGCAGTTCCTCTCGGATCCGGCGGCGATCGACGCCACGTTCGCCCGGCTCGAGGGCTTGATGGAGCAGCTCGAAGGCCACCTGCACGAAATGGGGCGCGCGCTGCGTTTCCCCACGGACACCGACACCGGGCCGCTCTTCCCGCTCGATCCGCTGCTCGCCGGCTACGAGCCCGCGGCGCACCTCTCCGAGGATCTCTTCAAGGCGCGGATCGCGTTCGTCGCATTGCTGAATTTCCCGCTCTCGGACCTCGCCACGAAAAACGCGGAGGGCGAACGCTGGAGCCGGCGCCGCTGGGCCGAGGACCGGCTCACGGGGCGCTTCGCGATCCGCATTCCCGGGGAGATCGCCCAGGACATCGCGCGCGCGAACACCGAGGGGGATCTCTACATCTCCGATTACAACATCTGGATGCACCACCTCGTGAACGAGAAGGGCGAGAGGCCCTTTCCCGCGGGGCTTCGGCTCATCAGCCACTGGAACCTGCGCGACGAGCTCAAGGCCAATTACGGTGATCCGCGCGGCCTCGAAAAACAGAGGATGATCGTGCAGGTGATGGAGCGGATCGTCACGCAGACGATCCCGGCCGCGGTGATCGACGATCCGCGGGTCGACTGGAATCCGTTCACGAACGAGGTACGCCTCGCGCCCGCGGCGGAGGTCGAGCCTTCCGCGCCGAAACGCGCGCCGATCACGGCGGCGTCGGCGAGCCCCGAGCCCTTCGTGCGTTATGGAAAGCTCCTCGCCTCGTTTCGCGCCTCGCGGCGGGCCGATCCATATTCGCCGATCGCGAATACCGCCATCAAACGTCGATTCGAGCTCGGCCGCGAGATCGGCGAGGACCGCGTGCGCGCGCTGTTCCTGGAGATCCTCGGATCGAGCACGATCCCGAAGGTCGCCGCCGAGATCGAGCGTCGACTCGGTCGCAAGCTCGGGCCGCAGGATCTCTGGTATGCGGGGTTCAAGGCGCGCGGCGGCAAGACGGAGGCCGAGCTCGACGCGATCACGCGCAAAAAGTATCCCGACGCGAAAGCGTTCGCGGCCGACATGCCGCGGCTCCTCGTGGATCTCGGTTTTCCCAAGGATCGCGCGAAGACCATCGCCGAGCGGATCGCGGTCGACCCTTCGCGCGGCGCCGGGCACGCAATGGAGCCGCGGCGCCGCGGGGACAAGGCGCGGCTCCGGACGCGAATCGAGAAGGACGGGATGAACTACAAGGGATACAACATCGCCGTCCACGAGCTCGGGCACAACGTCGAGCAGGTCCTGTCGCTGTACGACGTCGACCACACGCTGCTCGCGGGCGTGCCGAACAACGCCTTCACGGAGGCGCTCGCGTTCACGTTCCAGGCGCGGGATCTCGAGCTTTTGGGCTTGCAAAAGACGACGGCCGAGTCCGATCGGGATCGGGTGCTCGGCGAGCTCTGGTCGGCGTGGGAGATCGCGGGCGTCGCGCTCGTCGAGACGGACGTCTGGCACTGGCTCTACGAGCACCCGGAGGCGACGGCCGAGGAGCTCGGGAAGGCCACGGTCACGATCGCGAAGAAGTACTGGAACCAGTATTATGCGCCGCTGCTCGGGTCGCCGGATTCGGCGCTGCTCGCGATTTATTCGCACGCGATCTCGACGCCGCTTTACTTGCCGGATTATCCGCTCGGCCACCTCATTGCATTCCAGATCGAGGAGGCTGTCCGGAAGCAAGGCAAGCTCGGTCCCGCGTTCGAGCGGATGGCGAAATACGGGTCGGTCCTGCCGGACCTGTGGATGAAACACGCGACGGGAGAGCCGATCAGCGCGGGGCCGTTGCTCCGAGCGACGGAGAAGGCCCTCGGGGGGAAGCCGTAGCGGCTTTGGTCAGGGCATGGAAGGCGGCTGGATGCCGACGGCGTCGATCTCGTTGAAGCCGAGCACGGCCTTGGAGTCGAGGTCGATACGCACGGCGGAGATCTTTGCGCACGTCAGGGTCGGCACCGAGAGGATGTGCGCGCAGGCTCCAATCGACTTGGGCGCCGGATTGTCGTAAATGACCTTGTCGCCTTCGGTGGTGGTGATCGTGACTTTCTTCACGGCGCCCGGGTTGTACGTCTCGTAGATCCAGACCGCTTCGCCCGTCACGGGCGTGTTGAATCCGACGGTCAAGAACTCGCCGTCGGCGTCTTCGGTCTCCGTGGCCCAAGCCTTGGACTCGTCGCCGGCATCGGGATAGACATTCGGCGCGCCGAGAGCCTGCTCCGCCGAATACCCCCCCGCGGGGGAATATTCGCTCGAGACGGCGACCTCCTTGTCGGCCCACACCACGCTGGCCGGAGCCAGGATCGGCTCCTTGACGTTGGTCACGTTGGCGCAACGCTTGGTATCGTCGGGATCGTCGACGACCTTGCCGTCGTTGCAGAGCGCCATGGTGCCGCCCTCCCCGCCGGTGCCGCCGGTGCCGCCGGTGCCGCCGGTGCCGCCGGTGCCGCCGGTACCGCCGGTGCCGCCGGTACCCATGCCGCCGGTGCCGCCCGTGCCGCCGGTCCCGCCGGACGCGCCGCTGCCGCCGCTGCCAGCGGTGCCGCCGTTGCCGCCGTCGCCACCGGTGCCGTCGTCGCTGCAACCCCCAAAGCACGCGAGCATCACGAGCACCGGGGCCATCATCGAAATTCGTCGCAGATGAAGATTCATTCTATTTCGCTCCTTCCACTGAGAGTGCGCTCACAGGGAAGTCCCGAACGTATCCGGCCGGCCGGACTCATGTCAACGCGTCGCGACAGCCGCGCGCCGTCCTCGTCCGTGGTATGGACAGCGACCACCCGAGGAGGCCGCCGTATGTACCGCATCACGATCCTGTACCCCCACGAAGAGGGCAAGCGCTTCGACCTCGACTACTACGTGCAAAAGCACATGCCGCTGGTGAAGTCCTTGCTCGGGCCGTTCGGCTTGAAGAGCGCCGAGGTCGCCGAGGGCCTGCCTCGCAATGGGGCGGCTCCTCCGTTCGTCGTCATGGCGAGCATGACGTTCGACGCCATCGAGGATTTTCAGCGCGGCATGGCCCAGCACGGCCGCGAGATCAACGCCGACCTGCCCAATTACACGGACCTGAAACCCACCGTGCAGATCAGCCGGATCCGCTGACGCGGGCGCCTCGCGACCCCATTCTCACGCCATGACCACCAAACCTCCGCGCGCCCTCGTCCTCCTCGCCGAAGGGGCCGAGGAAATGGAAACCACCATCAGCGTCGACGTCCTCCGCCGCGCCTCGGTCGAGGTCGTCCTTTCCGGCGTCGACGGTGCGTCGCCCGTTCGTTGCAGCCGCGGCGTCCGTATCGTGCCCGACGTGGCCCTCGCCGAGGTGACGGGCTCGTTCGACGTCGTGGTTTTGCCGGGCGGCAAGGGCGGCGCCGATCGGCTCGCTGCTTCGGCCGCCGTGGGCGCGCTCCTCCGCGCGCAGGCCGGAGCGGATCGCCTGGTCGCGGCCATCTGTGCGGCGCCGATCGCGCTCGCGGCGCACGGCGTCTTCGCGGGGCGCCGCATGACGTGCCACCCCTCCGTGCGCGAGGTCGTCGCGCGGCATGGCAAACACGAGAGCGAGCCCGTGGTGATCGACGGGTCTCTCGTGACGAGCCAGGGCCCGGGGACGACCTTCTCGTTTGCCCTCACCCTCGTCGAGATGCTCTGCGGAGTTACCACCCGCGACGAAATCCGCGCGCCGATGATGCTCATTTCGTGACGCATCGTGACGCGATCGAATCGTCAAGAAATGTGTAGCGAAGAGCGGCGGAATCCCGTAGAGTGGACATTCCCCGCACAATGCCCCTGATCACCCCTGATCGGGTTGGGCGGAGTCCTATTCTTGACGCGCGTGTGCTCTCCCCGCGCGACGGGAGGAGTGTTTCCATGGGCTTCCCGCAAGGCGAATTCGTTGTCCTCGGCACCGTGGTCCTCGCGGGTATCGCGGGGATGTTATGGCTCGCGGGTCGCGCAGGTGGGGAGACGCCCGAGGAAGCGACGAGCCTGCGGCGCTCGCGCCGAGGAGCCGGGGTTTCCCCTGCGGCGGACGCGCGCAGCCGCGACGAGGACGTCGAGGAGCCCGTCCCCGAGAGCGGAATCCGCATCAAGCAAGGCGCGCGCGTACGCCGCGTCGATGTTCGGCAAGGCGGCTGAGAGGGGGCACGCCGCGCCGGGGCGCTGCCCCGGACCCCGCGGGGGCTGTTCGCCCCTCGACCCGAACCAGCGCAAGCGCTGGACTCGTGATGGAAGAACTGCGCTCCGCGCAGTTCTTCCAACGGGCCCGTTGGAAGACCAGGCAGCAGCGTTGCCGATCGAAAGGGTAGCGCGGCTGTCTTGTTCGGCAGGATCGTGACTGGTCTTGATTCGGCCTGTTCGATGAACTGCGCATCGCGCAGTTCATCGACCCCGGGTCCAGCGCTTGCGCTGGTCCGGGTCCAGGGGTGGACAACCCCTGGTCGGGGTCCGGGGTGAAACCCCGGCGCTACGCTGCGGAGGCCCGCGCGATCACCTGGCTGAATACCTCGACGGCCCAATCGAGATCGCTCTTCAACACGAATTCGTCCGGGGCATGCGCCTGCGCGATGTCGCCGGGGCCGATCACCACCGCGTCGATGCCTGCGACGGAGAAGAGCGCGGCCTCGGTCCAGAACGGCAGCGTCGCTTCGGCGCGCGGCAGCGAGCCGAGCAGCGCGCGGAACGGCTCGACGTCGCGCGTCTCGAACGGCGACATCGAGAGCTCCGTCCGCGTCACGATCCCCTCGCCTGCTGCGCGCGCGCTCGCCTCGACCTCGGCCTCGAAGGCAGCTGCGTCGAACCCGGGCGGCGGGCGAACCGAGAACGAGAGCGCGGCCCGGTTCGGCACCACGTTGAACGCGACGCCGCCCTCGATCGCCGCGACGTTCAGGCAAAGCCCCTTCATGTCGGCGGGCCCGCGCTCGAGCCAGCGCCGGCCGATCTCGTCGAGCCCCACCGCGAGCCGCGCCATCGTGACGATCGGCTTCGGCATGTGATCGGCGCCCGACGAGTGCCCGCCGCGGCCCATCACCTCGGCTGACAGCGCCACGCAGCCGCGATGCCGCACGCCCACCGTGCGTCCCGTCGGCTCGCAGACCACGGCGCGCTTGACGACCTGGGCCCACGGGCTCGCCAGGAAATGCCGGATGCACGTGCCCGTCCTCTCCTCGTCGCCGGAGAACACCACGCCCACGTTGCGCGGCTTCTTTCCTTCGAGCGCGACGAGCGTCGCGGCGATCGCGCCCTTCGTGTCCGCCGCGCCGAGCCCGATCACCCGATCTGCGGTGACCACGCCTTCCCATGGATCCACGGTCCACCCGCTGTTCGCGGGCACCGTATCGACGTGCGCGTTGATGATCGTGCGAGGCTCGCCCCAGCGCGCGGCCACGTATGCGCCCGTCCCTTCGGCGCGTGGCACCTCCACGACGCTGACCTCATCCGCGCCGAGCTCGGCGAGCGCGCGCGAGAGCATGCGGCAGATCGACGGCTCGTCGCCCCCGGGGTTGTCGGTGCGGTGTCGGATGAGCTCGGCGAGCAGGGCGGCGGGATCCATGCGCGCATCCTACCTCTCCTTTGACGCGCTTGCCCGTTGCTGATACGTCGCGGCCCGCATGGAGGCCGTTTCCTGCATCTTCTGCGGTGACCGAGGGACGCGCCCGTACCACGCCGAGAACGGCCACGAGGCCGTCGCGTGTAACGACTGCGGCCTCGTCTTCGTCACCCCGCGGCCCACCGAAGGCGAGATGAAGCGCCTCTACGAGGGCCAGGAGACGAAGGTCGACCTCGGCCTCCAGATCCGCAACGTCGAGCGCGCCGTCTACGAGGCCCGCCGCGCCCTCGACCTCATCGGCCGCCACGTCTCCCAAGGACGCCTCCTCGAGATCGGCTCCGCCGCCGGCTACTTCCTCCGCGAGGCGAGCCTCCGCGGCTTCTCGCCCACCGGCATCGACATCACCGGACCGTTCGTCCGGTACGCGACCGAGGTCCTCGGCGTCGACGCCCGCGAGGGCACGCTCGCCTCGGTCGAGCTCTCGCCGCGGAGCTTCGACGTCGTCTACCACCGCAACGTCCTCTCGCACCTCGCCTACCCGCTCGACGCCTTCCGCCAGATGCACGGACTCCTCCGGCCGGGCGGCATCATGGTCTTCCAGACCGGCAACGTCGCCGAGCTCTCGGGCGAGCGCTGGGCTGGCACGAACGAGCTCGATCTGCCCGATCACCTCTACCACTTCGGCGAGAAACAGCTCCGCTTGCTCGCCGATCGCACCGGCTTCGACATCCTCGACGTCGCCCGTTACGCCCTGCTCCTCCACGAGCCCGCCCCCCGCGCGGCCCTGCTTCGCCTCCAGTCGTTCCTCCGGACGAACGGCAAACCCGCGGCTGCCAGGAAAGAAAAGGCCGAACCGTTCGTCGTGCCGAACCACGTCCCGCCCCGTCGGCTCCTCCAGAGCCTCGAGGTCCTCGTGGACGGGTACATCACCTACGACCTCGGCGCCGTCGTTCCCAAGGAGGGACGCCGCGCCACGCTCGTCGTCGTCGCCCGGGCTCGCTGACGTGCGCCCCTTCTCGTTCTCGCACCGCCCCTTGCGCGCCTTGCGGCGCGGCGTCCGCGCCGCCCGCGCCGTCATGAGCGGCCTCGTCATGCATGGCCCCGCGCGGCCCGAGGTCGCGCTCACGTTCGACGACGGCCCGAGCCCCGAGCACACCCCGGCGATCCTCGACATCCTCGCCTCGCGCGGCGCCCGCGCCACGTTTTTCCTCCTCGGCACCTCCGTCGAGCGCTCGCCCGACCTCGCCCGCCGCGTCCACGCCGAGCAGGAGATCGGCTGCCACTCGTATGCCCACGATCGTTCGGCCGTGAACGATCCCGAGGCGTTCCGTGTCGACACGGAGAAGGCCCTCGACCTCTTCGATCGCGCGGTCCACGCGCGCCCGCGCCACTACCGTTTTCCTTGGGGAAACCCTGGCCGCATCGCCCCGCGCGACGTCGAGCGCCGCTTCGGCATGGTCTGCGTCCACTGGTCCGGCGGCGGCTTCGACGAACGATCGGGCGCGGACGCCATCGTCCGCAACATCGAGGACGCGCTCGAACCCGGCGCGATCCTCCTGCTCCACGACGGCTGCGCGCCCGGCTCCGTGTACGCGGGCTCCCGCGAGCCCACCGTCCGCGCTTTGCCGCGCATCCTCGACGCCCTCGAAGCCCGCGGGCTCCGCGCCGTCACCGTCGGCGAGCTGCTCTCGGCTGGATGAATCGCATGACTCGAAAGGCGCCTCCCCGCATCGTCCTCGACGCCCGCGTCCTGCGCGGCGCGCCCGGCGGCGTCGCGACCGTCGTTGCCGCGCTCGTGGATCATCTCCCCGCGCTCGCGCCCGACGTCCCGTTCGTCCTGCTCCGCCACCCCGACGCGCGTGGGCCGCTCTCGCGCGCCCCCAACGTCACCGAGTGGCTCGTCTCCGGCGACCCGAACCACCCGGACTCGCTGCTCCGCCTCGGCGCGTGGCTCCGAAAGCGCCTCGGACCGGACGACCTCTTCCACGCGCCCTACCGCGTCCTGCCGCTCGGCGCGCCTGCGAAGAGCGTGCTCACGATGCACGACATCATGCAGATCGCGTGTCCCGAGCTCGTCTTCCCGAACCCCTTTCTCCGTAGGATCCTCGCGCCGTACTGGTCCACCACGATCCGCTCCTCGATCCGCCGCGCCGGCCTCATCCTCGCCGTGAGCCAGCACAGCGCCGACGACACCATCCGCATCGACCCTTCCACCGCGCCGCGCGTCCGGGTCACGCCCCTCGGCGTCGATCCCGTCTTCGCGCCGCTCGCGCCGTCGGAAGCGCTCGCGCGCACGGAAAAACTCGTCCCCGCGGGCCGCCGGTTTTTCCTCGTCCTCGGCGGCGGCTACCCCAACAAGAACCACGCCGCCGCGGTCCTCGCGTTCGCCCGCGCCTTCACCACCGCCGACGATCTGCACCTCGTCATCATCCAGCGCGAGCGCACCTTCCCGAAGGAGCTCGAGTCCGCCCTGCGCGAGACAGGCCTCCTCTCGCGCGTGCACGTCCAGAGCCGCGTCGACCTCGCGGCCCTCGTTGGCCTCTACGCCCGTGCCGAGGCGCTGATCTTCCCGTCGCTCTACGAGGGCTTCGGTTTGCCCGTGCTCGAAGCCATGGCGTGCGGCTGCCCCGTCGTGTGTTCGAGCCTCACCTCCGTGCCCGAGGTCGCCGGCGACGCCGCGCTCGTCCGCGATCCGCGCGACCTCGAAGCGCTCGGAGACGCGCTCCGCGCCGTCGCCAAGGACGAGGCCCTCCGGCAGGATCTCCGTGCCCGCGGCCTCGCGCGCGCGGCTCGCTTCCGCTGGGAAGACACCGCCAAACGCACGCTCGACGCCTACCGCGAGATCGCCCCCTGGATCCCCTGACGAGCGGGCTCCGCTGACCGGCGCGCGCCTCTTGCTTGCCTCCTGCGCGAGGCGTTTTGGCGACCGACGCGCGAGCGCGGCACGAGAGCAGACGGGCGGGCACGAGGCGCATTCGCCGCGCCTTTGCGCTCGCGCTCGTCTCCGCGGCCGGACTGCTCGCGCCGATCGCGCGGGCGGCCGACCCCGAGCTTCCGCCGCCGGTCCCGCTCGATCCGATCCCGGATCCCGTGCTCGACCCCTTCGCGAACGCCGTGCGGGTCGACGCGACGCCCGCGCTCGGCCCTCCGCCGCTGCGCCTCTGGCTCTCGCCGGACGCTCCGATCGGCGCGCGGGTGTTTTCGGGCCCGGGGAACGCGCCGCCGCTCGTGCTCGCGGGCGTGGGTTTTTCCTGGGACCTCGATCCGCACCCGTGGCGCGTGCTCCGCGAGCCTCGCTTCCGGTATCGCCTGGCGGCCGGCGCCACGATCGTCGGCCTGCTCGGCTACGGCTTCACCGACTACTGGGCCCACATGAGCGACAACAGCGTCGACTGGGAGCTCTCGTGGTCGGCGCCGAGCTTCTACAAAAAAGTCTGGACCCTCGAAGCCGTTCGGTTCGACACGAACAAGTTCGAGACGAACACCTACTCGCACCCGGCCGCCGGCACGATGACGTATCTGGCCGCGCGCGGGGCCGGGCTCGGCGCGGGCGAGTCGTTCCTGTTCTCGTTCGGGGGCTCGCTCGTGTGGGAGTACCTCGGCGAGTACCGCGAAAAAGTCAGCCTGAACGATATCGTCCTCACGCCACAAGGCGGCTTCGCCCTCGGCGAGTCGCTCCACCAGCTCGGCCTCTTCTTCGAGCGCGGTGAGGACAACACGGCGAACAACGTCCTCGCCCTCGTCTTTTCGCCGTTCCGCTACCTCCACCGGCGCCTCGACCACGGGTACGTCGCCCGCGCCAAGACCCTCGACGATCTCGGCTTACCCGCCGACGCCTGGCACCGCTTCGACGTGTTCGTCGGCGTGAGCGCGGAGACCGGCAAGGACGGCCTGCGCCTCTCACAGCGCCGGATCGGCGTGAGCACGGAGATCATCGACGTTCCCGAGTACGATCATCCCGGCGAGCTCACGAAGAGCCTCGATCCCGGCGCCGTCACGAGCATCCGCCTCGTCGGATCCGTGGACGATCAAGGCGTCGAGCAGCTCGATTTCATCACGCGGGTTTTGCTCGGCGGCGTCTACGATCAGAAGATCGTGCCCGACGGTCACGGCGGCCGGCGCGGATACGCGATCTTCGCCGGCCCCTCGACCGCCTTCAACTACGCGAAGCACCGTCAGGAGGGCATGGAGGAGGACAAACTCGGCGTCGCCAACGCGCTCGGCGCCACGGTCGACCTCACGCTCCACCACGGAAAAGCCCGCGCCCGCGCCAGCGTGGACGCCTACGGCGATTTCGGAGCCGTACATTCGATGGCCGCATCCGCGTACATCCGTACGCGCGGCGACGAGGGTCTGAAGACCGTGGTCGCGGACAAACGCTACTACTTCGCACTCGGCGCGACCGTTCGCCCGACGCTCGCGCTCTCGTACCGGCGCTTCGAGCTAGGCGCCCAGCTCACGTACGATTTCTTCGAATCGATCGAGGGGCTCGATCGGTACCAGGAGCGTGTCGCGAACGACGTGCACCTGCGGGATCAACGCTCGAGCGAGCGCGTCTGGCTGTCGTATACACTGCCGAGCGACAAGCAAAGGCTCGCGTGGGTCGAGGTCGAGCACCTCGATCGGCGGGGTCGGATGGGCTCGTTCCGCGCGTCACACGAGAGCACGAAGTTCCGCGCGGGAATCGCCTTTCGGTTCTGAGGGAAGCGTCGCGCCGGGGTTTCACCCCGGACCCCGACCAGGGGTTGTCCACCCCTGGACCCGGACCAGCGCAAGCGCTGGACCCGGGGTCGATGAACTGCGCATCGCGCAGTTCATCGAACAGGCCGAGGCAAGACCAAGGGCGACCTTGCCAACCAAGACCGCCGTGACCGGCAACGCTGTCCCTGGTCTTGCCACGGGCCCGTCGGAAGAACTGCGCATCGCGCAGTTCTTCCGCCCCGAGTCCAGCGCTTGCGCTGGTCCGGGTCGAGGGGCGGATAGCCCCCGCGGGGCCCGGGGCAGCGCCCCGGCGCGGCGGCCTCAAGGCTGCGCTGCCAGCCGTGTCGGCGCATCTTGCGTTGCGCCGGTCAATTCGGCGAGGCGGCGCGCGACTTCGCGCAGGTCTGCGCAGGTCTGCGACATCTCCTGTGAGCTCCTTTCGGTGTCCTTTGCGGCCCGCGTGAGCTCCGTCATGGAGGCATTGACTTGCGCCACGGCGGTTGTCTGGTGCTTCGTGCTCGTCTCGATTTCGCGCGTCGCTGTCGTCGTGGCGCTGACTTGGCCGTTGATGCGTTCGAATGACGCGAGGACATGGCCGAACTCGTGAACGATCGTGGCGACGGCCTTCGTGCCCTCGTCGGTTGCTTTTGTCGTCTTGGCGGCTGCGTCGCGAACGGCTTCCGTCAATTCCCGAATGCCGCGGGCCGAGCTGCCCACGCGGCTTGCCAGCCCGCGGATCTCCTGGGCGACCGTACCGAAGCGCAGCCCCACCTCGCCTGCGTTCACGGCCTCGATGGCGGCGTTGATCGAGAGGATGTTGGTCTGTTCGCTCAGCTCGTTGATGATGTCGACGATCCCGCCGATTTGCGCCGAGCTCTGGCCGAGATGGCCCATGCGGTTGACGATTTCGTCGACCCTCGCGCGCATGATTGCGAGGCCCTCTTGGGCGCGTTTGACCACCTCGTCGCCGCCGCGTGCGCTCGCGCCGGTCTCCTTCGCGATGGCGGCCACTCCCCGGGACGATTCGGAGATTTGCCTGGACGCCGTGAGCAGCGCTTGAAGTGTGGCGCTGACCTCGGTGGCTGCGGTGGAAAGCTCACGCGCGCCCGTTAGAAGCGTCGCGGCGGTCGCCTCCAGATCGCTCGACGAGCGTTGCAGGCTGCGTAGCACATCGGCGATTTCCCGCGTGAGCGCGCGGCTCAGGAGGATGCCCATGCCGAGCGCGGTGAGGACGAGGGTGATCATGCTCCAGATCGCCGTCGTTGCGGCTGTACGGGCGCGCGCGTCCCGCTCCTGGGCCAGCGCTTGCTGGGCCTCGATGAGCTTCGAGAGCGTGAGGACTGCTTGCGCCGCGTGTGGGTTCGTTTCTTGCGCGCGGTAGGCCTTGGCCTCATCGAGCTTGCCCGCGTCGACGAGCTCGAAATAGCGAGGTCGCGCGCGGATGAGAGCGGAGAATGCGCGATGCAATGCGTCGAGGTGGCTTCGTTCCTCGCCCGAGAGCTCCAGCGCTGTGTAGGCCGTGAGGTGCTCCTCGAACTGCGCGACCTGCTTGGCGCTCGCCGCGGTGATTTCTTCGCGCGTGGCTATGTCCTCGAGCACGTAATTGGGAAGCGTGAAGCGCATCTCCCACAAGCTACGCTCGGCGCCGGAGAGGTGGACGGATGCCTGTAGATTCTGGGAGGCGAGCGCCGAAAGCTCATTGGATACACTGCGGACGTACCAAGATCCGACGCCGCCGACGACTGCGGTGAGGAGAAGGAGAATACCGAGCAGGCGGCCGATCCTACCTCTGAGGAAGCCTTGCATCGTGGTCACCCCAGGGTACCAGTACCGTAAGGACGCGCAGAGAGCCAGGGTGTATCGGAAAAATCCACTCCGCCCCCGCCTCCGCCTCCGCGTCCGAGGAGATGCGACCGCCAGGCGCCTATGGTATGTCCCGTCTCGGAAAACATGCGCAACCCGTTACCTCCGCCTGAGGACGAAGGCGACCGCCGCCTCTTGCACGACGTGCAGACGCATGGGTGGCACATCATTCATGTCGGAACGCGGGAAGGAGAGGAGTCGACAGGTCCGGGTTGGTCCTATTCCATCGGGCTATTCCACACGTTCGGAAACGCTGAGCTCATCGTCGTGGGTTTGCCTTGCTCCACTGCCGAATCCATCATCAATGACCTCGGCAGCCGCATCAGGGCCGGACAACGGTTTGGCCACGGGATGCGCGATCCCGATGTGCTGGAGAATCATGATGTTCGATTCGTCGCGATGAGAACGGAGGAGTACCGCGCGCACCTGGGCTATGCGATCTGGTTCTACCGCGGGGTGGAGTTCCCGGTGCTTCAGGTCGTCTGGCCCGATCGCGCGGGCCGCTTCCCATGGGATCCGGATTGCGTGCTCGATGATTCCACCCAGCCCATCCTGGGGCTCATGGGTACCGATCCCCCTTCTTGAGATTGCAGCCTCGGCAGAGCACTTGTCTATTCTCGGGCGAGGTGTTTCCGCCCTTTGCTTTCGGGATGATGTGATCCGTCTGTGATTCGTTCCGGGGTGGCGTGACACCTTTCTGACTCTGCTGGGCAGGCACCGTCGGCTGTCCGCAGGTGGTGCATCGCGTCTGGCCGCCATTGACTGCTGCATTCCCAGCCAGGGTTTCGGCCTTCTGCCGCCGCGTAAACGGCTTTCCTGCATGGGATCCTCCTGCGGAGCCCCGCGGTGGATCTTGCACGCCTTGCGACCACGCCTGCCCCTCCCGCGGCCCCGCCGCCTTCCCGCTCCCCTCCTTCCCCTTCGGAACGAAGCCAGGGTGCCGCGCATGACACAGGTTGGCAAGACACTCCTTCGCGCGCTCCGCCGGTAGCCCCGTCACCTCCGGCTCACGCACATTCCAATCCTGGATCTGCCCATCGGCAGGACGTGGCGGCTCGATCGGCGCCGGCTCCTCCGTCCCCTCGCCACCCCCGCCGCGCGCCACACGCACCGCCGGCCGCGGCGGGACCGACGTCGACTTCTCCGCCGCGCGACACGCCTCCCCCGTGCTCCGCGTCCGCCGGACCTGCCCCGGATCATTCGGACACCTCGCCTCGCGGCGCGCCACCCGAGAGACCGTCGTCGGAGCCTCCGCCGTCCGCGTTTGTCGCACGACGACCCGCGTCCGTGTCCGATGCGCCTCCTTTGGCGCGGGCGCTCTCTGGATCGGCTGCGGCCGCGCCTTCACCGCCACGGTCGACTTCTGGGCCTCCTTCTTGAGGGCCTCCGCCTTCCGCGCCACCACGGTCTTCTTCGCCGCCGGGGGCCGGGGCGGCGGCAAGAGCCTCCGGGGGCATTTCAGGTGGTTGTAGGGAATGGGCAATAACTTGACGCTGCTCGCGGGCGCATCGACATCGAAGATATACAGAGGGCTGTCATGGGCCCTCCCCATTGCGAGCTCCCGCTGCGTCCACAGGAGCGTCCCGGAGCCCGAAATGGACCAGGTCGCGACGCTCTGCGGGATCGTCGGCGGGCGCGCGCAGACGTGGATCTCTGGACGCCGCGGCGGCGGCTGCTGTGCGCAGCCGGAGAGCAGCGAGAGCACGACCAGTGCCCCTGCGAAAGCGAGAAATGCCGAGAGCTTTCCGCCCATCGGACGGATCGATGGAAGCCAGGCCATGGAAGGACCCTTCCGTTACCGCAGGCCACGGCGAGCCACCCCCACGGCGCTGTGCGCGGGCCTGCGTTGTTCCTGACGATCCTTGTGCACGGCGACGCAGGACCTGCGCAAGGGGCCCCGCGGGCGGGTGGGACATACCCTGTCATAGATCGACGGTCGACGACCTCCGGCCGGAGGTCCCTCGACCTCCGATCGGAGGTCCGTCACCTCCTATCGGAGGTCACTCGACCACCGACAGGACGCCCATCACCTCCCGGAGGAGCTCACACAACGCCGACCGGCGGTCCGTCACCCCTGCCAGGATGCCGATCACCACCGATAGGACATGCCGCGGCTCCGGCCGAAGCTCCCCCATCTCCGCCAGGAGCTCACACAACTCCAGCCCGAGGTCCCTCGACCTCCGGCGTGACATCGCCCACCTCCGCCAGCACGTCGCCCACCTCCGCCCGGACGTCACCCACCTCCGCCCAGACGTCGCCCATCACCCGCCGGTCGTCATCTCGCCTTCAACTTGACCCTGCCTACATGTTCGGCATACGGTGCCGACGTACTCATTTGGCCAAGGACACAAGTCAGGAGGAATCATGGCGCACGTTCCCGCATCACTCTTCACGGGGGTACTTCTCATCGATGCCACCCCGGTAAAAAGCTTCCTGTACGACCTCGCCCCCGGGGCCGGGCGGATGCTCAAGCGCGCGCAGGAGGGCCTCGATGACGTCCTCGGCGAGCTGCCCACGGCACTCACCAAGTACGCGGCGACGCTCGGGGTCTCGATCGACATCCTCTCGCGTGTCACCACCTCCACGGCGAACATCCAGGTGCTCAACGCGCTGCTCAAAGACGCCCGCAAGCTGGTCGAGGTCCTCGAAGAGAGCGTCGCCTACCACGAGGATCAACGCGAAGCCGAGTTCTCCCAGCTCGCCGAGGCCGTCAAGCGCACGGCGGCCCGCAAGGATCCTACCGTCGAGGCGGCATTCGAAAAACTTTTGAAGTACGTTGCGCAGGTCGGCGTCAAGGCCGCCGCGACCCGCCGCAAGAACGAGGAGGCCGCTGCCAGGGTCGCAGCCGCCAGGTCCTCGGGCACGGACGGGGACGCGGGCTGAACGCGCCTCCCGCAACTCCGTGTCGACCCCCCCGCCCGTGCGTACCTTCCTCCTCGTCGCCCCCTACTTCGCTCCCCAGGCCGCCGTCGGCGCATACCGCTGGATCAAGCTCGCCCGGAAGCTCGTCCCGCGAGGCTTCCGGCCCGCCGTCCTCTGCGCGACCTTCCCCGAAGACGCCCGCGATCCCGAGCTGTTACGCGTCCTGCCGCCCGAGGTCGTGACCCACGACGCCTACCTCGACCGCCGGATCCTCGCGGCGCGTGACGGCCTCACCGCCCTCGAAAAGCGCCTCCGCGGGTCCAAGCCGGCGACGAGAGGTCCCGCCCGTCCCATCGAGGGCCTCAAACCTTTCCGCGATCTCGGCGACCGTTGTTTGCTCCACGGCCCGCACGCCGCCCGCGAGGCCGTCGAGCTCGGTCGTCGGGAGGGCGCGCAAGCCGTCATCGTCAGCGCCGGTCCGTTCTCCTGCCTGCCCGTGGCCGCCCACGCCGCCCATCGCCTCGGTCTGCCGCTCGTTCTGGATTTTCGCGACCCCTGGGGCCTGCACGAGTCGGGCGCCGCGCCGCCGCGCGACGCGGCCGAGCGGGGCCGTCATCACGTGATCGCGGCCCTCGAGCACCGCATTGTCTCGCGCGCCGACCACGTCGTCCTGAACACGCGCGGCGCCCTCGCTGCGTACCAGGAGCGTTACCCGTTCCTCGTCGGCAAATCGTCCTTCGTCCGCAACCATTTCGACGCGTCCCTCTACGACCCCGCCCCCGCGTCGCCCGAGCCGCCCGCGCGGTTCACGATTCTGCACACCGGGACCTTGCGGAACGATACGCGGGTGGACGATATCGGCCGAGCGCTGCGTCGCCTGATCGATCGGGAAAACCTCACGCCCGCGGATCTCGTCCTGCGGCAGATCGGCCGGGCCACGGAGTACGAGCGCGCCGAGATCGCCTCGCTGGGTCTCTCGGCGTTCGTCGAGTTCGCCCCTCCGATCCCGCAACGCGCGCTGCTCGGCGAGATGCGCCGCGCGCACGTGCTGCTCTCGATGTTCGAGCCGCGCGTCGTCTTGCGGATCGCGGCGAAGACGTACGATTACATCGCCTCGGGGATGCCGATGGTCGCAATCACGGACAACGGCGAGGTCGACGAACTGCTCGCGCACCGGCCGGACAACGCGCGCATTCGCCCAGGCGACGTCGACGCACTCGCAGCGGTTCTCTCATCGCATTTCGATCGATTCCGAACGACGCGCGCCCTGCCCACGCCCGTCCCGGCGCCAGCCGAGTTCTCCTCGGAGACCGCGGCCGACCGGTTCGCCGCGGTGCTCGATCGGCTGATGTAATGAGCCCGTCGCGCCGGGGCGCTGCCCCGGGCCCCGCGGGGGCTATCCGCCCCTCGACCCGGACCAGCGCAAGCGCTGGACCATTTGGGGAAGAACTGCGCGATGCGCAGTTCTTCCCACAGGCCGGTGGCAAGACCAGGGACAACGTTGCCAGTCACGGCGGTCTAGGTTGGCAAGGTCGCCCTTGGTCTTGAATCGGCCTGTTCGATGAACTGCGCATCGCGCAGTTCATCGACCCC
Source organism: Polyangium sp. 15x6 (assembly GCF_029960785.1). Taxonomy (GTDB): domain Bacteria; phylum Myxococcota_A; class Polyangia; order Polyangiales; family Polyangiaceae; genus Polyangium. The sequence goes on from NZ_JASBQE010000016.1 coordinate 152,193, forward strand.
GGGTCCAGCGCTTGCGCTGGTCCGGGTCCAGGGGTGGACAACCCCTGGTCGGGGTCCGGGGTGAAACCCCGGCGCTACGCCCTCAGATCCTGCGCGCCTCGGCCAGCAGCGTGAGCCCGCTGTCTGGCCGCCGTGCGTGATCCTCGGCGAAATCCGAGATGACCTTGCCTACCGTCCCCAGCGCGGCATAACCGATTCCGTGCAGCGGCGCGAGGAAGGGCGGCAGATCGTCGAGCTTCCACGAGAGCCGCGCCAGCGCGAGCGTGATTGGCGTCGTGAGGATGTAATGGTATCGCTCGAGCGCGAGCCCGGCTCGCTCGAGTTTTTCGCGCAGGTGGTCCACCGTGTAAAAGTTGTTCACCGCGTACCTGTGACGATGCGCCTCGCGCTCCGCGTCCGTCACCTCGGGGTTCGACAGGCTGTCGGCCGAGAGAAACAACCTCCCGCCCGGACGGAGCACGCGGTGGACGTGCTCGAGCACGCGGTCCTCGTTCCGGAAATGCTCGATGACGCAGAACGAGATCACCTTGTCGAACGAGCTGGGCGAGAAGCCGAGCTCCTCGGCGTCCATGTAATGATAGTCCGTCCGCTCGCTCCGGTGCTTGCGTTGCGCCTTGGCGAGGCGTTTTTCGTGGATATCCACGCCGACCACGTGCGCGCCTCGCGCCGCGATACGCGCGTCGTAATACCCGTCGCCGCAGCCGATGTCGAGCACCCGCTCCCCGGGCCGCGCATCCAGCCATTGCAGCAGCGTCGAGCACTCCTCGATGCGGCGGAAATGCCAGTGGGCGAGCGTCTCCATCATCGATACCATGGGGTTTTTCGGGTTCTCACTCATCTTGCACGTCCTTTCTAGAATTGACCACCCAGCCGCATGCCCGGTCCGAACACCGGGACATGTTCCCCGGTGAACCAATACGCCGTCCCGTAGGCGCCCACGACGACCGGTCCCGCGTGGATGTCGAAGCCCAGGGAGCCGGAGACCAGACCTTCGATCTCGAGCCCGTCGATTTCGTAAAACTCCCATCGCGAGTACATGAACGCGAGCCCCACCGCCGCGCGGACCCACGGGTCGAAGGGGGCGTCGGGCCGGGCGTGCGCCTCGACGAACGCGATGGGGGCGATGTAGTTGAATGCGCAATCGGGCGGGTCCTCCGCGTAGCAATAGTCTACCGACGACGCCCGGAACGGGAGGCTCAGCGCCGCCCCGAGCCTCACGTGCGCCTGCGCCCGATGGGAGTATTCGATACCGTGCGCGAAGCTCTTCGCGTACCGGAGGCCGTAACGATACTCGGCGAATCCATGGATCTGATAGGAGCCCGGCCGCGACGATTCCGTCCGGGGATCGGCATTCGAAGACACGTCGGCCATGGGCTCTCCTGCCGCCGCAGCATTCGTCGTCATCGAGAGCGCGATGACGACGGCGGCGAAACGCATCGTGGGCATGTGCGCCTCCGCCGCGACGACCGAGCAAGACGGATGCCGAGCGAGGAAAGCCGCACGAACGCCCCGAGGCGTGTCTCGGCCCCTCCATGCACGCGGGGGGTCCTTCCTTGGGTGTCGCGGTCACGCCACGGCGCGTCTGTCGTGGTGTCGCCATTTCTCTACAGGGGCGCTCGTGTCCGGGTGTCGTCGCCGCGCCACAACGGCCTTCGAAACGACGAAGGCCGCGCCCTTCCGAGCGCGGCCTTCGTTCGTCCAGCGTGATTCGGCGTCAGTCCTTGCGGTACATCGTCACGACGCAGGCCCCGCCGAGGCCGAGGTTGTGCTGAAGGGCGACCTTCGCCCCCTCGACCTGGCGCGCCTCGGCCGTGCCGCGGAGCTGCCAGACGAGCTCGGTGCATTGCGCGAGGCCGGTCGCTCCGAGCGGATGGCCCTTCGAGAGCAGGCCGCCCGACGGGTTCGTCACGTACTTGCCGCCGTACGTGTTGTTCCCTTCCTCGATGAACTTCTCGGCCTCGCCCTCCTTGCAGAGCCCGAGCGCCTCGTACGTCACGACCTCGTTCGCCGTGAAGCAGTCATGCAGCTCCACCACCTGCACGTCCTCGGGCCCGAGACCCGATTTCGCGTAGACCTGGTCCGCGGCCGCCTTCGCCATGTCGTAGCCGATCATCTTGATCATGCTGTCGCCGAAGCTCGACGCGTAATCCGTGGTCATCGACTGCGCCGCGATGTAGATCGCGTTCGAGATCCCCTTCTTGCGGGCGAAATCGTCCGAGCAGAGGATCGCCGCCGCCGCGCCGCACGTGGGCGGGCAGCACTGGAAGCGCGTGAGCGGGTCGAAGACCTCGGGCGAGGCCATGATCTGCTCGAGGGAAAGGACCTCGTTGAAGAGCGCGTAGGGGTTCTTGCTCGCGTGCTTGCGCGCCTTCTCCGCGACCTTGCCGAACGTCTCGCGCTTCGCGCCGTACTTCCAGCGGTACTCGCGCCCCGCGCCGCCGAACATCTGCGCCGTCGGCGGCGCCTGGTTGAAGCCCTGCACGCGGTTCATCACGTCCGCGTGCTTGTCCATCGGGCTCGTCCGATCGCCCCACTTCGAGCCGAGCGCGCCCTTCTCCATCTGCTCGAACCCGACCACGAGCACGCACTCGGCGAGGCCGCCTTCGATGGCCTGACGGCCGAGGTAAAGCGCCGTCGAGCCCGTCGAGCAGTTGTTGTTCACGTTGATGACGGGGATGCCCGTCAGGCCGACCTCGTAGACCGCCCGCTGCCCGCAGGTGCTATCGCCGAAGACGTACCCCGCGTACGCCTGCTCGACGTCCTTGTAATCGACGCCCGCGTCCGCGAGGGCCGTGCGCGCCGCCTTCGCGGCCATCACGTTGTATTCTTCGCTGGCGCCGGGCTTCTGGAACTTCACCATTCCGACGCCGATGACGTTGACTCGCCTGCCCATTTGAGCCTCCTTCTGCGAACGCTGCGATTAACCCAAGAGCCCCTTCAAGAAGTGCAGGCGGTTCGAGGCGATCCGCACGTCGCCGTCGACCCGCAGGCGGCCCGTCTGGAAGAGCCGCGCGTCCTGCTCCTTGCCCGACACGAGCGCGACGAGATCCTCCGTCGAGATCGTGAGCACCGCCGACGGATTCGTCGCCCGACCCGTCGCCACCGTCGTCTTGCCGCCCGTGAAATCGACGTGCCAGTCGCCTTCCGTCAGGCGGAACTCGATGAGCGCGTCGACCTCCTTCGCGAGCCCCGGCGTCTTCGCGACCCGCTCCTTGAGCGCGTCGAACACCGCCGCCGCGCCCGGTCCCTTCGGCGCCGCCGCCGCTTGCGGCGCCGCCGCGGCCTTCACCTCGCCGCTCGCGGCCTTGGCCTTGTGCGCGGCGATGGCGGCCTTGGCCTGCTCGGGATCGATCTTCTTCATGAAGCCGAGCTTCTGCGAGGCCATGACGTTGCCCGAGATCTTGAGCTTGCCCTCGAAGTAGAGCTTCTGCGGATCGGCCTGGCCCGTGGCCATCGCGAGCCAATCCGACGAGGCGATTTCCAGCACCGTGTCGGCCTTGTCCGCGCCCGCGCCCTGGAAGACCGCGCCCTTGCCGTTCTTCAGATCGATGGTCCAGGTCGCGTCCGGGCCCTTGAGCTCGAACTGGAAGATGGTCTTGACCTTCTCGACGACCGCCGGGTTTTTCTCGACGTAATCGCGAATCCCGATGAACACGTCGCCGGCCGGATCCTCGGCCGACTTCGCGGGCGCCGCCGCGGCAGGGGCCGCCGCGCCGCCGGCCTTGGCCTTGTGCGCGGCGATGGCGGCCTTGGCCTGCTCGGGATCGATCTTCTTCATGAAGCCGAGCTTCTGCGAGGCCATGACGTTGCCCGAGATCTTGAGCTTGCCCTCGAAGTAGAGCTTCTGCGGATCGGCCTGGCCCGTGGCCATCGCGAGCCAATCCGACGAGGCGATCTCCAGCACCGTGTCGGCCTTGTCCGCGCCCGCGCCCTGGAAGACCGCGCCCTTGCCATTCTTCAGATCGATGGTCCAGGTCGCGTCCGGGCCCTTGAGCTCGAACTGGAAGATGGTCTTGACCTTCTCGACGACCGCCGGGTTTTTCTCGACGTAATCGCGGATTCCGATGAACACGTCGCCGGCCGGATCGTCGGCCGCCTTCGCGGGCGCCGCCGCCGAAGCCGCCGCCGCGGGCTTCGCCTTCGGCTGCGGGATCTCCTTCCAGAGCGTGATCGCCGCGTTCGAGATGACGACCTTGTCGCGCTCCTTGACCTTGCAGCGGAACACGATGCGCTCGTCGTTCTCCTTCCACATCTCGGTCACCACGGTCTCGCCCGGGAACACGCTGTCCGCGAAGCGCACCTTGATGCTCTTGAACTTGCGCGCGTCCCCGCCCGCGAACGTGTGGATCACGTGCCGCGCGGCATAACCGAACGTGCAGAGCCCGTGCAGGATCGGCTTGGTGAAGCCGAACGCGCTGGCGAAGCTCGGGTCGGCGTGGAGCGGGTTCCAGTCGCCGGAGAGGCGATACAAAAGCGCCTGGTTGTCGGGGATCTTCTGCTCGATCGTGGCGTCGGCCGCGCGCTCCGGCGGCACGTTGATGTCCGACGACGGCCCACGCTCGCCGCCCCAGCCGCCCGCGCCGCGGATGACGGCCGTGCTCTCGTTGCGAATGAGCTCCTCGCCCGACTCGTCCGTCGTCCGGATCTCCGTGACGATCAGCGCGTTCTTGCCCTTGTCCCAGATCTCCTTGATCTTGGCCTTGTGCGTGAGCTTCGCATGCGGCGGCAGCGGGCGCGAAAGCTCGAGGTACTGCTCGCCGTGCAGGAGCCGATCGAGCCCGTAATTCATGCCCGGCGCGGTCTTGCCCTGCTTGGCGAGATCCATGAGCGCCTTGAGCGCCGGCACCACGCCGTACGTGGGCAGCGGGACGAAGCCCTGCCCGTGCATCTCGTAGACGTAGCGCAGCTCCTTGTCGTCGAGCGGGTTCTCCGCCGCGCCGACGCCGAGCGCGTAAATCGAGAGATCCCGCTCGTCGTAGCTCGAATGAATCGCCGGATACTCGTAACCGAGCGCCTGATCGACGTCGATGAGGTCGTTGCCGCCCTTGGCGGGGCCGGCCTGCACGTTCGCCATGACCGGGCCCATCGACTGGTTGATCTCGGCCGGATGCGTGGTCTTGTCGAAGCCCGCGATCGCGCCCCAGCCCTTCTGGACGTCTTCAATCTTGATGTCGCGTCCGAGCCGCACCGTCTTGCCCTCGGCGCGCTCCCAGCGGAGCTTCGCGAAGAAGCCGCCGCCGACCTCGAAGAGCCCGCCGGTCTCCGTCGAGCTCTCGTGACACAGGTACGCCACGAGCGGGCTCACGTACTCGGGCCGGAGCGCGTCGATGAGCTCCTTCGGCAGCACCGTCTCCGTCAAGCGCGAGCCCGCGAGCGGCGCGATCGTGTTGACGAGGACGTTCTTCTTCTTGCCCTCGAGCGCGAGCGTGCTCGAGAGGCCGACGAGGCCGAGCTTGGCCATCGAGTAGTTCGCCTGTCCGAAGTTGCCGTAAATGCCGGCCGCCGAGGACGTGAAGATGATGCGGCCGTAGCCCTGGTCGCGCATGTGCGGCCACGCCGCGTGCGTGACGCGGAAGCTGCCGAGCACGTGCACGCGGTAGATGAGCTCCCAGTCCTCCTCGGTCATCTTGTGGAACGTGACGTCCCGCAGGATGCCGGCGTTGTTGACCACGATGTCGATGCGGCCGAACGCGTCGAGCGCGCTCTGCACGATCTTGCCGCCCTGCTCGACCGAATCGTAGTTCGCGACGGCCTCGCCGCCGGCCGCCTTGATCTCGGCGACGACCTTGTCCGCCGCCTCGGAGCTCGTGCCCCCTCCATGCCGGCCGCCGCCGAGATCGTTGACCACGACCTTGGCCCCGCGGCTCGCGAGCAGGAGCGCGTGTGCACGCCCGAGTCCGTTGCCCGCACCGGTGACGATCGCCACTCTTCCATCGAAACGAAGCTCGTTCGCCATGAGCTGGATCCCTCGCGCGAGAAAGTTTCGCGTACGAAGTATCCGACTTTGTGAGCGCCGTCAATAGATCGTGTGGGTGAGAACGTGCCGAGGCCTTTTGTCAGGGCTCGGGCGCGTGGTCAGCGCGCGGCGTCGGAGCCGTCGAGGGGCTGGAACGCGGGGACGCCCCCGGCGGCCCAGACGGAGACGATCTTGCCGGGCAGGTCCCACATCGGGCCGAGGTCGAGGTCGGCGTCGCCGGCGAAGCCCTTCTCCAGCGAATACAAGAGGGCCGTGTAGGTCTCGTTCAGCGCCTTCTGCGCGGCGGCGAGCCCGTCGCTCCCGCTCGTCGGGTACGTCTTCAGCGCGCCGCCGAGCCTGAGCATCACCTGCACCATGCGGAAGCGGCCGAAATGGCTGAAGCGGTCCTGGATGTCGGAGCCGTCCTCGGGCCGCAGGTCGGGCTCGATGAAGGGGCCGACGCTCCCCTCGCCCTGGTCGACGATCGCCTTGATCGCCTTGTCCGCCTGGGCCCGCGCCGTCTGGCTGTCGCCGCCGATCGTCGCGGAGAAGCCCGTGTAATCGTCGCCCGGGTATTGCGGATCGGCGAACTCGCTCTTTTGCCGGTGATCGGCGTTCGGATCGTAGAGGCTGCTCCAGAGCTGATCCACGCCCTGATCGATGGCCTTGTAGAACTGGCCGATGGAGTCGTAGACCTCCTCGGGTCCGTTGGCGGGGCCGTCCGATTTCGGCTCCGGGGTCTCGATCGTGGTCATCAAGAGGAGCTGCGCGTCGTTCACCGGCCCGAGCTGCACCGGCACCTTGGCCCCGATCCAGGGCGGGAACCCCCGATCGTATCGCGGCGCCCACGCCCCCGTGAGCTTCGGCGAATACCCCTTCCCGGCGAAGAGGGCATTGTAGAGGTTCGCGGCGATCTCGAGGTGCAGCATCTCCTGCACGACGACCGAATAGATGTTGTTGAACGCGAGCTGCTCACGGCTCCGGTTGGGGTTCTTGGGGCTGCGCACGGGCGTGAGCTTCGGCGGATTCGCCGCGGAAGTGCCCGGCACCTGCAAGGAATAGGCGGCCGTGAGGTAGATCGGAATGGTCCAGAGCTCCAGATAAACGGCTTTCTGGAGGTGATCCCGAAGAGCGTCCGCGGTCCAGGTCCTGTTCGTCATGAAGAGAAGCTCCTTTCGGCTCGGCAACGAAGGTACCGGCCGAAAAGAGCGCACGTCAAGCGGCGCGGCGGGTCACCGTCGAGAGGCAATAAAGCAAGTGCTGGAGCCTCGTCCGCGCCTCGGCCGCGACCTCGCGCAGCGCCGCCTCCTCGGCGTCGGCGAGCGACTCGAGCAGGTCGCTGATGACCACGATCGTCCGGCCGTCGTCGTTCTCGTACACGGCGAGATTACAAGGCAGGAGGATGCCGACGTCCGGATCGGCCGACAGCGCCCGGTGCGCGAGCACGGGGTTGCAGGCTCCGAGGATCGTATACCGCCGGAAAGGCACGCCGAGCCGGGCGCGCAGCGTCTCGTCGATGTCGATGCGCGTGAGGACGCCGAAGCCGACGTCCTTCAGGAGCTGGGGGATCTTCGCCAGCGCCTCGTCGTACGGGAGGTCGAGTGCAGCGCGGAGATTCGTTCGGGCCATGGTCCCCTCCCCCCGGAACGTGGCGCCCCGCGTCGGCAATCGAAAGGGGACGGAGGGCCGAATCGAGGACCGGCCGCCCGTCAAGCCCCCCGCGCCCGCTCGATCGTCCGTCGCGCCGCCTCGAGGAAGCGCGGCGGGAACGTGGCGCCGTCGAGGAAAAAGGTTTCGATGCTCGGCACTGCGTTCGGTATGCCCGCCCGCTCGTCGGCCACCGCGGCGACGAGGAGGTGCCCCGTCCCGCGCGCGAGCCGCGTGTTCGGCAGCCCGGCGGCCGCGGGAAACGCCTCGCCGATGGGCCTGCCCGCGCTCTCCGGCATGTGCGTCGTCCGGCGCTCGCGGAGCCCGCCTGCGGCCACGAAGAGCGCGCGATGAAAATCACGCTTCTCCGGCACGGCCCGCGTGAGCTCGCGAGCGAGCACGCGGAGGTGTTGTTCGAGCAAGACGCTCGGCATCCCGCGGTTCGAGAGGACACCGGCGAGCCACTCGACCTGCCGCTTGATCGTGGCCTCGTCGTGCTCGGGCAAGGTCGCGAGGAACGCGCTGTCGCTGCGCGTGAACCGGACGCCTCGCTCGCCGTATCGGAACCCGTAATAAGGCGTGAGCCGCAGGGAAATCCTTCCGGCCCGGAGCGCCGCCTCGACCTCGCGCGGATCGCTCGGCATCGGCGTCATCCCGGCCTCGGGGTTCAGCGGATGCGACCAGGTGGTCTCGGCGGCTTCCCGCCTTCCCCCTCGAGCCTTGCCCCCGCGCGTCCCCATGCCTTCCGTGTTCACGTCCCTGGTTCTCCCCCGAAACCCCTCGGCAGCAAGATCCCTCGACCGGCGAACCCCGCCATGCGGTCGATCGTCTTTCGGAAGGTCTCGTATAGCAGATCGTTGTCGCGGATCGCCCAGAGCACCTCGGCGTTGGCCCAGGCGGCGTCCCGCGCCCGCCGGATGCTCCACACGGCCATCAGGTTGTCCACCCGGCCGAGCGCCTCCTCGACGTCGCGCAAAACCCCCGTCGCGAATTTCTTCGTGGCGACCTTCTCCGCGTCCTCCAGGATGTCGTTGATGACGAGGTAATCGTCGAAAAACCCCGTCCCCCGCCGCGGCTCGATGCCTTTGCGGGAGCACGTCTCGACCACGGCGATGGCGAGGTCGTGGTTGATGTGGGCGTTCATGCCGCAGAGGGCGTGCTGGAGCCGCGCGATCGAGCGGTCGTTCCGGGACTCGAAGAGCGGCTGCCAGGCGCGCGGCGACGAGCCGGGGGCGCGGAGCTCGGCGAGGAAGGCGTCGAAGTAGAGGCCCGCGAAGACCACGTCGAGCTCCTCGAGCAGCACGGGCGTGGTGAACCGCCCCCGATCGAGCTCGGCGCGGATCCTGTCCGTCACGAAGAAGTAGAGCTCGTTGAAGGCGTGCACGCCGTCGGAGCTCGGCAGGGCGCCGTCGATGATCTCCATCACGGCGAGGACGTCGTGGATGGATCGCTGCGGGTGCGACAGGATTCGATCGGCGAGGGATGCGTGACTGCTCATCAGCCGCGAGGTTACCCCAGCCGAAGCGCGGGCATCAAAGATCGAGCTGCATGCCGAGCTCGACGACGCGCTCGGGCGGCAGGTTGAAGAAGTTCGTCGCCCCGGTCGCGTTGCGCGACAGGAAGCCGAAGATCGTCTCGGAGGCCTTGTCCATCTTCCCCTTGCCCGTGGCGAGCAGGGTCTCGCGGCCGAGGTAGTACGTGGTCTCGTCCGGCCCGATCCGGAGGCCGAGCTTGGCCTTGGCGACGGCGAGCAGCACCGGCACGTTCGTGTCCTCCATGAAGCCGGAGCGGAAGATGATCCGGTAAAAGTCGTCGGCGATGAGCGAGGCCTCGACCCGCTTCTCCGGCGGGACGCGCGGGATCCGCTCGGGAATCACGGTCACGAGCAGCACCACCTTCTGCAGGGCCTTGCTGCGGCTGACGTGGTGGAGCAGGACGGGCGGCGCCTCCTCGGCGCTCGACGTGAGGAAGACCGCGGCGCCGTCCACGCGGGCGGCCGTTTTTCCGGTGCGCAGCTCCTCCAGCACCTCGGAGAGCGGCCGCGTGCGCTTCTTGAACTCCTGCCCGAGCAGCGTGCGGCCCTTCCGCCAGATCGCCATGCACACGAAGATCATCGAGGCGATGAGGAACGGCACGTAACCGCCATCGAAGAACTTGAGCAGGTTCGCGCCGAGGAACGCGAGATCGAACGTGAGGAAGAGCAGGAGCAGGGGCAGCGCCTTCGCGAGCGACCAGTGCCAGCGCTCACGCACGACGACGAAGAAGACGATCGACGTGATGGTCATGGAGCCAGTCACGGCGAGGCCGTACGCCGAGGCGAGCTTCGACGACTCCCGGAAGGAGAGCACGAGCACCATGCAAGCGGCGAACAGGGCCCAGTTCACCTCGGGGACGTAGATCTGGCCCTCGGTCTCGGAGGAGGTGTGCTTGACCTGGACGCGCGGCAAGAACCCGAGCTGCACGCCCTGCCGCGTGAGGGAGTAGGCGCCGGAGATCATGGCCTGCGAGGCGATGACGGCGGCCGCGGTGGCGAGCGCGACGAGCGCGTACGTGGCCGGGCCCTTGGGGACGAGGGAGAAGAAGGGATTGGCCGCCGCCTCGGGGTGCTGGAGGAGGAGCGCGCCCTGGCCGAAGTAGTTGAGGACCAAGGACGGCATGACCATGCCGTACCAGGCATAGGTGATGGGCTTGCGGCCGAAATGCCCCATGTCCGCGTAGAGCGCCTCGCCGCCGGTCACGCAGAGGACGACGGAGCCGAGGATGACGAACGCGTGCCACTTGTTGGCGAGGAAAAACGTGACGGCGTGCGCGGGATTGATGGCCGCGAGGACGGCGGGGTTCTTGGCGACGTAATAAGCGCCGAGGCCGCCGAGCGTGAGGAACCAGAGGATCATGATCGGCCCGAAGATCTTGCCGATCCCGGCGGTCCCGCGCTTCTGGACCCAGAAGAGCCCGAGCAAGATGAGGACGGTGATCGGCAAGACCGCGGGCTTGAGCGAGCTCGCGCCGACCGCGAGGCCCTCGACGGCGCTGAGGACGCTGATGGCCGGGGTGATGACGCCGTCGCCGTAAAGGAGCGAGGCGCCGAAGAGGACGAGGGCCGCGATCCAGCCGATGTGCATCTTGTTCTTCGGCCGGAGGTTCTCGGGCACGAGCGCGAGCAGCGCCATGGTGCCGCCCTCGCCTTCGTTGTCCGCTCGGAGGACGAAGGTGAGGTATTTCACCGCGACGACCATGCTGAGCGACCAGAACATGAGGGAGAGGAGCCCGAGCACGTTCTCGGGGCTGGCCTTGACCCCATGGGGCGCGGTGACGCACTCCTTGACGGCGTAGAGGGGGCTCGTGCCGATGTCGCCGAAGACGACGCCGAGCGCCGCGAGGACGAGGCCCGGGAGGGCGCCGGGGGCATGTCCGTGTCCATGGCCGTGACCGGCTCCGCCGTGGGCATGGCCGTCGGCGTGGGCGCCCTGCGCGGCAGCCGAGGCGGCGGCAGCGGCGTCGGCGGCGGCGTCGGCGGCAGCCGCGGCGGCGGCTGCCTCGTGGACCTGGAAGGCGCCCACGATGCTGGGTTCGTCGGCCATGGCATGGGTCGGCTCGGGAGGAGCGGGCGAGGCCGCTCCCGGAGCTGGGGTCTGGTCGTCGTTCATCGCGGGGGGCGACGCTACACCCAAGCGGGCGGGGGCGGAAGCGGGAGCGGGGGCGGAGGCAGGGCTCCCGCGCGGGGACGGCGAGCGTACCGTCCTGGCCTAGAGGTCCACGCGCTTGCGGTTGTCCGATGACACGCGGTCGATCAGCTTGTTGTTCGGGTCAAAGCCGGCTTCATAGGGCTCCGCGTCGACCACGACGGTCACCTCCTGGTGCTGCGTGGTCACGTGGTGGCGCTCCAGGTACAGCACCTCTTCGTCCGCGTCCTCGCCTGACTTGCCGCGCGCGAAGACGCCGACCTCGATCCAGTCGTCGAGCTCGCCCGCCGTCTCCTTGCCCTTGCCGTCGGCGTAACGCTTGTCCGCGAACAGCTCGAGTGTCACGTCGTACTTGCCGTCGCTGCGCTTGCGTGCGGTCGCTGCCTGCACCCGGTTGTCGTAGAAGCAGATCTTTTCGAACAGATCGGTGATCAGCGCCTGGTGTGCCGGACCGGCCTCGGCGCGGATGTACTCCAGAAGCTCGGCCGACGTCGTGTACGGCGGGTTCTGGTATCCCTTGTCCTTCAGGAACTTCTTCAGCGCGCGATTGAGCGCGGCCTCGCCGATCTCCTCGCGCAGGCGGTAGAACACCAGCGATCCCTTCTGGTAGTGGATGTACTGCTGGTTTTCCACCCGATAGAGCGGCAGCTCCTCGACCCGCTCGCCGCCGCGGCCGGCGAGGTACTTGTCGAGCTCCTCCTTGAGGAAACGTCGCATCTTGGCGCGGCCGTATTCCTGCTCCATCACCATCAACGCCGAGTACTGCGAAAGCGACTCCGAAAGCACGGTCGCCCCCTGCACGTTGGCGCCGATCACCTGGTGCGCCCACCACTGGTGCGCGATCTCGTGCGCGGTCACGTAAAAGACGTAATCGACGGCGCTGTCGTCGCGCAGGTCGGCGATGAAGCCGATCGACTCCGAGTAGGGGATGGTGTTGGCGAAGCTCTGGGCGAAGCTCGCGTACCCTGGAAACTCGATGATCCGCGCCTGGCGGTGCTGGTACGGCGTGAAGTTCGCTTCGTAATACGAGAGCGACTTGCGCACCGCTTCGATCATCCGGTCGACGTTGTACGGATGCTTGGGGTCGTAATAAATCTCGATCGGGATCTGCTCGGGCGTGCCTTCCTTGTAAAACCCCTTCTTCACCTGCCAGCGCGCCGACAGGAAGGCATAGAAGTTCAGCATCGGCCGGTCCATGGCGTAGCTGAAGCAGCGACGGCCGTCGCGCTCGAACGCCTCCTTCAGGTAGCCCGGCGCGAGCGCGATCTGATCCGGCGCGGTGCAGATGGTGGTCTTGAAGTCGAGCCAATTGGCATCGTCGCCGATATAGGTGCTCGCGCGCGCCGCCTGGTCTTCCAGCTTGGGCATGCGGGTGGGCTCACCCAGCCCGCGCTTGCGGCGGTCGTTCCGGTCGTCGAGCTGGGCGCGCTCGTCGTAGCCGAACTGCGGGAACATGCGGTTGTTGAAGAAGCTCCCGTTCTCGACGATCTGCGTCTGCAAGAGCTCGTTGGTGATGCCATTCGGGTGGTAGTCGAGCTTGAAGCGTACCTCCCGCTCCTCGCCCGGCAGCATCGGGCGCTCGAGGCGGTAGATGCGGTAGCCGAGCGGAGCTTCGTGCTTCAAGAGCTCGGCGCCGCCGAAGTCGATCGCGACGAGCGCCTTGTCGTCGTCGAGGGTGACGTGCACCTCGTGGATTGGCGAGGCGTGTGGGTTATGCACGCGGTAGACCCCATCGACGCGCAGGACCTGCGTCTCGGGGCGCAGGTCGATCTGCGTGGACGAGGCCAAGATCTTCGGCTGCGGCAGATTCTTGTAGGCGCCGTATTCTTTTTCGTAACGCGCCGCGAGGTCGAGCTTCTGCTCCGGCGAGCGGTACTCGTTGCGGATGTTCGTGTTCCAGTACAGGAAGCCGCCCACGGCCGCGAACGAAAGCAAGCTCAGTGCGAACGCCGCACCGAGCCGTCCGCGCAGCCGCTCCCGCGCCACCACGAAGCGCTCGCGCCGGCTGCCGACGCTGCCGCGCACCCAGAACGCCACCGACAAGAGCAGCAGCGCAAGCAAGAGCAGGCCCCAGTACCCCTGGAACCAAAGCTGCGGCGACAAGAAATGGCCATACCCGTTCATGTCCGAATACGGCGCGATCGGCCAGCTACCGAAGTTGTAGAGATGATGGCTGAAGTCGATCAGGCCGAGCGCAGTCTGCAGGATGAGCAAGAGGATCAGCAGCGCATACCCGACGAACTTGTTGTTGCTGAGCACCTGCAGGGTCAACGCCATGCCGCCCATCAGCACGTACACGCTGGAGTCGAGCGTCAGCGTCTTCAGGTACAAGAGCGGCTCGAGCTGGGTATACCCCTTGGCGAGCTGGATGAGCATCGCGGTGACCGCGCCGATGACCTGGAACGCGGCGATCACCACGAGCAGGGCCCCGAACTTGGCGAGGAGTGGCACCCAGCTCGGCACGGGCATCGCGTCGGTGACCTCGTGGATCTTCGCGCCGCGCTCCTTCCACACGAGCTCGCCGGCATAAAACAGCACGATGATCACCAGCAGGAAGCTGTAACTGCCCTGCAGCGCAGAGAGCATCTGCGACGTCACCGGGTAAATCGGTGTGGCATACATGGTGCGGCGCAGCAGCGCGGTCGGGATGAAGTTGGCCATGCCGAACGCGAGCATCACGAGGAACGGCACGCTGCGGAGCACGGAGGCGGTGTCGAAGCGCAGCTGGCGCAGGAGCTGCCGCCACACCGTGCGGGTCGTGAACACGGGCTCGGGCCTTTGCACCACCGCCACGGCGACGGGCCGGGCCGCGAGATCCGCCGCGGCGAGCGCCTCGACCTTCGCCTTCCGGCCCCAGCGCCGGCGACCGGTGCCGCTGCGCTCGGTCTTGAACAGCGCGAACGTCGCCGCGAACAGCGCCGCGGCAATGGCGGTCCATAACGCGCGGTTGCCGAGGAGGTAGCCCCCCATCGCCGGCAGGCCGGTATTGCGCTCCTCCGCCGACCAGTAGCGGATGGTGCGCTCGAGGGCGCGCGTGCCGAGCGGATCCATCAACGTCGCCGCCCAGACGTTGTCGAGGTTGCGCAGCAGCGCGGAGCTCACGCCGTACAGCACGAAGAACGCGATCACGCCGATGTAGACCCACAGGATGCTGCGTGTCACCACCGCCATCAGCGAAAGGAGCCCACCGGTGAAGAGCAGATTCGGGATCACGAACACCCCGAACGCCCACAGGTAGGGCCTGAGCGATACCGGCCCGAGGCGCGCAGGATCGATCCAAGGCATGAATTGAGCCACGAACATGCCGAGGCCGATCACGAGGTACACGATCAGGCTCGCCGTGAGCGCCGCGCCGAGCCGGCCCAGCAAGTAATCGCGTTTGCGGATCGGGCTGGTGAAGAACAGCTCCGCGGTGCCCTGGTCGAAATCGCGCAAAAGAGCGCTGTTGATGAAGATCGTGATGACCAGCATCCCGAGCAAGGTGAACAGCGCGAGCCAGGTGGCGAGCACCGTCGGCGCATTGCGGAAGACGTTGCCGATGCTCCCGCCCATCTGGACGGCCTCGCTGCCGGCCGCCCCGAAGGCCAGCAATCCGAACAAGCCGGCGATGAGCCAGAGCAGCGGAGAACGGAGCTGCTCGCGCAGCTCGAAGCGAAAGAGTTCACGGATCATGGCAGCCCTACGTCAGGTGGCCTGCACGCGCAGGAGCTGGAAATAAACGTCCTCGAGGTTCGGCGCGACCTCTTCGAAGCCGTCCCCCGGGGGCTCGCTGCTGAACACATGGATCACCGGTCGGCCGGCCATCAGCCGCGTCGACAGCACGGTATGGCGCGCCTCGTATTCGGGCAACGCCGCCTTCGTGACCTGCTTGCGCCAGACCTGGTTTTCGAGCGCTGCAATCGCATCACTCGGCTTTCCCGTCAGCAGCACCCGGCCCTTGTTCAAGATGGCCATGGTCGGGCAAAGGTCGGTGACGTCCTCGACGATGTGCGTGGACAGAATCACCGCAACGTTCTCGCCGATCTCGGCGAGCAGGTTGAGGAAACGATTGCGCTCCTCGGGATCGAGGCCAGCCGTGGGCTCGTCGACAATCACGAGGCGCGGACTTCCCAGGAGCGCCTGCGCGACGCCGAAGCGCTGCCGCATGCCGCCCGAGTACGTGCCGAGCTTGCGCTTGCGCACGTCCCACAGGTTGACTTGCCGGAGCAGGCCATCCACGATCTCACGGCGCTCTTTGCGCTGGGTCAGCCCCTTGAGCACGGCGAAATGCTCCAGCATGTCCTCCGCGCTCACCTTGGGATAAACACCAAAATCCTGCGGCAGGTAGCCGAGCTGGCGCCGCACCGCGTCCTTGTCACGCAGCACGTCGATGGTCTTGCCGTCGACACCTTCCAGGGTAGCCGTGCCGCTGTCAGCCTCCTGCAATGTCGCCAGCGTGCGCATCAGTGACGATTTGCCGGCGCCGTTCGGCCCGAGCAGTCCGAACATGCCGCGCGGGATGTCGAGGGTGACGTCGTTCAGCGCGTGGACGCCGTTCGTATAGGTCTTGCTGAGGTTGCGGATGGCGAGCATGGCTCCCTGCCCGAGAAAGCCCATGGACAGCCCTGCTGTCCTGGGGCCAATGAACCGATATTTTCCGCGTTCGCGTACACGCTCCTCGCGCAGCGGTCAACCGCGCTCCGTGCGCCAGTCGTGCTCCAAATGGTGGAGGCCGCCGCGCTGGGGCGTTGCCCCAGGCCCCAGCAGGGGCTATCCGCCCCTGCACCCGGACCAGCGCAAGCGCTGGACCCGTGTTCGATGAACTGCGCGATGCGCAGTTCATCGAACAGGCCAGGTCAAGACCAACGACGACCCTGCCAGCCGAGACCGCCGTGACGGGCAACGTTGTCCCAGGTCTTGCCACCGGCCTGTGGGAAGAACTGCGCATCGCGCAGTTCTTCCCCCCCGAGTCCAGGGCTTGCCCTGGTCCGGGTCGAGGGGCGGATAGCCCCCGCGGGGTCCGGGGCGGCGCCCCGGCGCGGCGGTCGCTTCGATCGCCTGGAAGCGGCGCCTCATTGACATCCGCGCCAGCTCCGGAGACGCTCCTTCGTGAGGCGACATGCGCATCCGGGGACCCTTTCTGGCATCCATCCTGACGGCCCTCGCCGTCGCGACGTCCGCCGCCGCCGCGGAGGCAGCCCCGCCCTCCTACGTCGTCCTGCCCGCCGAGCAGCCCCGCAAGGTCTGGTACGGCTGGCAAACGCTGACGATCGCCGGCGCGTCGCTCGGCGTGGGGACCTTTCCGGCGGCGCTCTTCAACGTGCACGTGTATGCCTGGCCGCCTGCGCTCACCGGCATGGTGCTCAGCGGGCCGATCGTGCACTGGAAACACGGGCGGGTCGGCCGAGGCTTCGCAGTGCTCGGGATGAACCTCGGAATCACGGGGACGGCCCTCGGCCTCTCCCTGCCCGTCGGGTGCATCTTCGAGAAATGCGACGGCTTTTACTTTCAGTACATGCTGGCCATGAGCTACGTGGGCGCCGCGATCGGCGTGGGGATCGATGCGGCGTTCCTCTCGACCTACGAACCCCCCGAGCCGCACACGGCCCGACGGGCCACGGGCATGCTCGACTCCCTCGTGCCCATGGTCGACGTTCGCCCAGGTCACACGGTGCTCGGCGTGGCAGGCGCATTCTGAGTTGCAGCGCAGCGCCGGGGTTTCACCCCGGACCCCGACCAGGGGTTGTCCACCCCTGGACCCGGACCAGCGCAAGCGCTGGACTCGTGGTCGATGAACTGCGCGATGCGCAGTTCATCGA
>NZ_JASBQE010000170.1 GCF_029960785.1 Polyangium sp. 15x6
CGCGGGAGCCGTCGGCGGACGCGGCGGCGCCGGCGGAAGCGGCGCCGGCGGAAGCGGCGCCGGCGGAAGCGGCGGCGACGGCGGAAGCGACGGCGCGGGCGGCGGCGCCGGCGGAAATGACGGCGGAAGCGGACCCGGCGGCGGCGCCGGCGCCACGGACGACGGCAATGGCGCCGTCCGCGGCGTCGTCAGCTGTCAATGCCGCGCGGCGGGCGCGAACGAGCGGATTCCCGGGTGGCTCGGCCTCGCCTCGCTCGCCGTCCTGGCGAGCCTCGGCGCGCGCCGCCGCCGCCGATGAACGCGGGCGGTCCGGGCCGGGGAGCTCCTTCCCCGGCCCGCGCCTGCCAGCCCTCCTCCAGCATCATTCGCAGGCGAGCGACTTCATGTCCGCCACGCGCCTCGGGAACTCGGTTTCCAGGATGAAATTCGAGATCCGCGTCTCCGGGCCGTTGCGGCTCTTGCCCACGTGCAGGAAGTTCGTGCTCGTCTCCCCCGCGTGGCAACCATTGCACGTCGCGATCGAGAACGCCTTGCGGAGGTTTTCGGCCACGCCGGGGACCTGCCAGGTGAAGGTGTTCGTCGGCACGCGGGACGATCCGCCGTTGAACGGCTCGCCCTTGAACCGGGAGCCCACCTTGTGGGTTCCATCCAGGATCTTGCGCTCGTTCTGACGCACGAAATCGGCGAGGAGCGGCGTATTGTCGTGGACGAGATCCGGCGTCAGGCCCACGCTCGCCGGCAGGAGCCTCCCCTTGGAGTTGATCTGGAATTGCCGCAGCTCCCACAGGGGCGTCGCGTCGCCGAAGGTCAGAGCGATCTCGTTCGTGCGCAGCTGATTGAGCACGCTCCCCGGCTGCATCCCTTGCCACGACTTCGCGCTCACGAATTTCTCCGTCAGCACCTCGAGCTTCGCGTTGTACTCCGGCCCGAACGGCAGCGCGCCGAGCGCGTGGAACTCGCGCGCCCAGCTCTCCGGCGTCTGCCCCCGGTTCGCCGGCAGCTTGTATTCGAAGATCATGGTGAACGGCAGGGCGCGCCCGTCGGGCCCGTGCACGTTGAACACCATGCGCCCCTCGCCCACGCCCTCGCCGACGTTCAGCTTCTTGCGTAAATCGAGCCGGTACACGATGGCGAGCAGGGACATCGGCGCCTTGGCGAGATCGTACGTCTTGCCGTCCGCGCTCTTCGCCCGCCAGGGCGCGAGCACGAGCTCTTCCATCCGCGCGCGCGCCTTGATCGTCAGCCCGTCGACGACCTGGTCCGTGAGCCACGTTTCCATGAATCCCTTGATGAACTCCTGCTGGTCGTGGCCTTTCGCCATTTCCTGGACGACGTAGCCGAACGACCATTTCCCGAGTCCGGTCGCCCGCGCGTCCTGGATCACCGATAGATCCGTGATGAAAAGCTCCTTCGCGGCATCGACGACGCAATCGGTGAGCGCCTCCTCGTTTTCCCCGATGGGCTCCGCCTCTCCGGTATCGGAGATCGGCACCTCACCGCAGCCCACCCCAAGCACGAGCGTCAGCGCGACCGTCAACAAACCATGCATGTTACGTTTCATGACTGCCCCCGCCCCTCGCGGAGAAACGCCCGGCCGTCTCGCGGGACAGAATGTCCCGGACGCGCCCCCGCGGGGTTTTATGGCCATCCGGCACGCTCGGCCTCCGAGCTTCGCGCCGAAAACCTGCTCCCTACGGAACAGCCACCAATATCATGCGCTCATGGCGAGTCGACCAGCCCCCCTCCCGCACCCCGTGCCCGGAGGGCATTTTCACGTCCGCTCGCGCCGCGCCGCCTCGATTCCGTCGCGCAAGCTCCGGAGCAGGAGAATCCCCTCGAGATCCACATTCGCGTGGACCAACGTCCGCGCGAGCTTCGACGTGATGCCCGTGGCGATGGGGCGCGCCCCGAGCAGGCGAATCGCACGTCCGAGGCGCGCCACCTGCTCGGCCGTCTCCGCCGTGAGCGCGTCCGCTCCGGTCAGATCCAGGATCACGTGCTCCGCGCCCCGCGCCGAGACGGCTTTGAGAATTCGACCTTCCATCTCCAGCGCGCGCGCGGAATCGAGCACCCCGATGATCGGCAGCGCGATCGTGCGCGACGAGACCTCGATCACGGGCGCCGAGAGGGCCAGGATCTCCTGCTTCTGCCGCTCCACGATTGCGAGCGTCCCCCGGAGCTGCTCCGCGAGCTGCCCTTCCTCGGCCGCGCGCCGCTCCGCCCCGCGCCGCGCCGTCTCGTCGGTGTGGTGCACGAGGATCACCGTCTTGCCCGTCGCCGGGTCCGGCAGCGTGCGCGCCTCGACC
Source organism: Polyangium sp. 15x6 (assembly GCF_029960785.1). Classification (GTDB taxonomy): domain Bacteria; phylum Myxococcota_A; class Polyangia; order Polyangiales; family Polyangiaceae; genus Polyangium. Next base: position 2,307 of record NZ_JASBQE010000170.1, read on the forward strand.
GCGTGCCAGCGCTCGCCCGCTTCCGTGTGCACGGCCGTCTCCAGCGAAAACACCTCGCCCGCTCGCGTCGCCGAGAGCAGCGCCTCCGGAATCACGTCGTCCGGAAAGCGCGCGCGAAATGGCGCGGCGACCCCGAACGCGCGTTGCGCCGCCGGGTTTTGCAGGACAATCTCCCCTGCCATGTCGAGGAGCGTCACCATCACCGACGTGTGCCGCAGCGCCTCGATGCTCCGCACGAGATCCGGGCTCGGCGCCTGCTCTTTCACGACCGCCTGGATGAGCACGCCCGTCCGGCCGTCGTCGAGCGGCACGCCCGTCATGAAGAGCTTCATCGTCACGGGCTCGCCCTTCGGATACAGCGTCCATTCTTCCTCGGCCGTCCGCCCCACGCGGAAACCGTCGATGTATCCACGCATCCGCGACCGCGTCGACTCCGACATATCGGAGTAATCGCGCGCGTAGAGCTCTTCCGGGGTGCTGGCGCGCCAGAGCTCGAGGGCGGGCTTGTTCGCCCAGCGCTGGCGGAAAAAGTCGAGATCGAACACCCAGGTAGGGATCGGTGAGGATTCGAGGGCGGCGAGCCGTTCGTGAAGCTTCATGGGTCGGGCGTCGACGGGCGACGCAGCACGTCGCAGGAGACCTCGTTTAGGACGGAACCAGCGCGGTGTCTACCCCGCCCGCGGCCCCTCACCCAGGCCCGGCTCACGTTGTTCCACGGGCAAACCCGCAATCTCGCGAAGCACGAGCGGAAAGAAGCTCTCGTTATCCATCGCCCCCGGCGCGCTCCCCGGGTAGCGGCGCTCCATCGAGCGCGTTCCACGCATCGGATCGATCCGGCGGATCACGACCGTGCCGCCTTTCACGTGGATCTGATCCACCTCGACCGCGCTCCATCGCTCCGCGCGATCGCCGTCGAAAAGCTCAATGAATCCGCGCCCAATCCGCGCCCGACGTGAAAGATCCCGCGCGTCCCGCCCGATCTCGAGGGCGCCGTGGGATTCCACGTCCTCGCGCGCCTTCCGGAGCAGCCACTCGTTCCAGGCGCGCTCGGCCGCCACGGCGAACAAGTAATCCTGGTGCTCCGGCCGCGCCCCGGCCGTGGGCTGCTCGCCCTCGTAGAAACCGTGGATCCGGAACGCCGCGAAGGCGCCGCGGCGCCCCACCCAGCGCAGATCGAATTCGACGCGGTTCATCTCGCCTTTCTGGCGGGTGCGCACGACCTTTACCAGCGCGCGCGCGTCCTCGAATCGGAGCACCACGCGCGGCAGCGGATCACCCCACGTATGCCGCGCGAGTCCGTCCTTGCCCACGTACGTGCACGACGCGACCGGGCCATTCACCTGCCACGCGATCGGCGCCGCGAACCACGCCCCCACCGCGGCCGCGACGACCGTCAGCGCCGTGGCGATCGCCTCCGTGAGCGGCGAGCCGACGCCGAGCTGCCGGAGCAGCCACACGAACATCCCGATGGGCACGAGCGAGACCACGCCCACGGCAACCGCGCTGAACGCCACGAGCACGGACGTCCGCGCGACCCGCAGGGAAAGCGTCACCGGCTTTTCGCCGGCCTGCATGGTGCTTCCGACCGAACGAACGTCCCCGATCTCCGGCGGGGGCAGGGCGAACACCCGCAGCCCGTCGGCCAGGCGATCCCCCGCGTGTGACGTCGCCCGTGGCGCGATCCGTGTCATGCCGTCCCGCGTCGAGGATATCCTTTTCAGCCGCGGGCCGCGAGCCCGACGTTTTCCGCCTTTGCTTCGCCAGCCTCCCGGATTACGCTCTCTCCGCGTGTCGGGCCACCAGAGATCCTTCGGCGCGGATCGCATCGGCGCATGGGCATACGCGAATGGCTTCGCGTGGAACCCGTTCCCCGGGGAGAGCTGGTTCCGCCAGTGGGAGCCGCACGACAACATCGCGCCCCCGGGCCAGTTCCTCCACTCGGTCACGCGAACGACGCCGCACGGCCCGTACGTGCTCGTCGAACCCTGGTACGCTCCGGACTTCGAGACCGAGCCGCTCGAACGAACCATCTTCGCCTACGCCGCGCACCCGAACCTCATGCGCCGCGCGGCCATGCGCGTCGGCGAGCACTTCGTGACGCGCGTCGCTTACCTCGAAAGCGCGCCGCCGCCGAAGATCCAGATCGGCGACCCACGCTGGGATCAGCACGTCACGACCTTCGCCGCCTCGCCTGCCGAGGCCGCCGCCGCGTTCCCCCCGCGCCTGCGCTCGATGCTCGCGAGCTGGGGTTTCCAGGGGCACCTGGAGATGCGTCCCGGCGGCCTCGTGCTCTTCATGGCGGGCCTGCGCCCCATGGCCGAGCATTACCAGCGCTTGCTCGGCGCGGCGCGCGAGGTGCTGCACGCGGCCCTGGGCTAGCAGCCCCGTGGAATCTTCGTCGCGAGCGCCCCGAAGCCAGGGCGACGGAGCGAGGAATCCTGCAGGATTTCGAGCGATGTCGACCGACGATTCGGGGCGCGCAGCAGATGAGTCCACGGGCTGCTAAAAGACGAACGGCACGTCGACCTGCACGATCTTGTACTCGAGGCCTCCGCCCGAGAATCCAGTCGGCAGATCGAGCCCCATCGTCAAGGAGACCGCGGGGCGCAGCCACATCTTGTCGTTCAGCTTGAAGTGCCCGCGGGGCCCGATGCCGAGCGTCCAGTTTTCGATCCGCGTGGGATCCGTGCCCTTCTCGATGGTCCCGTTCGAGACCCAGAGCTGGTAGCGGAGCTCGGTGCCGATGGAGAGCTGGGGAATCACGAACCACCCGAAATGCAGGCCCGCGGTGAGGTTCGTCCGGGCCGCGTCCTTGTCGAGCTCGGCGCCGCGCACGCGGAGGAGCTGGAGGAGCGTCACCTCGGCCTGGAGCGTGAGCCCGTTCGCGATGTACCCGATGCCCGCGCCGACGATCGGGGTCATGTAGTTGATCTGGAAGAGCGCGTTGTCCATCGAGGCGCGCGCATAGATGCCGTCGAGGTTCGCCGTGCGGGTCGCCATGTCGGGGGTGTCGCCGCCGCCCGTGCCCACAGGGATCGTAGTGGCGGCGAACAGGCCCACCTTCCACGACTCGCCGAGCGGAATCGAGTAGAGCGCGCCGATCGCGGGGTTGATGAACGAAGTGGCCTTCGTGCCCTCGGGCCCCTCCGTCTCGCTGTGGATCATACCGAGCCGTACGATCGCGGCGAGGTTCGGCAGGATCTTGTAGCTCCCGAGCAGGAGCAACGGGACCGTGGTCTTCGTCTTCGAGAACGCAAACGTCGCGTCGAGGCGAACGACGTTCCCCGCAGTCACCGGCCGGAGCATGAAGGGCAACGAGTACGGCGCCGGAGTCTTTTTCGCCGCGAGATCCGGCGCGGCAGGCGGGGCCTCCGCCGGCGGGGTCTCCGCGCGCGCCGGAAGGCCAGACGCGAGGCCGCCGAACGCGAGCCCTACCCCAACGAAACGTGACAGCCAGCGACGAACCCCAATTCCGTTTTTCAAGACCCTACCCTCTCCTCTCCGATCCCAACGTATCCGAGAGCAAGCAGCAGGTGCGAAAAAATCCGAGGCACCTTCGTGCGCAGCTTGGCGTGCCAGACCAAACCATAATGTTCGACACACCTCTCCCTCACGGGAGCTGAGGATCTCATCGGGGAGGCGCCGCGCCGGGGCGCTGCCCCGGACCCCGCGGGGGCTGTTCGCCCCTCGACCCGAACCAGGGCAAGCCCTGGACTCGGGATGGAAGAACTGCGCGGTGCGCAGTTCTTCCACCGGCCGGTGACAAGACCAGAGACAGCGTTGCCAGTAGCAATGGCGGCGCGGCGGTCTTGATTGGCAAGGTCGTCGCCGGTCTTTCCTCGGCCCGGTCGATGAACTGCGCATCGCGCAGTTCATCGACCCAAGGTCCAGCGCTTGCGCTGGTCCGGGTCCAGGGGCGGATAGCCCCGGTGGGGCCTGGGGCAAAGCCCCAGCGCAGCGGCTCCCGGACGCGATCCTCAATCCCAGCGATACACGCCCACGATCCCTGCGTGATCACTCACCCGTGGATGCAGCCCGTCCTCGGGCCCTTCGCCGTCGAACACCCGGGCGAATGCCTCGATTCGCGCTGCGCGCCGGCCTGCCGAGGCTCGGAGCATCTGGTAATCGATCCGGCTCGTCAGCGACTTCTCTCCGAACGTGGGCCACACGTTCCGCGTGGCCATTCCCACGTCGGTATATCCTCGCTCCACGAACGATGCGACTTGCCGATCCTCGGGGCTTCCATTGAGATCACCCGCGAAGAGCGTCGCCACGTGATCGCCTGCTGGCAGCCGGGCGACGTCGGCGAGCAGCCGCGTGACCTGCGTTCCGCCGTCCGATCCCCATGACACGTGCGTCGTTCCCACCCGGAGCTTCATCCCCTTCACGGTCGTCCGCCCGATCAGCGCGATGCGGGCGAGCGGGCCCTCGCTGAGTTGCGAGACCGTCACGTCCTCGATCGGCCCTGACGACAGGATCGACAGCCCCTCGCGGTACACGTCGAACCCGACGTGGGCCTCTCTCCACACGTGCTCCCAGCGCCGCCGCGTGAACCGCTCGAGATGCTCTTGCAGGAGCCGCCCCGCGTTTGGCTCGGCCGGGTTCGACACGTGCTCGCCGACCTCCTGCAACAGCAGCACGTCGAGCTCCATCGCTGCCACCCCGAACGCGATCCGCTCGATCTTCGCGATCGAATCGTTCACCACCAAGCCCTCCCTGAGCCCCCGCTCCTGGTAGGTGTGCAGGTTCAACGAGAGCACCCGGATCGCCGCGGGATCCCCGAGATTTCGCCCTCCCACGACGAACGCCGAGTTCCGGCCTCCGAGACCGTCGTCGACATCGAGCGGGTTTGCCGGGTCCGCCGTCCACCTTCCATCCACGACGAGCTTGTACGCGTGGACTCCGCGGGGCAGCGGCCGCGTCGTCAGCGCCCAGAGATCCGTGCCTTCGCGCTTCACCAGCGGGATCGGGTCCCTGCCCCAGCCGGTGAAGTCGCCGGCCACGAGCACGCTCGAGGCGCGTTCGTCGCGGTAGGCGAACGTCACCGAACCATCGGGCGCCACGCGACAGCCGGGAGAAGAGACCACCTCGGAGCGGGTCATCGCCACCTTCGGTTATGCTTGCGCGATCGGGGTGTCAAAAGGATTTCCGGGGCGGGCCTCTCGCCTGTAGTCTGCCGGCCATGCGCAACGTGGTCTTCGTCCTGCCGTTCGTCACGGAGGGCGCCCTCAGGTTCGTCTCCGGGACTGCGAACGTGCCCGGCGTTCGCCTCGGCATCCTCGCTCAAGATCCTGCCGACAAGCTCCCGCCTTCCGTCAAGGACCGCATCTCGGGCCACTGGCAGGTGCAAAATGCCTTCGATCCGCGCCAGATCGCCGAAGGCGTCCAGGGGATCGCCGGGCAGATGGGGCCCATCGATCGCCTCATCGGCTCGCTCGAACCCCTCCAGGAGCCGCTCGCCGAGGTCCGCGCCGCCCTTGGCCTGCCTGGCATGTCGCCCGAGGTCGCGCGGAACTTCCGCGACAAGGCCGTCATGAAGACCATCTTCGAGAGCAAGGGCGTCCCCTGCGCGCGCCACCGCCTCGCCCACCGCCGCGAAGAGGCCCTCGACTTCATCGCCGAGGTCGGCCTCCCGGTCGTCGTCAAGCCCCCGGCCGGCGCTTGCTCCGTCGACACGTTCCGCCTCGAGACGCAGGGCGACCTCGACGCGTACCTCGCGCGGATGGCAGCGGAGGGCGGCCCCGTCCTCTTCGAGGAGTTTTTACGAGGCGAGGAGCATTCGCTCGACGCCGTGACCGTCGACGGCCGCATGGTCTGGTATTCGATCTCGAAGTACTGGCCGTCACCGCTCACGGTCATGGAAAACCCGTGGATGCAATGGTGCGTCCTGTCCCCGCGGCACGTGGACGTCCCGGCCTACGAGCGCGTCCGCGAGACCGGCGAAAACGCGGTCCGCGCGCTCGGGCTCACGACGGGCCTCACGCACATGGAATGGTTCCAGCGGCCCGACGGCAGCGTGGCCGTCTCGGAGATCGGCGCGCGCCCGCCCGGCGCGCATTTCATGACGCTGCTCTCGCACGCGCACGACGTCGATTTCCACCATGCCTGGGCGAAGCTCATGGTGGACGACACGTTCGAGGTGCCGGAGCGGAAATACGCCGTGGGCGCGGCGTATCTACGCGGCGCGGGGACGGGCCGGGTCAAGGCGGTGCACGGGATCGCCGAGGCGAACGCGGAGATCGGCTCGCTCGTGGTCGAGGCGCGCCTGCCCACGCCGGGGCAGCAGCAGGGCAATGCCTACGACGGCGTGGGATTCGTGATGCTGCGGCACGAGGACACGGAGCTCGTCGCGCGGGCGCTAAAGCGGACGGTGGAGATCCTGCGCGTCGAGCTCGAATAGCGCTTACAACCCGCCGCCCGGACCGTTCGGCACCACGAGGACCCGGTCGTTCTGCGGGATGACGGAGTCGATCCAGCTCGCCACGTATCCCGTGATGACGGCATTCGTCCTCACGGTCTGGGTGCCGACCTTGGTGATCGAGCTGGTGATGGCGAGCAGGGTGCTCGTGTTCCGCGCGCCGGTGTTGAAGTAGCACGGTCCACCCGCGTCACCGTGCGTCATGGTCTGGCCGGCCGCGTTCGGGAGGATCGCCTGGTAATACCCTCCCTCGAAGTACGTGTCGGCCGTATTGAACACGCCATGGCTCGGCGTGAATCCGCTCGCGCTGCCGCTTCCATCGCAGACCATGCTGGAGGGCGCGATGGCGAACGTGGGATAATAGCTGGTGATCATGTACCCGGAGCTCGTCGCGTTGACGGGGATCGGGACACCCGCAGGCGACTTCCAGCAGAAGTCCGGCGCATACGCGCAGTCGTCGCTGTACGAGTTGAGGGGCGTCGCGAGCCGGAGCAGGGCCACGTCGGGGACGCCGAGGGGCGGCGCGCTCGTCGAGGCCGCGTAAGGCGCGAACGCCGGATGCGGGACGATCTGATCGATGGAGCCTGCGAACGGGGCGAAGGCGCTCGGGAACAGCATCCCGTTCTCGTCGTACACGCAATGCGCGGACGTGAGCAGCCACTTCGTGGTCAGCGCGACGGCGGTGCAGCCAGTCTCCGGGGTGCCGGGGCCGTGATTGAAGACCACCGAGAAAGAAGCTTTCTTGGCGAAACCGGGCGTACCATTCACGATCTCCTGCTCGGCGACGTCGACGGGCTCGTCGAGCGCGTCGCTCTCCTCGACGCTCTCCGCGACGCAGCCTGAAACGGCGAAGGCGCCGGCGAGGGTCGCGAGCATCGAGAGGGTCTTCATCGTGAGGCTCTTGGCATGGTGCGTATTCATGGGGATCGTCCTCCATCGAGGTCGTCGTTCGGCGGAGCGAAGCGCCACATGCGCCGCTCTCCGCGACCTTCGAGAGGACAGTTGCGCGCCCCCGGATGTGTGAACGATTTTTTTTCAGCACCCGCGCGCGCGGATCACGGGCATCCCTTCCAGACGCCAAAGGCCTGGCAACTCGAGGTGCCGCAGCCCGGAGGTCCGGAGTCGTACTTGATCGGCTCGCCGGCGAACCGGGCGTAATCGCCGTTCGGGCACACGGGTACGTCGCTACGGTGCCCGGCGCCGACCACCTCCTGCGTCGAGGTCTTCACGAGCACGTACGACCGGGTCTGCGCCTCCCAGTCTCCCGGCTGGTAGATGTAAAGCGTCCGGTCGCAGGACGCGTACTCTTTGATGCCGCCGTTCTCGGGCGTCATGACCGGGCAGGCCCCCTCCTCCGCGCAGTAGCACTCGAGCGAGGGGTCACACGCGGCGCAGCCGCCGCCGTTATCGCCGCCGGAACCGCCGGATCCGGAGCCACCGGATCCGGAGCCGCCGGCCCCGCCCAGATCCGACTGCGAGCACCGTTGCGCATCCCGCCCATCATGTTCATCGTTCCGCGCGCCCTCAGGACCACGTGGTTCGCGCCGCACGGCGCGGACATGCCAAACGGGGCCTTTGCCCGAGGTACGGGGCAGCGAGATTGTCATCGTTCTCGGCCGCCGCGACGGTCCGCTCCGCACGTCCGCGCGGAGTCTCCTCGGTTTGACTTTCCCCCTTCGAAGTCCATGCTCCGGCCCGCTGCAGTGCATTGCTGCGCGCAAAGGGGGAATCATGCGCTTGTCACGCATCCGCGCCGCCGCTCCGGGCGTCGCGTTTTCCAGACGGGTCGCCACGTCAATGCTTTGTCGTGGCCTGCTGGCCGCCGCCATTGCACTTGGCCTCGCGACACCCTCGGCCTCTGCCCTCCCGGACAAAAAGCTCGAAGAGCTGCTCGGATCTCTGTGGCGCACGGTGCTCGAGACGCCGCTCCCCGAGAACCCACTCACAGGGGGCGATCCCTGCGTCGACCTTGGGGGCGTAACCGCGCCCATCGCGCCCCTGGGAACTCCCGAGCTCACGTGCACGGTGAAGCCCGGTACGAAGTTATTCGTCCTCGCGATTACCGTCGAGTGCAGCGCGACCGAACTCGGAGATCCCGAAGCGACGGAAGAGGAGCTGCTGGCGTGTGCCGAGGAGATGGCTGCCGCGGCTGGATTCGGACCGCAGGTGGTCACCGTCGACGGGCAGACCGTGTCATTGCGTGTGATCGAGACGGGACCCGTGGATTATGCCTTGCCCGCGGACAACATCCTCGGTGAAACGGATCCAGACCTGCTCTCGGGACAATTCGTGGCCCTCGGCTTGGGCACGCGCTTGCCTCCCCTGCCACCCGGAGAGCACGAGATCACCATCGACACCGATGGCGACGGGGACATCGACAACACGACCACGATCATCGTCGAACCCAGCGGGTCGCCCAACGGCCCCCCTTGACACCCGCAACGTCCCATCGGTAGCATCCTCGCTTACAGCCATGGCGAAGAATACCTACCAGACGTACACGCAGGAAACCCCCGTCGACATCTACCGGGGCGACTTCCTGCGCCGCGGGGCCATGTGTGCGGCGCTCGCGGTGCGTCATCCGGGGCTCGAGGAGGTCAGCGTCGAGGCGAATTCGATCGTCGCGCAAATCGACGCGCGCCGCGCGGCGCTGCAGAGCGCCGAAGATGATCAGGTCCGCGCGCGCGCCCTCGAGGACATCGAGAAGCTCGACGTCGTCGATGTGTATACCGAGATGCGCCGCACGATGTCGGCCAAGAGCTACGACGTCGCAAAGCTCCTGCCCGACGCGCCTTCCACCTTGCGCCGCCTGGGCACCAGCAATTTCACGGACCGCGCGAACGAGGCCGTCTCCAACCTGCGGGTGCTGCCCGAAAACGATCCGATCCGCGTGGCGTTCCTCGAGAGGCTCGAAAAGGAGCTCACCGAGTTCCGCAGCGCCGACAAGGCCGAGGACCAGACGCGCGTGGCGCTCCAGAGCGGGCGGATGGCATTGACGCTTTACAAGTCCGAGCTCTCGCAAGCCCGAGAGGCGCAGCTCGGCACGATCCAGAGCATCCTCAAGGATCGGGAGAAGACCGCGCTCTTCACGCTCCCCTGGCGCAAGCCGGCCCGGAGCGCCGAGGAGGAGACGGCCGAGGAGACGGACACGCCCTGACATCCGGCCGATGTGCGGATCGCAGGTCCGACGTCCGACGAGCTTGCCGGCGATGACGCGGAGGCCTCGTCAGGCGTCCGAGCGTCGGTTCGTGATGCCGCGGAGGCGTACTCAGGCGGCTGCGTAGCCTTCCGCGGGAAGGCCGGAAGCCTCCTCACCCGGTTGAGGCGCCCTCCGCGGGCATGCGGGAAGATGCTCGGGCGGCTGAGGAGACGGGCCGCGTCCCCGCAGAGCGCGGCTCAGGCGCCCGAGTCCACGTCCGCGGGATCGCGGCAAGGCGACGCAGGCGCCTGAGGAGCCGGATGTCCGTCAGCGCTCCTCGTGCGAGGGCCCAGGCGGCGTGATCCGCACCTTTTTCACGTGCCTGGGCGTGGCCTCGACGACCTCGATCCTCGTCCCATCCGGCACCGTGAGCCGCGTCCCGGCCGCGGGGATGCTGCGAGCGAGGTCGAGGACGAGCCCCGCGATCGTCGAAAAGCCTTCGCCGACCGGCAAATCGAGCCCGAGCTCGCGGTTCACGTCGTGCACGGGCGCGCTCCCGAGGACGAGGAACGTCCCGTCGGGCTCGCGCCGCACGAGCTCCGGGGCATGCGCTTCGTGTTCGCCGAAGACGTCGCCCACGAGCTCCTCGACGAGGTCTTCCAGCGTGACGATGCCGCTCGTGACGCCGAGCTCGTCCACCACGATGGCAATCTGCGTGCGGCTTTTTTTCATGGCGTCGAGCAAGGAGACCGCGCGCATGCTCTCGCCGACGAAGGAAGGCGGTCGCAGGACGTCCTTCACGCGGAGCGAAACGTCCCCGGTCGCCCGAATGAAAACGTCCTTCACGTTCACGTAGCCGATGACGTGATCGAGGTCCCCCTCGTAGACCGGCATCCGCGTGTGTCCGTGCTCGGCGACGACACGGCGCACGTCGTCGAGGGTCGCATCGTGCGGCAGGCTCACCACGCGCGGGCGCGGGACCATGACCTGCACGGCGGACAGATCCGGCAAGTCGAGGGCGCGGGCCGCGATCTCGCCCGCGCTCGGGTGGACGGAGCCAGCCTTGGCAGCCTCCCCGACGAGCTGCTGCAGCTCGGCCGGCGAGAGCCGCGCCTCGGTGAAGGTGGTCTTGTCCCCGAACAGGCGAAGCACGACGTTCGAGCTCGCCGTCAAGAACCAGACGAGCGGGCGCGTGAGCCAAGAGAGGCCGAGCAGCGGCCTGCCGATGACGAGCGCATACGTCTCCGCATATCGCAGCGCGAGCGACTTGGGCACGAGCTCGCCGAGGACGAGCGAGAGGTACGAGATCAACGCGACCACGAGGCCGAGCGCGATGGCGTCCGCATGGTCCGCCAAAATGGGGACGCGCCGAAAGAGAGGCGCGAGGTCCTCCGCGAACGTAGCGCCGCCGAACGCGCCCGCGAGCGCGCCGATGACGGTGATGCCAATCTGCACCGTGGCGAGGAACCGCTCGGGATCATCCCGAAGAGCTTTTACAGCGCGGGCGCGCGTGCTCTTTTCGGCGACGAGCTGATCGAGCCGGGAGCCGCGCAGGGCCACGACGGCAATCTCGGCGCCGGCGAGGATGCCGTTCACCAGCACGAGCGCGAGGATGACGAGGAGCTCGGTGACGATGGCTGCCTCCTTCGGGGAGACGATCCATCCCACACCTGGGCGCTCGATGCCCGGGGGCGTCGCGCCGGGGTTTCACCCCGGACCCGAGCAGGGGCTGTCCGCCCCTGCACCCGGACCAGGCACGGCCTGGACCGAGGGTGCAAAAACCGCGCGATGCGCGGTTTTTGCAAAGGGTCGCGTCGAGGCTGGGGACGATTTCGTCCGTCGGAATCGCTGCGCTGTCGTCTGGAACGAACACGGTGGCATACTCGCGCAATGACGAATTCGATTCTTCTTTCTCTTGCCGCGCTCGCCCTCGCCACGACCCTGGCCGGCTGCTTCCTGGGGGACTCCACATCCATCGAAGAAGCCGCGATACGCGCCGCGCGGATCGACTTCAACTGCGACACCTTCGACGTGACGCCGGGCCTGACGTCCATGCCCGCAGGCGGAGAGGTCGACGCGGATCGCCAGGACGTCCTCGTGAGCGGGTGCGGCCGTTCGGCCATCTATGCGTGCTCCAGGAGCGAATACACGCGCGACTGGTACTGCTCCCTGACCGATCAAGTTCCCGGCTGAGCGGCGCCGCGCCCCTTCTGGGTTGAACCCTTCCCCGAGCGGCGCGATACCTCCCCGCATGCCGCACATCCTGATCGTCGAGGACGAGCCCGCGATCGCCGAGTCCCTCGCGTACGCCCTTCGCCGCGACGGCTTCGGCGTCACCATCGCCGGCACCCTCGCCGGCGCCGAGCGCTCCCTCGACGTCGCCTCCCTCGTCCTGCTCGACCTCATGCTCCCGGACGGCAGCGGCTTCGACCTCATCGGCAAGGTCCGCAGGAGCGGCCTCGGCACGCCCATCATCGTCCTCACGAGCCGCGACGACGAGGCCGACCGCGTCGCCGCCCTCGAGACCGGCGCCGACGACTACGTGACAAAACCCTTCTCCACCCGCGAGATCGTCGCCCGCGTCCGCGCCGTCCTCCGCCGCGTCGCCCCGCCCGCCCCCCTCGGCACCGCGCCCCCGCCCGCGCCAGTCGCCGCGGTCGCCGCCGCGCCCGTCGCCGCGCCCGC
>NZ_JASBQE010000171.1 GCF_029960785.1 Polyangium sp. 15x6
CGTCCTGCTCGATCTCTGCACGAATCGCCGCCGCTCGCTGATGGTTCCGCATCGGGTGCTCCCTTCGGGGCACCAGCGTCGGAGGAGCGAGCCGTCGGTGTCAGGACGGGGGTGGGCGAGGTGGTACAATACGTCTCCCAGAGCAATCCCTCGAGGACGTATACCGGCCAGGGGTTGATGCGCACGACGGCTGGCTGGTTCTCGGGAGCCTTGTCCACGGAACAGAAGGAAGACGTGCTCCGCTGCGTGATCGCCCGAGTGAATGCGTTCGGTCTGAGCGTCCCGATCCTGGTCTCGGGGCAGAACGTGGTAAACAAACTGGATGAGGACCGTTCTGGGGAGGATTGGCAGCCCGATGCCCTCTGGGACGTGAAAATCTCGTGGAACGGGACTGAACCCGTCATCTCCGAGTACGCCTGGCCGCTCGCGGAAGGAGGTTCCGCGTCGCCGCAATGTATGTCGGTATTGACCCCGAAGGAGGCGCGCGTCTGCGATCTGGACAGCTCGGTCTGTGGCTTCGACGTCCGCAGGACCGTGGCAAGCGATTGCTCCAAATCCAGCTCGCCCGAGACCGGCGGGGACATCTACCTGTGCAACCCCGATGACCCCGCGGCGGGGCGTCCTGTCGTGCAGTCGTGGGTGAACGCGAACGGCTCGGGTATCAACTATACGTCATGCTCACTGGACTGACGCCCGTCCACCGATCAGGCCGGGCTACCGCAGCACGCAACGAAAGCACGCTCTGATTGGCAGCAAATCCGCCGGCGACGCGGCGCGGTGGGTGACCCGGAAAAACTCTTCGAGCAAGCGGCCGAATTCGCCGGGCGTCCACGTATGCAGGTGGTACCGGTCGCCGCCCCATTCGATGCGATCACGCAGCGCCCAGCCGACGGGCGTGCGCCGGACGAAGCCCTTCAAGCCCAGGATGAGCGGGTCGTTCGGGATCGTGATGACCGCCACGCCCTCGGGCCGGAGGAGCCGCGCGATCGCCCCGAGGATCGCACGCGGGTCGACGCAATGCTCGAGGACCTCGGTGCAGATGATGCGATCGAAGGAGCGCGGCGGGAGGTCCATCTTGTCGACCTCGCCCTTCAAGAAACGCGCGTCGTATCCGGCCAGATTTTTCCGGGCCGTGTCGAGGAAGACCTCGGAGACGTCGATCGCCGTGATGCGGGCGCGCGGGAACATGCGCAGGACGTGGCCGCCACCGGAGCCTATCTCGGCGAGGTCTAGGCCGTCGGCCCGTCCGATGAAGCGGCGGATGATGGCCAGGCGGCCCTTCTCGATGAGCCGGATCGGCAGGATCGAGCGCTCGTAATAGGCGTCGATCGGGTGCTCGCGGGCGAGCCTGTCGTTCAGCGCCTCGACGTCGAGGCCCTCGGTCGCGTGCTCGTGCGGACGTGCCATTCCTAGATGTCTCCCAGCATGACCTGCGTGAGAATGTAATTGGCCACGAGGATCGCGACACAACTCTCGACGACCGCGCGCGTCGTCGCCATGCCCACGCCGCGCGCGCCGCCCGTCGCGAAATACCCGTGCCGGCAGGCGATCGATGCGATCAAAAAGCCGAAGACCGCGCCCTTGATGAGGCCCATGAAAAGGTCGCGCGGGCGGGCGAAGTCGTGAATGCTGCGCAGGAAAAAACCCCAGTCGCCGCCGAGCAAGGCGACGGCCACGAGGTAGCAGCCGACCATGCCGATCGTCGAATAGAGCATGCACATGAGCGGGCCCATCGTGACGCCCGCGAGCAGCCGCGGCGAGAGGAGGTACTGGACCGGGCTCACGCCCATCGTGGTGATCGCGTCGATCTGCTCGGTGACCCGCATGTTGCCGAGCTCGGCCGCCATGCCGCTGCCCGCCCGCGCCGTGATCATGAGCGCCGAGAAGACGGGCGAGACCTCGCGCATGAGCGAGACCGCCACGATGCCGCCGACGTTCGCCTCGGCGCTGAACTGCTTGAGCGCGTAGACCGACTGGAGCGCGACGACCATGCCGCTGAAGAGGCCCGTCAAGCCGACGAGGAAGGTCGACTCGACGCCGATGAAATCCATCGCCGCGAGCATCTGGCCGACCCGAAACGGAGGGCGGAAGAGCCAGGCCACGGTCTGGAGAGTGAGGCTCACCGTGGTCCCGATGTTCTCGAAGAAGCCGAGCACGGGATCGAGGATCCGCTGCAAGAGCTTCGGTTCGGAGTCGTCCACGCGAGGACCTCTCTATCACGGCCGTCCGGCGCCCGTCAGGCCGACATGCCGAGCCCCCAGGGCGGCGAGGAGCACAAAGCAGAATGCTTCGTATCGCCCCTGGCTATCCCGCTCACGAAACGCCTTCGCCAGAGCATCGTACTCTTCCGGTCGAAGGTCCTCGTCGAGGTCGACGAAGAGCCCCTCGATCGCTTTCTTCCGCAATCCGCGCAGACGCGCACCGTCAAGATCGAGCCTTCGGATGGTCTCCTCGGCTCCGAGATCCGAAGGCTGCGCCGCGCGGATCCTCCCGTCGAGCTCGAAATGAAACCGCTCCTCGCAGCTCGGATCGAGCGGCGACACCATCAGGGTACGGTCGTACCAGTTCTCCTTTTTGGACCCGCAATGTTTCGGGTCCCCTTTCAGCAGGTTCGCCTGACAGGAGGCGAGCAGGTTCGGCCATACGAACGTAAGCGACGGGTCCCCTGACTTGCCATCACGCGGTACAAGGTGCTCAATGTGGTTGTCATTCGGAACGAGCCTGCGCCCGCAGTAACAACAAATGTGTCCTTGTTCCGCGAAGAGCGCGCCACGGATGGCCTCCGCGCAAGGACCTGTCAAATCTTTCCATTTCGGCGTTCGTCCCTCCGCGGCCCATTCTTGCTTGAAGTCGGCGAGCTCAGGAGGCTCGGGGCCCTTCTGGATGTGCTTCATCGCCCGATGGCTTCCTTGCGCCGTATGATCGTCGCCGCCTTGGTCAGCTCCGGTTCCCCCCCGATCTGGGCCTCGAGCGAGGCGATCCGCTCACGAGCCTCCTCGAACTTCCCTTCGCCGATCAGCGTATATATCACCTCCAGCTGGACCTTAACATCGTGTGGCCGCTCGTCGACGCCCATGATCTCCAGAAGCACCCGGTTCGCATCGAGTCCGAACGACACGCTGGGTACTTCGACACGGATGCCGCTCGCGTCGGACTTCAGAAGTCGCAATGACTCGCGCTGGACGTGACCCACGACCGCGGGCGAGTGGGTGGTCACGATGAACTGGCAGTTTGGAAAGGTCCTTTCGAGCGCCGGGACGATCTCCCGCTGCCAGCTCGGGTGAAGGTGGAGTTCGACCTCGTCGATGATGACGACGCCGCCGCCTTCGAGCGGGTTGTCCATGTAGGGGTTGGCTATCGCGAGGCGCCTCGCGAGGTCGCCCGTCATGGCGAGCAGACATTTTTCACCATCGGAGAGTTGGTCGACGTAGAGCGTCCAATCCGCCTTTTGCACGACCATCCCGAGCGGGGCGCGCTGCACACGCAGGTTGGTGAAACCAGGCATCAGCGACTCGATGGCGCGCCGCACGGCTTCGAGCTGGTTGTCACGATGAGCGGAATTCTGAATACGACGCTCGTTTTCCAGATCCTCGCGTCCGCGGAACCATTCGAAGAAGAGCCGAAAGTTCCTCCGATCGCCGATGAGAGCGCCGTCGTAAGCTTCCAGTGGGTCGAATGCATGCTGGGTTCGTATCCGGAGCGGAATGTCCAGCACGGCGCGGTTCACGGGGTAATAAACCACGAGGGGCAGACAGACGTCGCCTTGCTCGACCTCGCGTCGGATGTTCTCGACCTCCTCGTCCAGCTTGTAGAGCCCCTCGCGCTCGTGCGCGGGAATGGGTTCGCCGTCACGCGCGTGCGAGAGCGACCAACTCACGGGGGCGTCGCCGACGTGCGCGGTGATGGCAATCTTGGTCCCGTCCCGGCCGTTCATGATGTCCCGATCCGTGAAGGCACGGACACGACCCGAGGTGCGCCGGATTCCTGCCTCGAGGTGCGAGAGCAGCAACGCTGCTGCGTCGAGTAACGTCGTCTTGCCGGCCCCATTGTTGCCAACGAGCACCGTGGTTTGTTCGGATGAAAAGGTGAACCTCAATTGATCGACGCCGCGATAATCGGTGAGTTCGAGCAACAAAATGCGGAGCGCGGTGCGCAGATGCCTCCGCCGTAGACGCGTCATCGCGGCCTTGAGCAATTCATCGAGGATCGCCACTTGCTCGTCCGCAACCCGATCCGCTCGCAAAAAACGCGCACTGGCAACGCTTGAGTTGACCCAATCGCCTGCCGATGTGGAAAGCGCATCGTGCATCCCTTCGGCGAGCACCGAGCGCAGCCATTCCTCATCGAAGTGGTCCCCTGCCATCAAATCGAGCTGTGCCAGCGGTCGATGAGCGCCCCCGCCCGGTTGATCTGAGTCGACGAGCTTCGAAGGAAGGCGTGCCAGCTCCTGGAAGTCGGTCGACGGTTCGACAAGGCCATGCAGGAAGAGGGCGGCCTTGATGGATCGGCGGCCACGGGGATCTTCAAGCATCTCAACCAGGAGGCGCATGGCCTGGCCAGATTAGCGTGGATCCACTCCACGGCGAAGGAAAACGCGTCCAAACACCTCCACGAACGGCACCCGAGCGCCCGTCAGGCCGACATGCCGAGCCCCCCCGAGACGGCCGCGAGGAGCGCCGCCGATCGAGCCCCATCCGCCTCGATCCGCGCCCGCCGCGTCCCATCCGCCGCGACCTCGAACGTGACCCAAAGCGCATCCCCGCCGAGCGCCGACGCATACGGCGCGCCCCACTCGGCGACGAGGACCGCGCCCTCGCCGCGCCGATCCCGCAAGCCGAGGTGCGCGAGTTCGTCCTCGTCGGTGATGCGGTAGAGGTCGGCGTGGGCGATCGGGAGCGTGCCCGCGTGCTCGTGGACGAGGGTGAAGGTGGGGCTCGTGATGGGCTCGGCCGAGGGGACGCCGAGGGCGCGGCAGAGGGCGCGCGTGAAGAAGGTTTTTCCCGCGCCGAGGTCGCCCGCGAGGATCACGAGGTCGCCCGGGAGGAGCGCGGCGGCGACGGCCCGCGCGAGGCGGATCGTGGCGCGGCGCGTGGGGAGCGGGACGATCGTGGCCAAGGCGCCTCGCTTCAGAACCGATACGTCGTGCCGATCGTGGCGCCCATGAGCACGATCGTGCCGTCCTCCGTGGGGACGAACCGAAGGTTGCCGAGCTGGGCGTCGATGCGAAGCGCGGGCGAGATGCCGAGGACGAGGTCGAGGGCGGCGCCGAAGGAAAAGTGCGTGGTGCTGCGGCCCTCGTAGCTGACGCCGTTCGGCGCGGTGACGGTGCTGCCGAGGCGGACGAAGGGACCGAGGACGAGCTCGGGGCCGACGTGAAAGGAAAAACCTTCCTTGCGGCCGTCGGGCGCGGTCTTGACGGTGGGGGAAAAGAGCCATCGGCCGCCGAGGTCGATCCACAAGGCGGAGGGTCCGGCGAGGTTGCCCGAAAGGCCGGCGAAGAGCTCGAGCCCGGATTCGCCGATCGCGTAGCCGCCGCGCAGCGCCCCGACGAAGGCCGCCGCGCTGCCCTTGGCGCGGTCTCCGGAGGAGGCCGCGGAGGAAAACCCGATGAGCGCGCTGAGGAAGACGGGTTTGCCCGCGGTGTAGGGAGGCCAAACGGTTTGTCGAGAGGCGCCGAGGTACGACATGAGCACCTCGTTCTTCGGCGCCGGCTGCGGCGGCGGGGGCGGCGGCGGGGGCATGAATTGCCCCATGTTCCATGGGGTTTGCGGGGGGGTGCCGAACGGCGGAAGCGGAGGCGGCGGAGGCGGCGAGGGCGGCGGCGGGATGGGGGGCGGCGGAGGCGGCGGCGGGAGGGCTTGCTCCCAGGGGAGGGCAGAGGCGCCGACGCCCTCGGGGCGCATGAGGACGGCGAGCATCTCCTGGATCTGGGCGTCCTGCTTCTGGGGGTCGACGTCGCGGGCGACGGACTCGACGCGGCCGAGGGAGGCGAGGTAGGCGGCGATCTCGACGCGGGTGGTGGTGGCGGCAGGTTCGACGCGCGCGGAGAGGACCCAGTTCGCCCGGAGGATAGTGGCGATGCTGGCGTACTCCTCGGGCGTATCGGCGGTGCCGTCGGCGATGCGGACGAGCGCGGCCTGGGTCTCGACCTCGGAGGCGATGGAATGGCGCAGCGAAGCCGCCCCCCGCATGACCTCCTGATCGAGCCCGAGGCGCGCCGCCGGAGTCGCGCTGCCCTGCGAAGGAAGGACGACGACACGATCGGCGAGGGCAGGAGCCGCCGAAAGGAGGAGCAAGGGGACGAGGGATAAGGCGGGGGCGCGGAGACGCATGCCAGGGATGGATGTACCGCGGGTCGGGCGGGGGTGCGAGGGGGATGCGACGGGAAATCCCCTCACGCCGCCGCCACGATCCCCCCACCCCCCGCCCCTCCCCGCTCGATGAGCTGTCGCAGCCCCTCTGAAATGGCCACCACCTCCGACGCCGTTTGCAGGGTCTGCGCCGAGCTCATCTCCGTCTCGCGCGCCGTCTGCGCCACCTCCGCCACCGCGCTGCTCACCTGCTCCATCGCCGTCGTTTGTTGCTTCGTCGACAGCTCGATCTCCCGCGCTGCCTCGGCCGTGCTGTTCACGTAATCGATGATGCGGCGGAAGCTCTCCGCCACCTCGCCGAAGCGCCGCGTCGACGAATCGACCGCCTTCGCGCCGTCCTCCGTCGCCATCACCGTCGTGTTCGCGGCGCCGCGCATATCGTCGATCAGCCGCCGAATGTCCTTCGTCGAGGCCCCCACGCGATCGGCGAGCTTCCGGATCTCGCTCGCCACCACGCCGAATCGACGGCCCGCGTCGCCGGCGCCCACCGCCTCGATCGTCGCATTGATGGCCAGAATGTTCGTCTGCTCGCTGAGCTCGTTGATGATATCGAGGATCGCCCCGATTTCTTGCGATTTGCGCCCGAGGTCGAGCATGCGCCCCACGATTTCCTGCACCTGACGGTGCACGGCCCCCATCGACTCCTGCGCCGACGCGAGCACACGATCGCCCCCGCGGGCCGATTGCGCGGTGTCGCCCGCCATGCGGGTCACGCGTTGCGCGCTCTCCGAGACCTGCCGCGCCGTCACGCAGAGCTCGCGCACCGTGGTCGATACCTCCGACGCCGACGACGCTTGCTCCTTCGACCCCCGCACCTGCTGGGTCGCCGCCGCTTCGAGCTCCGCCGCTGCGCTCTGCATGCGCTGCACCGACTCGCCGATTTGCCGGTCGAGCCGGCGAACGATGAGGATGGCGCTGATTCCCACGACGACGATCGCCGCGGCGGTGCCCCCGCCGAGCATTCGATCGAGCGCGGTCGAAGCGCGATTCACCTCGGTCGTTTGTGCTTCGAGCGCCGCGGTCTCGGCGGCCGTGATGTCGGCCATGATGGCTCGGACCGCCTCGGTGAGGCGTTTGCCCTTTGCGGTCCCGATGTGCGCGATGGCGGCCGCGAGGCCCTCGGCCTTGCGGATCTGGATGTTCTGCTCGGCGAATCCGACGCGTTCGTCGACCGTCCGTTCGAGCGCTTCGAGCCGCCGGGCTTGCTCCGGGTTCGAGGTGCCCACGAGCTCGCGGACATTCCCGAGGTGCCGCTTGTAGCGCCCGCGCGCCTCCTCGTAGCTCTGGTAGTACTCGTCGGTCCCGCTGATGACGTATCCCCGCTGCCCGCCCTCGATTTCCTGCAAATCGACGAGGAGCACGGAGAGCGCGTCGATCTCCTTTTGCACGTGCGCGGCCCACGTGCCCGCCTGCCGCATTTGCTGGTTCAGGCGGTAGGACGAGAGCCCGAGCACGCCCAGCACGATCAGCGGAATGGCAAATCCCAGAATGAGCTGCTGACCGACGGTCCACGATCGCTTCATTGCGCACCTTCCCGCGCCCTGCAGACCCGAGGGCCGTGCCCCTCGCCGCCGCCGCGCGAGCAAAACGCAACGTTACGAAAGGAACAATCGATAGGGAAGACGTCAATACGTTGACGTACATCCCCCGAGACGCGCGAGCGTCGTTGAATCGACGGAAGCTGGCCTTTCGTGGGCTGCAAGGCAGGGGCGAGGGCTCACCGCACCTCGCGCACCCCGATCGACCGGGCGAGCTTGCGCGCTCCGCCAAACCCCTTTGCCTCGGTCGTCCACAACTCCCGCTCCGCCGCCGCGAGCGCGGCCGCCGCCTGCTCCCGCCGACGCTTCACCTCTTTCGGATCCCGCGTCCCCTGTGTGGGCAACCCCTCGACGCCCACCCACGCGAGCACCGCCGCGTCCCGCCCGAGCCCCGCCCACAAGCTCGGCGGATCCGGGTGCACCCGCATCCACGCCGAAAGCGACTCCCGCCCCGGCGCCCGCGGATCGATCGGATACACCCCCGCCGTCGCCGCGAACGTGCCCTTCGGCAGGCTCACGCCGCCGAGGTCGAGCCCCACCGCCGCCTTCACGCTCGTCCCGGAGGTCGCGAGCAGCACGTCGGACACGCAGCTCCCATGGACCACGACGCCCCCGATGCCGCGCCACGACGGCGGCAGGCGCGTGCACTCGAACGCCTCTTCCCGCGCCATGTCCACGCTGCCCTTGTCGCCGATCCACACGACCTGCCCCTTCGAAGGCATCGCCCCCACGAGCGCCTTACGCACGCGCTCCGGCTCCTCGCCGACCACGAACACGAACGGCGAATCCGCCACGTCGGGCGCGGGCGGATGCAGGAGCACCACGGGGATCGACTCGCGCTCCGCGAACTTCGCCGCGATCGTCGCCTCCTCCCGATCGACACCCGCGATGATGATCGCCGCGCCGTCCGCGCCGAGCCCTTCGAGCGCGTCCTCGATGCCCGTGTCGCGACCGAGGTCGTCGCGCGTCACGAGCCGCGCCTGTGATCCCGGCAGCCCCAGGCCGAACATCACCCCGCTCACGACCTGCGTGCCTCGCCGCCGCGCTTCCAGGCTCCGCGTGGGCAGCACGAGCCCGAGCGTCGGCGCCTCGACGCGCGCCCCGCCCGCGCCCGCCGCGAGCTCCGCGATCTCGTCGGCGCCCGTCCCGAGCAGGGGCATCGCCGCGCCGAGCAGCCGCCGCGCGAGCTGCTGGTCCCGCGCCGAGATCGCCGCGTCCGAGAGCCGCTCGACGAGCGTCTTCTGCACCTCGAGCTCTTCGTTCAACGGCTCCGGGTGCTTCTTGCGCCGCTCTTCGAGGATCGGCGCGAGCGACGCCGGCGGGATGCTCGCGAGTAGCTCCGCGAGCTTCGAGCGCACCTCGACGCGCTCCTCGAGCGACGCCTCGTGCAGCCACACGAGCATCAACTCGATCGCCTGTCCGTGGTGCTTCGCGCCGATCGCGCTCGCGGTCGCCTCCTCGTTCAGAAACGTCCGGGCGTGCGGATCGATGAGCTTTCCGAGGAGCGGCAGGAGCTTGCCCAGCGCGGCCTCGGCCTTGCCGGAGCGGCGGAGCGCGGCGCCCTGGATCATGCGGGCGAGCTCCGCGGTCGTGCCGACGGCTTTCGTCTGCGTCTCGGCGCGGGACGAGAGCTCCGTGGCGCGGTTGAGGTCGCCGCGTTCGAGGGCGATCCAGGCGAGCATCACGTCGGCCACGGGGCCGAGCGCGTCGTTGGGGTAACGCGCCTGGAAGGCGAGCAGGCGGTCTTCGAGGACCTGGCGTTCGGCGCGGCTCGACTGGGCGAACGAGGCCTCGATGCCCCGCAGCTCGGTCTGCGCCTCGATCGACGACGACAGCGGGACCGTGGGGGCGACGGCGTCGTTACGCGATCCACCACACGCCCCCGCGCCAAGGGCGGCCAAACCCAGCCCTACGAGCGCCGAGCGCCAGCGGCCGAGCGAGTTACCTAAAGATCGCGCCACCTTGACGTCCTGGCTAGAGTCCCATACATCGCCGGTCGCCCGCAAGACGACGAGGTCCATTCGTGTCCGAAGCCGCGCTCGCCGATCAGTCTCTCTTCGCGCAGAACCGCCGCGCGTTTCTGCTGCGCAAGCTGCACTCGCTGACGGGCGTCGCGCCCGTCGGCGCGTTCATGGTGTTTCACCTTTGGACGAACGCCAAGGCGCTCCAGGGACAGGAGCCGTTCGACAAGGCGGTCTCGGAGATCACGCACACGCCGTACCTCGCGGTGCTCGAGTGGGGGCTGATCCTCCTGCCGCTGCTCTTCCACGCGGGCTACGGGGTCAAGCTCGCGCTCGACGCGAAGTACAACGTCTCGAAGTACAAGACCACGCGCAACTGGGCCTTCACGCTCCAGCGCGTCACGGGCCTCATGGCCTTCGCGTTCATCGCGTTCCACCTCTACGAGTACTGGGGCAAGAAGCTCGCGGGCAAGCTCGCGCCCGAGCAGTTTTACCCCGCGCTCTGCCAGAACATGTCGGCGACGGTGAAGGGCATCCCGGTCGTGGGTCTGCTCTACGTGCTCGGCATCGCGGCGAGCGTCTTCCACTTCGCGAACGGGCTCTGGGGCTTCTGCTTCTCGTGGGGCGTGACGGTGTCGCGCCGCTCGCAGCAGATGGCGGCGGCCGTCTTCGGGGTGCTCGGCGTCGCGATCTTCCTGCTCGGCGCGAACACGGCGATCTACTTCGCCACGGGGTCCTCCGTGCAGGACAAGATCTTCGGCAAGAAGGGGGGCTCGGACGCGCGCACGTGCGTCGACATCCTCCAGCAAACGCAGAAGCCCGCCTCCGTCGGGCCGGTCATCGAGTGAGGTTCTGAGGCATGGCTGCGAAAAGCACGATCCGGAGCGAGGGGGGCAAGGTTCGAAGGGTGGTCGTCGTCGGCGGAGGCCTCGCGGGCCTCATGACGGTGATCAAGCTCTGCGAGGCGAAGGTCCCGGTGGACCTGATCTCGCTCGTCCCCGTGAAGCGCTCGCACTCGGTGTGCGCGCAGGGCGGCATCAACGCCTCCGTCAACACGAAGGGCGAGGGCGACAGCCCGCAGATCCACCTCGAAGAGACGGCCTACGGCGGCGACTTCCTGGCGAACCAGCCGCCCGTCAAGGGCATGGCCGAGGCGGCGCCGGGCATCGTGTTCATGCTCGACCGCATGGGCGTGCCCTTCAACCGCACGCCCGAAGGCCTGCTCGACTTCCGTCGCTTCGGCGGCACGCTCTTCCACCGCACGGCGTTCGCGGGCGCGACGACGGGGCAGCAGCTGCTCTACGCCCTCGACGAGCAGGTGCGCCGCTACGAGATCGCCGACGTCGTCGACGAGCACGGCGTGTCGATCCCGGGCGAGAAGATGGTCCGCAAGTTCGAGTTCTGGGACTTCCTGCAGGCCGTGCTCGACGACAGCGGCACGTGCGTCGGGTGCATCGCGCAGGACCTCAAGACGATGCAGATCAAGTACTTCCAGGGCGACGCCGTCGTGCTCGCCACGGGAGGCTGCGGCATCATCTTCGGCCGCTCGACGATGAGCGTGATCTGCACCGGGACCGCGGCCTCGTCGGTCTACCAGCAGGGCGCGGTCTACGCGAACGGCGAGTTCATCCAGGTGCACCCGACGGCGATCCCGGGCGCGGACAAACTCCGGCTCATCTCGGAGAGCGCGCGCGGCGAAGGCGGCCGCGTGTGGGTGCCGAAGGACGCGAAGGATCAGCGCAATCCCAAGGAGATCCCCGAGAAGGAGCGCGACTACATCCTCGAGCGCATGTACCCGGGCTACGGCAACCTCGTGCCCCGCGACATCGCTTCACGTGCCATCTTCAAGACGTGCTTCCACGAGAAGCGCGGCGTCTTCAACCCGAAGACCGGTCGCAACGAGAACGAGGTCTACCTCGACCTCACGCACAAGGACGAGAAGTTCCTCCGCTCGAAGCTCGCGGGCATCCTCGAGATCTACGAGAAGTTCGCCGGGACCGACCCGTACCACAACCCGATGAAGGTCTTCCCCGCCGTGCACTACTCGATGGGCGGCCTGTGGGTCGACTTCGAGAAGGACGCGCGTGGATCGCTGAAGGCGGGCTCGCCGCGCAACCACGCGACGAGCATCCCGGGCCTCTACGCGGTGGGCGAGGTCGAGTACCAGTACCACGGCGCGAACCGGCTCGGCGCGAACTCGCTGCTCTCGTGCATCTACGGCGGCATGGTCACGGGCCCCTCGGTCGCGAGCTACCAGAAGAGCCTCGCGAAGAGCGCGTTCGACCTGCCGAAGTCGATCTTCGAGAAGGCCGAGAAGCGCTGCCAGGACGACTACACGCGCATCCTCAAGCAGAACCAGGAGAACAAGAGCGCCGAGAACCCCTACAAGCTCCACCAGGAGCTCGGCGACATGATGCTGCGCGACGTGACGATCGAGCGTGACAACGCGACGCTCGAGCAGGTTCTCGGCAAGCTCTCGGAGCTCGACGAGCGGGTGAAGAAGGTCGCCTGCCCGGACGGCTCGCAGCGCGCGAACCAGGGCGCGCAGTTCGTCCGGCACCTCGAGAACATGCTGGTGCTCGCCCGCGTGATCGCGCAGGGCGCGAAGAACCGCGACGAGTCGCGCGGCGCGCACTACAAGCCCGCGTTCCCGAAGCGGAACGACGCGGACTGGATGCGCACGACGCTCGCGAAGCACGAACAGAAGGGCGCCGTGAAGTACCTGCGGGAGTTCGACTACACGTGCGCCGGGCAGTCGATCCACGTGACCGACGCCGTCGACGCGAGCCTCGTCGCCCCGCGCGAGCGCAAGTACGAGCAGGCCGGCGCCGCGAGCGCCGCCGCGACCGGGAAGATCCAGCAACCGGCTGCCTCGGAGCAGCAGAAGAGCGTTTGACCATGGCGAACAGCGACACGACGAAGGGCACCGGGCGTCTCGTGCATCTGCGCGTCAAGCGCCAGGACGGTCCCGATCTCCCGGAGACGAAGCGGTGGGAGGAGTTCAAGGTCCCCTACCTGCCGCAGATGAACGTGATCAGCGCGCTGCAGCAGGTGCAGAAGGAGCCGCGCACGGTCGACGGGAAAGACGTCGCGCCGGTCGTGTGGGAGTCGTCGTGCCTCGAGGAGGTCTGCGGCGCCTGCACGATGGTGATCAACGGGCGCGTGCGTCAGGCGTGCTCGGCGCTCGTGGATCAGATCGCGCCGAACGGCGAGACGATCACGGTCGAGCCGATGACGAAGTTCCCGCTCGTGCGTGACCTGATCGTCGACCGCGAGCGCATGTTCCAGGACATGAAGAAGGTCAAGGCGTGGATCGACATCGACGGGACGCACGAGCTCGGCCCGGGTCCACGCGAGAGCCCCGAGGCGCAGCAGGAGCGTTATCCGCTGTCGCGCTGCATGACGTGCGGGTGCTGCGTCGAGGCGTGCCCGCAGTACAACGATTCGACGCAGTTCGTCGGGCCGTTCGCGCTGAACCTCGTGCGGCTGTTCAACATGCATCCGTCGGGCGCGCTGCACAAGAATGCGCGGCTCGAGACGGTCATGGGCGAAGGCGGCGTGCAGGACTGCGGCAAGGCGCAGAACTGCGTGGAGGTTTGTCCGAAGGAGATTCCGCTCGTCGATTCGATCGCGCAGGTGTCGCGCGATGCGACGAAGCGGCTGCTGTTCGGCTGGCTCCTCAAGTAGAGCGACGCCCGCACCCCCAACCCCCTCTCCCTCGCGGGAGAGGGGGCTAGGCCGGCCTCACGGTGTCAGCAGTTTGCAGGTCGCCATGCCGAGCGCGCCCTGGGCGTGGGGGGCTTCGTCCTGGCAAACCAGGAGCCGGAGCAACTGCGGCTGGCCGGCGCGGTTGCCGATCGCGAAGACCGTGACGACGCGGTCCGCCTCGATGATCACGCCCGCGATCGTGAAGAGGTTCGCCTGCTGGCCCGCGAGGCGCGTCGCGATCGTGGCCTTGTCGAGCGGCGCCCCGGTCACGTAGTTGCCCGTCTTCGCATGGCCCGTCGAGCCGTACCCGACGCCCGTGAAGAGCGGCGTGAACGTGCCCTGCGTGTCGAGCGTGCCGATGTCGAGATCGTCCGTGTCCGGCGAGGCGTGAATGAAGCGCACGCGCGTCTGCCCCGACGCCGGCTCGGTGTCGTCCAGGAAGCGCAGCGCGCCGAACTTCTGCACGCCCGCAGGCGCGTCGAGCTGACCGACGGCCGCGACCGTGGCGATCTCGCCCGCGCGCGCCTCGATCCCAGGGACGTCCTGCGTGCCCGGGAGCGCGGTGTCGCAGCTCTGCGCGCCGGGCGCGACGACGCGCAGCGTGTAGTCGCCCTCGGGCACGTCGACGTACTTGGAGACCTCGCCGAACCGGATGCCGTCGGCGTCGTTGAAGCGCTGCTTGAAGATCGGACCGAGGGCGCCCTCGTTCGCGCCGCCCGCCGGCAGGAGGCACACGTCGACCGGCGACGCGTCCGGCGAGAGGTGGGAGAACCGCAGGCTCGGCATCGTCTTCACGCCCGCGTCGCCGCCGCCAGCGCCGCCCGCGCCGCCCATGCCGCCGGCCCCGCCCGCGCCCCCGGCCCCGCCGGTCCCGCCCGTCCCACCGCCT
>NZ_JASBQE010000172.1 GCF_029960785.1 Polyangium sp. 15x6
GGGCGGCAGCGGCGGCGCGGGCGGCAGCGGCGGCAGCGGCGGCGCGGGCGGCAGCGCGCCGTTCGCCGGCGTCATCCTGGAGCTCACCGACAGGTACGTGACCGAGACCGGTGAGGTCACGAAGAATCGCGATATCGCGGTGTACGCCTCGATCGAGGCGCAGGTCGTCGCCGACGACGGCACGGTGACGACCTTCCCCGGCTCGCTGTCGATGGACGGCAGCCGATTCGAGATCCCCGGCGTGCCCGAGGGCCCGTACTGGGTGGTGCTCACCTCCTCGCCGCCTGCGAACGCGGTGAACACGCCGCCGGCACGCGCGCTCTATCGCATCCAGGAAGCGCGCACCGTGGATCTCGGCCGCATCTTCGCGGGGCGCCCGGACGTCGCCTCCGCCACGCAGCCGGTCGACGTGACGCTTGACGCGGACGGGCTCGCGCCCTGGCAGCAATACTCCAACGGCGAGGAAGGCAACCCGGTGCAGGAGCGCCAGGACACCATCGAGTTTTATTCGTTCAACGCCGACGCCTTGGCGGAGCTCTCGCCCTCCGAGGGGATGCCCGGCCTGCCGCAGCACGGGGCGACGTCGATCAACGGACTCGTGTTCTCGTGGCTCGAAACGAGCTACCCCGCCGCGCGTGATGGCGGACCCGTCCACCTGGTCGACGGGACGAAGGGCGACGTGCTGCACGCCACGCACCTCGTGGACCATCAGGTCACCGATCCCGTGGACCCGAGCGGTCCGTGGGGCAGCTTCACGTACAAGGCCGCGGAGGCGTCGTTCTCGACCAGCTCCGTGACGATGACGAACGGGCAGCCGGCTTCGATCAGCGGCACGTTCGTGCCCCTCGCCCTGAAGAGCTTCGAGCTCGACTTCAAGGGCTCGCTGTTCACCTCCGAGATCGAGACGAACGGCCCGGGGGGGGCCACGGCGGCCTCGATGTTCGCGAACGTCCTCCAGGAGCCCGGCGCGCCCAATCCCATGTACGGCAACCCGCCGACGTTGCTCTCGTTCCTTGCGACCGGCGTGCAGGCGCCCGTCGATCCGGCGTGCTTCCCGGACGACACGGGCATGTGCGATCCGGCGTGCGCGGGCGCGTGCAATGCCGAGACGAAGCTCGTCTACCCCGGCGACTACCAGCGCTCCTTCGCCTACGGCAATCCCTACGGGGCCCACGGCACGGAGAGATTCAGCTTTTACGTGCAGTTCCGGATGCGCCCGACGCACCCGGTGGAGATGACCCTGGAGCGCGTGGACGGCCGCCTCTCCTTGTCCGGGCCCTCGGTGGACCTGAGCGGGAAGCCGATCACGCCGCCCCTCGGGCTGCCGCGCAACGTGAAGCTCGACGACAAGACCATCCCCGTCGACGGCGCGACCACGGGGGTGGGAAGCGCGCCTGTGGTCACGTTCGAGGCCCCCGCGTTCGGCTCCCCGAGTTTCTACAACGTGTCGGTCATCCAGCTCGACGACGTGCGCAACGCCAACGGCAATGTGCTGCGGCAAAACTACACGGTGCTCTCCGCCTCGACGACGGAGACGTCCTTCCGCATTCCGGAGGGCGTGCTCCAGAGCGGGCGATATTACTACCTGTCCGTGAGCGCATCGAGTGGCTACCCGCCGCCCGAATCCCCCTACAAGTACGCGTCGGCGACGGTGGCGGCGGGGCGGACGTACACGGGCATGTTCACGCCCTGAGCCGGCGCGCCGCTTCCGGGTTCGTTTTCGCTTCCGCCTCCGAGCCCGCAGCGACGGCTACTCCAAGGTGCCGGTGACCTGCACGCCGCCCGCGCCCTTGGCGAACTGGGGCGTGATGATGACATTCGGAGGAGGCGGCTCGGGACGGTTGACGAGACCGATGATGAGTCCTGTGAGGGAGAGCCCTCCAAGGATACCGCCCACCGTGGCAACCCCGGTCCATGTCGCGGCGGCCGATTTCGACTCCGCGTTGTTCACCTGGACGAGGCCAACCGCGAGGGCGGCCACGCCAAGCCACATCCCGACCCCGCTGGCGATCATGAGGCCCTTGGGCCACGTGGGCTGATCGTTGTTCGTCGCTCTCGATATGTCTGCGTGGATCGAAGTTTTTATCGGGGTTGCGGGGAAGGCGAGGTAGTGACCTTGGATCCGCTGCTGCATCGCGATCTGCACCGCCTTTCGCTCTCCCGCCTCGATTTCGATGTCCGTCTGATTCGTATAGTATCCGTCGGCGATCGCCTTGACGCTATGCTTGCCGGCCTCGACATAGATCTCCTCGTGGTACGGCCAGTCTTTCACCACCTCGCCGTCCACCGTGACACGAGCCCCGGGGATGTTGAGCCTGATATTGATCGTTCCAATATACTTTTTGACATACGCAAAGACTTCTCGGACCTCGGCGAGGGAGTACAGCTTGTAGCTATCCAAGCCGGCGAACGTGGTCATGACATCCTGGATGTTCCTCGCCGCTGCGAGAAACAGGCCCGCCCGCGCCTGCGCGAACGCGAGCTCCAGCGTGGCGTCGGAGTAGGGCAGGATGTCGAAGGCATCCTTGTACCGGTCGAGGGCCTCCTGGATCTTGCCTGCCTTTTCGAGGGCTTGTGCTTCGATCAGGATTTCCCTTTGCCGCTGGGAAAACGCAAGGACCGCTCGATGCGAGGTGTAAGACGCGTACGGGATCTTCATGGGCTCGACAGGGGAAGCGTCCGGTGTCGGAGCCGCCAGCGCTGAAGACGAGACGACAGAAACCGCGAAGAGGACCGTGCTTGCGAGGGATAGATACTTCATGCGCGCGAGCCTACCCCCTGGATCATCGGTCGGTCAAGACGAACCCTCGTCCGCGGACGAACCCTGGACGTTCGCGGGCAAACCCGAGGTTCGTCCAGGACCAACGGTCTTCAGGCAAACTCCCCCCGCAGGCGCGCTGCCCGAAAGGCGAGCTCGACCTGCACGTCCTGCGGCTTCGAGCAACGCACCCTGCGCGATGAGCGAAATGCCTGCGCCTTCGAGTCCTGCATCGACATCCCGCAGGCCCTGAAGGCCTCACGCCGGGCTACGAGCCACCGGGGAATCTTCCCGTCGCGCACCTCGCCCGGCTAGGACGGCGCTCGCCACGTTCCCTGCGTCCTCGTAGCTTGGCTATCACGCAGCCAGGAACGTTCCCCGGTCTCATGTAGCGAGTCTCTGAGGCAGGGAGGAACGTTCCCCGGTCTCATGTAGCGAGTCTCTGAGGCAGGGAGGAACGTTCCCCGGTCTCATGTAGCGAGTCTCTGAGGCAGGGGGGAACGTTCCCCGGTCTCATGTAGCGAGTCTCTGACGCAGGAAGGAACGTTCCCCGGTCTCATGTAGCGAGTCTCTGACGCAGGGAGGAACGTTCCCCGGTCTCATGTAGCGAGTCTCTGACGCAGGGAGGAACGTTCCCCGGTCTCATGTAGCGAGTCTCTGACGCAGGGGGGAACGTTCCCCCCTCTCATGTAGCGAGTTTATGACGCAGTGCGAAACGTTTCCCCCTCGCTCGCGTCGGATCCGTGCGTTTCCTTCCTTCGGAAGGAAACCTCTGCTACGTTCGCCGGCTGACTTGGGGGAGGAACACGAGGAGCCATGGGCGTCAGCTTGAACCGGATCCCGCGCGCACAAAAGCGCGACATCACCAAGAAGATCAAGGACAACCTCGAGGAGCGCGCCGTCAAAGGCCCCCCCGAGCCCGCGCTGGACATCTACATCAGCGAATGCACGGACATCGCCGACGCCCTCGACGCGCACGTCACGGGGAACGTGCTCGCCCACGCAGAGCGCGCCGCAAGGCTCGCGCGGCTCGAAGCCGCCGACGACGAGGTCGATACCTGGTATCGCCATATCGAAAACTACATCGGCGTCGAGTCGCGCCGCCGCGTGAGCACGAACGCCCTCGCCGCAGCCGCCGTATACGCAGCCGCCTTTCCCGATGGCCTCGCGCACATCGACGATCCGATCGCGGACGAGAATCGAATTTG
Organism: Polyangium sp. 15x6; assembly: GCF_029960785.1. GTDB lineage: Bacteria > Myxococcota_A > Polyangia > Polyangiales > Polyangiaceae > Polyangium. The sequence goes on from NZ_JASBQE010000172.1 coordinate 3,967, forward strand.
CCGCGACGCCCTGCTCGTACTCCGCGCACCCGAACACGCCGCCACGCTGGCAGCGATCGATCTGCCGGCCGTCTGGCTGGAGCGGTGGGAGACGGCCATCAACAAGAGTGATGCCCTGCTCGCCGAGGTCGAGAAAGCGCGCACGGACAAGCGTGCGCACGTCGACGCGGGCCGCGACGCCGAGACGGAATGGGTGGAGCTGATGGTGCGGCTGCGGCGCTACGTAGGGAGCCGGGCGAAGCGATCCGATGCGGCGCGGATTCAGGAAGGGAAGAAGCTGCTCGCCCCGCTGCTCGATGCCATGGCGAAGCTACGCGCAGAATCAGCCGCACGCGCGACGCGGAAGGAGAATGGCAAGCAGGAGACGCCAGCGGCAGGCTGAGCACGCGTCTGTTCTTGGGGCGTCGCGCTGGGGCGTTGCCCCAGGCCCCACCAGGGGCTATCCGCCCCTGGACCCGGACCAGCGCAAGCGCTGGACCCGGGGTCGATGAACTGCGCGATGCGCAGTTCATCGAACATGCCGATTCAAGACCAGCTACGACCCTGCCAACCAAGACCGCCGTGACCGGCAACGCCGTCCCTGGTCTTGCCACCGGCCTGTGGGAAGAACTGCGCATCGCGCAGTTCTTCCCCCTAAGGTCCAGCGCTTGCGCTGGTCCGGGTCGAGGGGCGGATAGCCCCCGCGGGGTCCGGGGCAGCGCCCCGGCGCGACGGCCCCGCTCGCTCACGCTCGCGCGCGCGGCAGCGTGACCGTGAAGGTCGCGCCTTCGCCGGGGGCGCTCTCCACGAGGATCGTGCCGCCGAGCGCCTCGACGATGCGGCGCGCGATCCACAGGCCGAGACCGAAGCCGCCGAAATGGCGTACCGACACTGCGCGCTCGAATCGATCGAAGATCCGCGCTTGATCCTCGGCGGGGATGCCGATGCCCCGGTCCGTCACCGAAAAGCTCACGGAGGCGCCCTCGTCGCGGACGCGCACGTCGATCGGCGCCTTCGCGCCATACTTGATGGCATTCGACAGGAGGTTGATGAGGACCTGCTCGACCCGCGAGCGATCCCAGCACCCCACGATGGTCGCGTCGCCGCCCAGCCGGAGCTCGCAGCCGGCGCGCGCGGCCGTGTCCTGCATTCGCTGGACGACGTCCTCGACCACGGCGAAAAGATCGATCTCGTCGTCGAGGCAGAGCTCCATCCGACCCTGCGTGATGCGCGAGACGTCGAGCAGCTCGTCGACGAGCGTATTGAGCCGCTTCGTCTGACGCAGGGCCACGTCGAGGGCGGGCGCGATCTTCGCGGCGACCTCCGGGTCCGCCGGCAGGCTCCGGGCAAGCGCCTGGAGCTTGAGCGAGAGCGCGGTGAGCGGCGTCTTCAGCTCGTGTGAAGCAATGGAGAGAAACTCGTCACGAGCGCGGATCGACTCCTCGGCCTCGCGATAAAGCGCCGCGCGCTCCTCCTCGATCTGCTTTCGCCGCGTGATGTCCCGATAAATGGCGAGCAGCGCGCGTTTTCCACCTCGGGGCACGCGGGCCAGCATGATCTCCACTTCGACCGCGGTGCCATCCGCGCGCGCGACCCAGCCATCGACGGGGCCCAGGTTGCCGTGCTCCAGCGCGCTCATGACCCCTCGATGCGCGATGTCCTCGCGCTCCGCGAGGACGAAATCGAAGACGGATCTGCCGATGAGCTCCGCGGCGCTCGTCACCCCGAACAGGGGCGCCGCCGCTGCGTTCGCGTACACGATGCGGAGCACCCCGTCCGTGTCGAGCTTCTCGAGGAGGGTCGCGTCCGGAGACACCTCGACCAGCACACGATAACGTTCCTCGGACTCCGTCAGGGCCGCCGTCCTCTCCGCGACGCGGCGATCGAGCTCGTCGCGGGAACGGGAGAGGGCCCATTCGGCGCGGCGACGCTCGGTGATCACGGCCGCGAGCACCTGCGTCGTGAGCGCCATGTCGCCGACGAACGCCTGCACGAACAGGAGCGACTCATTGCGTGTCCCCCGCACGAAAGGGGGCGCGCCGTGCTCCGTTCCCAGGGTCGCGAACACCGACACGTTGAAGACGGCGAGGGCGGCGCCGAGCGGACCGAGACGCACGCCGGCCCAGACGAGGAAGGGCGTGATGAAATGCCCGAGCGGGCAATGCGCGCCGCGATCCGCGAGCGTCCCTGCGACGAGGTACATCTGGAAGGCGAACAGCGCGACCTGGTGGAGCGCGATTTCGGCGCCGCGCCCCTGGAAGGACCACCATCGAGGCTGGACGCACGCGAGCACGAGCGGCGTGATCACCAGAATGCCCACGGCGTCGCCGAGCCACCACGTGAGCCAGGTCTCGGCGTAATCGGTCGTCGTGATCAACGAGCCGGCGAACAGGCTCGTGGTGCCCATCGTGGCGCTCGTGATCGAGCAACCGAGCCCGCTCAGCGCCGTGAAACGCGCGACGTCGAGGACCCGGGCGAGCGGCAGCCCGGCGTCGCGGTCCCACGGCGGAAACACGCGCGCCGCGGCGAGCGCTTCGATCGTGGCGCCCATGCCGATCGTGGCCCCCACGAGCGTCGTCGTGGCGGTCCGGGCGAAGCTCGTCGTGTCGAAGATGGCCCAGGTATTCACCAGGAACGAGCCCAGCCAGACGCCCGGCCAGAGCTTTCGCCCTCCGAGCAGAATGCCCGCGAGCGCGATGCCCGACGCGGGAAAATAAGCCGTCACGTTCCCCGGGGGAATGGCGAGGAGCTGACCGACCGAGGCGCCGGCCGCGTAAATGGCGGCGAGCAAGAGGATCGCGATGGGTCGTGACCGGCTCCCCGTCCGTGGCACTCGCATCGATACTCCCCGTGCACACACGCGCCGGACCCCGGGGAGAACCACGCATGAAATGTGCCCTCGGCGCCCTGCGTCGATCCCTTCGCGGGGGGGTGAGTGGCCCATGCCCCTCGCGGGTCTTATATACGCCCCTACGTCGGAGGGGCTGCCGCATGAGCCTGGCCGCGAAGCGAGAGCCCGAGGCATCGGCATCCGGTCCGGACCGAGGGAAGCCACTCGCGCTCGGCGCCGCGAAGCCTGGACAGGGAGCCGAACGGCCGGGGGGACGGGTCGCGGTCGCCGTCGGCGAATCCGTGGCCGCGCTCGCGGCCGGGGCCTGCACGGCGGGATTCGTGATCGATACGCTCTTTTTGCAGCTCGAGCGCCACCTCGACACGCGGAGCTCCTTCCTGTACCGACCCGCAGACGGGCGCTCGCTTCGGCTCATCGATCACCGTGGGGGGCCGAGCGACGGCCTCTCCGGGCTCTCGGTGCTCGATCCCGTGCACGGCCCGGCCCTCGCGCTCGAAGCGGTCGCCACGCGGAGCTGTCGCTCGGTCGAGGCCGCGGCGCCGGAGATCGACGCGTTCGTCGATGCCCGCGCGATCGTGTCGTATGGCGAGGTGGCCTTCGTGATCGCGGCGCCGCTCCTCGCTGCGGGGCAGGTCCTCGGCGTGGTCACGTGTGGCATCGGGCACGCGCTCGTGGATCACGACGAAGCGCAATCGGTCCTCGCGGCGCTCGCCGCCGTCTTCGCGTGGGCCCTCGACGGGGCCCGCGCGCAGGAGCGATTGCTCGAGCACATCGACGATCTCGCGCGCGCCCAGGAGGTGCTCCGCAACGCGGAGGAGCGCTTGAACCGCACGATCGACGACGCGCCCATCGGAATGGCCGTGGTGGGCCTCGACGGCCGCTTCCTGCGCGTCAACCGCGTGCTCTGCGACATCGTCGGGTTCGCGCGCGAGGAGCTCGAACGCCTGCGTTTCCAGGACATCACGCATCCCGAGGACGTCGAGGTCGACATGGAGCAAGCCGCCCGTCTGATCCGCGGAGACATCGAGCGTTATCAGCTCGCCAAGCGCTACCTTCGCAAGACGGGCGAGGTCGTCGACGTGATGCTGAGCGCCTCGATGGTCCGCGACGCGCGCGGCATCCCGCTGCATTACATCTCCCAGATCGAGGACATCACCGAAAAGCGGCGGATCGAGGACCGGCTGCGGCAGAGCGAGCGCAAGCACCACGCGATCTTCCACAGCGCCCGCGAGGCGATCGTCCTCCTGGACGAGCACATGCAGTTCGTCGACGCGAACCCGGCGGCGTGCGCGCTCTTCCACGAGACACGCGAGGCGCTGGTCGGGCGGCAGATGACCTCCCTCGTCACGCCCACCACGGCGGCGATGCTCGAGGCGCCCTGGCAGCGCCTCTCGGTGCAGGGCGAGCTCGACCTCGAGATCACCTTGCACCTGCACGACGGCAGCATGATCCCCGTCGAGCTCGGCGCGAGGGCGCATTTCGTCCCGGGGTTTCACCTCCTCACGCTGCGCGACGTCACGCGCCGAAAGCGCACCGAGGCAGCGCTGCGCCTGAGCGAGGCGCGATTCCGGTTCCTCGCCGAGAACGCGTCGGACGTCGTGTATCAGGTCTCCTTCAAGCCATACCGCCGGTTCGAATACGTGAGCCCTTCCGTGTACGCCCTGACCGGTTATCCCGTCGAGCAATGGTACGCCGACCCCGATATCGGCGCGAAGATCGCACACGAGGACGATCGAGAAACCTACGCTCGGTTCCGGAGGGACCCGACCGCCGAGTCGCTCCTCATGAGGTTTTACCGCAAAAATGGTGAGCTCGCGTGGGTGGAGATCAAGGGCACGACCATCCGGGACGAGCTCGGCGCCCCGATCGGGCTCATCGCCGTCGCGCGTGACATCACCGAGCGAAAGCGGGCCGAGCAGGAGCGCGAGCAGCTGCTCGCGCAAATGGAGGCGGATCGGAGCCGGCTGCTCAGCGTGATCGAGCACTCGCCGGTGGGGATCGTGCTGGCCGTCGGGCCGAAGGGGGAGCGCACCGTGGCGAACCGAAGGGCCGCGGAGATCCTGGGCCGACCGCCGCGCCCGGACGAGGTCTCGTCCTCGTATCTCGCGCCCCTCTGCGATCCGTCCGGAAAAACCCTCGCCGCCGAGGAGCATGCCGTGGCGCGCGCGCTACGCGGCGAGGAGACGCGCGGCCGCGAGCTCGTCGTGTGCCGCCCGTACGAGCAGGGGCTGCCGGTGCTCGAGAGCGCGGGCCCCATCCGCGACGCGCATGGCCACGTGCTCGGCGCCATTGCGACGTACGAGGACATCACGCGCCTCAAGCGGCTGGAGCAGCTACGCGACGAGTGGAGCTCCATCGTCGCCCACGAATTACGCCAGCCCCTCACGGCCATCGCCAGCCACGCGGCGCTGCTCGCCCGCACCGACGAGCCCACCCAGAAGCGGCGCGCGGAGAACATTTCCCAGAGCGCCGCGCGCCTCAACCGGCTGATCGGCGATCTGCTCGACACGACCCGCATCGACGCGAAGCAGCTCGAGCTCGCGCCGGAGCCGACGGATCTGCCTTCGCTCGTGCGTGGCGCCATCGAGCGCGCGTCCCTCGGAGGCCGAGGTGTCATCGAGGTCATGGGGGACGTCCCGCGTGCCTTGGCGGATCCCACGCGTATCGAGCAGGTGCTCGGAAACCTGCTCTCGAATGCGGTGAAATACGGCGCGCCCGGGGCGCCGATCCGCGTCTGGGTCGAGAGAACGGGGGAGGGGGTCCGGATCTCGGTGCACAACCAGGGGGAGCGTATCCCCGCGGAGGACATCCCGCGCCTCTTTCAGCGATTTCGGCGGCTGCACAAGGGGCCCGTCCTCGGGGTGGGCCTCGGCCTTTACGTTTGTCGGGGCATCGTCGAGGCGCACGGCGGCCGGATCTGGGTCGAGAGCGACGAAGCGGGGACGACGTTTCGATTCACGGTGCCGGCCGCGGAGGGCGAGGCCGCGTGAGACGAGCCCGGGGGCGCGGTCCCCCCTCGACGGGGACCCGAAGGCGTGTAATGTTGTCCGCGCGTTCGCAAGGGTGCAGCAACGGGCGCTGCAGGATCGAGGATGGTCGGGCCGCCATCCCAGCCGGTGATTCCGCCGGCGAGGGATGATGCATGTCGATCAAGAACTCATCGGGGCCGAGCCCCCTGCCTTCGTCGCCGCCCGAGGCCTGGGAGCCGCTCCTGCGCTTCACGCGGCTCGCGGGCCGGCCGCTCGAACGTTTCCTGCGGATCGAGGCCGCGAGCGGCATCCTGCTGCTCGTCGCGGCGGCGGTCGCGCTCGTCTGGGCAAACTCGCGGTGGGCCGAGAGTTATTTCCACCTGTGGCACACCCCGCTCGGGATCCGCCTGGGCGGATTCACGTTCGAGCGGACGCTGGAGTGGTTCGTCAACGACGGCCTGATGGTGATCTTCTTTTTCGTCGTGGGGATGGAGATCCGCCGCGAGATGCACCACGGCGAGCTCTCCGAATGGCGACGCGCGGCGCTGCCCGCCGCGGCGGCGCTCGGCGGCATGCTCGCGCCGGCGGGGCTCTACCTCGCCCTCGCCGGGGCCTCGGCGACCCGATCGGGCTGGGGCGTCCCGATGGCGACGGACATCGCCTTCGCGGTCGGGATTCTCACGCTGCTCGGAAAGCGCGTCCCGGCGGCGCTGCGCGTGCTCCTGCTCGCGCTCGCCGTCATCGACGATCTCGGGGCCATCGTCGTCATTGCGCTGTTTTATTCGTCGGGAATCTCGATCTCGGGTCTGCTCGTCGCCGCGGCAGGGTTTGGCGGGGTGCTCCTGATGCAGCGGTTCGGCGTGCGCGCGAAGCTCGCATATGTCGCGCCGGCCGTCGTCGCGTGGGCGGGTATTCATGCCGCTGGCATTCATCCGACGATCGCAGGCGTGCTCGTCGGGCTCATGACCCCGGTGCGCGCGTGGCTCGGCCCCGATGGGTTCATCGCCGGCGTTCGCGGCGAGCTCGAGCATCTCGGGAAGACCCCGCCGGAGGAGCTCTCGTCCCACGCGCTCGCGGGGAGCTTGCGGCACGTGGACGTCGCGCGCCGGGAAGCGATGTCGCCCGCCGAGAGCCTGATCGCGACCCTGCATCCGTGGGTGGCCTTCGGCATCATGCCCGTGTTCGCGCTGGCGAATGCAGGGGTGCGCGTGACGGGCGGATCGCTCGATCCCGCGTCATGGCGTGTCCTCGCCGCTGTCGCCGTGGGGCTCCTCGTGGGCAAGCCGATCGGCGTGCTGCTCGCGAGCTCGGTGGTGCTTCGCTTGCGGCTCGCGACGTTGCCATTGGGCATGCGGCGGAGGCACCTCGTGGTGCTCGGGGTCGTCGCGGGCGTGGGATTCACGATGGCGCTGTTCATCGCGCAGCTCGCGTTTTCGGACGCGTCGCTGCTCGCCGCGGCGAAGCTCGGCGTGCTCGCGGCGAGCGGCGGCGCGGCGATCATCGGCCTCGTCCTCGGGCGGCTACTGCTCGCGCCCGTGAAGACGGCGGGCTCCGCGCAGACGGCCGACGAGGCGGAGAGCTCGACGGTGGCGTGACGCCTCGGTCGACGATACCGGCGCCGCGGGATCCTGGCTGGGGCGCCGGACCGTATCATTGCGGCGATTGACAGGCCGCGGCTGCCAGGGGATCGAGCTCGTCGGGGCGGGACGCCACCTTGTCGGGACACGCGGCTTCGGCTTCGGTCTTGACCTTCTGTTTGCACGTCGTCCAGTCGTCGCCGGCGCAGGGGGGCGTCGCGACGCCCTCTCTTTGCAATGCCAGGGCGAACGCGTCCGCGTTCGCCCCATTGCAGAAGATTCGTGCCGCGATTCTGGTGTAGGGCTCGAGCTCCAGGGCGCATGTGGTCGCGCACGTCGACGCGATCCGGGAGATCGCGTCGTTGAAGGCTTGGATCATGCCGGCCCGCCGGCAGCGCAGGAAGACGTCCGCTGGCGGATCGCGGCCGAGTGCGATCACCGCCTGGTTCTTGAACTCGTTGAACGCATCGCAGGACTCGCGGTGATCGCTCCAGAGCCTGTCGAGCACCCTCGATTGGGCGTCATACCCCGCCTCGTAGCCGCTTCGACCGAGGTCGCTGGCGCAGGCGGCGGGGCGCGCCGCTCGCGTCGAGGCCGGAGCGGCGGTCGCGAGCAGGAGGATGGGGATAGCGAGGTTCACGGCGATGCCTCCCGAGAAAGGTTGCAGCCGTCGCGCTTGATCTCCGAGGCAAGTACGGGGTTGCTCGCCAGCCTGTTGCAGGTGAAGCGGTTGTTCTGCACGTACTGATCGAAGCTCGTCATGCATCCGAGATCGACGTTGACGCTGCATTCGACGTCGACCTCGATGGTCGCGTAGCACATTCCCCTTGGGGGCATCGCCTGTGCTTTCTGGGTGACATCCGCCAGCGCGCAGTTGAGCTCGGCCAGGCCCTGGCCCATGGCGACGCCTTTGTCTGCGCAGAAGTTGACTTGCTCCACGGCGATCTTGCTGATCGCTTCGGTCGCGCCGTCGACCATGCCGACGAAGCGGCAGCCGAGGAAAGCGTCGGTTTCCACGGTGACGGAAGGCTTCGCGCTGGTCACGGTCCTGGTGACGTTGCTGATGAACTGGTTGGCGCGGTAGAAGTCGCGCCCGAAGACCCGCTCCCAGAGACGCATGACAATCGCATATTCCGCCCTTTTCCCGGTGACGAACCCGTTTGCTCCAATGCCGCGCTGGCACTCCTCCGGTACGTTACGCACATCGGCGTAGGCGCTTGATCCGCCGAGAACGAGGATGGATGACACGGCGAGCCCCACGAACAGAGAACGCATGATGCGTATCCTCCCCCGGACCGAAACGTCCGGTCACGGCTGTTCGTTGTCCTCGACGTGCGGTACGTCCAGACGGGCGAGCGGGAGAAGCTCGTCGGAGAACCCTGAAATCGCTGGCAGTATCGGACCGCCGAATGAGCCGCTATTTCTACGATTACGGGGTGGGGACGGTCGATGGAAAAACCGTGCTCGTCGAGTTCAGGGCGCGAGCCAGGTGACGAAGAAGCTGGTGAATCCGGGGACGACGATGTCGTTGTGCACCGTCGGCGCTCCGCCGAAATGGACGGCGGCGTTGCTCCCTGTGAGGACGATACGCCCGGTTTGGTCCATCCGAACCGCCAAGGCCTCCTCCTCGGCCTGCGTACCGAAGCGCTGATTCGCGAGCCAGCCGCCGGAGGGATCGAACTTCGCGACGAAAACGTCGTACAGAGGGGCGTATACGAGCGGACCGCCGCCGAGGTCGATGCTCCCGCCATACGTCCCCGCGACGATGATGTTGTCGGCGCTGTCCACGTCGACCAACGCGTTCCGTATCAGCGTGTCCTCGGTCACGCCGATGATGCCTTGGCTCCAGAGGTGATTGCCCGAAGGATCGTATTTGGCAATGAACGCGTCTGCATTGTCGTCGCCGACGATCGGACCCCCTCCTGCATCCACGTGCAGGAAGAACTCCGCCGAGAGGATGATGTTGTCGGCGCTGTCCACGGCGACGTCGTAAGCGATTCCCCTGCCGGGACTCCCGAAGCTCCGGCTCCAGAGATGGTTGCCCGAGCCGTCGAATTTCGCGAGGAAGGTATCGTGATCGTCTTCCGACGTGAGCAGCGGTCCGCCGAAATGGGTCGTGCCCTCGAAGCTGCCGGTGAGGACGACGTTGTCGGCGCTGTCGACGGAGAGCGCCGCGCTCAGCGTGTTTCCGAAGCTTTGGGCCCAGACGACATTGCCGCTCGGGTTCAATTTCATGAAGAAGGCGCTGATCGAGCCCTCGACGTGGAGCGTCGTGCCGATCTCGTCGAAGGTCAGGTCGCTCCCTTGTGGAGAGCCGGGTGTCATGTAACCCGTCACGAAGATATCCCCGCCGCTATTCGTGACCACGTCGAAGCCCCCTTGATCGGACGGGGCAGGGAAGACGCGCGTCCAGAGAACGTTCCCGTCCGGATCCAGCTTCGCGATGATGATGTCGTGGTCGACCGGGGAGCCGGGGGGCCGGCCGTCGCAGAGGACGCCGCCGGAGACATCACCGGCGACGATGACATTGCCATTCGGGTCGAACGCGACCCCGTGCCCTTCGCCGTTCCTCACGTGGAGCTGCCTGATCCAGAGCGGCTTGCTTTCCGCGTCGAGCTTCGCGACGAAGATGTCAGGTCCCGAGCCGTATGGTTGGACGGGCGAAACGTCGCCGAGGTTGAGGAGGCCCGAAAACGTTCCGGTGATGGCCACGTTGTTCGCGTGGTCGACCGCGATGGCCTGGCTTATCTGCAAGGGCACGGCCCCTGGGCTCTGAACGCCTTCGTTGCACCAATTGCCGCCGGCGCCGGTGCCGCCGGTGCCGCCGGTGCCGCCGGTGCCGCCGCTGCCGGCGGCGCCGCCGCTGC
>NZ_JASBQE010000173.1 GCF_029960785.1 Polyangium sp. 15x6
CCCACCAATCGCGGCCCACCCCATCCCCGTCGCCTTCTTCCCCGCCGACGGCTTGGCACTCTCATACCAAACGATCTCCACCCCCCGCGCCGACCCCCGCGCATCCACCACCCCCATCCCCTCCAGCGGCGGGACGAACCGTAACCCCGTCGCCTTCGCCTCCCCCTCGAAAACCCCATCCCGCGACACCCAACGCACCGTCACCTCCACCGTCGGCTTCGGCAGAGCCTTCTTCACCACCTCTTTTTTCTTCCCGGCCTTCTTCGTCCCTCCCTTTCCCCCTTTCTTCACCACCGCCGGCGTTTTGCGATTCTGGACGAGGCGCGGGGAGGCTTCTTTTTTGGGGGCGGGGGTGGTGGGTCCTGTTGTTTGAGGGGCCGCAGGCCCCGAGTTCGGGGGAACCGCCCCCGCCCCCAAAAAAGAAGCCTCCCCGCGCCGCTCTCCCGACCCCGAACTCCCCACCACCTCCACCGAAATCAGCGCCACCCGCTCCCCGCTCACCGCAACCGCTTTCACGTCCCCCACCCGCTCACACCCTCGGATCTCCGCCACCTCCGACGCCCGATCGAACACCGACAAACACAACCGATCCCCGCCCACCGACGTCACGAGCGCCCGCTTCCCGTCGCTCCGCGTGAAAGCCAGCACCACGTTCTCATCGACGAGCCGCACGATCGGCCCCATCCGCCCCGATTCCTCCACCCACCGCACATACCCCTCGGGCTCGCCCGCCGCCTGCGACACCAGAAGCGCCGCCGCCTCCCCGAAGACCGGCTCCACCGACATCGGCAAGCCCGCCTCCTCCGCCGCGCCGAGCGGCAAGCGCGTCACCTGCTCTCCACCCGCCGGGCTCGGCTTCCCCGCCTCCGCCACCGGCGCCTGCCGCCCGCTCGTTTGCCCGCGTCCGCTCGGCTGGTGCGTGTCACGTACGCTCGCGCCCGAGCAAGCGGAGCTTCCGACGAGCAGCCAGAGCAAGAGGAGACTCGGGCCTTTTTGCACAGGGAAAGAGAGGGGGAGGCGCGCCACGATCGCGCCCACCTTAACGCGGAGTTTGCCGGGCGTGCAGGAAGAGCAGCACCGGCGCGTCGCGACCCTGGACGGCGGCCGCGTGCACGCCCTGCCGGTCGTGAGGTGTCCGCGCCGCACGTGCTCGGGGGCACGTCGGCTGCAATGCCCGAGCAGCGGCAGGGGGCTTTTCCGGATCACGAGGGGCTTTCTTTCGGGGCCCTTCCGCGTTCGGAGGCGAAGCCTCTACCTCTCAGGAGGACTTTTCGATGACGAAGACCATGCAGCTCACGATGCTCGGTGCCGCGGCCCTCATGACCCTCGGTGTGGGATGCGGGCGCGGCGAGAAACCCGCGCAGAGTGCGCAGCAGCGTTCGACGCCGGCCTTCGAATCCGCGCTCCCCGCGGATCAGGGCCAGGCAGGCCCGTATGGCCAGGGCCAGGCGGGGCAGTGGGGCCAGGGCCAGGCGGGCCAGGGCCAGGCGGGCCAGGGCCAGGCGCAGGGTCAGGCGGGGCAGTGGGGCCAGGACCAGGGCGCGCATGCGGGCATGGGCATGATGAGCGAGCAGGCGATGTGCTCCTCGTTCGTCCAGCACTCGAACCTCCGCGTCGAGGACATCGAGGGCGGCGTCGCGATCATCGCGACCCCGAAGTCGGGCGTGGACCTCTCCACCCTGCGCGGCGATGCGCTCCACATCGCGTACACGATGAGCCCGCCGGCCGGCGAGCAACGCGCGGCGCGGCCCACGAGCGCGTCGGAGCGTTGCGCCCTCTTCGACCTCGGCCAGACCGCGGGTCGCTCGGGCGTCATCGAGCAGGGCAACGAGATCCGGATCCTCCTGCTCGCCCAGGACACGAGCGGCGTCCCCACCCTGCGTAACCAGGCGCGTGGCTTCGTGCGCCAGTGGGGCCAGGAGGGGGTTCAGAGCGGTGAGGGCGGCCAGCCCCAGAACCGCTGAACCGGCCCTCCGCTCCGGATCGAGCAGGGCAGGGTGGGGGGGTTGGGAACGACCTCCCCCCACCCTGCTTTCCTTTTCTGGCCCTCGACCTGCCCGAAAACGTTCGCTACCCTGAGCTCGTCATGAGCAAGAAGCTGGACGAGGAGCTCGCGCAGGCGGCCGGGATTGGACGGGATGACGATGGGCCGGCGGCGATGCCTCCGCTCACGGTGCCTCAGCCCGCCGAGAAGGCTCGACCGAAGAACAGCAGCATGGGCCTCTTGATCACGCTGCTCGTCATGGGCGGCGGGCTCGTCGGCCTCTTCATGTTCGGCTTCAAGGAAGCGGCCATTTACGCGACGCCCGTCGATCAGCTCCTCGCGCAGCAGGACAAACTGATGGGCCGCAAGGTCCGCGTCGAGGGCGAGCTCGTGCCGGGCACCCTCGAGAAGCGCGACAAGCCCTGCGAGTATCGCTTCACCATTCATGGCAAGGACGGCAAGCAGACCTTGCCCGTCCGGTATTCGCAGTGCGTCATTCCCGACACGTTCCGCGACGTACCCGCGGGCGGCGTGCAGGTCACGGTCGAGGGCTCGCTCAAGTCGGCGACCAATTTCGAGGCCACGCTCGTCATGGCGAAGTGCACCTCGAAGTACGATCCCAAGACCCACGAGATGAAGCAGGGCGAGGGGCAGGGCATGCCGATCAACTGATCGGGATCGGCTCCACGCGAAAACGCCGGGCTCCAGAAGGGGCCCGGCGTTTTTCATTTCATTCGGGTTCGGCTTGGCCCCTCCGCGGCGCGGGGGCCGGGGGCATCTCTTCGGGGGGCATCGCGGGCGAGGGCTCGCTCGGGGCGGGTTTGTCGGCGGGCTCCGGCGGCGGGGGCGCCTCGCGCGGCGGCTCCACGGCCTTCGGCTCGGCGGTGGCGGGCGCGCGGGCGGGCTCCTCGTCGTTCTTCTCCTTCGCCGTCGACGTGCCCACGGGCAGCGCGGGCTTCTTCGACGGGAACGGCGAGTCGCCCTTGCCGCGGCCACGACCTGCGGCCGGACCGTCGGTCGAGTGGGGATCGAACCTCATCCGCGACAGCGCGCCGTGCGCGTGCCAGCCGTAGAACCCGTCTTGCCGTTTGGACTTCTTGATCTTCGGATCGGCCAGCTCGAACAGCGACGGCGCGCTCGAGCCCGGCGCGCCGAGCAAGGACTTCGTCAGATCGCTCTTGTTGCGGTAGGCGTCGGTGAACTTGAAGCGCACGTAGAGATCGGCCGTCGAGTTGTTCCACGGCTCGCGCACGTTCACCTTCCCGTCGCCGGCGAACTCGAGGTCGGACCCGTTCGCTTCGAGCTTCGTGACCTTGAGGACGCCTTCTTTCGCCTCGGCCGCGATCACGAGATCGCCGAGCTTCGCCTCGGGCAGCGCGATCTGGCCTTTGATCTTCGACTTGCCATCGCCGACGGCCATGTCGGCGATCGTCAGGTCGAGCGCGCCGTTCGCCTTGCTGAACTTCCCGCCTTCGGCGGCGAGCTCGAACGTCCCCTTCGCGACGCCTTTCACGGGCACGCCGAGGAAGTCCTTGATCACGTCGACCTTCCCGAGGTTCACGCCTTCGAGCTCGACCTCCATCGGCCCGCTCGAACCGCCGACGGGCACCGTGCCCTTGAGCTCGCCCTCGAAGGCGCGGGCCCAGAACTTGATGCGCACGCGGCCGAGGAAGAGCGGCAGGATCTGCAGCCGCGCCTCCACCTCGTCGATCTCGATCACGCTCTCCTTCGGCGCGGGTTTGTCCTTGTCGGCCCCGCTGCCGAAGGGCCCCGCCGCGGAAGGCGACGCGTCGTCGCTCGGGGGCAGGTAGAGCCGCACGCCCGTCGCCTCGACGCCCGTGAACCAGTACGAATCGAGCTCGTCGATCTCGAGCCGCTGCCCCGCGTTCTTGCCTTTTTGCGCGGCCTGGAACTCGGCGACGAGGCGGTCTTTCAGGCGATCCCAGGGGAAGGCCACATAAAAGAAGAGCCCGAGGCAGAAGCAATAAAGCGCCGGGTAGGCCAGGAGTTTCGCGATACGCAGGAGACGAGCCTTCACGGGGTCTTTTCCTCCTCGGCCGTATCCTTCGGCTCGCCCTTGTCCTTGTCTTTTTCTTTCGCGTCGGGCTTTCTGTCGTAGGCGCTCACGCCGAGCTCCACCTCGTACGAGTCCGGTTCACCGGCGCGCGGGCGGATGTTGAGGCGCGTCACCGCGACGGCGTGGCCCGATTGCTCGATTTTCTCGATCGTCTTCACGAGCGCCAGCATCCCCACCTTGTGCATCTTCACCACGGTGAGCCGCTCGGTGTACTTCTTCCCGTGCGGGACCTCGGGTTTGTCCTGCGCGTCCGCGATCGTGATCCCGTTCTGCTTCGCGGCGTCCTCGATGAAGCCGGCGAGCGCGGGGGCGGGGCGGCCGTACCGCGCGAGCAAGGCGTCTTGCTTCGCCTTGCGCTCGGCGACCGAGAGGCGCGCTTTGTAGACCTCGTCGATGAGGGCGCGGATCTCGTCGTTCTCGGTGCGCGACGAGCTCACCGCGCTCCAGGCGTAGATCGGCATGGCGAGCACGACGAGCGCCGCCATGATGCCGACGAGGACGCCGAGCAGCTTGCGCTCGCGCGGCTCGAGTTTCTCCAGGCGCTCCGCGAAGGTCACTTGCCTTCCTCCTTGCCGGCCGCGGGCGAGGACGTATCCGCCGCGTCAGCGGTGCCCGAGGGTTTCGTCGTCTTCTTTTTCTTGTCCTCGCACTTCACGTCGAGCTCGAGCACGTATTTCTGTTTGCCCTCGCTGAACTGCGCCGTGCGGCTGATCTTCACGTCCTTGAAGCACTTGTGCTCCTTCATCTTGTCCGCGATCGCCTGCGCGTCGGGGATCGAGGGCACGGTGCCTTGAATCGAGACGTGGCCGCGGTTCACGTCGAACTCGAGGACGTCGTGCGTGATCTCCTTCGGCACGACCTCCGAGAGTTTGACCATGACGTCGAATGCATCCGCGCGCGGCAAAGGATCCTCGTCGGCGCTGCCGGGGCCCTTGTCGAGCATGCCGCGCGCCTTTTCGGGCTCCTTCGTCTCCTCTTCGAAGACGTCGCCCGTGGCCGTCTCGAGCCGCGAGAGCAGCATTTCCTTTTCGGCTGTGAGGCTGCGGTGCTGCGCGAGCAGGCTGAAGACGAAGCTCACGACCACCGCGGCGCCGAGGCCCGCGAGGAGCGGGATTTTCTCGCGAAGGAACGGATAGCTGCGCGCGGCGGCGAGATCACCCTGGCGCAGGTTGAGGCCACGCGCCTTGCCGGCGAGGCCCATCGCGAGGCCAATGGCCTTCGCGAAGCGCGGGAGCATCGCCTCTTGCTCGGCCGTGACGCCTTCGAGGCGCGGCTTCGGCAAGGGCAGGATCGTGATGCCGAGCTCGGTCGAGAGAAACGCCTCCGCGCCCTGCGCGCTCGCGCCGCCGCCGACGAGGTACATCCCCGCGAGCGGGCCGCCGCCCGAGGCGCGGAACGCGGCCAGGGTTTGTCGCAATTCACGCGAGAGCGCGGGCGCGCTCCCGGGCAAACCGAGCGTGCCGCGCGAGAGCGTGCGCGCGAAGACGGGATCGCCGCCGCGCAGGATCACGATGTCGCTCGTGGCCTCGCCAAGGTCGAGGATCGCGACGGGCAGCGCCGCCTCGCCCGCGGGGACCTCTTTCCCGAACGGCTTTTCGATCTCGGGCATGACGCCCGCGAGGTTCGCGAGCGGCAGCGCGCCCGTGCCGACGCGCTCGGGCTCCATGCCGAGCGCCTCGCGCACGACGTCGATGCGCTGCTTGACGTCCTCGATACGCGCGATGGCCGCGAAGATCGGCACGGTGTCGCCGCCCGGGTTCTTGTCCATGCGATAATCGAACACCGCGTCCGTGATCTCGAACGGGATCAGGGATTCGAGCTCGAAGGGCAGGACGTTGTCGATCTCCTTCACCGCCGAGGTCGGCAGGTCGATCGACCGGAAGAACGTCCGCTCGCCCGAGATCGCGATGGACATCGCGTCGGCCTTGAGGCCGCCCACGGCGGCGCGGATGGCGTCGATTTCGAGGCCGGTGACGGGCGCCTCGCCGAGGGCCTCGAGCGTGATCTTGCGGTACGAGAGGCGCAGGAGCGCCGCCCTGACCACCGCTTTGCCGACGTCGATACCGAGGATTTTGGACATCGTGAGCTCTCTCGAGGAAACTTATTCGATGCGATAATAGACGATCTTGCCGAGCGGGTTCGTGGCGAGCGCTTGCAGCGGATCGACCGTCCCCGTGCCCGTGTTGCCGGAGGACGTTCCCCCCGTCGTGCCCGCGCCCTGCGGATTCTGCCCCGCCGTCGACCCGGTTTGCGTGCCGCCCGTGAGCGGATTGACGCCGCGCGTGTCCACGACGGCGTGGACGCGCACGCGCGTCGTGCGCTTGCGGCCGGGGACCACGCCCTCGGCGTAAATGCTGAAGACCTTGCTCGTGACGGTGAATTGCTTGTTCGCGCCCGCGTTGAGCCCGCACGGCAGGCCCGCCTGCGCGAGCAG
Organism: Polyangium sp. 15x6; assembly: GCF_029960785.1. Classification (GTDB taxonomy): domain Bacteria; phylum Myxococcota_A; class Polyangia; order Polyangiales; family Polyangiaceae; genus Polyangium. The sequence continues at coordinate 6,496 of NZ_JASBQE010000173.1, forward strand.
CGGCGTGAGCATCGGCCCGAGCATCGCGCCGAGCGGCCCGGGGACGTTGCCCGACTTGAGGAGATTGGGGAAATCGGCGGGCTTCGAGAAAATGGGGATCGGGAAGGTCTTGAGGACGCCGAGGAGGGCGAGGAACTGTGCCTGGATGTTCGGGTCGGTGCAAAGGGGAATGCCCTGCGTCGCGTTCGATTGTGTCGCGCCCGCGCCGCCCGAGCAGACCGAGCAAGCCGCGGCGAGCAGGGTCTGCGGGTTCGCGGTGTTCACGTTGACCGCTTTTTGACCCCAGACCGTGAGCGTGCGTGATTTCGGATCGTCCGGGTTCGGCTCGACGAACGTCGCCCAGAAGTCGTCGCCGACGCCGCGGATGAGGCGCAGCTCCTCGAGCGAGTCGTACGCGGCGTTCTTGCGGCGATATTCGAGGCCGATCGTCTGGTAATAGTTGTCCTCGGCGCCCGTGGAGCCCTGGGCCTGCGAGCCGACGTAACACGTCGAGAGGTTCTCGTCCTGATCGGCCCAGTCGGTCATCGCGCCGCAGATCGTCTGCATCGTCGAATACTGGCCGTCGGGGTCCGTGCCGTCGAACATCGGCGCGTATTGCGGGCCCTGCATGTGGCTGACGAGCAATCGTTCGAGATCGACGTCCGGGATCGGCGCGGCCCGGTTGACGTTGATCTTCGAATCCTCGTCGACGATCTTCACCGTGAACGAGCCGCCCGTGAGGCCGAGGCCCTTGCTCTGCGAGGTATCGACGCCGAGCATTCCCCCGAACGTGGCCATGCCGGTCTCGTCGTTGAAGGGGCCGAGCGCGATATCGGTGAACTCCCAGACGGGGAGCTGCTTGAACGGCAAGGGCAGAGGGACGCTCGTGCGGATCGTCGGCTCGGAGGCGATCAGCAAGCGCGACAGGTTCACGGCGCTCTTCGCCAGGTATTCGGCCTTGAGCGCGTCCCGATCCGCGAGCGCGGCGGCGAGCTCGGAGCTCGTCTCCTGCTGCAATTCGGTGAGAAACACCGTGAGCACGGTGATCGCGCCGAGCACCATGAGGAGCGCGACGCCGCGGCGCTCCCGCTTTCGCTTGAGCCGCTGCTTGGCCTCCTTTTCGCGCGCCTTGTCGTCCATGGCTCAGTTCGCGAAATCGAGGGCGAGCTGCATCGCAGGGGAGACGCGCGAGCGGAGGACGATCGGCTTGCCGCCGGGACCGCCATTCAGCACGAGCGTGATGAGGACCTGCTGGGGAAGGCGCCACGGCTGGCCCGTGACCTGCGTCGTGTCCCAGCTGTCGACCCATTCGGAGATGGTGTCGTCGAAATACTGGATGTCGAAGCTCTGCACGTCCTCGACGAGGACGTTCACGACGCCGCCCTTCTGCGGGTCCATGTCGAGGAATTTGTCCTCGCGCCGGACGAGGTCCATCGTGCCGGCCTCGTTCCGCGCGCCGAAATAGCCGATCTCGCATTGATCGGACTCGTGCGCGTCGCGGGCGAGGCGACGGTGCGCGAAGGAGGTGAAATCGAGGCGATCGAACGTGCCCTCGTCCTGGCCGATGAACCCGGTCTTGCGGACCTGCTGCGAGATCATCGTGGAGCTGTTCGTGTAATCGCCGTGTTTCGAGACGAACCCCGCCTGGATCTCGCGCGCCATGCGTTGAATGGCGGCGCGGCCCTGGTGGTAGCGGTCGTTCATCCCCGTGATGCCCTTGCGCGAGCGGGACATGCCATCGAACGCGCCATAAATGAGCGAGCCGATGAGGGCGAGGACGCCGATCGAGACCATCGCCTCGAGGAGCGTGAGGCCACGAATCGATGCACGACGACGCGTCTTCATCGGCGCATGCCTCCTCCGCCGAAAGGATTGCCGCCGCCCGTGGGATTGCCGCCGCCCGTGGGATTGCCGCCACCCGTGGGATTGCCGCCGCCCGTGGGATTGCCGCCGCCCGTGGGGTTCATCTGGGCCTCGACGGCGTCGAGCTGGTCATTCGTGATGAGCGTCGGCTTCGGGTTCGTCACCCATTGCACGACGTCGAACGAATGCTCGCGGCTGCCCTCGGTCCACGTGGCCGTGACCGTGACGCGGCGGGTGTTCATCTCGAAGATCATCTTGAGCGCCGGATACACGAAGGTGCCGACGAGCTGGAGCATGCCGCCGAGCGCATCCGCGCCCGTGGCGCCGCCGAGCGCGCCCGCGACGTCCCCGAGGCCGCCGCCCGCGAGGTCACCCGTGGCCGGAGGCGTCGCGCCGCCGGCGAGGCCGAGCAGGCCGCCCATCGCGCCGAGCCCGCCCGCCGCGCCCGAGGGATTCGCGCCGCCATTTTGCGTCGTGAGATCGAGGCCGGTGTCGAGATCCAGTTCGCCGAGCTTCGGCTCGGGGAACTGCGGCTTTTCGATCTTCCACGAGCACTTGAGGTTCGGTGTCTCGTCGCCCTCGCAGCAAGGGCCGCTCTCGATGACCTCGAGCTCCTGGAACCCTTCGCGGAAGAGCGTTTCCTCGATTTCGCCCATCTTGCAGCGGGCGAGGGACGTGGCGACGCTCAGGTTCCGCGCGTGGGACGAGGCGGAGAATGCGCCCGCCTGCGCCGAGAGGATCGCGGTCAGACCGAGGCCCAGGATCGCGACGGCGACCATAACCTCGAGCAGCGTGAATCCTCTCCGTTTCATATCGAACCTCCCCGAACCCCTCAGAAACCGGAATCGCGGGCGTCCGATTCCTCGGATTCGTCGCGCGGCCTCTGCATTTCGACGCGCCCCTTCTGGAGCGAGGTCTTGCCCGTCAGCGGCGAAACGAGCACCGTCATGATGTCGCGCTCCGGGTCCGCCTCCGCCGGATTGCCGAGCACGACCTGGATCGCCGCCCGCTCCGTCTGCCCCCCGGGCCAGAAATAAAGATACGCGCGGTCCTCCTCGATCGGCTCCTCCTGATGCGAGGTGTCGATCGAGAGGAACCGCACGCCGTCGGCGAGGTCCTTGCCCGGCTTTTCGCCCTGCGGCTCGAATCCGAAGGCCTTCGTGGGCGTGAACGAGGGCCGCGGCGCGCGAGGCCCCTTCACGATCTTCTCGGCCTCCTCCATCGCCTTCTGCTCGATGTCCGTGGCGGCCGCGGCGCCGCCCGTCTTGTCCTTCTTGTCGACCGAGAGCTGGCCCGCGCCCTCCTCCAGGATCACCATCCGCTGCTCGAAATCGAAGACGAGCCGCACGGGTTTTCCGATCGCATTCGCGTGCCCATAGGCGACACGCACCGCGCTGGCGATCATCACCGACGATTGCCTGAGCCGCGCGCGCTTGAGCGTCCCGAACCCGACCACCGCCGTTCCCGTGACGAGGGTCATGATCGCCAGCGTGATCAGGACCTCCACCAGCGTCATGCCACGCCGGCCGCGCGATCGCGCGGGAGCGTGGCATGTCGCGAGAGGAGCGGAGGCGCGCGGCATCGATAGGGTCCTCGTCAGAGCCCCGCGACGCGCTTGATGTCCGCGTCCTTGAAGTCGTCCTTGACGTCGTCGGGCGTGTTCTCTTTGCGATCGCGGCCCGCCGAGATCACCGTGATCTCGTCGCCGTCGCATTGAATCTTGAACTGCGTGCCCCACGGGTCGTCCGTCTTCCCCTTGTCGAGGTGCTTGCCGTCGACGAGCTCCTTGATCGTCGGGCAGGCGCCGGTCGCGCTGTCGAGGTGCAGGTACTGCTGCGCCGCCGTCTTGATGACGCCCGCGCTGAGCACCGCGCCGCGGACCTGGCTCTCCTTGAACCGCGGGAACACGAGCGCCGTCGCGCCGCCCGCGATGATCGCCATGATCGCGAGCACGATCAGGACCTCGACCAGCGTCACGCCTCGCGACGCCGCACGCTTCACTCTCCGGATTCGATTCGCTTTCACCTTCATGGTCCGTTCACTCCACGCGGTCGAGACCGCCGATTTCACCATCCGGCCCGTCGCTCGTGAGATCGTACCCCTCCGGGTCCTTCTGACCAGGGCAAACCAGCCGGAGCGGCCTGCCCCACGCGTCGATGGGGTCGATCCCGATATACCCCTCGGCTTTTAGCGCATCGAGCGACGGGGGGCACTTTCGCTCGTGATCCGCCCGATACGCATCGAGGCCCGCCCGGACGACGCCGATCGTGGCCATCGTGGACCGGACGCCGGTCTTCCGCCGCTCGCGCGCGCCGAGCAGGAGCAGGAGCGTGGCCATCCCGAGCGCGAGCGCGACGAGCTTCGCCCGCGCCATGCCGCGGCCGCGCAGGATTCCGCCGCCCCGCTCCCACGGGAACCAGATCGTCGTCTCCCTCTGCCTGCGCCGCGCCACGCCCGGATTCTCCCTCTAGCCTGCAAAGCTCGACATCTGGATGAGCGGCATGAGGATCGAGAACGCGATGAACCCGACCGCGCCGCCCATGAACACGATCATGAGGGGTTCGAGCAGGCTCGTCAGCATCGTGACGCGGGTCTCGACCTCCAGATCGTACGCGTTCGAAACGTTCTCCAGCATCTCTTCGAGCTGACCGCTCTTCTCGCCGATCGTGATCATGTGCGTGACGATCGGCGGGAACTGGCCGCTGCGCTTCAAAGGTTCGGCGATGCTCTGGCCCTCACGGATCGAGCTGATCGCGTCGGAGATGACCTTCTCGAGGACGGCGTTGCCGAGGACGTTCTTCACGATGTCCATCGCGCCGAGCAGCGCGACGCCGGCGCCGAGCAGCGTGGCGAGCGTGCGCGAGAAGCGCGCGATGGCGATCATCTGCACGAGCTTGCCGACGATGGGCGCCTTGAGCAGAAAGCCGTGCCATTTCAGCCGGCCGGCCGGCGTGCGCTTCCAGCGACGGAAGCCCCAGATGCCGCCCGCGAGAAGGCCGAGGACGATCCACCAGTAGCTGCTCAAAAAGTCGGACGTGCCGATGAGCGCCGCCGTGTACCAGGGCAATGCCTGATCCATGGAGGCGAAGATCGACGTCACGTTCGGCACGACCGCGACCATGAGGACCGAGACGAGCGAGACGCCGAGGATCGCCATCAGGATGGGATAAGCCATCGCCGAGCTGACCTTCGACGTGAGCTTTGCCTGGGACTCGAGGAACGCGGTGACGCGCTCGAGGACCTGCTGGAGCATGCCCGACGCTTCGCCGGCGCGGACCATGTTCACGTAGAGCGGCGGGAAGATCGAGGGGTGCTGCTCGAGCGCCTTGGCGAAGCTCGTGCCCTCGCGGATCTGCTCGCGGACCTGCGTGAGCGCGCGCTTGAGCGCCTCTTTCTCGACCTGATCGATGAGGGCCGTGAGCGATTCGAAGAGCGGAATGCCCGCCTTGAGCAGGGTGGCGAGCTGGCGCGTGACGACGGCGACGTCGTTCGTGGACGGGCGCTGCGTGAAGGCGAGGAGGTTGATCGATTTCTTGGTTTTCGCCGCGGCGGCCTTCTCCTCCGCGGCCGTCGTGAGAAGGATGCCGTCCTTGCGCAAGAGGACGCGGAGCGCCTTCGCGTTCTCCGCGTCGCGCACACCCTTCACCTGCTTTCCGGTGGCGACGAGGATGCCTCTGTATTCGAAGACGGCCACGGCCCGCTCCTCCCTATTCGTCCACGATGATGTCTTCTTGGGTCGCGGCGAGCACTTCCTCGACCGTCGTCATACCCCTGAGGACCTTGCGCGCGCCGTCGTCGCGCATGGTGTCCATTCCTTGCGAGATCGCGACGCGCTTGACCGTCTGCGCGTCGGCGTTCTTGAGGATGAGCGGGCCGATCGCGTCGTCGATGACGAGCAGCTCGTAGATGCCACGCCTCCCCACGAATCCCTTCTGCAAGCAGGCGTCGCAGCCGCCCGGCTTGAAGAAAACCGGCGAGCTGCCCATTTTCTGCCCGACGTATTCGTATTCGAGCCCGTGCACCGAATAACGCTGCGACGGGATGCGCTTCGCCTTCCACGCGAGGCGCTCCGGGTCGAGGCCGAGCTGCTTGAGCTCGTAGGCCGTCGGCTGATACGGGACCTTGCATTGCTGGCAGAGCATGCGCACGAGGCGCTGCGCGAGGATGCCGATGACGCTGGAGCGCACGAGGAACGGCTCGATCTCCATCTCGACGAGGCGCGTGACGGCCGCGGCCGAGTCGTTCGTGTGGAGCGTCGAGAGCACGAGGTGACCCGTGAGCGAGGCGTGAATCGCGATCTCGGCGGTCTCCTTGTCGCGGATCTCGCCGACCATGATGACGTCCGGATCCTGGCGCAAGAAGGCGCGGAGCGCGCTCGCGAACGTGAGGCCAATCGAGGGGTGGACGTGGACCTGGTGAATGCCGCCGATCTCGTACTCGACCGGATCCTCGGCCGTGAGGATGTTGCGGCTCGGATCGTTGATGCGGTTCAGACACGCATAAAGCGTCGTCGTCTTGCCGCTGCCGGTCGGGCCCGTGACGAGGATGATGCCGTCGGGCCGATTGATGAGGTGATCCATGATCCCGTACTCGCGCGGGGCGAAGCCGAGATCGTCGAGGCCGAGGAGGATGCTCGTCTTGTGCAAGAGGCGCATGACGATGCGCTCGAAGCCGCGGCTCGTGGGGACCGTGGAGACGCGGATGTCGACGCTCTTGCCCGCGATCTTCAGCGTGATGCGGCCGTCCTGCGGGAGGCGCTTCTCGGCGATGTTGAGGCTCGCCATGATCTTCACGCGAGCGATGATCGGCGCCATGAACTGCTTCGAGGCGCGGCGCGCCACGTAGAGCTCGCCGTCGATGCGATACCGCACGACGACGTCGCGCTCTTCGGGCTCGATGTGGATGTCGCTCGCGCGCTCGCGAACGGCCTGCGCGAAGAGGCTGTTCACCCAGGCGATGATCGGCGCGTCGTCGTCCGAGTCGATGATGTCGACGAGGTTGTCTTCTTCCTCGTGCTTGTCGCCTTCGAGGTTCGATTGACCCGCGTCGCGCTTCTCCCAGATGCGGTTGATCGCATCGAGGACGTGTTTGCTCGTCGCGACCGAGATCTCCACGGGCTTCGCGAAGATCGCGCGGACGTCGTCGACCGCCAGCGTGTCGAGCGGATCGGCGACGACCGCGTGCACGGAGGTGTCGTCCTCGAAGATGGGCAGGATGAAGCGCTGCTTCGCATACGTGATGGGCAGGCGCGAGGCGACGTCGAATTTGATCTGGTCGACGTCGATCTTCGGCACGTAATCGAGGCCCATCTCGTTCGCGAGCGCGCGCGCGATCTTGTCCTCGTCCGCGAGGTTCGAGGAGACGATGAGGTCCATGAGCGGCTGGCCGCGCTCGCGTACGGTCTCGAAGAGCGGCGCGAGCTTCTGCGCGTCGACCACGCCGTGGCGGACCAGGATCTCGCCGACGTATTCTTCTCGGGCAACCTGGTTCATGCTCATTCCACGCGCTCCACGGGCCTCGGGGCAGGCGCGCCGGCCGGGCGGCGGCGCGGGGTGGGCGCAGCCGGGGCACCGCCGCCCGTCGCCGGGGGCGGCGTCGCGGTCTGCATGC
>NZ_JASBQE010000174.1 GCF_029960785.1 Polyangium sp. 15x6
CTGTGGCGCCGGCCGCGTCGCCCGCCGTGGCGCCCGCCGCGCCGAAGCCCAGCCCCGTCGCGGCCGTGCGTCCACCGCAACCCACGGTCGCCGGCGTCGCAGCGCCCGGGGCAAACGGCAAGGCGCCGCTCGGCGCGAAGGCGCCCGCCGTGACGGCGCCCGCGCCCACGCCCGCCGTCGAGAAAAAAGACGCCGCGGAGGACAAGCCGGCCGCAGGCCCGAGCGTGCCGAAGATCGGCGCCCCGAAGCCGATGGTTCGTCAACGGACGCTCGTGGGCGGCGTGGAGCCGCCGAAGCCCGCAGCCGCGGCCGTGCCGAAGCCCGCCGCGAAGGTCGAGCCCGCCGCGGAGGCGAAGGAGCCCGCAGAGGCGAAGGCCGCGGACAAACCGGCCGACAAACCCGAAGCCGCCCCGGCCGCGGAGGCGAAGAAGCCGGTCGTGCCGCCGCCGCCGAAGGCCGCGCCGCCCGCGCCGAAGCCTGGCATCCCGAAGCCCCCGACCCCGCCCGTGGTGGCCGCGAAGCCCGAGGTGCCGAAGCCGCCGCCGCCGATCCGGCCCGTCGCGGAGTCGCTGCCCGGCGAGGACATCGAGATCGACGACGACTCCGGGGCCTTCGAGGCAGCGAAGATCGAGGCGCCGAAGGTCGAGGCGCCGAAGATCGAGGCGAAGGACGCGCCGAAGCTCCCGGAGCCCAAGCCCGAGGAGCCCAAGGCCGAAGCCAAGAAGCCCGAGGAACCCAAGGCCGAGGAGCCCAGGGCCGAGGACAAACCCGAGCACGTCGTGGTGACGAAGTCCGAGATGCCGACGGTCGTCACGAAGACGCCGACGAGCGGGCCTTCGCCGACCGAGGGCGACAGCTCCGAGGCGCCCGTCTCGCGCACGAAGGCGACCGCGCTCGATCGCCTCAAGCCCGGCAGCACGCTCGGCCGTTACGAGATCCTCCTGCGCGTCGCGAAGGGCGGCATGGCGTCGGTCTGGGCCGCACGCCTGCAGGGATCACGCGGCTTCCAGAAGACGGTCGCGATCAAGACGATGTTGCCGGACGTCTCCGACGATCCGGATTTCGAGACGATGTTCCTCGACGAGGCGCGCGTCGCGGCACGCATCCGGCACCCGAACGTGGTCGAGATCTTCGACCTCGGCGAGCAGGACGACATCCTCTACATCGTGATGGAGTGGGTCGAGGGCGACACGCTGAGCACGGTGCAGAAGGCGGCGAAGACCCTCGGCGGAATCCCGCAGAACATCATCCTGCGCATCGCCTCGCAGATCTGCGCGGGCCTGCACGCCGCGCACGAGCTGCGCGACGACAACGGCGCGCTCGTCGATCTCGTCCACCGCGACATCTCGCCGGGCAACATCCTGATCTCGACCTCGGGCTTCGCGAAGATCGCCGACTTCGGCGTGGCGAAGTCGCGCGGGCGTCTCTACGTCACGCGCACCGAGGGCCTGGTCAAAGGCAAGACGCCGTATCTCTCGCCCGAGCAGCTCGGCGGTCTGCCGCTCGATCGTCGCAGCGATCTCTTCTCGCTCGGCGTGCTGCTCTACGTGATGGTCACGGGCCTGCACCCGTTCCGCGGGGAGACGGAGTTCAAGACCGTCGAGAACATCGCGCTGAAAGATCCGATCCCGCCGCGCGAGCTCGTCCCGAGCATCCACGCGGACTTCGAGAAGGTGATCCTGAAGGCGCTCGAGAAGGACCGGACGAAGCGCTACTCGACCGCCGCCGAGATGCAACGCGCGCTCGATCAGGTGTCCTCGCAGGTCGGTTCGCCAATCACGGACGAGGACGTCGCCGACTTCGTGCGCAAGGTGATCGGCGAGGCGAACGCAAAACGCGCAGCCGAGCTGCGCGCCGCGATCGCCGCGGCCGACGCGAACATCGCCGCGGATCGCGCGAGCATCCCGCCGCCCATGACCACCGAGCCGAGGGTCGACTCGAAGCCGGAGGCCTCGGCGAAGGCCGGCGAGAGCACGGACGTCCCCGTGACGACCGACGCCGTCGCAGCGCTCCCCGACATCCCGGCCGCGCCGCCCGCGCCGCGGCTCGAGACGCTGCAGAGCGTGCCGGTTCCCACGCCGGCGACGGCGCTGCCGACCGCGAAGGACGACGACGACATTCTGCTCGCCGCGCAAGCGTCGCAGAAGAAGAAGCGGCTCGTCATGGGTGTCGGCGCGTTCGCGGCCGTCGCGATCGGCGCGGTCGTGGCGTTCTCGGGCGGCGGCGGAGACAAGTCCGAGAAGCCGACGCCCACGACGACGGAGCAAGCTCCCACCACGCAAGCCGCGCCGACGCCGACGCCGACGCCGACGGAGGCGGAGGCGAAGCAGCCCGAGCCGACGCCGACGCCAGCGCCGACGCCCGAGCCGCCGAAGCAAGAGGAGCCGAAGCAAGAGGAGCCCGCCGTCGCCGCGCCCGAGGCGACGCAGGCCGGCGGAAACAAGGCGCCGACCACGTGGAAAGCGCCCGCCGGCAACACGACGAAGACCGTTCGTCCGCCGTCCACGGGGACGAGCAAGACGACGAACAAGACCACCAAGAAAACCCCCAAGTTCGATCCCACCGGAATCTGAGCGCCGTGCGAACCAGAACAACCGCGATCGCAGCTCTCTTCGTTGCCCTCCCCGCGCTCTCGGTCCTCGGGCCGAGCGTCGTCCACGCCCAAGCCCCGGCCGCGGCTGCGACGCCCTCCGCGGCGGACGTCACCGCAGCCAAGAAGAAGTTCGAGAGCGCCTCGACCCTCTTCAAAGCCGGCAAGTACCCCGAGGCCCTCGCGGACTTCCGCGCCTCGTACGAGAAGGTGCAGAGCCCGAACTCGCACCTCTACGTGGCGCGCTGTCTGCGCGAGATGGGCAAGCTCGTCGACGCCTACCTCGAGTTCGAGAAGGTCACGGCCGAGGCCCAGACCGCCGGGGAGAAGTACGCGCAGACGGGCGAGACCGCGAAGGTCGAACGCGACGAGCTGAACGCGAAGCTCACGCTCGTGAGCGTCGACGTCACGACGCCCGAGAGCGGCGCGCGCCTGACCGTCGGCGGCGTCGAGGTGCCCCAGGATCGCTGGGGCAAACCCTTCCCCGCGATGCCAGGCAGCGTGGACATCCGCCTGGAATCCGGCGCGAAGCCGGCCGCGTCGCAGTCGATCACCACGACCGCAGGCGAGTCGAAGACGGTGTCGATCGGCTTCGCGGCCCCGAGCAGCGGCGGCGGCGGCGGCGACGGCAGCGGCGGCGATGGCAGCGGCGGCGGCAGCGAGACGAGCGGCGGCAAGGGCATGTCGGGGATGCGGATCGGCGCATTCGCGGCCGGCGGCCTCGGCGTCGCCGGCTTCGTGACGTTCGCGGTCTTCGGCTCGATGTCGAACGCGACGTACGACGACCTCCAGGCGACCTGCGGCGGTCCGTGTCCCGCGGATCGGCAAGGCGATGTCGACAAGGGCAAGATGCAGCAGACGGTCGCGAACGTGGGCCTCATCGTGGGCGCCGTCGGCGTGGCCGCAGGCGCGACGCTCTTCGTGCTCAGCCTGAAGAAGGACAAGAAGCCCGAAGCCGCCCACACCGAGCTCGTCGTCGGTCCAGGCCACCTGGGCGTCCGCGGGACGTTCTGAGGCGCGAGAGGGCGCGCCCGAGGCGTGCCCTCCGCGTGAACGACGAACCGCGCAGGCCCAAGCTCCGCTATCCTCCTCTGCACGTCATGACCATCGTCGGCTCGCCGCCCGGTCGCGCCTCGGATCCCGCTGCGTCCCTGCCCCGCCCCGTCATGCTCTGCATCGCGGGCGCGGCTGGCATCGTCGCGGTGATCGTGCTGGCCATCGCCGTCCGCACGTCCCCGTTCCCGGACCTCGACGAGGCCCGAGAACACACAACCGCTTCGAAGGATCCGAGCGCAGCTGTCGCGCCTTCCAACGACGACGCGGACGACGAGCCGCGGGCGGCGGCGCCGTCTGGCAACTCGCGCGAGCTCCGCGCGCAGCTCTCGAAGGAGGTGCGCGCGGGCAAGGTGAAGGAGGCGGCGGCGACGCTGACGTCGCTCGTGGCTGCGGATCCGAAGTCACCCGAGGATGCGGACGTGCGCGCCGACATCGTCGAGCTCGCGTCGAAGGCAGCCTTCACGGGCGGCGCCGAGGCCGAGAAGGTCTTCGAGGTGATCGGCTCGAAGATGGGCACACGGGGACCGGACGTGCTCTACGCGCTCGTGACGAGCAAGGGCGGCTCGAAGGCGGCCGATCGCGCGATCGAGCTCCTGAAGCAGGACGATGTTCGAGAGCGCGCGACGCCAGCCACGCGGATCGCCTTCGACCTCTGGGCCGCGAAGAGCTGCCCCGACAAGGCCGCGCTGCTCGACAGGGCGCGCACCGAGGGAGACAGTCGCGCGCTCGGCTGGGTGATCCTGATGGGTCGGAACTGCAAGATGTCCAAGGACCCGAAGCTCAAGGAAACGCTGGAAGCCCTCAAGTCGCGCTGATCGGCCGCGGCGCGGCCACGCGCCGGCGCGGGCGGACTCTCCGCGAGGCTTCGAAATGCAAAAGAGCCCGCCCCTCGCCGAAGCGAGGACGCGGGCTCTTTTGGCACAACCCTCAGCGACCGCCGGGGGCCTTGCCGACCTTCGCCTTCTTGTCGCCGGAGTGGCCGTGGAAGGTACGGGTCGGGGCGAACTCACCGAGCTTGTGGCCGACCATGTTCTCCGTGACGAACACGGGGACGAACTTGCGGCCGTTGTGCACGGCGAACGTGAGTCCCACGGCGTCGGGGACGATGGTCGACCTGCGGGACCAGGTCTTGATGACCTTCTTCGGGCCGCCCGTGGCCTGCGCCGTCTGGATCTTCTCCATCAGGTGGCCGTCGACGAAGGGGCCCTTCTTGATGCTACGCGGCATGGCTCAATCAACCCTTGGTTCCGCGCCGGCGGATGATCATTCCGTCGGTCCGCTTGTTGTTGCGAGTCTTGAGGCCCTTGGCGAGCTGCCCCCACGGCGAGCAGGGGTGACGACCGCCGGAGGAGCGGCCCTCGCCGCCGCCCATCGGGTGATCGACGGGGTTCATGGTGACGCCGCGGTTGTGCGGACGACGGCCGAGCCATCGCGAACGACCGGCCTTACCGAGGGTGATGTTCGCGTGGTCGGGGTTCGAGACCTGACCGATGGTGGCGCGGCAATCGAGGTGCACCTTGCGGATCTCACCGCTCGGCAGGCGCACCTGGGCGTAGTCGCCGTCCTTGGCCATGAGCTGCGCGGCGACGCCGGCCGAGCGCACGAGCTGGCCGCCCTTGCCCTTCTTGACCTCGATGTTGTGGATCGAGGTGCCGGGCGGGATGTGGCGCAGCGTGAGGCTGTTGCCGGGCTTGATGTCGGCGTTGCGGCTCGCGACCAGCTTCGCGCCCACGCTCAGCCCGTCGGGGGCGAGGATGTAGCGCTTCTCGCCGTCGACGTAGTGGAGCAGGGCGATACGCGCGGTGCGGTTCGGATCGTACTCGATGGCGGCGACGGTCGCGGGGATACCGATCTTGTCGCGCCGGAAGTCGATGATCCGGTAGCGCTGCTTGTGGCCACCGCCGCGGAACCGCGAGGTGATGCGGCCGTAGTTGTTACGCCCGCCCGTCGAGGTCTGCTTCTCGATGAGGGAGCGCTCGGGCTCGGCCTTGGTGATTTCCTTGAAATCACTGACCGAGTAGTAGCGCCGCGCCGGAGAGGTCGGCTTGAAGTTCTTGATACCCATGGCTTACTCCGACTTCTCCTCGTCGAAGAACTGGATCTGGTCGCCCGGCTTGAGGGTGACGATCGCCTTCTTCCAGTTGTGCAGCTTGGCGTAGCCGCGCCCCATGCGCTTGTCCTTGCCGCGCATGACGAGCGTGTTCACTTCGACCACGCCGACCTTGAAGAGCGCCTGGATCGCGTCCTTGATCTGGATCTTGTTCGCGTCGCGGCGGACTTCGAAGATGACCTTGTTGCTCTGCTCGCGGAGCCGGCTCGACTTCTCGGTGAGGATGATCGGCCGACGAATGATGTGCTCGGGCTGCATGGCGTGTTCCTCTACCGAAGGCAGCGCGCTTCGAGCGCTTTGGCCGCCTCTTTCGAGACGACGAGGTGGTCGTGGCGGAGGAGGTCGTACACGTTGACGCCCTCCGGCGGCAAGAACTGGTGCGCGTCGAGGTTACGGATCGACTTCACCAGCTTCTCGTTCGAGGCGCTGTCGACGACGAGCGACTTCTTGCCCGCCTGCAGGGCCCCGAGCGCGTCGACGATCGCCTTCGTCTTGATCTCGGGCAGCTCGAGGCTGTCGAGGACGATGAGGCGACCCTCCTTGGCGTACAGGGAGAGCGCGCTCTTCAGCGCGCCGATGCGCACCTTGCGCGGCGGACGGTAGGACCAGTCCTGCGGCTCGAGCGCATGCGCGGCGCCGCCGCCCGCGTGGTGCGGGGCGCGGATCGAACCCTGACGAGCGCGGCCCGTGCCCTTCTGGCGGTAGAGCTTCTTCGTCGAGCCCGCGACGGCGCTGCGCTCCTTCGTGGCCTTGGTGCCAGCGCGACGCGAGGCGAGCTGGGCCTTGACGACCTCGTAGAAGAGCTGCTCCTTCACCTCGGCGCCGAAGACCTCGTCCGAAAGGTCGATCTCGCCGACCTGCTCCCGCTTGAGGTTGTAGACGTTGACTTTCATGGCGCGCTCCTAGCTCTTGATCTCGACGTCGACGCCGGCCGAAAGATCGAGCTTCATCAGGGCGTCGAGGGTCTGCTGCGTCGGCTCGATGATGTCGAGGAGCCGCTTGTGCGTGCGGATCTCGAACTGCTCGCGCGACTTCTTGTCGACGTGCGGGCCGCGGAGGACCGTGTAGCGACGGATCTCCGTGGGCAGGGGGATGGGGCCCGCGACGTGCGCGCCCGTTCGCTTCGCGGTCTCGACGATATCGCTCGTGGACTTGTCGAGAAGCTGGTGATCGAACGCCTTGAGGCGGATCCGGATCTTCGTGGTGTCGGCCATGACGCTGCTTCTTCCTTACTTGAGGATCTTCGTCACGATGCCCGCGCCGACGGTCTTACCACCCTCGCGGATCGCGAACCGCATCTGCTCCTCGAGCGCGACCGGCGCGATGAGCTCGATGTTCATCGTGATGTTGTCGCCCGGCATCACCATCTTGACCCCCTCGGGGAGCTTGACGGTGCCCGTCACGTCCGTCGTCCGGATGTAGAACTGCGGGCGGTAGTTCGTGAAGAACGGCGTGTGACGGCCGCCCTCCTCCTTCTTCAGGACGTACACCTCGCCCAAGAACTCCGTGTGCGGGGTGATCGAACCCGGCTTCGCGAGGACCTGGCCACGCTCGATGTCGTCCTTCTCGACACCGCGCAGGAGGCAACCGACGTTGTCGCCCGCGATGCCCTGATCGAGCAGCTTCCGGAACATCTCGACGCCCGTGACCACGGTCTTGCGCGTGTCCTTGAAGCCGATGATCTCGACCTCTTCGCCGACCTTGACCACGCCGCGCTCGATACGGCCCGTCGCCACCGTGCCGCGGCCCTTGATCGAGAACACGTCCTCGATCGCCATGAGGAACGGCTTGTCGATCGCGCGCTCCGGCTCCGGGATGTAGCTGTCGAGCGCGTCGAGCAGCTCGCCGATCTTCGCCTCCCACTTCGGGTCACCCTGAAGCGCAGGCAGCGACGCACCACGGACAACCGGCGCGTTGTCGCCGTTGAAGTTGTACTTGTTGAGGAGCTCGCGGACCTCCATCTCGACGAGGTCGAGCATCTCCGGGTCGTCCACCGCGTCACACTTGTTGAGGAAGACGACGAGGTAGTTCAGGCCGACCTGGCGCGCGAGGAGCACGTGCTCGCGGGTCTGCGGCATGACGCTGTCGAGCGCGCTGACCACGAGGATCGCGCCGTCCATCTGCGCGGCGCCCGTGATCATGTTCTTGATGTAGTCGGCGTGGCCGGGGCAGTCGACGTGCGCGTAGTGGCGCTTCGGCGACTCGTACTCCACGTGCGCGGCCGCGATCGTCACCGTCTTGGTCTCGTCACGGACCGTCCCGCCCTTGGCGATGTCGGCGTACTTGATCTCTTTCGCAAGCTTCTGCTTGGACTGGACCTTGACGATGGCCGCCGTGAGCGTCGTCTTGCCGTGATCGATGTGGCCGATCGTGCCGACGTTCACGTGGGGCTTCGTTCGACTGAATTTCTCCTTGGCCATTGCCTAACCTCGCTGCTTGGCGACGATCTCTTCCTGGATCGCGACCGGGACTGGTGCGTAATTCGAAATCTGCATCGTGTGCGTCGCGCGGCCCTGCGTCTTCGAACGCACGTCCGTCGCGTAGCCGAACATCGAGGCGAGCGGAACCTCCGCGCGCACGACGCGCGCATTTCCCCGCTGCCCCATGTCGAGAATCCGCCCGCGACGGCTGTTCAGGTCGCCGATGACGTCGCCGAGGTATTGCTCCGGGCAAACCACCTCGACCGACATGACCGGCTCCAGGAGCACGAGGCCCGCGCGCTTGGCTGCCTCCTGGAACGCAATCGAGCCTGCCACCTCGAAGGCGGGGCCCGACGAGTCGACCTCGTGGTAGCTGCCGAAGTGCAGCCGCACCTCGACGTCCACCACCGGATAACCAGCGAGCACCCCGCGCCCGAGCGCGTCTCGAATCCCCTTCTCCACGGAGGGGATGAACTCCTTGGGGATGATGCCGCCGGTGATGTCGTTGACGAAGACGAACCCTGCGCCGCGTGGCGCAGGGCCGAGATCGATCTCGACGTGACCATATTGACCGTGCCCGCCGGTCTGCCGGACGAACCGGCCTTCGACGTTGGTGACCTTGTGCGTCACCGTCTCGCGATAAGCGACTTCGGGCTTGCCGACGTTCGCGTCGACCTTGAACTCACGCTTCAAGCGGTCGACGATGATTTCGAGGTGCAGCTCGCCCATGCCGGCGATGATCGTCTGCCCCGTCTCCTCGTTCGTGTACGTCCGGAAAGACGGGTCCTCGAACATGAGCTTCTGCAGCGACACGCCGAGCTTGTCGAGATCGGCCTTGGTCTTCGGCTCGATCGCGATCGAGATGACCGGGTCCGGGAACTCCATCCGCTCGAGGACGACCGGGTGCTTCTCCTCGCAGAGCGTATCGCCCGTGCGCGTATCGCGTAGACCGACCGCCGCGTAGATGTTGCCGGCGTAGCAGGTCTTGACCTCTTCACGCTTGTTCGCGTGCATGCGCAGGATGCGCCCGAAACGCTCGCGCTTGCCGCGCGTCGAGTTGAGGACGCTCGAACCGCTCTCGACCGTGCCCGAGTAGACCCGGAAGTACGTGAGGTGGCCGAAGGGATCGTTCATCACCTTGAACGCGAGCGCGGCGAACGGCTCGTTGTCCGCCGCCTTGCGCGTCACCACCTTGTCCTTCTTGTCCGGATCCGTGCCCTGCACCGGCGGGATGTCGAGCGGCGACGGCAGGAGTTGGATCACCGCGTCGAGCAAGAGCTGGATGCCCTTGTTCTTGAACGCCGAACCGCAGAGCACCGGCACGAGCTTGAAGCTCAAGGTGCCCGCGCGGATCGCCGCGTAGATCTCTTCTTCGGTGATCGACGCGAGGTTGCCGGCGACGAACTTCTCCATCACCGCGTCGCTCGCGTCCGCGCACGCCTCGATGAGGCGCTCGCGGAGCTCCTTGCACTTTGCCTCGAGATCCGCGGGGATCGCTTCCCACTTGTACTCGGCGCCCTTCGTCTCGTCGTCGAAGACCGCTGCGCGCATCCGCACGATGTCGATGACGCCGCGGAACTTGTCCTCCGCGCCGAGCGGGTAGTGGACGGCGACCGCGTTCGTACCGAGCCGGTCCTTCATCGAGTCGACGCACATGTCGAAGTCCGCGCCGATCTTGTCCATCTTGTTGATGAACGCGATCCGCGGGACGTGATACTTGTCCGCCTGACGCCAGACCGTCTCGCTCTGCGGTTCGACGCCGTTGCCGCCGTCGAACACCGCGACCGCACCATCGAGCACGCGCAAGCTGCGCTCGACCTCGATCGTGAAGTCCACGTGGCCGGGCGTGTCGATGATGTTGATGCGGTTCCGGATCCCCGCGAACGGGCCTTCCTTCGGCTCCCAGAAGCAGTTCGTCGCCGCAGCCGTGATCGTGATCCCGCGCTCCTGCTCCTGGACCATCCAGTCCATGGTCGCAGCGCCCTCGTGGACCTCGCCCAGCTTGTAGTTGACGCCCGTGTAATAGAGGATGCGCTCGGTCACCGTGGTCTTGCCCGCATCGATGTGGGCCATGATCCCGATGTTTCTGGTGCGCTCCAGGCTGTATTCGCGGGCCACTGCTTCCTCCTGCGGTCGGTTTGTCGTTGCTCGTGTCGAGGCGTCGGTCTCGGTTGCTCGTTTTCGTCAGCGTCGTCGTCGCTCGCGCCGTTCGTCGCTTCGAACCCCGAACGCACGACACCCTCTCCAGCCCTGCCCGCCTCCGTTTGGCGCGCTTCGAGAACCTGGAGAGGGTGTCGGGGTACGTTCGTTGGCGGCGCGCCTCGCGCCGCCATGTTCGAGCACGTAACCCGATCCTTATGTCGCCTTCGCCATCTCGCTCGACGTATCTCCTGCCGTGTCCGACCGCTCTACGTGCTGACGATCACCAGCGGTAGTGCGCGAAGGCCTTGTTCGCCTCCGCCATCTTGTGCGTGTCGTCCTTCTTCTTCACGGCATTGCCGCGGTTCTGCGCCGCGTCGATGAGCTCCGCCGCGAGGCGCTCGCGCATCGTCTTCTCGCCGCGCGAACGCGAATAGGTCACGAGCCACCGCATCGCCAGCGCCACACGACGCTCCGGCCGAACCTCGACCGGGACCTGGTACGTCGCGCCGCCGACACGCCGGCTCTTCACCTCGAGCTTCGGCTTGACGTTGTCGAGCGCCTTCCGGAAGACCTCGATGGGCTCCTCCTTGAAGCGGTCGCGGATGACGTCGAACGCTCCGTAGAGGATGCTCTCCGCCGTCGCCTTCTTCCCGCTCAACATGAGCGAGTTCGTGAACTTGGCGACGAGCTTGTCCTTGAACTTCGGGTCCGGAATGATTCTGCGCTTCGGAACTTCACGTCGACGAGGCATGGTGCTTCCTTCTGGCGGACTGTGATCAGGGGCTCTCGCGGGCGAGCAGCGCTCAGCTCTTCGGGCGCTTCACGCCGTACTTCGAGCGCTTGCGGTTGCGGGTCGCCTTGTTGGTCGAGCTCGGCCCCGCGGCGCCCGAGGCGTCGAGCGTGCCACGCACGACGTGGTAGCGAACGCCCGGCAGATCCTTCACGCGACCCCCGCGGATGAGCACGACCGAGTGCTCCTGCAGGTTGTGCCCCTCGCCCGGGATGTAGCTCGTGACCTCCATCTGGTTCGTGAGGCGCACGCGACACACCTTGCGGAGGGCCGAGTTCGGCTTCTTCGGCGTCGTGGTGTACACGCGGACGCACACGCCACGCCGCTGCGGGCAGGACTTGAGCGCCGGAGAGGCCGTCTTGTAACGAGCGGCTTCGCGGCCGTTTCGGATGAGCTGGCTGATGGTCGGCATGGTGGTTCGTCTACCCGGAATCGGGGGACGCGGAGGATACTCGGCGAAGGGGCCATGTCAAGCCGTCCGAGAACGGACTTGCGGACCAGGTTGCTTTTCCTGCCCTGGATCCGAGGTTTTGCCTGATCGAACCCGCTTCGGTTAGCGTCGGATCGTGAGCAAAAAGCTTTCCCGTGCCCAGCGCAAGGAGCACCGAGCTCGCTCTGCGCGTTCCCAGTCCGTCTCCACTTCGGTCCCGAAGCCCGCCCCGACGGCCAGCCCGGCGAAGCCCTCGCCGGCCGCTCTCAGCGGGACGAAACCCACGGAGGCCCCGAACGCATCGAGCGTAGCCGCGCCCGCCGCGACGCGCCAGCCGACGAAGACGGCCCCGAAGAACACCTCGGGCGACACGAACGAGAGCCCTGCGCCCGAGACGAAAAAGACGGAGAGCAAGGCCGAGAAGAAGCACACGAAGGCAAGCGCACGAGCAGCCGAGGCGACGCCGGCGAGGGAGCGCGAAGAGAGCACGAGCAAGGCGATCGAGCCCGCGAAGAAGGGGCCGAAGAAGGAGCACGCGGTGCTCGTGCTGCTCGGCCTCGTGGCCATCGCGTTCGTGTTCGTCTACCTCGGGCGAGGGGGTTCGTCCCCGACGGTTCAGCCGGACAAACCCACCACGAACACGCAGGAAAAGAAGCCCGCGCCGAAGCCCGAGGCCCCGCCGGAGACGAGGCCCGCGTCGCTGCCGCTGCCTCCGATCCAGGCCGCGCCGATGGAAGCGCCGAAGCCCGCGGACGAGGTGCCGACGAAGGCGAGCGCCGCGGTGACGGTGGAAGAGCCGCCCGCCGCGAAGGAGCCCGCGACGAGGGAGACCGCGTCGAAGCCGGCCGCGAGCCCGACCGCGGCCCCCGCGGACAAGCCGAAAGCCGCGCCGAAGAGCGGGACGAGCAAGCCCGCAGCGCCGAAGCCGAGCCGCCCGGCCGAGGATGCCTACGAGTGATCACGGCCGCCCGCGCGAGCACGCTTGACGCGCCACGTGCATCTCGTTTTTCGTTATCGTAAAGCGAGCGCAGCCCGCGGGGCCTCGACTCCCTCGCCCACGAGCCCCTTCCTTTTGAAAGGACCATCTTCGATGCCCACGTTGCCGGATCCGGAGCTTCTTCGCGCGACGCCCGCCGCTCGCCGAGCGCGCGTTTCCCTCGCGTGCGTCGCCGCCTCCGCGCTGGGTCTCTCCGTGCTCGCGGTGGGCCCCGCGGCGCACGCGCAGGTGCCGCCGACACCGGCTCCGCCGAGCAGCGCACAGGCCCCCGCGCAGCAGCCCGCCGCGCCTCCGCTCGCCGCACCTCCGCCCGCGC
>NZ_JASBQE010000175.1 GCF_029960785.1 Polyangium sp. 15x6
ATCCCCAAGGATCCCGAACGCGTAGGTCGCGAACGACTCGCGCTGCTCGGGCCGCCGCAGATGTGTGCCGATGATGCCCTGGAAAAACTCCCTGGCACGATGGCTCGTCGAGAAGTCCGTTCCGTACGACATGCGGAGCGCATCATGCGGTCCGCGGACAAACCTTTCAAGTACCTGGGCAAACCGGGCGCAAGATTTGGAGGACAAAGTAAGAAACAAACGACACAACCCCACCCAGGACCCGCTCGAGCCCGCGCAGAGGTGGATGAAGGTCCCGCAGTAGTGTTAGGAGCCACAGGCCCGTCGCCATCCGCAGCGCCACGCGTTGCGAGGCCCCGCGCGCTTCGGCCGCGAGCTCGGCGCACCTCGCCTCCGCCAGGCCCGCCGCCGCGAGCGTGATCCAGTCGTCGGATCCGAGCTTCCCGAGCGGGATCGTTTGCAGCTCGTCCTCGGGCGCCCCGGCGAGCTCCGCGAGGACAGGCCAGGCGAGCTCAGACAGCGCCGGAACGTCCTCGAGCACCGTCGAGAGCGCCGCCGCATCGGGCCAGGCTACGCAATCGATCAGCAAGTTGTGGAGCGCATCCGGACGCCCCGCAGGCTTCGAGAGCCCATCGAAAGCCGCCGCCCAAGCCTTCCGCGTCGGAGGTTTCACCACGACCGCCACCCCCTCGCGCTCCTCAACCTCGATCAGCCGCAGATCCCCGCCGTGCGTCCGCCGGAGCTCTGCCCGCACATCATCCGTCAGCTTGCGCATTTCGATCAGCTCCTTGGTTTCTTGAACGGATCGATCCCGTTCTTGATCACCTTGAGGCAATTCCCTTCGAGCTTCGTCATCGATGGATCCCCGGTCTGAGACGACGTTTCATCCCCGAGCGGCAGCCACGTCTCCACGCGATCGATGATGTCCGGCCGGCCCGGGAGCGAATAGACGATTTGCAGATCCACCGTCCGATAGATCCAGCCGTCCCCCTGCTTCCCGCGTAGCTCGTCCTCCTCGCCGCGGGAAATCTCCATTTCGCACTTCGGCTCAGCCTTCCGGCCCCCGTGCGCCTTCGGTCCCGGTTGCGTCCCGCCGACCGTGCTGGAGGACAGGCCATTTCCATAGGTGATCGAGGAACACGTGGTGAACGTGTGCCGCTTGCCGTTGTGGAGGATCGCCGTGATCGTCAGATCATCGTGGGCGAATTCCCCGCGCGGAGTCGTCACGGTATACCCCATGTCAGCCGCCGCCCTCCTCCTCGTTGTCTGTCAAGAGTCCCGGCCCGAGCTCGGCCGAGACCCCGTAGATTTGCCCGCGAGGGACCACGGTCATCGTCGCCCGAAGGAAGTTCGTCTCGAAGATGTTGTCCGTGCGGATGACGCGCGCTCGGACCGCGCTCGCGTGGTCGGGCATCAGCGCGCTTGTCAATGCATTCGTGACCGCTCGATCGATGGCCCCCGCGGTATTCGTTTCGAGTGTGCCGTCCTCATTCAGGGGCGGATCGTTGTTGATCTCGTTATCGAGGATCGGCTGCGCCGCGAGGTAAGCCTCGATCATGACGCGAGTCACGTTGAGATCCCGGTAGCGGCTCCGTTCGTCCGCCATCGTGAGCCCGCGGGCGAAGTACACATTCCCGCCGCTCGTATCCATGACCGTGAACCGCGCCGCCCGTAGTTTCACCGTCGCAAGCCCCTCGTCCACGGGAAGCGCGTCGACCTCCTTGAGCGGCCCATCGTCGTGGTTGCCGAGGTCCGACGAGAACCGTACCGCGGCCGCCTTGTACGCGGCCGCCCACGATTGAGAGCGCAAGAAGGCCCCCTGGAGCGTTCCACCGCGAAGCCACGCGCCACGCGCGCAGACACACACGCGCCGTGAGACGAAGCCCTCGAAGGCCTCCGCGAGCGCTTCGTCCGTCTCGGTGAGCGGCGCGCCGATGATCGCGACGATCGGCCGCTTCAGCGCTTCGAGCTCGGCGATCTTCGTGTCCAGCGCTTCGGCGAGCGCCCTCGTTTCCGCAGCATCCGCGAGCTCGCCGACGACATGCAGGATCCGGAAATCCGCCTTCACGTGGACGAGCTTGTCGATCGCTTCGATCACGGCCTCGATCGAGAACCCCGGCGCATGGCACGCGACCGCGTATTCGGTATCCTTTACGAACGCAGCCGCGGGAAACTGGATCGTTACGCCGACGCCCGGAATCGTATGGTCCGCCTCGCGGCCCTTCACGTCCGCTTTCGGAAGCCCGAGCAATTCGAGCGCGCTCCCGCCGAGGACCACGAGCCTCGACGCCTCGCCGATCGTCTTGCTCGCAAGCCGCAGCTTCGACGCCGGAGCGACGAGCGACGCCGCGACGTTGTTCACCTTCACGAGCGCCGCGACGATCGCAGCCGGATCAGCAGGCGGATCCTTGAACTCGACGGTTTGGGCCTCGCCCGTGTCTTCTTGCAAATCGAGTGTTGTCCCGTCGAGATCCCCCGCCTCGCCTTGCTTCATCCCGACCACCAGGCCGAGCGCGCCGAGCGCGGAGCCGCCGAGGAGCTCGATCGTCGCCGCCTCCCCGATGGTCTTCGAGGTCCACACGAGACGCGCGCCGGCGTCGAGCGAGAACACGCACGCGGCGAAGGCATTCGGCAACTGCGCGAGCAGCGCGACCCCGTCCTTCGGTGCCTCGAGCACGCACGACATCTCGGCGCCGTTGATCTTCGCCTCGATGCCCTTCCCATCGAGCAAGCCCCCCGGCCCGTACAGGCCGGAGGCCCCGAGGTCCTTGTCCCCGCGGACGATGGCCGGTTTCGCAAAGGTGAGCCTCGACAGGTCCCGCGTCCCGGTCACCTCGGCCGCCTTTCGTGTCGGAATCACGAGCTCGGTCCCGAACCGCGGAACCACCTGCGTGCCGGCCGCCGTGCCCGAGATGGAGACGCGGAATCTCCCGACGCCCTGCGCCCCGCTCTTCGTGATGCGCACCCGCACGGCTACCGTATCGGTCGGAGCGCCCGAGAGTAACAGCGCCGGCCCCGGCCCGGATTGCGTCAGCGGCCCGAGCGCGCCCGGAATGCTCGCCTCGACCGGAACCGCGAGCGTGCGTTGCTTCGAGACGCGGACCGCTTGCGCCGTGGCTTCCGCGAGTGGTCCCTCGCCGAGCGCTTTCGCGACGGGGGAGGGGACATCAAAGGCATAAACGGTATTCTTCGAGCCGGACGAGCAGACGCCCACCTTGGCGACCACCCGCGCAGCGGATGCCGGCTCGCCCGCCGGCCCATATTCAGTGAAGGTGATTTCAGCGCTCGGCATCAGAATCCCTCACGTTTCGAGCCATCGGGCGCCGCCGTCTCCCCCTCGACCGAGGCTTTCAGGATCAGCGCATGCCGCAGATCGACGTCCACCACGGGGAGGCGGATCGACATCGGAACGACCACCTTGACCCCCGCCGAACCTGCGCGCCCCGCGCCCGCGATCCACTGCACGCGCCCATAACCGCGCGCTCGCCGGCTCACGCCGAGCTCCCGCACCGATTGCAGGAGGCGGAGGTAAACCCCTTCGGCCTCCGCGGGCGAGCTCCCCCAGATCGTGAACGTCGCTTCGATCACGCGGTCCTCGCAGACGTGTCTCCCTGCGCCGCCTTGCTGCGCCGGGGGTTCGAGGTCCTCATGTTCCGGCACCGACACGATCAACCGCGCCGGCGAGGCGAGCCCGCGCCCCTCGTCCTTTCCGATCGCAAGATCGAGGCCCTGCACGTTCATTCTCTCATGCAGTTCCTTCGCGAACCGCCCGAGGCTCGTCTCGTCCCAGCCGCCCATCACTCCCCCTTGACCGCGCGCCGCACCGCGGCGGAGAAGGCGACACCAGCGCTCGCGCGGATGCGTGCAATCCACCCCGGAGGGGGTTGCCCATCGGGAACGAGCGGCCGCTCGGGGTTATGGACGACCCCATGCTGGAGCGTCCCCCGTTGCGCGAAATTTGCGGTCCAGTGATTCACCCGCACCTCGACGGCGCACTCGAAAGGGTTCGGCGGAAGCGGACGATACTCGACGTGTGCCGCGAGGGGTTGCAGCGCGAGCGCGCCATCCGCCGCGCGCTTCGGCCAGGCGTCCCCATCGGGCGAGCGCCCGGACTCGATGCCATCGCGCACGAGCTCGATGGCCTCCTTCCCGAGGGTCTTCTGTAGCTCCGTTTGATGGGAGCCATTCGAGAGACCTCGAAGCCCCTTCGCCATTTCGAGCAGCCCACGCCCCGCGACCCGTGACAGCTTCATGGCCGCCGCCCTCCTCGCCATCCCCGTTCCCAGCCGCGCAGCTCCGCCGCGCGCACCCGCGGGCCGAGCCGCTTCCCACCCGTGCCCGATTGCCCCACCACGCCCGGAAGCTTCTTTCCGCCGTCGAGCCCTTCGAGCCAGTGGATCTGGTCGAGATACCTTTGTCGCAGGTTCTTGGAATCGTCGTGCTCGGGATCGAACCCCGAGGCGGACATGAGCGAATAGGCCGCTATCGCCGCCGTCGCTTCGACGATCGCCCCGGTGAAGACCGCAAGCGGCGGGTTGAGATCCGCGAGGTACGTGTCGACCTTGCGCGAAGCCGCGTCGAGCCCTTCGAGTTGATCCGCCACTGGCACGCGCGCCAAAGCGTCTTTGTTGACGCCGAGCGCGTACAGTTGCGCGAGCGTGGCGTACGCGTTCACGGCTCCTCGCCGCCCTCCTTCGGCGCCTTGCCCTTCGCCTCGGTCGGCTCTTTCCCCTTCGACGCGCGGACCTGCTCGACGCCGGGAAGCTCCCGAATCGTGATCCTCTTGCCCGGATCACGTTTCAGCATTTCGATTTGTTCGCGCGTCAACGCATCATCCGGGAGCTCGGTCGCCCCGGCCTTCCAGCAGAGCCCGATCCGGACCTTCTTCCCGTCGCGCTCCTCCTCGCGCCACCCGCAGCGGTAGGCGTCATATCCAGGAGGCGGAACACACGTAACGATGATCATCGTCCTTCCCTCCGTTCCCTACGGGCGACACTTCGCGATGCTCTGCCAGACGGCCGGCGCAGCGTTGCCCCGGCAGTCGACCCCCGCGAGGTATTGGTTATTCACGAACGCGTATTCGCTCCCGTTCATGAGCGCCTGAAACCGCGGCTTCTGCCGTTCCTGCCAGATGATCGGCCGCATCAACTGATTCTTGAGCATGGCGAGGAACCAGACCCCGGGGGAATCGCTCAGCTCATCGATCACGAGCACCTCGGCGGTCCCCTGATTGATGTTGTCCTCCTGCGCGCCGCCGCGGGCGATCGTCTCGGCCTCGACGATCCGCTTCGCCGCGCCTTCCTTCTGCGGGCTCACGATCAGTGTATCCGGCTTGATCCCGATCCGCCGGCCGTTCACGTCGACGAGCGAGCGCATGTTCGCGCGGACGAGCTCGTAATTCTCTGGAGTGAGAGCCATCCCCGAGGGGTAATAGTTCGCCTGGACGGGTGAATCCGGGTCGTCTTGATCGACCGGATGCACCTCGGAAAAGACAGGCTGGCCATCGTAGACGACGAGCGAGACCGGCCCGACGAGGGGATCGAGGAAGCTCGTTTGCTCGCCGTAGAGGAGGATCGGCGCGATGCAGTCGTCGGGATGCTTCGCGGCTTGCTGCCCGAGCAGGCTCGCATAGTCGCCATACATCCCGTATTTGTCATCCTCGATCTTCTCCCGCTCGACGCCGAGGGTCTTTTCGAAGGGCTTGTTTTTGATCGTGAAGCTCCGCGATCGGAGGTTCTCGACCACGCGCGGGCCGACCCAATGCCGGAGCCCCGGAATCGCGGTCAGCCAGGAATAAGTCTCTTCCTCGCCCGTGCTCGGGAGCGTGCGGGCGACCTTCGAGCCCCAGGGCTCCGCCATACCCATCCCGCTCTTGAAGAGGACTTGGAAGCCCTTGAACATCGCCCGCAGGCTCGAACGCGTGATGATCATCGAACGCCCTTCCTCGCGTCACCGCGGACCGATGGAGACCGCCACACGGCCCCCGTCGAGCCCCATCATCTTTCCCGCCACGGAGCGCTTTCCCCCGCCGCTCGTCCTCGCGACGCGGCCCCCGTTCACCAGGAACACGTCCTTCAGGAAATCGGCCATGGTGACCGCGTCGGCCCCGCTCGAATTCTGGAGGAGGAACGTCCCGGGCTCGCAGTTGATCCGCTCGGCGCCGTCTTGGCCCGCGCTGTTGTCCTTCGTCTCGCAGGCCCGCCCGACCGGCCGAAGATCCGCGGCTTCGGTCGCTTCGACCGCGTAGCCCGAGGCATCCACGCAGACGATATTGCCTTCCTCGATCACCGCGCCGGCCTTCATGCCGGGCGCGAGCCGCTCGACGCAGACGCCGATCCCGTATCGCTTGACGTCACGGACCATACCCAAGCTCCTTCAATCGTCGCCTTCGTCCATCGCGGCAGGATCGATCCGCAGCGTTTTCGCCACCTGAAGATCAAACTCGCCATTCCGCCGCGTACGCGCCGCCAGGGACGCTTGCTGATACCGCGTCGCCGGAGGCGAGGGCTTCGCCGCGGGTTTCTTCGGGGGAGCGTCCTTCGGCGGATCCTTTTTCGGCTTGTCCCGCTCGGGATCCTCGCCCGCGCTCCCCACGAGCTCCCGCAGCGCCTCGAGGTCCTTTCGGCCGAGCTTGACGAACGCCTCCCGCCCCGCCGCAGGGATGAGCTTCGCCGCGATACCTCGATCCACGAGCGCGCCGATCTCGTCCTCCACGGCCGCCGCGCGCGCCGCTTGCAACTCCTCGGCCGCCGCCGCGAGCGCCTCCCGCGTCGTCGCCTTCCCGGTCAGCGTACGGATTTGCGCGAGTGCCTCCGCCGCGTCACTGTCTTTCAGCGCGTCATCCCCCTCGTCGCCGCCATCCTCGGTCATGTGATCGTCAAACGCCTTGATCACGTCGTCCTCGCTCGCCGAATCGGGATCGAGCCCGAGCGCCGAGGCGATATGCGCGAGCGCGCCTTCCAGCATGCCTTTTGCTCCCTGCGAAGCCGCCATCAGCGGCGGAAGCCCGTGCGAAGCGGGCAGGTTCGTCAGCGCGACGTTGATCAGCCGCGTGATCCGGTTGCTATCGAGCTCGTAATCGACTGCGGGCGAGATGTAGCGATACTTTCGCGCGCGGACCTTCTCCGCGGCCTCCTCGGTCCAGCGGACATCGACCGCCCAGAGCGCGCCTTCGCGGACCTCGGGGCGGAACCATGCCGCCGCTTCGCCCGCGCCCTTCGAGAAGCCGAAGAGGGAGGCGTGATCGTAGTCGAAGAAGAGCTCGGCGCCGTGCGTCTCGAAATCGGCGAGGACGCGGCGTGCGGCTTCCTCGTCGAAGAGAAGGAGGCCCTTATAGGACTTGTTTACGCCCGCACGAAAGAGGAGGACCTCCCCGGGGGGATCACCCGAGAGGTCAACGAGGCGGAGCGTTGCGCGACCGTTTCGAGGCATACACCCAACGCGGCGAAAGCGAAGTAGCTGTCACCCTTTGGGGTCGAAACAGGTCGCGAAGATCTCCTTTCGAGCACCTTTTGCCCTTCTGAACGATTTTTCAACGCGTGCCCATCTACTCCGCCGGGCTGCGCAGCGGTACCCCCAGATCCTTGAAGAGCGCCTCGACATCAATCCGCTCGCCCCATGACCCGGTCGCGAGCTTCGTCAGCGCATCGGCGAGCGTCCCGAGGGATTCGGCGCGCAACTTCACCGCTTCGGCCTCCGCCGCCGCTTGCGCCTTACTCGCGTCCGCTGTCGCCCGTTTTGCCTCCGCCTCTGCTTTCGCCACGTCCGCGCGCCGCCGCGCCTCGAGCACCTCGGCCTCGGCTTGTGCCTCTCGCTCCTCGGGCGTCCTCGTGTCCCATTTCGGCCAGGGCGCGAGGCGTTCGTCCCCGTAATTGAACAGGGCCCACGGGCGGAGCACCTCGTAATGCCCCGTGGTCGCGAGGCCTTCCGTGTCCGCCCGTTTCCCCTCGTGACGGACTGCGTTGTGGACCTTCCCGAGCGCATGCGAGCCTATCGGCGCCGGCTCCATGGTGAGTGTCTGCCGGAGGATCGCCATCGCCGCCGCGCTGTCGCAATACCGGATCCCGCGCTCGAACACCTCGACTGCGCTCGCGCCGTCAGCCTGAACGAGCTCGTAATCCCAGCCCGCAGCCGCCTTGCCATCGCTGTCGATATCCACCGGCAACATGATCACCGGCGATTTCCCGGCGTTGACGAGCGCGTCCTGGTACGCATCGCGCTCCCGCGCGGTCTCGTCGCTCTCGTCGAGGGCCGCGGGGTACTTCCCGACCCGCGTAGGATGCCCGTAGACCTCGGAGTAATGAGTCCAGTCCGTGAACATCTGTTGTTTCGCGAGGTAGTACATGGCGACCCGGCGGACGGCGCCGTTCATCCAGGGGGTTTGGCTACCCGAGGCGAAGATCGCCCACTTGTACGGGTCCGCGCCGAGGGCGATCTGCTCGGTCGGGGTGCCGACCCGGTACGTGATTTCATGCCCATCGAACCACAGATCCTGCGGATGCCAGACCTCGAGCAGCGGCAGCCATTGCCCCCGCTCCTCGGTCCAATTCAGTTGGACGACCGCGACGCCGAGCATGATCAACCACTTGAGGACGTCACGCAGCACCGGCTCGGGGCAGAATCGCCACCAGACTTCGGCCGCCTTCCGCTGCGCGAGCTCCGCCGCCTCGGTGTTGCCCGTCTCGGTCGACGCCTCGAACGAGAGCGGCAGCGCGAGCAGCCCGTCGATCCGTTGCTGGAGAGCACCGTCGAGCCGCTCGTCCGTCAAGAGTGCTTCGGCGAGGTCCGCCGACTCGCGAAAATCGCCCGCTTCATGGCGTTCGAGGGCCTGCCGTACGCGATCGTTATCCCAGCCCATGAGCGGCGCAAAGACGTGCTGCGCATACCGGACGCGAGGAGCGCGATTCATCGGGTGTACCTCGTGAGCCGAACCGGCCGTTTGTTCGCCGCGGAGAACGACCCCGCGATCCGCCCCGCGGGCGAGGAGAGCAGGTCATGCGCCGCGGCGCCGGCGTCGACCTGGTCGTCCTCATCGTCATCCTGCCCGGTGAATCGAAGATGCTCCGCCAGGAAGACGTTCACCCACGAATCCGGCCCGACGTCTTCAGGCAGGAGCACGCGGCCGTCGTTCCAGGACGCGGCATACGGTTGTGCGCGCGTGAACTTGTCTGCCTTCACCCGGCGCGCCTCGACTACGAAGCCACGATCCGACATGAAGGGGACAATCATCTTTTCAAACACCGTGACGTAGCCCATTGCCTTGCATCCCCCGTGCGCCCGTTGTAGCCGCGCGCCCTCCGCGGCGAACTCGGGCGCGAGGACCTGCTTCCGCAGGCATTCGAGGACGTAGTACACGCGCCGCCCCCGCTCCGGTTCGTGCGAGCGCATGACGACCGCCGACGAATAGTCGGCATGCTTCCGAGCGGTGTAGGCGAAATCGACGCCGATCCCGTCGCGATACTCTCGCACCGCGTCGAGGGCCGCGGCGGTGTAGAGCGCCGGTTCTGCGTTGAACACAGCCCCGCCTCGCGGCCTCGGGACGCCTTGATAAAGCGAGGCCCACGTGTACTCTCCGACCTCGCGCCGCCGCGCCTCGAGCTCGGCCGCGGGCCAGCGTTCGGGCCAGAGCGCGCGCCCGTCGTCGGTGAGTGCAGGCAGGCGGAGGTATTGCCAGCCCTGAGAAATCAGCCGCCCGGAGAGGTCCTCGGGGTGCCACCGCGTGGCAAGGACGATCGCGCTCCCGCCCGGCTCGACCCGGTTGATCGTCGAGCCCTGCCAGAGATCCCAGATTCGCGAGCGATAGGTCGGGCTTTCAGCCTGGATCCGATTCTTGAACGGGTCGTCCACGAAGAGGACGCGGAACCCTTTGCCCGTCAACGAGCCGTTGAGCGCGGTAAAGACCGCGCGCCCGCCTTCGCGCGTGCGCCACTCGCCGACGCCCTTCGCGCCCGCATCGAGCTCGACGCCGGCCGCGCGCGCCATCGCCCGCGCGTCGCGGCTCTTGCTGTTGGCCAGCTCGATCCCATACGTGGCGTAAGCGATCGGGAGGGTGGGATCCTTCCGCAGGTACCACGCAATCGCATGGAGGATCGTGTCCGTCTTCCCATGCCGCGGGGGCGCGTGGATCACCGCGCGGACAGGCTCGCGCCGCGCGCGCTCGAGGAGCTCGATCAGCGGAGCCAGATGATCCGGGCGCGCATACCCTGGCGTTACGGCCGGTATGAACGCCGCGAGGCCTTCGGAGGGGGCCGCCGCAATCCGTCCGTGCTCCCTGTAGGAGAAATCGCCCACCCGATAGCCGAAAGCCTTCGCCATCGAGCTATTCCCCGAGGTACGGCTCCGGATTCGCTTTGACCTCGGCCAGGAGGGTTTCGAGCGCCGCGATCTGTTCGGGCCTCCCGATCTCCCCCGTCGCCCAGTAGATTTCGAGCTCCCGACAGGCTTTCCTGTCCTTCCAGCCGCTTTTCGCGCCTGCGTCCCACGCGGCGCGGAGCTCCTTGGGGAGCGTTGGAGGGCGAGCGACGTCAACACGCACGTTGCCATCGACCCGCGTATGCTTCCGGTTCCACTTCTCGGGATACCGTGCGCGCAGAATGTCGAGCGCCAGCCGAGGATCGTCCGCGGCCCCTTGCGTCGCGATCGAGGCGAGCCGCGCCTCGCCCTTCGCCTCCGCCGTTCGGATAGCCGCATCGAATGCGGGATCCTGCTTCCGCCAATCCCGCAGCGTCCTCGGTTTGATGCCGACGAGCGCGCACACTGTAGGCCGGTGCAGTTGCCCGAGCCGGAGCGCATCGAGAATCTGCTTTTCAACCTCGAGGGTTCGGAGGGTAGGACGTCCGCCCATCGTCTACTCCAGCAGGCTCCGGAAATCGTCGAATTCGTCCCGCGCCTTGGGGCCGCCGCTCGCACCACCCTCGAAGCGCCCCGGCTCGGGAGCCGTCGCAGTGCGTGAGGAAAGGCGCCCTTCGCGGATGGCGATGGCATCGAGGAGCCGATGAACATCGCGCAGAATCACGCTCGTTTCGGGGAAGACGATCCGCCGCTCCCGCTCGATGCGCACGGCTTCCTTGAGCCGGCGTTTCTCGACGCGGAGGAGCCAGCGCAACGTCTTGACGTCCGCGTCCATCTTCGGCGCGTCGGGGTTCGGCTCGGGTCGCCCTTCGGCGGATGCCCGTTCGGCCTCCTTGGGGGTCAACGGTTGAGCGCGATCCCGCGCCCCTTCGCTGCTTTGGTCCATGAGGGCCTCCGGATCAGGGGGTGCATGAGCATGTGACAATCGTTGCAGATCACGATCAGATTGGCGGGATCGAAGACGAGCTCCGACGCAATCCCCGAGATCGAGCAAGGGATGATGTGGTGAACATGCCGCGCCGGAACGCCGCAGCACTCGCAGAAGCGCCCGCGAGCATCGAGGACTTCGCGGACGACGCGCCTGTATCGCCGTTGCGGGGTCTCCGCCAAAGGTAGAGCCATCCTACCCTTGGAGGGAAAGGAGCCGCCCGCGGCTTATTTGCGTCCTCTTTTCGCTCCGGCCGGGGATTTCAACCGTTCGACCTCACCCTCGAACGTCCCGAGCCTGCCTTCAATCCCGACCAGCCGCGCGTGGAACTCTTGCAGCGCGAGGATCGATGCCACCGGAACCGGACACGCCTCGCGGAGACCCTCGAGCATGACGACGCTGCCGCGCCGCCCGATTTGCGGCACCAGGAGCGAAACACCATGGATGCGTTCGATGTACCGCAGCCGCCGCGTGAGCTTCCGCCGCCACCCCGGGACGGTGGTGGGCTCGCCGAGCATCGAGGCAGCTTCCGCCAGGCTGATTCGCCCCGAGGCGCGGATGTCGAGCGCCTCCGCGAGCCTCGGATCGCGTGTTCCCCTGGAGATCGTTTCGACGACGGCCTCCCAATTCGATCGCAGCCCGTCCATAAGCTACCTCCTTGGCGAAGCGTCGCTCCGGTCGTGGATCGGGGGAAGGGAAAAATAAAATGTCGAGCGCGGTCAGGGCGCCTCGACCTCGGGGAAGATTTTCGCCGAGGCCCGGCCGCCTTGCCGAGGGCCCCCGGGCCCCTTGCGCGCGCCGAGCTCGCGCCGCTCGACGGGCCCGACGCGGCCCC
>NZ_JASBQE010000176.1 GCF_029960785.1 Polyangium sp. 15x6
TCGCTCCGCAGTACGCCGACGTCGACCTCCACATCTCGCCCTGCTTCGGGGTTTGTCCACGGGACATGCCCCCCGCCTTACACCATCGCGCGATGGTTTGGTAGAGAAAAACACCAGCCATCTAGAGGGGCCACCACATCGGGCGTGCAGCTCTTGTTGAACCCGTCGCACTTCTCCGGGATGTCACAAGGTCCCGCGGCAAGACGGCAATCCGTCGCCACGCTGGCCACGCCGTCCGCAGGGCAGCCGACATCGACGCCATTGCAAAGCTCGGCGACATCACACGGCCCCATGGCCGGACGACATTCGGTCCCGGAATCCTTCGTATCCGCGGGGCATTCATCGTTGCTCCCATCGCACGCCTCGGCGACGTCGCACACGCCTTCCTTTGCGCGGCATTCGGTCCCAGCGGCGACCTTCAGATCGGCCGGACAGTCGCCGTCGAGGCCATTGCAGCTCTCGGCCACGTCGCACGACCCGGCCTTGTCGCGGCACTGGGTGCCGGCGGCGACCCTGGCGTCGACCGGACAGGCATTGCTGGTCCCATTACAAGACTCCGGAACGTCACACGCGCCCACCGAACCGCGGCAGACGGTGCCCGCGGAGACCTTCGCGTCCGCGGGGCAGGCATTGGCCGCTCCGTCGCAGGCCTCGGGCGCGTCACAGAGATCCACCGAAGCGCGACAAACCGTGCCCGACGGGAGCTTTCCATCCACAGGACAGGGATTGCTCGATCCATCGCAGACCTCGGCGGTGTCACACAGGTCCGCTTTCGCGCGGCAAACGGTGCCCGCGGCGATCTTGGCGTCCACGGGGCAGGCGTCGCTCGCCCCATCGCAGGTCTCCGCGGCGTCACACGCGCCGGCCGCCGCGCGACACGTGGCGCCCGAGGGGCGCTTGAGGTCCGATGGGCAGGCCGCGGCGAACCCATTGCAGGCCTCCGCGACGTCACAAGGACCCGCCGAGATGCGGCAAACGGTGCTCGAGCCCGCCTTGATGTCCGCTGGACAGGTATTGCTCGCACCATTGCAGACTTCAGCCAGGTCACACACGCCCGCGGACGCCCGACACTCGGTGCCCGCGGCGACCTTCGCATCGGCAGGGCAGGCGTCGCTCGACCCGTCGCAGGCCTCGGCCGTATCACACGCGCCCGCCGAGGCGCGGCACTCGGTGCCCGCGGCGACCTTCGCGTCCGCAGGACACACATCACTCGACCCGTCGCAGGTCTCGGCCGCATCACACGCGCCCGCCGAGGCGCGGCACACGGTGGCTGCAGACTTCTTCGAGTCCGCAGGGCAGGTATTGCTGAATCCACTGCAGAATTCGATCTGGTCACATACGTCTACCGCGGCACGGCAGACGGTGCTCGCGGAGGCCTTCGTGTCCGAAGGGCAGTTATTGCTCGACCCATTGCAGGTCTCGGCCTTGTCACACACGTCCACCGCGGCACGGCAGACGGTGCCCGCGGAGACCTTCGCGTCCGCAGGGCAGAAGAGGCTCGACCCATTGCAGACATCGGCCGCATCACACACACCCGCCGCCGCGCGGCAGACCGACCCTTGGACACGCGGCCCGCAGGTGCCGTCCGCGAGAG
The DNA here is from genome assembly GCF_029960785.1 of Polyangium sp. 15x6. Taxonomy (GTDB): domain Bacteria; phylum Myxococcota_A; class Polyangia; order Polyangiales; family Polyangiaceae; genus Polyangium. Next base: position 1,595 of record NZ_JASBQE010000176.1, read on the forward strand.
CGCCCGTCGCCACGCTGCACGCCTGGCAATCATTGGTGGCCCCACCGCCGCAGGCGCTGTTGCAGCAGACCCCATCGACGCAGAACCCGCTCGCGCAATCCGTGCCGCTCGTGCAGGCCGTCCCGTCCGGATCCCTCGAGACCGAGAAGACATAAGCGGCGCCGGCGTCGGTGCCGAGGTCGTCGTTCCTGTACTCTCCCACGAGCACCGCGTCGCCCGACATCGCGACGGTAGAGCCGTACTCGCCGAAGCTCGACCCATTGCCCAGGAGCTTGGCGTTCTGGGTCCAGGTGGTGCCGCTGCGGAGGAAGAGATAGGTATATCCTTGCCACTCCGCTCCCACGACAGCGGCATTCCCCGAAAGCGCGACCGAGGAGCCGAACCTGTGGTCCCCCGCCCCGTCGCTCGCCAGGAGCTTGGCCTGCCCGCTCCAGGTGGTCCCGTTGCGCACGAAGACATAGGCAGAACCAGCGTTCAAGCCCTTGTCGCCGTCATAAGGAGCCCCGATGAGCGCGGTCTCCCCTGCTATCGCGACCGAAGTACCGAAACGGTCGTACGCCGCGCCGTCGGCCGCGACGATCTTGGCCTGCTGGGTCCAGGTGGTCCCGCTGCGCACGAAGACATAAGCGGAGCCGGAGTTCGATCCCTTGTCGTCGTCTTGAGGAGCCCCGATGAGGGCCGTGTTCCCCGATATCGCGATCGTATCGCCAAAAGAATCGTCCCACGCCGAGTCCGCGGACTCGAGGAAGGCCTGCTGGGCCCAGGTGGTCCCGCTCCGGACGAAGACATAAACGCTGTTCGAGGACGCCGTCATGAGGGCCGTGTCCCCCGACAACGCGACCGGATGGCCGAAGTCGGCGTGATTGACCCAGATCCTGGCCTGCTCGGTCCAGGTGGTCCCACTGCGCACGAAGACATACGCAGCGCCGCTATAGGAGCTCCTGTTGTCACCATAAGCCGTCCCCACGAGGGCGGTGTCCCCATCCAGCGCGACCGAGGAGCCGAAGTAGTCGAGCGCCATGCCGTCGCTTGCCAGGAGCTTGGCCTGCAAGCTCCAGGCGCCCGCGGTCCGCGTGAAGACATAAGCGGAGCCGGAGCCGGACCCGAGGTCGTCGTCTGCGCGGGCCCCCACGAGGGCGGTGTCTCCCGACACCGCGACCGAAATGCCGAACCAATCCCCGGCCGCGCCATCATTCGCCAGGAGCTTGCCCTGCTGAACCACGATCAGCGGATCGATCTCCACGGGATAGGTCGCGTCCGTATCGTCCACGTGAATCGAGACCCGCCCTGCCTCGACCGACAGCCACGAAGGCAGCGCCTTGCCCGCGGCGTCCTTGACGAACAGGTCCGCGTACGCGAGCAGGGAGCGTCCCTCGGCGTCGCGCCACTGGAGCGATTCGCCGCGGCCATCACCGTCGGCATCGTCGAGCTCGGCGCGCAGATCCCCCCCAAGCTCCAGGGTCACCACCTTCGGCCCGGCGCAGCGTGGCGCTTCGGCGAGCACGAACCCCTGCTCCAGCCCGAGCGGTCCATTGAGGTACCATTCCTCCAGGCCGTCGTGCCCGTACCGGATGCGATTCCCGTCCGCCTCGGGCTCCGCGTCGGTCACGGAGGAAATGGCGCCCTCGCAACCCCATCCGGCCGTACGCATCGAGACCGACCAGGGCTCTGCGTCGGACGAGACGACGATCCCCTTCCGATCCAGGAAGGTGGCGAAGCGCTGCGCCTCGTTCTCCACCAGGAGCCGTCCAGGTTGCAGGGCGAGGGCGCCATACGACGCAGGGGCCCTGGATTGCACGGCGGCGATGTAGGCGGCGCGCAGGTCTTTGCTGGCGGCGGAGGAGGTCTCGCTGGGAGACGGCTTCGTTTCGCCCGCTGCCGGCGGGGAGCGCGCACCCGGGTCGCCGGGGAGGGTATCGATCCCGCACGAGGCGGCGATGGCCATCAGGGTGGGGACAAGGCCGCGGCTGAAGAGCTGGATACGGAGATTGGTGTGTATGCGATTCCGCATATGCGGAAATTAGTCCAGGCTGGGCGGTGGCGTCAATCGAGAATGAAGCTCGAAGAGTGCCCTCGCGCGAGGGGGCCTGGTGCGGTCGTTGCGCCGAGCATCGAACCGGCCGATGCTCCAGCCGAAGCGCGCACCAACGGGAATCGCGGCGAGCCCAATGCCCCGAGGGACGTCATCTCCCCACGTCGCGGCGCATCAGCGAGCGACGCAAACCTTCCTGCAGACTCGCAAATGTGCGTACATTCTCGAACCCGAGATCATTGTCCACCAGCGTGCGCGCCGTTTCCGGGGAGATGCCTACGATCATGCATTGCGCGCCCAGCAATTCGGCGGCGCGCACCGCGTCGCGCAGAGACCGCGCCGCGTCCGCATCGAGAGTGGGCACGCCTGTGACGTCGAGGATGACCGTCTCCGCGCTCGTCTCCACGATCGACCGGAGCAGGACTTCGAGGATGCGCGCGCCTCTTGCCGCGTCGATGCGGCCGATCAGTGGCAGCGCGAGGATGCCCTTCCAGATCCGCAGCACGGGCGTGGACAGCGCGGCGATCGCGTGCTGCTGCTCCTCGCTGAAGCGAAGCTGCTCCGAGAGCTCCGCGGTTCGCATTGCAACGGCGGCCTCGAGCTGCTCCTTCTTCTGCCGCAACTCCTCCTCCGAGTGCTTGAGCTCGCCGACGTCGAAATGGACCTGCACCACCTCGCACACCTCACCGTTCGCATCCTTGACCGGGTGGAGCGCCGAGGCGACCCAGCGGACACGCCCGTGACAAACCGCTTCGTTCTGGAGCGGATCGTACCGGATGGTGGGCAACCGCGCGGCCTTCCCCTCCAGAAACGCCTGCTCGACGAGGTGCATGAACCCCTGGGCGACGACCTGGGAGTCTTTCAGAAACCTGTAATCGGCAAGCCGCTCGAAAGGTATCTGCCAGAGTTGTTCCCAGCCAGCGTTCACCTCCTTGGTACGGCTCTCGGGATCGTGGACCTGAACACTGATGACGCCCCCGTCGAACAGGGCCTGATAGCGCCGTGCAGCGATTTCCAGCTCGGCAACGCGCCGCCGCAGCGATGCGTTCTCGTGCGTGAGGTCTTCGATCACCTTCTCGGCGTCAAATGATTGTCGGTGGTTCATGCTTGGGCATTCACGACGGCCGGGGCCGTCCCAGCATCACCAGGAAGCAGGTGACAGTGCAAGCGCCGGCGAGTTTTATGTGCCTCGTCCGGTGCAGCGCAAGCGGAAAACCACGTGGACCATGGCTCGTTGGCACCCAGACTCTCTTGCCGACGGTTGCATGGTTCGCGCGATCAGGTCAGGGCGCGTTGATGGTGATTGTCTCTTGGTGGTCCGCGTCGGCCGAGCAGCACGACGCCCCGCCGCATTCAGCGGGCTGTAGACACGCGCAATCGGGGATCCCATTGACGCATGTGTTGTCGATCTCGCTGAGGGCCGCGCACGCATGGGTCGTGGTGGGCATGGCGCCTCCGCTCGTCGCCACGCAGACCTCGAGGTTTCGCTTGCACGTGATGTCGCCGCAGGCGAAGGTGCCTGTTTGGCAGAGGTCGGCCGTCGGGCGCGGGCCCGAGGGCGAGCACGTCGCGTCGGGATTCTCGAGCACCGTGCCATCGCATTGGCATGTGGGGCCCGGGGGAGGGCCGTCGCACTGGAGGATCTCGACGCACGAGCCTTTCGCGTTCGACGAGCAATCGCCCGGGGGATAGACGCACGTCCCGCTCGTGCAAGGGTTCGAGGCGCTACAGCTATCATCATTGCTGCTGGAGCCATCGTCATTGCTGCTGGAGTCGCTGCCGCAGCCGAGCTGCCCCAAGGCGCACAGCGCCGCCATGATGAGAAGTCGTTTCATGATTGCTCTTCCTCGCGTTGCGCGCCTCCGACCCAGGAGACTGCGCGCGGGGGGGCCGCCTTAGCGCGTTTCGTGCCAAGCGTCGATGGGCTGAAATCCGCGAATCATTCGCGGCCGATGACCGCCTCGCACGGCACACCGTGGCACAGGCGTGCACGAATGGCGAGCGGGCGTTGTGGGCGCCTCAGCTCTGGGAGCCCGAGGAGAGAGGGGGAGCCGGCACCCGTCGTGCGGACGCGACTACAGGTAGTCGAAGCAGCCGAGGTCGCAGGACGTCGACCCGGTCGCGGCGCAGACGTTGAATTGCTTCAGATTCGCGTCGGTGGCAGCCTCGCACGCGTCGTAGCAGATCTGGAGCCCGCCCGGGTTGAAGCACATGAAGAAGTTGTACACGTCGCAATGGTCGAGGCACTCGAGCTTCGGGTCCGGGCAATCCTGAGCGCAGGTCTGCGACGACTCGCCGGCATCGCACACCCCATTGCCGCAGGGGTTCGGCGGGCAGTCGTTCGGGCAGGTCTGCGACGACTCGCCGGCATCGCATACCCCGTTGCCGCAGGGGTTCGGCGGCGCGCAATCCTCGGGGCAATTCTGGAACGATTCACCCGCGTCGCATACCCCATTGCCGCAAGGGTTCGACGAGCAGTCGGCCGGGCAGGTGGAGGAGTCCTCGTCCCCGGTGCACGCATCGTCCCCGCATACACTCGCGGCGACACAGGAGCCCCCCGTGCACACCTCGCCGCAGCCGCAATTCGCGTTCGACACGCAACCCTCCGTGCACGTCAAGGTCGTGGGATCCGAGCAGTAGGTCCCAGGCTGACACGTGACGGCAATCCCCTCGGGGCCGCACGAAACGAAGCCTTGTTCCATCGAATCGCAGGTCGCGCCCCCGCCTCCTGCCGCGCCCGCACCGCCTCCTCCCTCGCCCGCGCTGCCTCCTTCGCCTCCCGCACCACCTCCGCCACCCGAACAACCACCGACGCCAAGAAGGAGCCCGACGAGAAGCGAAGGCACAAGAATACCGATCAACGACCGCATGGGTTTCACCTGGAATCGCGGATGGACCACGAGCCCGCGCGGGCGCATCCTCGCCCACGGCCCGCGCGCGGTCCCCGCTCACCTTTCGCGCTACCTGACGCCAGCCGCCTGCGGTTCTTGCACGGAGTCTCGAAAATAAATTTCGCCCGGCCCCAGAGGCTGTTCCACCGAGGTGGGGCAGAGCGGCGCCCGCAGCTCCCACCGACGCAAATCGTGCGCGAGCGGCTGCGCGGTCGTCCTTGCACCGGCGCGAAGGCGCCCGGGACACGTGCACAGCGCGGGATGCACCGGAGCAAGCGTGGCTGTGACGCGGTGATCCATGCGCTTGCGTCGATGCAAGCGCCGTCAGGACCACGTCACGGCGACGCTCGGACGCGTGCAAGCGCTCCCGCGCCGCGTGCTCGACGTCCCTCGAGCCCGTGCAAGGCACGCCGCGCAGATCGTTTGGAGCGCCTTGCACGCGCGCAACCCCCACCGAGCAGCCGCCATCGGGCGATTTGCATGCGCGCAAGGCACGTCGCGCTCCATCTGGGAGGCGCTTCGCTGGGGCGTTGCCCCAGCCCAAGAAGAGGCCAATCCCTCTCAGCCAGCCGATCTTCCGAGCAAACTCTCCAGGCTCACGTCCAGCGATTGGGCCAGGCCGAGCAGGCTCTCGACCTGCGAGGCGGAGAGCTTCAGGCGCGCGCTGAGCCCGCCGCGCGTGCGCTCGAGCACCTCCTCGCGCGCCCGCGCGATCCAGCGGGAGATCGTCGAGGCGTTCACGCGGTGCATGATCGCCAGCCTGTCGAGCTTGATCCCCTCCGCGTAGTACATGCGCAAGAGGTTGCGGTCGCGGCTCGAGAGCGCGGACATGGCCTCGCGCAGGGCCTCGCGCAGCTCCTCCGCGTGGCGCTCGCGCGAGAGCCTCGACTCCGGATCCAGCGTCGGATCCATGGCCGCGAGGAGCGCGCGCTCGTCCGATCGCTCCTCACGCCGACCACGCCTGCGCAGGCTGATCCCCGTCCGCAGCGCGGCCACGCGGATCCAGGCCGGGAGCGGCCCGAGCCCGGCGTAGGTCGCGAGCTTCGGCGCCCCGCCGTCGCCCACGAGCAGCCTGTGGCCGAGCACCGATCGTACCTCCTCGACGAGCTCGGACGCCGCTGCCATCCCCCGCAGCGCGGCGTGCACCTCGACGTCGAGGCGCCGGCCGAACTCCCGCAGCGCGACGGCGTCGCCTGCGAGGCACGCGAAGGCCAGCAAGAGATCGGCGGCGAGCACGCTGGAGAGCGCCTCGTCGATGTCCTCCTCGCCCGCGATGCGCTCCGCGAGATGGCCGACGAACGCCGGCTCGTCCACCGCGACCTCGGGAAAGGCGCGCCGCGCCTCCTCGACCAGCGATCGCAGGCGGATCTCCAGCGCGTCGACGTCGCCGAACCTCGCCGAAAGCGAGGGCGCGATGCGCCCGCAGAAGGAGCGGGACAGGGGGAGCAGCGGATACGGATGCACGCCGCCATGATACACAAGCCCCGCAACGACGATGGCGCACCCTTCCGAGAACACGATCCTCGCATTCGTCGAGGGGCGACTGGCCGCGACCGAGGCCGGTATGCTCGACGACCACATCGACGCGTGCGAGCCCTGCCGTTTGCTGGTGATCGCGGCGGCCCAGGCGTCGCTCGGCACGGGGAGCGACGCGGGTGAGGCCACCCCTCCGCCCACCTTCGATGACGCAGCCCCGCTTTCGCACGGCGCGCGGCTCGGCCGCTACACCATCGCCGACGTGCTCGGCAGGGGCGGCATGGGGATCGTGTATGCTGCACACGACCCCACGCTCGATCGCAAGGTGGCGCTCAAGGTCCTGCGCGCCGAGGTGACCGCGCGCGTCGGCGCCGACATCGCGTCGGCGCGGCTCCTCCGCGAGGCGCGCATCGCCGCGCGGCTCTCGCACCCGAACGTGGTGACGATCTACGACGTCGACAGCCACGGCGGTCAGATCTTCATCGCCATGGAGTACATCGACGGGCAGCCGCTCTCCGTGTGGCTCGAGGAGGGGCCTCACCCCGCCCGCGAGATCCTGGAGCGCTTCACGCAAGCAGGTCGGGGGCTCGTGGCGGCCCACGGCGCGGGGCTCGTGCACCGGGATTTCAAACCCGCCAACGTGCTCATCGGCAAGGACGGGCGCGTCCGCGTCAGCGATTTCGGCCTCGCCGGCTGGACGGGCGAGGACGCCTCGGGCAAGGCCGCGGCCGAGGGAGCCGCGGCCCCGGTCCTGACGCGAACGGGCGCGCTCCTCGGAACGCCGCTCTACATGGCCCCGGAGCAGCACCGCGGCGAGAGGGCAGGCCCGCAGGCGGACCAGTTCAGCTTCGCGGTGGCGCTGTACGAGGCGCTCTACCGGCGCTCGGCGTTCGAGGGCAAGACGCTCGAGGAGCTCTCGGCGAGCAAGGCCCGAGGACCCGCCGAGCCGCCCGGCGGCGGGCAGGAGCCTGCGCGCGTCCGGCGCGCCCTGCTGCGCGCCCTGCGCCCGCAGCAGGAAGAGCGCTTTCCCACCATGGACGCGCTGCTCCAGAAGCTCGAAGTCGACCCCGCACGCACCCGTCGCCGCGCCGCTGTCGCCATCCTCGCGGGCGTCGTCGTCGCCGCCGGCGTGTTCGTGCCTGCCTGGATCGCGCGGGAGCAGCAGCGCGTCTGCCGCGGCGCGGAGGCGAAGCTCACGGGCGTGTGGGATGAGGGGCGGCGAGCCGCCGTGCGCGACGCGTTCACCACGTCCAAGGAGCCGTTCGCCTCGGTGGCGCTCACGCAGGTGGAGCGCGTGCTCGACGCCCAGGCGGCGGGCTGGGTCGCCGGCCATGTCGATGCCTGCGAGGCGACGCGGGTGCGCGGCGAGCAGGCGGAGTCGGTGCTGGCGCTGCGCATGGCCTGCCTCGATCTGCGGGCCAAGGAGCTCAAGGCGCTGGTCGACATCTTCTCCGAGGCGGACGGCGCCACGGTCGGCCGCGCCGTGCAGGCGGTGAACGCGATGACCCCGGTGCGCGCCTGCGCCGACGTGGCGGCGCTCTCCGGGCCTCGGCCTCCGCCGGACGATCCCGCGCTGCGCGCGCGCTTCGACGCCACGCGCGGAGAGCTCGCGCGCGGCAAGGCGCTGTACGACGCCGCGAAATACCCGCCCGCGCGCGCGCTCGCCGACCAGGTGGTCGCGGAGGCCAAGGCGATCGCCCACCAGCCGCTGCTCGCCGACGCGCTCGACCTCCTGGGAAGGGTGCAGCAATCCCAGGGCGCGCACGCGGAGGCCGAGGCGACGTTCCTCGCGTCGATCCGGGCGGCGGAGGCGGGCCACCACGATTGGCAGGCCGCGAATGGGCTGACCTCGCTGGTGTTCTTGGCGGGACACCCGCTCGGCCGCCCTGCGGACGCGCACCGGTGGGCGGAGCTCGCGGCGGGAGCGATCGCCCGGCTTGGCGGGGACGCGGAGTTCGAGGCAGCGCTGGCCGGCAACGAGGCGACCGTTTACCTCGAGGAGGGCAAGCTCGACCGGGCGCTCGAGGCCGCCTCGCAGGCCGTCTCGCTCGAGCAGCGGCTGCACGGCGACGAGCACCTCCACACCGCGAAGGCCAAGACCAACCTCGGCGCCGCGCTCGTGGCGCTCGGCCGTCATACCGAGGCGCGCAGCCACTACCAGGGCGCGCTCGCGACGTTCGAGGGGATGCTCGGCCCGGATCACCCGGCCTGCGCGACGGTCCTGAACAACAGCGTGGAAGTCCATGCCCGGCTGAACGATCTGCCGGCGGCGCGCGCGGCGGCCGAGCGGGCATTATCCATCCGCGAGCGCGCGCTCGGCCCCGAGCACATCGCGCTGGCCACGACGCTGCTCAACCTCGCCGAGGTGATGATGAAGGAGCGCGCATTCGCCGACGCCCGCGCTCGCCTCGGGCGGGTGGTCGCCATCTACGAAAAGGCCGTCGGGCCTACGCACGTCTACCTCGCCGAACCGCTGGAAAACCTGGGCGAGCTGCACATGGAAACCGGCGAGCCGGCGGAGGCGATCCCGCTGCTCGAGCGTGCGCTCTCGCTGCGGGCGTCGGGCGCCGAGGGACCGTACAAGGACGCGTCGACGCGATTCTTGCTGGCGCGCGCCCTCACCGCGGCGGGCAGCGACCGCGCCCGCGCGAAGAAGCTCGCGGAGGAGGCCCGGGCGGCCTATGCCGCGGGGGGCGAGGCCTGGGCGGTGCCGAAGGCGGAGATCGTGGCGTGGCTATCGCAGCGGTGAGGGACGAGCACGTCGTGCCAGGGCGGCGACGCGTTTACTGGCTGTAATACTCGAAGGCGTTGCTGAAGTCGTCTGGGTTCGGCGCGACGTTCTTGATGTCCCCCGTGGTGATGTCGATCGTGACATAACCGATGTTGGCGAAAACGTAGTATTCGTTCTTCGCCGGGTCGATGCCTCCGCGAGCGTTGTGCGACGTGATGGTCGGGAGGCTCTTGATCGGGGTGAATGCACCCGTCTGGAGATCCAGCGTTCCGAACACGAATCCGGACGCGGCGGGCTCTTTGAGGAGGCCATAGAGCGTGCCCGTGATCGGATGGAGCTCGTGGGCCGCCACGTCTTCCGCGTCAGGCGCGACGTGGGTGATGAGGCCTGTGCTCACGTCGATCGTCAGCCAACCGAGGTTCGTCCTCAAGTAGAAACTCTTGCCGGTCGGATCGATCCCGGGAGCGTCCGAGAGGAGCTGCACGCCGGGGAGCGTGCTGATGGTGGAAAAGACTCCGGTCTCTGGATTGATGATGCCGAAGTGCTCCTCCAAGGCCACGGCGTCCCACCTCACGCCATAGAGGACCCCGGTGATGGGGTGAGCACGCACCGTGTAGCTCTCCCACGGGGGGGAGACATCCACGACGTTGCCGGTTTTCACGTCAATCGCGAGCTGACCGACGTTCGTCTGGAGGTAGAATCGACCCTTCACGGAGTTGAGCACCATCGGGTCGCCGACGCCCATGACACCGGGGAGGATGCTCATCGTATGAAGTTTCCCCGTGGAGGGCGTCACGTAGCCGAAACGCTCCTCCATCTGGGCATCGTCGTAATCCACGCTGTAGAGCGTCGTCGTCAGCGTCCCGCCGCCCGAGCCTCCGCCGCCGCCGCCGCCGCCCGAGCCTCCGCCGCCGCCCGAGCCGCCCGTGCCGCCTCCGCCCGAGCCTCCGCCGCCGCCGCCCGAGCCGCCG
>NZ_JASBQE010000177.1 GCF_029960785.1 Polyangium sp. 15x6
CCCGCGCCGCCCGTGCCGCCGCCCGCGCCGCCGTTGCCGCCGACGCCCGGGCCCGAGCCGCCGTCACCGCCAGCGCCGCCGGCGCCGCTGTTGTCGACGACCACACACGCCGTCAACGCCATACAAGCCACTGCACCAAGCATCGCAAAGAATCGCATCTTCATTCGAGTTCCTCCCAGGTAAGCACCCGAGTTCGACAAGGACGTGCCGAGGCTAGCAGAGCTCTCCGCCGGGGCCAACCGGGGGCAAGGGCCCCACGACGGGGCCGAGTGATGCATCGGAAGCAAGCTAGCCTTCGCGCGCGAACGGGCTCGGGTCCCCGATCGGCGCTCGACCAAATGGCTTGGACGAGAGCGTCCACGGCGCATTCAACGCACGAAACACGATCACGACGCGGAGCGGCGCCGAGGTGGTTTCCACGCTTCCCACCGGCGCGCTGTCCCTGGACCGACGGAAAGATGACCCAGCCGTGACGGTGCGCGCGTCCGGCCTCGCCTACCACGGAGGCATGGCAATCGCGCTGTTCTTCGTCGGGCACTGGGCGCTGTCCATATTCTGCCAGACGTTTTTCCTGCACCGCTATGCCTCCCACCGCATGTTCACGATGAGCAAGGGCTGGGAGCGCTTCTTTTATCTGCTCACGTTCATCGCGCAGGGCTCCTCGTTCCTCGTCCCGCGGGCGTATGCGATCCTGCACCGGCATCACCACGCCTACAGCGACACCGAGCGGGATCCGCATTCACCGCGCCACACCGGCAATCCGTTCGCGATGATGTGGGGGACGAAGAAGCGTTATCACGACCTCGCGTATCGCATCGAGACGCCCGAGCCGAAGTTCGACGGCGGATATCCCGAGTGGGAGCTCGTCGACCGCATCGGAGGCGATTGGCCGGGCCGCCTCGCCTGGGGCACGGCGTACGTCGTCTTTTATCTCGTGTTCGCGACCGCCTGGTGGCAATTCTTGCTTTTGCCCGCGCACTTCTTGATGGGCGTCATTCACGGCGCGATCGTGAACTGGTGCGGTCACCGGTATGGATATCGGAATTTCGACAGCAAGGACGACTCGCGCAATACGCTGCCATTCGACTTCGTGACGATGGGCGAGCTCTTCCAGAACAACCACCACCGCTTCGGCCAGGCCCCGAATTTCGCCGTGCGCGCCTGGGAGCTCGACCCGACGTGGCACGTCATCCGCCTGCTCGCCTTCCTGAAGATCATCGATCTCGGCGAGCACCCCCAGGTCGGCCGCTACGAGCCGAGCCCGGAGGTTTCGCCCATCATCGATACAGCGACTTGAACGCGTCGCGCAGGTTCTCCGGCGAGAGCGCGTCCTTGCGCCGGTGGAACTCGGGCAGGGCCGCTTGATAGGCCTCGTCGAGGCGGAAGATCGAGCCCTGGAAGTCCCGCGCGAAGATCGGCGCGGTCGCCGCCCCGAGCTCGAGCACGTCCTTGTATTGCCCGCGCTCTTTCAGGATCTGCGCCGAGAGGCCATACATGAGCAGGCCGCCGGGGATCGCGCCGAGCGCCGTCGTCGCCACGGCCGGATAACAGAGCCGCACCGTCCGCGCCCCGAGTCGATCGTGAATCTCCTGCATCGTCTTTCGCTGGAGCTTCTTCGCCCCCGCGAGCGGGCCCATCGCGTAGACCGGATCGTCGGGCTCGAAGTCGTAATCGCAGAACGCGACCACGCTCTCGCCCTTCGCGACGAGGCCCGCCGCGGCGAGCGGCTCGGCCCAGAGGAGCGATGACGTGCCCATGAAACGGTTCGTCCGCTCGATGTCCGTGTCCGTCGCGACCTCGACCTCCACGAGCCCGACACGCCGGATGTTCTCCGGTCGGCTGAAATCCGGGACCTGAAGGATCGGATCGAACGCGACGTCGATGTCCTTCACGTTCGTCGGGCCATGCTCGACGTACCGCTTCGTCGCGCCCGCCGCGATGCCGTTGACGAGGTGGACCGCGCGGTACTTGCCTTTCAGCTCCGCGACGACCTCCTCGACGGTCTCGGGCTTGGTCGCGTCCGCGTTCCAGAAGCGCGCCGTGAGCCCCTCGGCCGTGGCCGCCTCGACGAGCGCCGCGACGTGGTGGCCGCCGATCTGCATCTTCTCGCTGTCGTAGTGCACGCCGAAGACGGCCGCGCGCTCGCCGAAGAGGAGCTGCACCGCGAGGGCCCGCGTGATGCCGTTCGAGCCGCCGAGGATGACGACGGCCGTGTCCTTCGCGAGGTGCGCGCCGCGCGGCCTGATCATGGATCGCTGCGCGGCGAGCAGCCCTCGCGCGACGCGAGGGCCGTCCTGGGCCAGCGCTTGGACGATGGCGCGGCGATCGGTGCCGCCGAGCGGGAGCTTGCGGAAGACCTCGAGTTCCATGTCGGTAGCCTCTTACCATGGTAAAGACCGCCGTGGTGAAGACGGTCCTTTTGACGGGCGGCACCGGGTTCATCGGTCGGCGTCTCACGGAGACGCTTCTCCAGCGCGGCGATCGCGTGACAGTGCTCACGCGGGATCCCAACCGAGCACGAGGAAAGCTGCCCGCGGGCGCGACGGCCGTCGCGTGGGATCCCGAGCACGAAGGGCCGTGGCTCGATGAGGTCGGTCGCGCGTCGGCGATCATCCACCTCGCGGGCGAGCCCGTCGCGCAGCGATGGACCGACGAAGCACGCCGCGCGATCGTCGCGAGTCGCGTGGACTCGACGCGCCTCGTCGTGGAGGGCATCCGCCGCGCCGAGAAGAAGCCCGAGGTGTTCGTGTGCGCGTCGGCCGTCGGCTACTACGGGCCGAGGCCGCCCGACGAGGCGCTCGACGAGACGAGCCGCCGCGGCGAAGGGTTTCTCGCGGACGTGGTGACGCGATGGGAAGCCGAGGCAGCGAAGGCCGAGGCGCTCGGCGTGCGCACGGTGATGCTGCGGATCGGCGTCGTGCTCGGGGAAGGCGGCGGCGCGCTGGAGAAGATGATCCTGCCCTTCAAGATGTTCGCAGGCGGGCCGATCGCGCCGGGCTCGCAGGTGATCGCGTGGGTGCACGCGGAGGACGTCGTGGGCCTCGCGCTGCTCGCGCTCGGCGATGCGCGCGCGCGTGGACCTGTCAACGTCGTGTCGCCCGAGCCCGCGACGAGCAAGGAGCTCGCGTCGGCGATCGGCCGCGTGATGCGCAGGCCCTCATGGTTCACGACGCCCGAGGCCGCGGTGAAGGTCGCGCTCGGCAGCGAGGCCTCGATGGTGGTCACGACGGGGCAACGTGTCTTGCCTACCCGCGCGCAGGAGCTCGGCTACGTGTTTCAGTACCCGTCGCTCGTTCCGGCGCTCGCGTCGATCCTGACGCCGTAGGGCGGCCTCGCGGAGCGCCTCGCGCTTCGCCGGGGAGAGGACCGTCCTGCGATCGTTCTCCCCGGCGAAGCGCCTCAAAAGACGCCGGCCACCGGGAGTCGCCGAGAAGTCGACCTTGTCGAGCAGCAACTTCCCGGGGGCCGGGACGGCCTGGTGAGACGCTCCCCCCGAAGCGCGCCGTCCATGAGTCCATGAATAGGACATCTTCGTCTCCGGATCGCTCGGGACGAGTTGGAATCCCGTGTCCGGTCTTGACCTGATGTCCCCGTACGAGACGTACGCGGGTACTGGAATTCAAAGGCTGGTAGGGGCCGTTTCCAGTCGAAATCAGCCGATTCCGCGGCTCCGGAGCACCTCGCGGACGGCGGATTGCGCCGCGCTCGAAAGGCCGGGCAGGGCAGACTTCGCGACGTCCACGAACTTCATGCCACGCGCCCTCTTGAGGGCTTCGATCGCCGCCTGACGCTCCTCGCGTCCGTCGTGCTCGATCACGCCGAGCAGCATCTCGGCGGCCTCCAGGGTGTCGATGCGCGCGAGCGCCTTCACCGCGGAAGCGCGCACCACGGGGCTCTGCGACTCGCGGTAGATGCGCGCGAGCGGATCGAAGGCGTGCGGGAAGCGCAGCTCTTCGAGCGCCTTCGCCGCCTCCTGGACGACGCCGCCCTCGGGGTCGACGAGCGCCTCGCGCAGCGTGATGAACGTACGCTTGTATAGGAACCGCGAGAGCGCGCGGATCACGGCGATCCGCACCTCGCGCTCGGGCCTCCGGAAGAGGACCTCGAGCGGCGAGAGGATCGTGTAGAGCTCGACGAGCGCGAGCTGCTCGGCGAGCGTGGAGTAGAGCTGGCTCTGCGCCGTCCGGCCCGGTGAAGCCTCCTCCTCGGCCTCGATCGCGAGCGCCGTGAGCCGCGCGAGCATGGCGCGCCTTCGCGTCACCTCGGACCACGCGGACGGGTCGAGCACGACGTCGCCCGCGGACTGGCTCGCGCTGCCGCGTTGCTCCCACTCGACGAGATCGACGTGCCAGACCTCGGGGAAGCCGACTTCGTGGCGCAGATGCGCCGGCAAGGGCTGGCTCTCGATGCGTAGGTCTTGCGCCTCGACGTAGCGCTTGCGCGCGTTCGTGTAGTGCTTGCGCCGCGCCTCTTCGAGGTCGAGCGCCGCGAGCTTCTCGTACACCCCGCCGACCTTGCCGTACTGCCCCGCCTCGCCGAGCGCGATCACCGCGGCGAGCAGGGCGTTCTCCGCGATGGACGGCGGCGCGCCGCGCGCCGTCGACGCCGCGGCCACCTCCTGCCAGAGGCGCGCCTGCGCGAGCGTCCCGAAGTTCGCCACGGCCGGCAGCCCCTCCTTCCGCGCGTACGCGCTCATCTCGCGCGCGAGCGTGGCCGCGGCCGAGACCTCCTTCTGCTTCTCCGCCGCGGAGAGGGCCTCCTCGTACGATTGGAGCGCGTAATACCGCAGGTGATCCTCGCGCAGGATGCGGATCACGTTCACGTAGCCTTCGAGCACGTGTTCGAACTCGCCGCTCTCCCGGCCGATCGCGATGAGCACCTGGTAGCAGTCGAACGCGCGCTCGCGCTGGCCGATGGTCTCGTACCGATCCGCCGCTTCCTCGAGCAGGTGCACCGCCGCCACGACGGCCTCGCGCGCGGCCGCGGGCTCGCCCGTGCGCATCGACGTGCGCGCGAGGTTGAAGCGCGCGAGCCCCGCTGCGTAAAAGTCCCCGCCCGACGCGCCGAGGATCTGCGACAAGCGCGACCAGAGCGCGCGCGCCCGGTACAGATCGCCGCCCCGCTCGCGCGCGATCGCCGCCTGCGCCACGAGGCCCGCCGACTCGTACTCGTCCGCGGCCTTCGCGTAGAGCGCCTGCTTGCGCGACGCGTCCTCGGCCCGATCGGCCCACGCGAGGTAGGTGCGCGCGCGATCGATCATCGGCACGCGCCCACTCGCCACGAGGTCGCGCTGCCCCTTCTCGCTGCCCGTGTACCAGTCGAGCGTGAGCGCGCCGCGCAGATCGCCGATCGCGACGAGCACCTCGCGCAGATCGCGGACCGCGCCGGCGTACTCCTCCTCGCGCGCGATCGTCTGCCCGAGCGCCGCGACGAGCGACAGCCTCGCGCGCCCGAGGTCGCCCCGCGAGCTCGCCATCCGCGCTTCTTCGCGCAGATCCGACACTGGCCGACCGCTCACGCCTCCGCCCCTTTCGCCGCGCCCTTGCCCGCCTCGTCCCCGGAGGACGCCGTCGTCTGATCGAGGATCGACCGCGCCGCGTTGGCGCGCGCCGATCCGCTCGACAAGGTCGCGTGGTCGACGACCCAGTGCGCGTCGAGCAGGTCGAGGTAGTCGAGGTCGAGCTTGCCGCCCGAGGGCAGGATGAACACGGCCGCGATGTGCGCCGAGCGCCGCACCGCCTGCACCATCTCGCGCGGAATGTAGAGCGCCGCGTGCGTGAAGAGGTGCACGACGGGCGAGCGTGGATCGCGGTGGCGATGGAGATCGAGCTCCGTCGCGAGCTCCGCGAACACACGCGCCGGGTTTCGTCCGCGCTCGCCCTTGAACGAGAGCACGTGCGCCGTCGGCAGCTTGTCCCCGTGCGCCCGGTGGATCTCGTAGAGCCGCGCGTCGAAGAACCGGAACGCCACGTCCTCGCCTTCGAGCAAGAGCTTCTTCGCCGTGGCGATCGCCATCCCCCGCGCGAACGTCTGCCGGTCGCCGCGCATCGACGCCGACGCGTCGACGAGCAGGTAATGCACCCGCTTCTGCTCGTCGCGGCTCTGCTCACGCGCGTAGTAGAGCACCTCGTTGTCGAGCAGCCTCCGCGCGAGCTCGAGGTCGTCCCAGGCGAGCTCCGTGAGCACGAGCCCGTCGATCGACCCGCGCGTCCCGATGCCCGAGTAGCCGTGCGCCGCCGTCGTCCCCGCCGCGGGCCGCGTCTTCGTCTCCAGCACGCTCGGCAGGATCTCCAGCGAGAAGTTCACGATGTCGTTCGCCTCGGGCGACTCCAGCGCCGCGAGCAGATCGACCTGCGTGAGCGCGCCGCCCGCGCCCTCGGCGCCGAGCATGCCGAAGAGCCGCAGCGTGTCGAGGTCGAGCGCGTCCGTCATCGTCAGCACGAAGAGACGCGAGACCTCGAGCGCCGAGAGCGCCGACGCCTCGAAGCCGCGCCGCGCCGTGGAGAAGAGCTGCGGGAGCTGCGGCTCGATCCGCTCGAAGAGCGACGCATCCATCGGCACCGCCGCGCGGTACGCCGGCGGCACGTTCACGCGCGACGCGACCGCGCCGAGCAGCCGCGAGAGCAGCACGATGACGAGGTCGTCGCTCATCTTGAGCTCCGGCGCGCGCCGCGCCGCCTCGCTCTGCCCGAGCTCTTCGAGCATGCGCCGGTAGCCCTCGAGGAGCCGCAGGAGATCCGGCATCCCGCGCGCGATCGACGAAGGCTCGCAGCGGGGCCCGATCTCCACGTGATCCCGCGAGGTCGCGAAGAGCAGACCCACGTCGTGCACGAGCGCGAAGGGCAAGACGACGCCGAGCCGCCCGAGCCCCTCGTGCCACTTCACCGCCCGGAGCGCGAGCACGGTGCTCCCAGGGCGTACCTGGGACAACGCGAGGGAGCCGAGCGGCCCCGTCACCGACGTATCGCCGAGGAGATGGTCCGGGACCGGCACGGGCAGACAACCTAGCAGGGAGCGGACGCGAGAGAATATCCTCTCCGCGCTTGAGCTTCCTCGAAGTAATCCTGACGGCCGACGAGGCCCTCCTCCGCGCCGCCCGCGGCTCGCCCGCCTGGGCCACGCCCCTCTTCGTCGCCGTCACCTTTCTCGGCGGCGGCTGGGGCATGTTCGCCCTCGTCCCTTTTCTCGCCCGCGAAAAGACCCGCGAAACGACCGCGCGCCTCATCGCCGCGCTCGCCGTCACGAGCGCCCTCGTCTCCACCGTGAAGGCCCTCGTCGGCCGCGTGAGGCCCTGCGACGCGCTCGCCGCCTGCGAGCCCGTCTTCATCTCCTCGCCCGGCGGGCACTCCTTCCCGAGCGGACACGCGGCTGGCTCGTTCGCCTTCGCCGCGTTCGTCGCCTTCGTGCGCCCCGTGTTCGCCGTCCCCGCGTTCGTCTTCGCCGCGCTCGTTGCCTGGTCGCGATGCTTCCTCGCCGTGCACTACCCGAGCGACATCCTCGCGGGCGCGCTCCTCGGCACGTCGATCGGCTTCGTCGCGGCGCGGCTCCGCTTTCGCTTTGAACTCAAAGGTTCATCACGCAGCGGAAGCCGATCACCGGCGTCGTCGCGTCCGGCACCTGATGGAAGCGGAACGCCGGATTGAGCCACTGCTGCACGCCGCCGTTGAAGCCGCCGCCGCGGATCGCCTTCCGGTCACCCGCGGGCGCGCCCTTCGGGTTGATCTGCTCGTCCTCGGCCTTGTACGTCTCGTACCAGTCCGCGGTCCACTCCCACACGTTGCCGACGAAGTCGTCCGCGCCGAAGCGCGTCTTGCCCTTCGGGAAGCTGCCGACGGGCGCGGTGCCCGGGAAGCCGTCGTCGATCTCGTAGAGCGTGCCCGTGAGCTTGAGGCCTTGCGCCTTCTCCCACGACGCCCACTCCTTGCCGCCCGCGTTCATGTGCCCCGCCGCGGCCTCGTCCGCGCCCCAGGGGAACTTTCGACCGTCGGAGCCGCGCGCCGCGTACTCCCACTCGGCCTCCGTCGGCAGGCGCTTCTTGCGCCACTTGCAGTACCCGTCGGCCTGGTACCAGCTCACGCAGTTGACCGGGTGGTTCTCGCGGCCCGCCTTGCCGAACGTGCAGAACTCCGAGTACGCCTCGCGCTTCTTCTCGTGCTCCTCGTCCGTGCTCCCGGCCGTCTTCGGCCAGTTCGGCGCGACCTCCGGTCGCTTGCATTCGCCGAGGTCCGAGCACTCCTTGTACTCGGCCGCCGTCACCTCGTGCAGGTCCACGCAGAACGTGTCGAGAATGACCTTGTGCGCCGGTTGCCACAGCTTGAACGACTGTTCGTCCGAGCCCATGAAGAACTTGCCGCCGGGGACGAGCACCATCCCCGCCGGACACTCCGTCGGCCGCGCCGTCGCCGCGATCGCCGACGAGCTCACGACCGGCGCCGCGCTCACGACCGGCGCGGACGAACCCGCGGTCGGCGTCCCGCCCGAGGGCTTCGTGAACATCTTGTACGCCGCGAAGCTGCCGCCGAGCAGCGCGACCGCGGCGATCGCCGCGAACGCCATGAGCCCCTTGCCCTGATCCGCGGGCCGCGCATTCACCGGCACGCTCGGCGCCGCCGGCGGCGTCGCCAGCGATCCCGGCGGGTCCTGCGTCGTGCGTAGCTGCGCGTCCTGCGGCGACGACGCTCCCTGCATCACCGCGGTGCCACTGCTCGGGCGCGGGAGCGTCTCCTGCAGCGGCCCCGGCATGCTCGCGCGTGATGCCGATCGTCCGCCGGGCGACGACGTGATCGACGACGACACGCCGCTCGTCGTCCCCGGGTTCCACTGGATGTCCGGGAACACGGCCTCGTGCAGCGCGGCCCAGAACCGACCCATCGACGGGTACCTGTCCGTCGGCGCGACCGCGAGCGCCTTCTCGAACACCGCCTCGACCTCGGGCGAGACCGGAACGCCGAGCGTACGCGGCGTCGGCCTGCGCATGGGATCGCGGCTCGCGAGGGCGAACTGGATGAAGTCATCACCTTCGAATGCCGGGACCCCGCCGCGCAGCACCTCGACCATGATGAGCGCCATCGCGAACACGTCGGTCCACGGGCCCGTCGCGCCGTACGAGCGGCTGAACTGCTCGGGCGCGCCGTAGTTCGGCGTGAACGCCGTGATCTCCTTGCCCGTCTGCGCGAGCTCCGCCGTCGCGGCCGCGTGATCGGCCATCACCTTCGCGATGCCGAAGTCGAGGATCTTCGTGAACGGCGAAGGCCCTCTCGGATCTCCGATGACGAAGATGTTCGCGGGCTTGATGTCGCGGTGCGCGATGTTCTTCGCGTGCGCGATCTCCAGCGCCACCGCGACCGGCTCGAGCAGCGCGAGCGCCTCGTGGATCTCGCGTGGCTTCGCGCCGCTCACGCGCTCCACGAAGAGCACGTGATCGAGCGTCTTTCCTTCGAGCCACTCGAGCACCATGTACGGGATCCACATCCCGTCCGCGGTCGTGAACTTGCCGATGTCGCGCGCCTGCACGATCGCCGCCGATCGGCTCGACAGGCTCGCGAGCAGCCGGCCCTCCTGGATGAAGCCGTCGAGCAGCTCGTCGCGCTTGTTCTCCGGCGCTTGCGCCAGGATGCGGAAGCACTTGATCGCCACTGGCTGCTGCCAGATGAGGTGCTCGGCGCGGTAGACGACGCTGAAGCCACCCTCGCCGATGAGTGCGTCGATCCGGTATTTCTCGGCGAGGATCGTCCCCGTGATGCCGAGCGGGTCCTGTTGCGAGCTCGTCGTCATGGGCAAACGCGAAGGTGTCGGCTCATGTTCGTTCGCCCGCGACTATACCGCGCTCGCTCGCCGCGTGCGTCACGTGATCGTGATTTCCTTGCTCGAAGGCCGCGCCGAGGACCACCCCGCGCTCCCCGAGGTCCGCGAGCACCTCGGCCGTGCCGCGCAACACCGCGTCGCCGAGCGGCTCCCCGAGCGCCGCGCACGCCGCCGTCACCGCCTCCCCGAGCCGAGCGCCCCCGAGGAGCCGCGCGAGGATCTCGGCCGCGAGCGGCGACAGCACGAGGCACCGGACCTCGTGCGCCCCGTCCCGGTAGAGAAGCACCGCCGTGGGCTCTTTTTCCGGCTCGCCCGGCGCGCCCTCCGGCAAGCGATTCACCGCCCACGAATACCGAGCGACCTGCGCCGCGCCGCCGAACGCGACCGCCCGATCGAGCGCGAGCGGAAGCCCGCTCGGCTCGCCCGCCGTCTCCGCCGCCGCGACCTCGAACCGCGCGACCTCGAACCGCGCGAGGTCGGAAATCCACGGCGGAACGGATGTATCCTCCGCCCAGCGCGCCGCGGCCCAGCCGACGAGCTCGGCCGCGGTGTCGCGCAGGTACGGCGAGCTCGGCAGCGCCTCGTCGAGCCAAAGGTCCACCGTCGCCTCGAACCGCGCCCCGAGCGCCATCGCCGTGCGTGGCATCTGCGCCCGCACCGCCCCGAGGATCCCGCGGCGAACGAGCGACCTGTACACCCCGCGCCGCGTCTGCTCCGGCGGCCCTCGCACGACGGCCGCGAACGCCGCCGTGGCCTCGGCGATCGCGGCCCGCCCCTCCTCTTCTTCAGCCACGCGCCCGCGCCTCCCGCGCCGCGAGCCCTGCCTGGTAGGCCGCTTCGACCCGCCCGAGCTCCCCGAGCAGCTCGTCGAGCGGCGGGATCGCGTGATCCCGCTCCAGCACCACCGGCACGGGACCCGTCCGCTCGATCGTCCATGTGAGCAGCGACAGCACCTCGCCGAGCACGTCCGCGCCGTGCGTGTCGATCACGAGGTCCGTCCCGGCGCGCTTCTCGTGCCCGGCCACGTGGATCGCGGCCACGCGATCGAGCGGGATCGCCTCGAGGAACGCGACCGGATCCGTGCCGTCGTTGATCGCGTTCACGTACACGTTGTTCACGTCGAGCAAAAGCTTTGCACACGAACGATCGAGCACCTCGGCGACGAACGCCGCCTCGCTCATCTCCGGCGCGCCTGGCACGACGTACCGCGTGATGTTCTCGACCACCATCGGCAGCCCCAGCCGCTCCTCGGCCTCCCGCACTCGCGCGGCCACGTGCGCCGCGGCGCCCCGCGTCAGCGGCAATGGCAACAGTTCGTGCACCATCCGCCCCGCGATCCCCGAAAAACACAGGTGGTCCGAGTGGAACGGCACGTGAAACCGCCGCGTGAAGGCGGCGAGCTCGCGCATGTAGGCGTCATCGAAGGGATCGAGCCCGCCGAGCGACATCGAGAGCCCGTGCGAGAGCAGCGGATAACGCGCCGCGATCCGCTCGAGCGCGGCCGGGACGAACCCGCCCCGGCGCATGTAGTTCTCCGGCGCGACCTCGAAAAACCGCGCGGGGCCGAGCGGCGTGTCCGCCTCGAGCCGCGCGAGCACGTCGTCGAGGAAATCGAACCTGAGCCCGAGCCCGACCCCCGTGATCGTCGACCGAACGGCCACCCTCTAGCCGCAGGATCCTTCGCCGCAGGCCGCTTCCGCGCCCTTCTTGGGCGCCGCGGCCTTCTTCGGCGCGGGCTTCGGCGCGGCCTTCGCCGTCGTCGCCGGGGCCGGGGTCGCCGCCGGGGCGGGCGTCGCCGCGGGCGCGGGCGTCGCCGCTGCTGCCGGG
>NZ_JASBQE010000178.1 GCF_029960785.1 Polyangium sp. 15x6
CTGCGCCGACGCCCGCCCCCGTGGCGCCCACGCCGCGCCCCGTGGCAAACGTGGCGCCGCCCGTGGCGCCGCCCGTGCCTGCCCCCGCGAGCTCCGCCACGCCGCCCGCGGCCGTGCAGCCCATCGAGGCTCGACCCGGGGCCGCAGCGCGGCCGGTCGAGACCCCGCGCCCCGTCGTCGCTGCTCCTCCGGTGGAGCTTCCGCGGCCCGCGGTCGCCTCGGCGCCCGCTCCGCCCGTCACATACGCCGCGCCAGTCGAATGGACATCGCCCGAGTCGGGGCGACGCATTCGCACCGGACGAAGAGACCGTCATCGTTGAAGATGTTCCGGCGATTGATCACGCGTGGTAGCATCACCGTTCCGTCGATGATCACCGGATACAGTACACAGTGCCTGCGTCCGGCAATTATGCAGAATGTCGCCAGCGGCAGCCGCCGTGACCTCGCCTTGCACGAGCACAGCCAAAAGGGTCCTACGGGGGTCGGCTCCCGGCTGCTTGCGGTTGTCCAATCACACCGGCTGCCGCAGCAGATCCGCCACGTCGAGCCCCAGCGCCCTTGCCAGCCGGTCCATGTTGTCCACCGAGATGTTCCGCTCCCCGCGCTCCACCGACCCCACGTACGTCGGATGCAGGTCCGCGAGCTCCCCGAGCGCTTCCTGCGACAACCCCTTGGCCTTCCGGGCGGCGCGGAGGTTTTTCGCGAACCGCTCACGAGCCGACATTCGGGGTGTTGACGTACGCCGCGCCACGGCCGCAGCGTCTCAGGACCCCGGGCAGGGGTCCACAGACTTTAAGTCGTGATCCGATCCAGGCCAAACCTGTGGTAGCGTCGTTCCTCGACGAACCCGGAACCACGATCGATGCCTCGTTTGGCCCTTCTCCTCCTCGCAGCCCTGGCGCCGCTCCTCGCGGCGTCGCGCGCGTATGCGGACCCCGAGCCGCCCCGCCCAGCGTTCCGGCTGCAATACGAGGTCGCGTCCTCCGCGCTCAACTTCCCCCGGCATCGAGCCTCGCCTCGCTCGTCAACTCGAAGTTCGGCTACGACCTTTTCCCCGATGACGCGCGCGCCACGCTCGCCGTCACGATCCGCCCGAAGGTCGGGCAGTTCGAGGCCGAGCTGCGTGGCCTCGACGCCGCAGGGGCGACGCAGTGGCAGACCATGACCCCGAGCGAGGCGCCCACGTGTGCGACCCTCGTCGAGGCCCTCGCGCTCCGCGTCTTCATGCAGTTCGCGACCCCGATCGGCGAGCTCCCGCCTGCATGGACCCTTCGGGCGCCGCCACCTCCTCTGCCAGTTCCGCCTCCTGTTCCTCCGCCTCCCTCCGGTCCTCCCCCGCTGCCGCAGACTTCAGCCCCCGTCATCTACTCTCCCCCCGCGCGCATCGTCACCCGTGACGATCGACCGTTGCCTTTCCAGCCATCGGCATGGACGCCCCGGCTCGAGCTCTCGGCCGCGTTTGTCACCGGATTCTTGGACACACCGCACGTGGCCGTGGGCGGTGCGGCGCAGGTGGGGTTGCGCTGGAACGCCGTTCCGTTCGTGGTGGCGTTCGAGGGGCGAGTCGTCGTGGACCCGGTGGACAGCATCGAGGGCATCAGCGGGCACCATGCGCTCATGATGGGGATCCTGCTGGCACGCTTTCCGACGGGGGGATTTCGAGCATGTATCCTTGGCGGGGGAGGCATATACGATCTCGCTCCCGTGAGCAGCCATGACGTCCCCAACAGGGCTCTTCCGGTCGCAGGATTCGGATTTCGTGGCACCTACGATCTGTACCGGAGCGAGCAGATGGCCTTACGGCTCTACGCCGATGTCGTGATTCCGACGCTGCGAGCGAGCTCGAGCTTCGGAGCCCCGGATGCTGGCGGGCCCGAGCTCTGGACGATGAGTTATCTCTTGCCTTCTGTCGGCTTCTCCGTGGTAAAACCCTGAAGCTGCCTCCAGGAGTTTTTTTTATGTATCCGACCCTGTGTCGTTCGATCGTGATACTCGCGGCAGTTTCAACTGCAAGCTGCGGGATTTCCGAAGGTTATTACATCCCCGTTGACGCTGGCACGGATGGGGATGTCGAGGCCGACGCTGGCGATGCCGGTACGGAAGGGGATGCTGCCCCCGATTCCGGCGAGCTGGAAGCTGGCAACTTCTGCGGCGACCAGTGCGTCGCCTTTCGCCCCCTGGGGTGGAGCGACCCGGTCCTCGTCTGGCTTGGCCCGCGAGGCGCGAGCCCTGGTTGCCCATCTGTGGCGCCCGAGCTTCACGTCACGAAATTCGCCGAGCTCTCTGCATCACCTGCCGCGTGTGACGCGTGCATCTGCAAGCCCTCGATCGGCAAGTGCAGCCCATCCTCGACCTTCACAGCGCAGAGCACCCTGTGTAAATCTCCAGATCCCATCACGACATCCTTTGACGCGCCCGCCGATTGGGATGGAACCTGCACCCAGGAAAACCCCGTCCCCGCGGGCGCTCTGTGTGACGGTGCGCCATGCGTTCGATCGTTGTCGATCGGACCCCTTGCAGTCGTCGAGGAGTCCTGCGAGCCCGATCTCCCTGAGATCCCGAAAGCTGATTTCGCACCGCCCACCTGGGCACAGGAGGCCACGGTCTGCGAGGGCCTGACCGACACCGGGCACGCCGGGTGTGGCTCCGGCGCCATGTGTATCCCCGAGCCTGTGCCCCCGGTGTACCGCGCCTGCGTCTATAAGGAGGGGGATGTTCCGTGCGAAGGGGAGCACTACACGGAGCGACACGTTTTTTTCAGTGATTTCGACGATCAGCGTTCCTGTACCCCTTGCGGCTGCGGGCCCGTGTCGGGAAGCGTCTGCACGGCCACGGCCTCGATCTACACGGACGCGGCCTGCACCGAGGCTCTTCTCGGGGGCGTACCAGCGTCCTCCTTGGATAGCCCCTGCTTCGACCTGACCCCGGCCGGCGAGGCCCTCGGAAGCAAGGCCATGACGAACATCGAGTACCACGCGGGCGCCTGCGAAGCGACGGGAGGCGAACCCCAAGGGGCGGTTGTCGAGGTGCTTCCGGCCACGTTCTGCTGCATCCCGCAGGACAAATAAGATTTTTGATGTCCATCCGGCCCGCCCAACCCAATACTTCCGGGGAGTGAGACGACGTGCCGCCATCATGAAGCGAGCCACCGGGGAGCTTCCGCCTCTCCCGGACGACCCGCGCGAGGCCCTGAAGGTGCTCGCGCCGCGGGTTCTCCAGTGGCTACGCGTGTTGCCGGTCCCGTGGGCGCCCGTGCCGTACAGCCGACGCGCCGACGTGGCGCAGGACATTCTCCGGAGCGCGCTCGAAAGCCTGCCGCGGTACGATCGGAGCAAAGGATCGGTCGCGACGTGGTTGTACGAAATTGCGCGTCGGGTCTCGCGTGACGCACTCGCGCAGGATCAGTATCGCGGCGGCTTCGTCGCCGACGATGACGTCTCGCAAACGGCTGGGGAGGGCAATCAGGAAGAGGAGCTCGCGCTGCACGAGCATATCCGAATAGTGCGCGAGGTCTTGACCGAGATGGAGCCCCGCTTGCGCGAGGTGCTCGAGGCCCGCGAGTTCGCGATGCTCACCGTGCGCGAGGTCGGCGAGTTGGTCGGCGTTCCGGAGAGGACCGCGAAAGAGTGGATCGCGCGAGCGCGCGAGGACTTTCGGGAGCGTGTCGAGAAGAAGCTCGGCAAAGACCGGACCGTCGCGATGCTGGCGCCGCTGCTCACCATCGACACGCTTTTCGCGCACCTGCGCGGCAGGGGAGAGCACGTTGCGCTGGAAGAGGCCCCGGCATCCGGGGTGCGGCCTTCTCGCTCTTCCTGGTGGGAGCTTGCGGGCAGCTCTCTTGGTGGAGGCGTAGTGGGGGGCGTGATCGTGTATCTGCTCCTGCGCCCGGATCCGCGCGTGCGGCCGTGGATCGACGCGCGGCCTTTGGCCGAACGCGTTGGAGTGGTGGCGGCGGCCATGCCGCGTCCGATGGATATCCCCGATCCCGCACCGGCATCGCCGGCGGGCAATCCTTCGCAAGCGAGCACGCAGCGGGCGAAGCCGGTGCTCGTGGATGCGAGAGCCATCCTCGAGGAGGCATTTCGGGCAGCGCTGGCTCGCAACGTTTCCGCGGCGCAGGATGCTCTTCGCCGGTACGACCAGCGATTCCCGCAGAATCCGCATCCGGAGCTGAAGGCGCGGGTCGTCGAGGTGATGTCGAGTCTGAAAGCCCAGACTCCTTTGGCAAATTGATTTCGTTGTCCATTTAGACCAGTCAACCCAATACTTCTCGATAGCTGGTCGAGCCCATCCGGCGCGAAGCGAGTTGGGCAGGGTTACGTTGCGCGCTCCCGGGAGGGCGCGAGGGCACCTCTCTGGGCGAGCTGCGCCCGGTGCGCCCTTCCGGGAGCACTTTTGCCGATCACGAGCATCACGAGGGCGACGGCCGCCTCGCGGGAGGCGCGTTCGTCTAGGCATGAGGAAGGGACCTCTCGCGCGCGGTCGCCGCTCTCGTGATGCTCGTGATCCATCCACCTCACCGAGATGCGTTCATGTCTCAGGAACCTCCCCGAACGATGCGCCCCGACGAACCCCCCAGCGCGCCGAGGTCGCGGGTGCAAATGAAGCTCGTGGTGGGGGAGGGGCGCTCGTCGTCTCCGCCTCCGCCACCAAGGTTTCGAGCGCCCCTTCAGCAGGCCATCAACGCGATGCGCGAGCTGTTCCCCGCCGAGCTGGCGGAGGTCATGTGCTTCGTCGACAAGGTGCGCGCGGCGCGCGGGGCGGCGGCGGATCCGGATCTCGTCTCGCGTGTACTCGGCGAGCTGCTGCGCCTGCTCCCCAGCTATCGCGACACGCCCGGTGTGCCCGTGTCTCTCGTGCGCGTGGCGTTTCCACAGGTGCCGAAGGCGCTGCTGGATCGGGCGCTACTCGCCGCGGAGGAGCGGGGGCTGCTTCGGCTGGTCGCGGCGGACTTCCCCGCGCATTTCGTCGAGCCATCGGCCGGCGTTCCGACCGCGCGAGGGTTGCTCTACTTCATCGCCCCTGCGAGGTGAGGGGTGGCCCGGCAGCTCTTGCCGATCATGGGCGATCCACCTGACCCGGAGCTCCTACGCCGGTATACGGATGGCGAGCGCTGACGGGGCTCGGTGGCGCCGCCTCCATGGGGAGCACGCGGGGGCAGTGCTGCGCACGTTGGTGGAGTGCGGAGTCGCGTTGCGGGACATCGAAGATGTGCTTCAGGACGTGTTCTTCGTCGCGTTCCGGCGGCGTAATGTCTTACCTGTGGCAACGAGGGAGGTAAGGCACTGGCTCTTGGCGCTGGCGAGGCGGTGTGCCGCGAACTGGCGGAAGCTCGAGCGGCACACGTACGAGGTGCTCGACGCGCAAGCCATCGAAGCGGCGCGAGCCATGCCGGAGGAACCCGAGGCGCACGCGGAGCTGGTGGACGCGTTGCGCGTGGCGCTGGGGAGGCTCGACGAGGCGGACGGGCAGCTCCTCGTCTGGCGCTTCGTGGAGGGCGAGACGCTGCGTGAGATCGGGAGGCGGATCGGGTTGCGGAAGAGTGGGGCCGAGGTGCGTGTGGCAAGAGCACGGAAGCGCCTACGTCGCTTGCTCTTTCGCCCACGCATGAAGGACCATTGACGTCGTAGCCGGCCCTTCCATTGGTCGTACCTTGGCTCCCCCCATCCGCGCAGTGGGTGAGCCGATCGGCGAGGCTACCCCTGCGACTTGCGCGCTGGAAGCTGCGACCCAGCCGACTCCGCAATGATGGTCCCGTCCCCGCGTCGGGCGGATCGGCGTGGCGACCGTCGAATGGCCGACGCCGGGCGCGCCCCCGCCGAGGGCCGAGGGGACGCCATCACGGCGCGAGCGACGCGACGAACACGTCCGACGAGTAAAGACCGCCATAACCGAAGCTCGCGACGTGCTCCTGGTCTCCCCAGTGGATGGCTCCCTCGAAGCTGCCGCCCACGTAAATCTGGCCCGCTGCATTCACGCCGACGGCCTCGCCCCATTGGGGCAGGGTTTTCGAGTCGAAGTCCCCCTCCACGCGCGACCACCGGAATGCGCCGTCCGCGGCCGAATACGAGGCGACCACGATATCCGACGCGCCGGCCGTCGTCTGCGCGGTCCCGTTCCCGAAGTCGACCGATCCGCGCAGCGCGCCGGTCACCACGACGTCGCCGTTGTTTCCGAACGTGACGCCCTTCAAACCTCCGGCGCCCGTGAAGGCCCTCCCCCATACCGGCGCGGTGGACGCGTCGAGCTTCACCATGAAGAACGTCCCGTTTTGCGGGCCGGCGATCCCGAGATCGACGATCATCGGCTTGTCCCCCGAGTCCGTCGTCAAGACGAGCGTGTCGTCCGGCCCCGCGGCCACGCGAACCCACAAATTTTGTGTCTGATTCGCGGCGTCTTCCGGAAAGCTCCTGCTCGCGACGTGCTCTCCCGTCGCCGAGAGCCTCGCGACGAAGAGCCCCTTGTCGAGCGTCGCGACGCCAAAGTTGATCGTGTTGGTGTTGTATCCCGCGATCACGAGCCGGCCTTGCGAATCGAAGGCGGCGCCCGTGGCTGTTTGGAATGCGGTGTCCCCGTAACGTTTCGTGAAGATGACCTGGCCATCTCCCGAGAATTTCACGGCGAATGCGTCCCCGGGAGAACCCCCCCCGTTGATCTGGTTGCCGCCGAAGGTCAGGTTGCCGGTGAACGTGCCGACCAGCGCGATGGACCCATCGGGGCCGCAAGCTACGGCCTTTGCGTAGGCCGAGGCCGAGCCGTTCGAGACCAGGGAGAAGCGATGGTTGCCCTCCGCATCGTAGCTGACCACGAACGTCTGCATCGACCCGGTGCCGACCTTCAGGCCTCCGCCCGCGTTGATGCCGCCGCCGGTGGTATCGCCGACGACTGCGACGTTGCCCTGCGGATCGACGCACACGCCGCGCATGTGCAATGCATTGGTCGATGCAATGTTGCGCGCCCAGATGGGTTGGCCGGTACCGTCGAGCTTCGCGACGAATCCGTCGAGATTGTACCCCACGTTTCCGAGCAAGAGGCCGCCGCCGAAGTCCATCGAGCGAAGATAATCGCCCGTGATGAGCACGTCCCCTCCCGCGTCCACCGCGAGCCCCCCGAGTTTCTCTTCGGTTTGTTCCATGATGTTGCTGCCGAAGCGTCGGCTCCAGCTCGTCGAGCCGGGGCACGTCGCGTTTGCGCCATTGCAGTCCTCGTCCACCGCCGTCTTGCAATCGTCCGTCGCCGGCAAGACCTCCCCCTCGCACGGACCAAAGCCGGAGCCGTCGGGCAGGCACGTCGACATTCCGCCGAGGCACGTCCCCACGCCTTCCGTGCCGCCGGGCCCGTCATAGCAGCTCTTCATCGCGCCGGGGACGCAGATTTGTGCACCACTCGAAGCGCTCGATGTCCCGCCCATTCCACCTACGCCGCTCGCGCCCATTCCACCTGCGCCGCCGGTGCCCATTCCACCTGCGCCGCCGGTGCCCATGCCGCCAGAGCCGCCCACGCCCCCAGAGCCGCCGGTGCCCATGCCGCCAGAGCCGCCCACGCCCCCAGAGCCGCCGGTGCCCATTCCACCAGTGCCGCCTGTGCCCATGCCTCCGGAGCCGCCGGTGCCCATTCCACCTGCGCCGCCGGTGCCCATGCCTCCAGAGCCGCTCGTGCCCATGCCTCCGGAGCCGGCCGCGCCGTTGGTCCCGGTCCCGGGATCGGCCGAGCATGCGCTGGCCCAAAGCCCCAATGCAACCACAACGAGCGTACGCGTCTTCATCGTCATTCTCCTTCGCAATGTCCGCAGGTCATTCCGTTCGGACAGGGCACTCGATCGGCCGTCGCACCGGGAGCAGGATTTCGTCGCTTGCGCCGGCGGCAGAGACGGGCCTCACGCAAGGTGCTCTGGGCCGCAGCGGGAGCCGTGGCCCGATCGCGTCTCTCGGCAGCGCGCTTACCGCGCGGCGGCGCACTCGGGGCGCTGACCGGCGAGCCACGTCGCCGCGCGCTGCTCGCGATCGTTCACCGGGAAGAGAGCGCCGGCGACGACCCGCGCGCGCGCGCAGTCGCCGGCCGCAGCGAAGCAGTGCGCGAGGCTCACCCGGGCGTGGAAGACGGTGCCCGGCGCCGGCGAAGGGCGTTCGCCGATGGCTCGCTCGAGTTGCGTGGCGAGCTGCTCGCAACGCGCGACCGTGCGGGGCCCGAGGTGTGTCTGCGCCGCCACGGCGAGGATGCGCTCCTCCGGGGAGGCCCGGCTCGTGTCGTCTGCGGGGCAGTATTGCAACAGGGACCGCTGCACCGCAACATCGTCGTTGCCGGCGGCGCGCATGCGCTTCGCGCCTTGCTCGCACTGGCCGGTGAGCATCTCGCACGAGGCGCGCGTCTGGGCCATGACGCCGACGCTCGCCGCGTCGAGCTTCTCGGCCCGCGCGAGGAGCTCCAGGCACGCCTTGCCGTTCCCCCCGCGGAACGCCTCCGCCGCCTTCTGCATGAGCTTCGCGGCCTCGCCCCTGTCGCTGCCCGACGCGAAAGGCGTGCCGGAACCGGCTGCCGCAGCGATGGATGCCGCGGGGCGCGCGCTCGCGGGCAGGAGGGGCCGTAAAAATGCCGGCGGCTGCGGAGAAGGAGCCGGCGCGGCCGTGAGCGTGGCGGACGCTTCGGGCGCTGCCACGCTCGGCGCGGGCGCGGCGGTGCCGTGGGTCGTATCGACGCCGTTCGCGGAGGTGGTGCTCGTGGGTATGGCTCGGTCGCCCGGGAAGCTGGCCGCGGCGAGCGTCGCGAGGCCGACGCCGACGAGCGCGAGGGAGACCGCGCGCGCCCGGCGCCGAGCGGCCACGGGACGCGCATCGAGCGAGGCCTCGAGCGCCGCGACCAGCGCCTCCACGTCGCGGTGGCGGGTGGCGGGATCGATCGCGATCGCGCGGGCGAGGGCGTCCCACAGCGCGGGCTCCGGGCCGGCGCTCCCCCACCGCTCGCGCCCGTGGCGCGCGAGCTCTGCGGCCGCCGTGCCCGCCGGCAGACGCGCGCCCGTGAGCGCTTCGAGAAGACAGAGCCCGAGCGCGAACTGATCGACTGCCGGGCCCACCTCGCTGGCGCGCTGCTCGGGCGCCATGTACGCCCGTGTGCCCGCCGGGTCGGCGCGCTGCTCCGCGCCCACGGCCAGCCCGAAATCGGCGACGCGCACGCGTCCGTCGTCGCCGAGCAGGAGGTTCGCTGGCTTGATGTCGCGGTGCGTGAGGCCCGCCGCGTGGATGGCGGCGAGGCCGCGCCCAGCCTGCACGTATGCTTCGACGCGCTCGCGAAAACCCGGCCCGGGCCCCGGCCAGGCCTTGTCGAGCGTCGCCCCCTCGACGTACTCGGCCGCGAGGAAGACGGCGCCGCCCTCGACGCCGACGTCGAACACGGTGAGCACGTTGGGGTGCGTGACCTTCGCGAGCGCGCGCGCCTCGGCCGCGAGCCGATCGGCGGCGCCGGCCTGGTCCGGCCTCATCAGCTTGAGCGCGACCCTACGTCCGAGCGCCGGATCCCAGCCCTCGTAGACGACCCCCATGCCCCCCGCACCGACCACCTGGCGGATCTGGTAGCGACCGAGGCTCGGAGCTTCGTGCGGCGGGCTGGGCGCCGTGGCGTGGGGCTCGCTCGCGGCCCCAGGGGGAGAGGCGCCGAGGACGCGCCCCAGCTCGACGAGGGCGCGGCGGCAGGCGGCGCAGTCGTCGAGGTGACGCTCGAGCGCGTCGCGCTCGGGCGCCGCCGCATGCCCTTCGACGAAGCTGCAGAGGGCCTCGGTGTCGGGGCAGGACGCGAGCGGCGGGCGCATCTCATTCGTCCCGGGCAAGCAGGCGCGAGAGGCTCAGATCGAGGTTGCTCTCGACGATGCGTAGGATGCTGTCGAGCTCGGCGTCGCCGACGCGCAGCGCGCTCGAAAGCTCCTCGCGCGTCGCGTCCGAGAGCCGCTGCCGCGCCTGCGCCGTGCGCCGCGCCGCCGTCGCGCGGTGGACGCCCAAGGCCGCCGCCACCTCGTCGCACGTCAGGCCGTCGAGCACCGACAGGCGCAGCACCAGCCGCTCTGCCGGCTCGAGCCGCGCGATCGCGCGCGAGAAGGCGGCGCGGAACGCATCGCGATAATGCGCCTTGAGGAAATCCAGCTCCACGTCGCGGCCGTCGGCGACGGCCTCGAGCGCGTCGCCCTCGGCCTGGATCTCGCGCCGCTCGCTCTCCGCGGCGTTCACGAAGGCACGCACGGCTGCGACGCGCAGCCAGTTCTCCAGGAAACCCCGGCCCGAGTAGCTGGCGATACGCGGCTCCGCGCCCGGTCGCGCAGCGAAGAGCCGCTCGCGCAGCATCTGGCGGAGCTCGGCGCGGCCATCTTTGCTCGGCGCGAAGCGGGCGGCGACCGCGTCGATCACGCCGCCGAAGCGCCGTTCGAGTTGCTCGACGGCGCCCGGCGAGCCCGCGGCGCAGGCGCAGGCGAGATAGAAATCGTCAGCCCGCACGCGGGCGAGCGCGGCCTCGGGATCGGGTGCCGCCGCGAGATGACGCTCGAGGTGACGGAGGAAGAAGTCGTCGTCGAGGTCGAGCCCCGGCCAGGCGCCTCGGCCTGCAGCCGCGAGTGCCAGCCTCGCCTCCTTCATGTGCATCGACGCGGCGATGGTAAGCGGAGCTCGGCCGCCGGCGCAAGCGACGAAATCCTGCCCCCGGCGCTCCGGCCTCGCCGGTGGACGCGCTCGGTCGCGTGGCGCGGGCGCACGCCTTGCCACGGTCCTCGTGCCCGCGCGGAAGTGAGCACGGGGAGGACAGGAAGCATGCGGGCCGTTGTCCCCATGTTCGCGTTGGTCGCGGGCCACTGGGGAGCGTCGCGTTTTCCTGGGAACTGAAAGGAATTCGACTATGCGTGCGTTCCTGTTCGCGCTCTCGTTTGCCCTCGTTCCCGTTTATACGATCTCGCCCGAACCCCTGTCGGTTGGTGGAATGCAACTCGGAGACATCGACGGAGACAGGGATCTCGACGTGGTGCTCGCCCACGGGGGAGTCCGTTGTTGTATGGGGTCAGCGTGATGCTGAACGAAGGATCGAGCCGGGTGTCGCAGCCGCGGTCGTACCGGATCTCCGACAACAGCGGCACCGACCTGCGGCTCGCCGATTTCAACGAGGACCGGCGCCTCGACGTCGTCGTGACGACCGTGGGCGCGGATGGAATGCGATCGGTCAATGTGCTGCTCGGTCAAGGGGAGGATGGCTTCGGGGCGCCGCAACTCGTCGCACCCAACGAAAAGGTGAATGGGATCCAAGTGGGGGATTTCAACGCGGACGGGCATTGGGATATCGCCGTGGGAAGTAGCTCCGTCGAGGGGGATGCTCCGCTAGGTGGCTGGTGTCGATCGCGAGCCCGTCGAAGAGGTCGTGGCCGCTCGTGTTCCCATGGCCGCCAGGGTGCATATCGGACAGGTCGCCTGACGGCTGATAATGGTTTGGATCGTCTTCTGGT
>NZ_JASBQE010000179.1 GCF_029960785.1 Polyangium sp. 15x6
CGGGGTGGAAGAACCGCGCATCGCGCGGTTCTTCCAGCGGCCGGTGGGACGGCGTTGCTCGTCGAAACGGCAGCGCGGCTGTCTTGATTGGCAGGATCGTGGCCGGTCTCGAGCCGACCTGTTCGATGAACTGCGCATCGCGCAGTTCATCGACCCCGGGTCCAGCGCTTGCGCTGGTCCGGGTCCAGGGGTGGACAACCCCTGGTGGGGCCTGGGGCAACGCCCCAGCGCGGCGGCCCCAGCATGAAACCATGCTCAGGGCTGGTGGGCGTGCGGCTCAGTGCGGCTTCAGTCCGCCGGCTCCGCCCCCTTCTTCTTCGCCGCGCGGCTCCGCGTGGGAATCACCTCGTGGATGTCGACCTCGCGCAGCCCGTGACCCTTGTAGAGCCGCTTCAGATTCGCGAGCTCCATCTGCGCGGCCCGCCCGAGCGCGGTCCTCACCCGCTCGAGCATATCGAGCTGCGTCTTCGCGGCGATGGCCGGCTCCACCTTTGCCCGCAGGAGCGCCGCCGCTTCCTCGACGGCGTTCGCGGCCTCCTCCCGCACGTCCGCGGGCAGACCCGGATGCACCTGGCTCCGGAGCAGCGAGACCAGGAGCTCCATTCGCCGCGGCTGCGTGGCGACGTC
This sequence comes from Polyangium sp. 15x6, assembly GCF_029960785.1. Taxonomy (GTDB): domain Bacteria; phylum Myxococcota_A; class Polyangia; order Polyangiales; family Polyangiaceae; genus Polyangium. The sequence goes on from NZ_JASBQE010000179.1 coordinate 628, forward strand.
CCCGTCCGTGTAGAGCCCGATTCCCCCGGGGAACAGCAGGCTCAGGTGCGGATCCACCGCCGGGCGCCCGAGTGCGTTCCAGATGTCGTCCGACACCTTGCCGAGCAGCTTGTCGGCCTTGCCGTTCTCCGCCTGCATTGCCGCGATGGCGGGCCCCGCCTTGGCCTCGGCCTCTTCGATCTGGGCCTCCACGTGGCTCACCACGGCGAGCACGGGCCCGATCCGTTGCTCGGCGAGCGCCTGAAACATCCCGCCCCGCACGACGGCACGTTCGTACGTCGTGCGGGTATCCCCGAAAATATCCTCGACCGGGGCACGCTTGCGAATGACCTCACCCATGAGAACCTCCCTGTGATTGGGGGGCGACGAGCGCCTCGGACGGGAGCGGGAGCAAAGGGTGGGCCAGGCCGCGCGCCCAGGAGGCTCCTCCCCGCACATTGTCCCACCTTTCTCGCACCACCCGCCCGATTTTTCTAAACGAACGGGCCTCTGAACACATGGAGACGTGTGAGAGGGATCTGCACCCAGCGCAGGGCTGGACGGTCCTTCCGAGGCCCGACGGGGCCGGGTGGATGAGCATGCGCGATCCGAAGACGTACTTCGCGACGAAGGCCCAGGCGCACAGCCGGAGCAAGGATCCCAGGCGGTCACGGTGGCCGGAGGGCACCGCGCAGGACGAGGAGGCCCCGAGCGTCGTCGAGGTGAGCCTGGGACGAGGCCTGAGCATCCTCGTGCAGGTTCGACTCGAGGCGATCCAGCAGGGCGCGCCCGCGGAGGTTTGGGCCGACCTCGTCGACGCCGACGACGAGATCCTCGCCAGCGGCTCGGTCGATCTCGGGGCGAACGACCCGACAGCGCAATCGTTCCGCGTTCGGGCCGATCCGCGCGTCGTCCGAAAACACACGGTGTGGGGCGTGCTGCTCTCCCTTTACGAGACGGTGCACTTGCGCTGGCAGGTGCAGGTCGTCGACGGGGCCGGGCAGGTGCTCGGGCGGCGGTCGGTCGAATACGAGATGCATTAGGCGTGCAGCGGTTCGTGAGGCCTACATTCCGAGCTTCTTCATCTTGCTCTGCAGGGTGCTCGGCTTGAGCCCGAGCAACCTGGCCGCGCCGCCGGGTCCGTACACCTTGCCGCCGCTCTGCGAGAGTGCCGCCGCGATGCAACGTCGAGAAGCCTCCTCGTACGTCTCGACGTGCGTGGGCTCCGGCGCGGCCGCGGGGCCGAGCCGCGCAGCGCCGAACGTCGCAGGGAGCGACAGCGTCTCGCCGGGCGAAAGCAAGAGCGCTCGTTCCAGCACATTCTCGAGCTCGCGCACATTGCCCGGCCACGCGTGCGCGCGGAGCCGCCCGAGCGCCTCCGGCGTCACGCGGGGCGGGACGCGGCCGATGCGGAGCGCGAGGCGGTCCAGGATGACCGGCACCATGGCTTCGATGTCCTCGGGGCGCTCGCGCAGCGGGGGAACGACGAGAGGAAACACGTCGAGGCGATAATAAAGATCCGCCCGGAAATGCCCGCCTTCGACCATGGCCTCCAGGTTCCGATGGGTCGCCGCGAGGACCCGCACGTCGACGCGCATGGGGGTCTGTCCGCCGACCCGCTCGATTTCGCCTTCCTGCAGGACGCGCAGGAGTTTTACCTGGGCGGTGAGCGGCAGATCGCCGATCTCGTCGAGGAGCAACGTGCCGCCGTGCGCTCGCTCGAAGAGGCCCTCGTGCCGCTGCGTCGCGCCCGTGAAGGCGCCGCGCTCGTGGCCGAAGAGCGTGCTCTCGACGAGCTCGCCCGGCAATGCGCCGCAGTTGACCTTCAAAAAAGGTCGATGCGCGCGCAGCGAGAGGGCGTGAATCCTCCGCGCGACGACCTCCTTGCCGGTGCCGGATTCGCCGCGGATCAGCACGGTCGTGTCCTGGCGGGCGATGAGGGGCACGACTTCCTGCAAGAGGGTCTGCATCGCGGGGCTCCGGGCGATGACGTCCGGCGGGAGCAGGACCCGCTGGAGCTCGTCCCGCAGCTTGCGGCTGTCGGCGTGGGCGCGACGCGAGAGCGTGGCCACGCGGGTGAGGACGGACGCGTGGTGCAGCGCGACCGAGAGCACGCGTCCGATGGCGCGCAGCAAGGGCGGCCCGAGGGTCGGCGACGCGGGGTTCGGGGGGCCGAGGGCGAGGAGGGCGTACGCCGGGCCTTCGGCGGCGTGGAGGGGCAAGGCCGCGAGCGTGGTGGCGCCGTGCGCGCGGGCGCGGGTGAGGTCTTCGGCGAGCGAGCCCGCGGAAGGGACGTCGACGAGGCGCGGCGCGCCGTCGGCGAGGGCCTGGTGCGCGAGGGAGCCCGGCAGGGAGCGGTGCGCGCGCGCGGGCGCTCGGGCGTCGGGCGGCTGGAAGAGGGCATCGGCCGTGGACAGGGCGGGATCGCAGCGTCCGAGCTCGAACCAGCGGAGCGGGAGGTGGCCCGCGAGCGCGCCCGCCGCCGAGGTCACGATCGTCGGCAGGGTGTGCGCGTGGACCGAGACCTCCGCGAGCGCGGCGAGCAGCTCGAAGGTCGGGTCAGGAGGCGGGGTCGCGGCGGCCATCGGGACGATCTAGCCCACGTGTACCGAAATATCGGTGTTCTCGCACTGGGATTTCGGTGGCGACGCTGGGGGCCTGGCCGCTAGGCCCGACGATCCGCGGGAAATCATGCGGGGACAGGGCGGGCACGCCTCCTGCGTTGGGTCTGCGGAGCGCCGGTGCCCCTCACGGACCGGCGGGAGGACGTACCATGGCGTATGTGATTGCCGAGCCGTGCGTCGCGACGTGCGACACGGCGTGCGTGAAGGTTTGCCCGGTGGATTGCATTCACGGGCCCATGAAGCCCGAGGACATCGAGCTCATCCCGGCCGAGGAGCGCCCGACGAAGCTGCGCGCGTTGCAACTCTACATCGACCCCGAAGCGTGCATCTGCTGCGCGGCTTGTGAAGGGGAATGCCCCGTGGAGGCGATCTTCGACGAGGACGATCTTCCGCCGGCGTGGGCGCATTACAAGGAGATCAACGCGCGGTTTTTCCAGCGGTGAGGCGGCTCCGGATCTCGTCGAGCACGGCGTCGATCGCCGCGCGGCGATCGGGCCGCAGGCGACTCCGGGCGCGCAAGAGCGGCGGCACGGCCGTCTCCCCGAGCACGAGGAGCCCAGCCCGTGCCGCCCGCGACACGCCGGCATTCGTATGAAACAGGCGATCCGCGATCTCCGCGGTGGACTCCACGTCGCCGCCGAATGTGAGGACGCGGATCGCGAGCCGGACGGTCGTGGGATCGGGGTCGTCGAGCAGCGCGCGGGTGGCGCGGAGATAACGGTCGCGCGGGGCCAGGCTGCGGAGCAGGCGGTGGGCGTGGAGGCTCACGCGGCGCGAGGAGGATCGAACGTGTCGCTCGAGCAAGGCGAGGATACGCTCGCGGTCGGAGGGGCGCTCGGCGCGGCCTGCGAAATAGGTGAGGAGGCGGCGCGCATTCTCCGGATCGGCTGAATCGAGCGCGGTGTCGAGCGCGCGCTCCACGGCGGCGCGCAGCGTGGGGGCGAGGAGGTCGAGGAGGCCGGGGGATCGAGCTTCGGCCTCGGCGAGGAGCTGCAGGGCCGCGGCATCGGTGGGACGCACAAGGCCCGGGAGCACCCGCGCGACGAGCTCGGGGGGTTGATCGCGCAGCGCATCGAGAAGGGCGCCGAGCACGGCGTCACGATGCGCGCCGGAGAGCGCGGGCTCGAGGGCATGGCAGAGCGCTCGCGCGTGGCGTTCGTCGTACCAATCGGCGAGGCGCGCGAGGAGCGAGAGCGCCGCGGGAGATGGGGCCGAAGCGGCCCACGCCGCAATCGAGGGGCCGAGGTCGGACGCATAGAGGACGCCGGCGCCCGCGGCGCGCAGGCAGAAGCGAATCCACGTCGCAGGGTCTTCCGACGTGCGCGCGAGGTCCGCGAGGAGCCTGGGGACGGCACCAACGGCGCCGACGATATCGAGCGCGGAAAGATCCCCGGCGCGGAGACGGGCTTCGACATGCGGCAGAAGGTGCGCCGTGGGGAGCGCGCGTAATGCGTCGCGGGCCGCCCCGGCCACGCGGGGATGCGAGGACGAAAGAAGAACGAGCAGAAGCGGAATGCGAGATGCCAGGGGCAAGGAGGCCACGGGACCGAAGAGGTGGAGCGCTGCGGCTTCGGTCGTCGCGTCCGCGACGGCCTTTGCAATGGCTTTCGTGTCCTGTTCGTCGAGCGTCATCACGAACGACCCGCGGAACGATCCCGCGATCCATGCGTCGAGCACGTACGCCCGATCGTCACGATCGCCTGCGCGAAGCAGCGCCGCCGCCGCGGCCTCGCGGACGCCGGGGTGCGCGTCCGCGAGCAGGGGCCGCAGGAATGCGGGGTCTGCGTGGCGCCTGCGGGACAGCTCCGTGATTGCGCGCAGACGAACCTCGCCGCGCGTGTCGCCTTGCGCGAGCTCTCGGAGCGCTTGGGCTGCAATCTCCCCCAGGAACGCGATATCCACGAGGGCCGGCGCTCGCTCCGCCGGACGCTCGTCCACCCATCGCTGCGCGAGCGCCCACGCTGCCGTCGCCCCGGAGCGCTCGGCCACGAGCGCCGCGACCTCCGCGAGCGGAAGCGCATCCCGACCCTCCAGCGCCGCGACGAGATGATCTTCGTGTCCCCCGTCGATCCAGGCGCGAAGCAATGCGGGCCGCTCGCTCGGGGGCGTAAATGCAAGGATCCCCTCCCCTGCGAGCCGGAGCACGAGCGCGGCCTCGGCCCGCACGGCGGGGCGCGGATCGCCGCTCCGAGATCGCGCGGCCTCGGGACCTCTCTGGCGGATGGCCGCAGGCAGCAGCGGCGCGTGGCGTGGATCGATCTCGCCGTCGATATCGATGAAGGGGATCACGCGTCTCGATACGAAGGGATCCGTCGTGGTGGCGAGCAGCGCGATGGCGTCGTTACGGGTCGCGGGATCGAGCTGCGACAAAAGCGTCGAGAGGATGCGCTGTTCGGGCACGGCGAGCCGGGAGCCGAGCGAGCCCGCCCGTTCGGCTGCCGCGTGAAGGCTCGCGACGAGCTCGGGCGAGGGTTCCGGGAGGAACGGCGCCTCGCGGATGTGCCTTTGCAGCTCGGCGAACATTCGTTGCGCATCGGCACGCGCGAGATGCTGGCGCAGCGGGCTCTCCGGCGTGACGTCGGTTTCGCGCGGAATGCGATCGCGCGCGCCACGACGTCGCAGCTCGGCGTCCAGATCGGCGCAGCGCTCCGCGTGGGCGGCATAGGCGTGCAGAAGGAGGATCCGTGGGAGGTCGGGCCGGGACGTGACGAGCGCGGCGAGCTCCTCCGGCGAAAACGCTCCCGCGATCATGGATGCGAGCAGCTCTTCGCTGCGGGGGTCCTTCGTGGCGGCGAGCTTCTCGACGAGCAGCGAGCGAAAAAAAGGCCCCGCGATTTCCCGGAGCGCCTTCTCCGCGAGCTCCCGGAGACCCGGCTGATCCTGAACCGCGAGCACCTCGACGAGCGCCGGGCTCACGTCTGGATCGCGGCTCCGGGCGAGCATCTCGGCGGCCGCCTTTTTCAGGTTCATGTTCGGATGGGACAACCACGCGGCAATCGCCCCGCCGAGACCGGGCACGGCCGCATGCCCGAGGGCGAGCAGGGCCTGACGCGCGACCGGGAGCGGCAATTCTTGGCTCAGATACGGCAGGAGCCAGGCCGCGCAAGCCGGCCCCGCGGCCGAAAGGCAGGCGATGGAGCGTTTGCGTATCTCGGGGTTTTCCCGGCGCAAAAGCGGACGCACCACCCGTACGAGGTGGGGATGGTCGCACCCGATCACCGCGTCGAGCAGGAGCGTCGTTTCGGCCGCGGATTCGGCCCGCAGGCCGAGCCTCCGCAGCGCGGCCTCCGCCACGAGCGCCGCGCCTGGGTCCGCCGCCTCTTCCAGGCACGCGAGCGGCGGATCGGGCGTGGCGAGGCGCTGTCCCAGCGCGCGCAGCGCGGCTTGGGCGAGCTCGCGGATCTCTTCGTCGCCGTCCGTCAAGAGCGCGGCGAGCGGATCGATCGCGAGCGGCCCGCCCGTGCGACCGAGCGCGCCGATCGCCGAGGCGCGGAAGGGATGTCCGGGCGCTCGTGCAATGGCAGCGAGTACGTCGATTTGCTCGGCGCTCCCGTGGGCCTGCAAGGCATCGAGCGTCTCCGCGGAGATCGCGCCGTGCTCGGCCGCCAGAGCGAGCACGCCGGGGGAAGGATCCAGCCGAAAAAGTACACGCAGCCCGGCGGAGAGCCAGGGCGGCGGCGCTTGCTCGAGGAGCTTTCGCAATCGCTGCGCGGTGGCCGCCCCGCCGAGCCGACCGAGGGCAAACAGGCACGCGTCGGGCTCCGCGTCGAGCCTGGCGAGGAGGACGGCCTCTGCCGAGCGCTCCTCCAGCCGGCCGAGCTCGCGGATCGCGCACCGCGACAGGATCGGATCCGCGGATTGCGCCGCCATTTCGACGAGGCGCGTGATGGTTCGCCGTGTACCGAATACGGCGAGCAATCGCACGGATCTCGCCTTCGACGCGCCCCGGGTGATGCATTCGTCGATCGCTCCCACGAGCGCGTCGGCGCGGCTGCTCGTGCTCTCCGCGATCGCCTCGATCGAGAGCGCCTCGAAATGGAGCACGAGCTCGATCGCGCGGCGCGCCTGGTCTTCGTCCGGCGAGATTCCGCGCCGCTTGAGGCCACGGAGCGCCTCGATGGCCTCGGGGCCCACGCCGGCCGGATCTTCCTCCGCCAGCGCGAGCAGCACCTCCACATCGTCGACCTCGCCGAGCGCGCCGAGCGCCAGGAGGGCCGCGCGCCGAACGCTGCGAGCGACGTCCTCGCACGTCGCGAATCGCCGCACCCACGCGACATCCCTGCGCGCGGCCGCGAGGCGCAGCGCCGCGAGCGCGACCTCCTCCCCTTTCATCCATGCGGCGAGCGACGGACAGGGCAAACCGACCGCCCAGGGCTCGGCGAGGAGTCCGAGCGCGCGGGACGCCACGGCCTCGGACGAGCGGCGCGCGATATCGAGGAGCACCTCCGCCGCTTCCGCCGACGCGAGGAGCGCACGCGAGAGGCCGGCGCGCGCGAGGGTGATGGCTTGATCGTGCATCGCAGGCCGCGCATGGGCCGCCATACGGCGAAAGAGGCCCGACGTGAGGGCCCGTTCGACGGGCGCGTCCGCCACGGCGCGCAGATCCAGCGGGAAAACCTCGTCGAGCGGCAAGAGCTCGGGCGACGCGAGCCGTGCGGAGCAACGAAAACGGCACGCGAGCTCCGGCGGAAGGTTCGTCGGGAGCTCCGGAATGGGGATCGGCAGGCCCGCGATGGCGAGCTCGGCGACGGCCATCTGCGTGTCGTGGGGCAGCGTGAACAGGTTCGCAGGGACGCAGGTGGCGAGCGCTTTCGGGTCGTCGTCCCCTTCTTTCACGCGCTCAGCGAGCGCCTTTGCGGCCGCGAGCGACGCGGCCGGGTCCGCCGAGGCCAGGCGCTCCGCGAGGGTCGTGAGCGGAGGCCGGTACGTCGCGAGCATCCAGACGGAGGCTTCGGCGCGCATCAGATCGCTGATCACGAGGCCTCGTACCCCAGCTCGATGCCCAAAGCCAGCGTCATCGCGGGCTTGGCGCGGCGCCCCGCGGCCCCACGTATCGCCCCGGGGCGCCGCATGACGCTGTTCATCGGGACGAGCGGCTGGCAGTACGCGCACTGGCGGGGGACGTTTTACCCGGCCGTGCTGCCGAGCGCGCGCTGGCTCGACCATTACGCCGAGCGTTTTCAGGTGGTCGAGGTCAACAATACGTTTTATCGCCTCCCCGAGGCGAACGTCTTTCGCGGCTGGGCCGAGCGGACGCCGCCCGACTTCGTGTTCGCCGTGAAGATGAGCCGGTTCTTCACCCATCTCAGGCGCCTTCGCGACCCCGAGGAGCCGATCGCGCGCTTCTTCGAGCGTGCCTCCGCGCTCGGCGAGAAGCTCGGCCCCGTGCTCGTGCAGCTCCCGCCGGGCATGAAGCGCGACGCGGGCAGGCTCGACGCCGCGCTCGCATGCTTTCCGAAGAGCGCCCGCGTGGCCGTCGAGTTTCGCGACGAATCGTGGTTCGCCTCCGAGATCGAATCGCTGCTCGGCCGGCACCACGCCGCGTTGTGCGTGTGGGACCGAAAAGGTTTGCGGATGCCGCTCTGGCGCACGGCGGACTTCGGATACGTCCGGTTCCACGAAGGCAGCGCGGACCCGGCGCCCTGCTACGGCGCGCGCGCCCTCGGCGCATGGGCGCGACGTATCGCCGAGGTTTGGCCCGAGCCCTCCGACGTGTTTGCGTTTTTCAACAACGACGTGAACACCTGCGCCGTCCAGGATGCCGGCCTCCTCGCGCGGGCCGCGGATCGCCTCGGGCTCGGGAGGACGCGGGTCCTCTCGGGGGAAACACGACGCCTGGTGGCCTGAAGGCCCGACGCGCTTCGCGCCATGCGCTTTCGCATGGCCGGCATGCGTACACGCGCCTCGCGCGGCGGGTCGAGATGTCCAAGATTCACCGCACTTCCACGAACCAAGGAGTCGTCCCCATGAAGGCCGTCGGCACCTACGAACCTCTCCCCGTCACTGCGGATCATGCCCTCGTCGATGTCGAGCTCCCGGAGCCGAAAGCCGCCGGCCGCGACTTGCTCGTCCGTGTGCAGGCGGTCTCGGTGAACCCCGTCGACGTGAAGATTCGCGCGAGCTTCAAGTCCACGGACGGGAGCCCGCGCGTGCTCGGCTGGGACGCGGCGGGTATCGTCGAAGCGGTCGGGCCGGACGTGACGCTGTTCCGCCCGGGCGACGAGGTCTTTTATGCAGGCGCGATCGGCCGGCCCGGCACGAATGCCGAAAAGCACCTCGTCGACGAACGGCTCGTGGGCCATAAACCGAAAACCCTCGACTTCGCCGAAGCCGCGGCGCTCCCGCTGACCGCGATCACCGCGTGGGAGCTGCTCTTCGACAGGCTCGGCGTTCCGTATGGCCAGAAGACGCAGGCGGGCTCGCTCCTCGTGATCAACGGCGCGGGCGGGGTGGGCTCGATCCTCATCCAGATCGCGCGGCGCCTCACGGGGCTCACGGTCATCGCGACGGCCTCACGGCCCGAGACGAGGAAATGGGTCCTCGACATGGGCGCCCATCACGTCATTGATCACACGCAGCCGCTCGATGCAGAATTGGCTGCACTCGGAATTCCGAACGTGGAGCATGTCGCGGGACTCACGGCAAGCGACAAGCATCACGAGGCGATGGCCAAGGCCGTGGCCCCGCAAGGACGCGTGGCGCTGATCGACGATCCGAAGTCTTTCGACATCGTACCCTTCAAGCGCAAGAGCGTGATGGTCGGCTGGGAGCTCATGTTCACGCGGTCGATTTTCCAGACGAACGACATGATCGAGCAACACCGCCTGCTCGAAGAGGTCTCGGCGCTCGTCGACGCGGGCGTCCTTCGCACGACGCTGACCGAGCGCGAAGGCCACATCGACGCGGCGACGCTGAGGAGGGTTCACGCCAAGATCGAGAGCGGCAAGGCGATGGGCAAGGTCGTGCTCGTCGGCTTCTGAAATCAGAGCGTCTTCGGCACGGAGGCGTGCACGTGGTCGGCGAGGGCGCGAAGGCGAGCGAGGCTCTTGAGGTCGCGATGGTAGCCGAGCCAGACGATACGGCCCGGCGGATCTTCGCCGACGTCGAGGCGCACGAGCGGGAGCACGTCTCCGATGACCCTCGGCAAGACGGCGAGGCCGGCGCCGTGCACGCACGCAGCGGCCTGCACGTCGCGGCTGTTGCTTCGCACGGTGTCGTGAGCGCCGGGGAACCGCGCGCGGAGCCAGGCGACGTCGGCGAGCGCGTCGAATGCGCGATCCATCGTGACGATCGCATGCCCGTCGCCGCCGTGCGCGTCGGGCATACCACGCGCATCGAGGTAGCTCTGCGAGGCGTAGAGGCCATAACGGATCTGCGTGAGGCGGCGCTGCACGATGTCGGCGCGATCGAACGCGACGAACCGGAAGACGAGGTCGGCCTCTTGCCGATCGAGGTCGAGGAGGCGTGACTCGGCCACGATCTCGACCGTCACGCGTGGGTGATCGCGGGTGAACGCAGCGAGCACCGGGCCGAGGACGTGCCGCGCGAACCACTCGCTCGTGGAGATGCGGAGCACGCCGCCCGCCTCGCGCGTCTCGCCGAAGAGGCGTCGCTCGAGGGCGACAGCCTCGTGCTCCATGCGTTCGGCGTGACGGAACATCGCCTCGCCCGCTTCAGTGAGGCGAAACCCGCGCGGCGTGCGCTGGAAGAGCGTGACACCGACGGATTCTTCGAGCGCGCGGAGCCTGCGGCCCGCCGTGGGCTGCGTGAGGCCGAGCCGCGGGCCAGCGGCGCTCAGCGTGCCCGCGCGAGCGACGGCGAGGAACAAGTGAACGTCGTCCCAGGCGACCCGCGGGTCTTTCACGAGGCGCCTTCGATACGGGAGTAGGTCATGAGCAGGAAGAGGAGTGTCGTCGGCGCGGTTTCGCGGCGTGCGTCCGCGCCACGATCGCGCCTGCCACGCCCGCGAGCAAGGCCGAAGATGCAAGCTTGACCGCCGCGCCGGGGCTCTGCCCCGGACCCCGCGGGGGCTATCCGCCCCTCGACCCGGACCAGCGCAAGCGCTGGACTCGGGGTGGAAGAACTGCGCGATGCGCAGTTCTTCCAACGGGCCGGTTGGACCGCGTTGCCCGTCGAAAGGGCAGCGCGGCTGTCTTGATGGGCGGGGTCGTAGCTGGTCTTGACTCGGCCTGGTCGATGAACTGCGCATCGCGCAGTTC
>NZ_JASBQE010000017.1 GCF_029960785.1 Polyangium sp. 15x6
GTCGCCGTCTCCACGATTCCCGCGGCGCCCCCGTCGCGCCCGCCGCCCGTCCCCGCGCCGGTTCGTCCTGGAACAACGTCGTCCGCGGAGGGCGGCCGCGGGCCGAGCCCGTGGGCCGGCGGCGCGCCCGGCGGCGTGGCCCCGGGGCGCGAGACGCTCGGTACGGCGGCGGCTGCGGCCGCAGCGGCAATCGCGGAGGCGCCCAAGGATTCGGCGTCCGACGGCGGCGCGCTCGGCGCATCGAACGAGGCCGCGGGCGTGCGCCCGTGGAGCGCGCCGCGGCGGGAGATTCGCGCGCTCGTCGCCGAGGAGGAGGCGCAAAAGCCCGTCATCGTCCGCGAGCTGCTCCACCTCGTGTGGTTCGAGCCGAGCTTCGTGCCGCGCATCCGGCGCGTGCCCGCGTGGAAGCGGCTGCTCTCCGAGCTCGAGCAGCGCGGCGCCGACAAGGAGATCGACGACGTGCTCGCCGGCAAGGAGGCCTGGGAAATCGAGGATCGCCGCGAGATCTTCGAGATCCTCGCCCGCGCCGATCGAATGGACGACCGGAGCCTCGTCGAGCTCATGGACCAGGCCATTCGCGAGGACGGGAAATACGCGACGCCGATCGTGCTCGTGGGCGGCGAGGTCGAGACGCCATTCGACGAGATGGAGACGCTGAAGGCGCTCTCGACCGCGGCGGCGCCGCTCGTCGGGCCCACGGACGAGGGGCTGAAGGCGGCCGTCGAGGCGGCGGACAAGTTCATCGCGCGCTCGGGTTTGTCGTGGGCGCCCGTCGTGCCGGAGGGTTTGTCGAACCGGATCCGCGAGGCGTTCGCCCGGGAGAAGAAGGGTTTGCCCGCGGACGCGCTCGACATGCAGGCCGAGCGGGCGCTGCTCGGCGGGCGTCATTACCAGAAGCGCGAGGTGCTCGGCGGGACGTACCTGCGGCTGCTCCTGCGCATTCATTCGGACAGCCAGCCCATCGTGGCCTATGCGCCGGACGCGGTCGCCCGCAAGCTGCCGATGTTCCGCAAATTCCGGGCGCGGCTCGTGGGCGAGCTGCATCCGGCACAGGACCAATACGAGGGGCGGGGCGAGGCGCTTCGGGCGCTCGCGATCGGGACGGTCACGGTGCCGGAGCGGGGGACGGCCGGGGCCAAGGGTTAATGGGGGAGCCCCACCCTGGCGACGGCGGCGCCTGGCCCCACATGCGGGCCAAGGCGCATGACGGAGCTCATTGGCTGGGTCAGCTCGTTCATCCTGCTCGCCACGCTCACCGGGCAAAACTGGAAACAGTGGCGCAGCGGATCGGTGGCCGGCGTGTCGAAATGGTTGTGGATCGGGCAAACCGCGGCCTCGATCGGGTTCACGTCGTACAGCGTGCTCCTGGGAAACTGGGTCTTCATGGCCACGAACGCGCTCCTGCTCGTCAATGGCCTCGTCGGCTTCGTGGTGGTCCACCGCCACCGCCGGAGGGCGCGACGCACGGAACAGGCCGGCCGGCACGTCAGCGAGCGGGCTTTCGTGCATTCTGCGGCGAAGCGCGCTCGCTCGGTTTGACGGGGAGGGTGAACGAGAACGTCGTCCCCGCGCCGAGCTTGCTGTCGACGGAGACGGTCCCGCCGTGGGCCTCGACGATCCCCTTGACGATGTACAGGCCGAGCCCCGTTCCCGCGCCGCGCACTGCCCGCGGGCGCCAGTAGCGATCGAAGAGGCGCGGGACGTCCTCCTGCTTGATGCCCGGCCCGGTGTCGGCGACCGAAAGTCGCCCCGAGGCGCCGTCGAGCCCGGCGGAGAGCGTGATCGCCCCGCCCCTGGGGGTGAACTTCAATGCATTGCCGACGAGGTTCGAGAGGGCCTGGATGACCCTTCCGCGGTCGCATGTCAGCGGCAGAGGGTGGCCCAGCGGGCGGGTGCCGAGCTTGATTTCCTTTTGCTCGGCGAGCGGCGCGTGGATCTCGGCGACCTCGGCGAGGAGCACGTCGACCTCGCACGGGCCGAGCTCGAGCGTCATTGTGTTCGCCTCGATGATCGCGGCGTCGAGGAGGTTGTGGAGCAGCTGCATCGCGTGCTCGGCTGTCGCCTTGAGTTTTTGCGCCCGCTCCCGGACCCGTTTCCCCGCTTCGTCTTCCGGCGCCGCTCGTATCATGGACGTGGCGACCAGCATGATCGCCGAGAGAGGATTCCGGAGGTCGTGCGCCGCGATGGCCAGCGCCTCCTCCCGCGCGAGCCGCGCCCGCTGCTCCGCCTCGTAGAGGCGCGCCCGCTCCAGGGCCTGCGCGCATTGCTGGGCGAGCGTGCACATGTACGCCCGATCGTCCTGGTTGATCCGGCAAGTATCGAGGTACGTGACGCCGAGCGCCCCGATCGTCCGATCGCCGACCTTCATCGGGATGACCACCCAGGTCTTGGCCCAGCGCTGCGACGGCGCGTCGGGGTAGGCCGCGCGGAATGCCTCCTGGGAGGCGTACACGAGGAGGCGGCCGGTGCGGATGCAATCAGCGGACGGCAAGGCTGCGGTGAGGGGAATGCGGCGAAATCGCTCGGAGCTTTCTTCCGGATAGCCGGGGGCGAGGAGGACCTCGATCATGCCGCCCTCGGCCTGCAACGCAACGTAACCCGCGTCGGCGTAGACTGCGGCGAGCCCCTGTTCGAGCACGACGTCCGCCACCTGCGTGGGCGTCAGGGCACGAGCGAGCTCGGACGTGATCGTCTGGAGGCGCGCCATCCGCGCCTCGGCAAGCTCGACCCGGATGCGCGCCGCCCGTTCGCCGGCGAGGGCCCTCTCGCGCGCCTCCTCGGAGCGCTTGTAGCGCTCGATTTCGTGTATGACTTCGAGGATGTGAAGAGGAGCGCCCGAAGGGCCGCGGGCCAGGGAGCGGGTGACGGCGACCCAGAGCGGCGAGCCATCCCTTCGCAGCAAGCGCTCTTCGTTCGTGGCGGATTGGATGACGCCCTCGCGCAATACCTGAATGTGCTGGAGGGCCGCCTCCGCGTCGTCCGGATGCCTGAGGTCTTGCGCGGGGCGCCCCTCGAGCTCGTCCAGCCTGCGGCCGAGCGAATCGCAGAGCTTCGGGTTGGCGCGGAGCAAGATGCCATCGAGAGAGACGAACGCCATCCCCACGGCGGCCAGATCGAACGTCGCGTCGGGTCGCTCCCCTAGGTCTGCCATGGTGTGGCTCGACTCCATCTTTCGCCATGGACGGCTTCGTCGGACACCTCGATATGTTCCGCAAATGCGTGGACAGCGGCCGCAGATCGCGCGTACATTTCTCAGGATCTAGTCTACACGCAAGTGGGGGGCGGAAGGTAGACACACGCACCAAGCTTTCGCCAGAGAGGGGAGGGGGCCATGGGCACGGTATCCGTGGAAGGTGTCCTCGAGGCAGGGCGGCTTTACCGGTCGACGGGCGCCATTTCGTCGAAACTTTTACGTCCGCAAGTGCTGCGTTCCTGGGAGCGCTCGCATCTGGGCGGAGCCGATCCGCGACGTCCGCGCGCCGAGGGGCTCGGCGCTCTCGACGTCGAGCGCCTGCGGGACCGACACGACGCGCTCCTCCGCGCCGCGCAGCCGTACATGCAAGCGCTCTCGCGCGCCTCGGGGCGCGAGCGGCACGCGGCCATGCTGGGGGACGCGCGGGCGGTGGTCCTCGACGTGTTCGGCGACGAGCGGACGATCCATGGCCCCGAGCCTTTCCCCGGTCCCGGCGCGTTGCTCGACGAGGCGGCTTGCGGGGCGAACGGGATTGGCACGGCGATCGCGGAAAAGGGATACGTGGAGCTCGTCGGCCCGGAGCATTTCATCGAAGGGTTTCACGCGTTCACTTGCCAGGGGACCCCGCTGCGCGACGGCACCGGGGCAACGGCCGGCGTGCTCAGCGTCTCCGTGCGCAGGCCCGAGGTCGGTCATCGGCTGCGCGAAATCATGCTCTGCGCCGCGCACGGCATTGAAATGGAGCTCTTGGCTGCGCGGCTGGAGGAGGATTTGAAGCGGGTGCTCGTGGCGCGCGGGCAGCTCACCGAGGCGCTCGATCGGCTGCTCGGGGACATCCTCCAGGTGCAGGCGGCCGTGCGCCTTCGGCTGGAGTTTGCCGCGGAGGAGCTCTCCTTCAACCGATGGACGCACGCCCGCGAGCTCCTCGCGCTCGCGACCACGGTCCTCGAACGGTTCCGGCAGCACGCGGCCTTGTGGAGATTGCTCGCGTGGGACGATCCCGCCGCGTCGCGTCCGGTTCATCTCGACGCGCTGGTGCGTGATCTTTTGGAATTGCTCCAGACCGAGGCGTCCATGCACAACGTCGAGGTCGTCCTCCACGACATCGAGCCCATCGTGATCGAGGCGGATCCGAGTACCTTGTCACGATCGGTCTTTCGTCACCTGCTCGGGGCCATGCGGGCGGCCCGCGGCGGCGCGATGCAGGTGGACCTGCGCCGGAATGCCGAGGGCGCCGAGCTGCAAATTCTACCCATCCCCGGCCCGGGCATGGCGCGGGTGAGCCTCGCGTCTTGGAAGCTCGTGGTGCCGGGCCGCCTGATCCTCTCGCCCGATCGGGTCGAAGGGATCGCCGGGGCGTGGCTCAGCTCGTGAACGAATTCAGAGATTGGTCGGCCGGGGCCGCGGGATGGGCACGTTCTTCGGCAGGCTGGAGTCCTCGCTGAAGATGGCCTTGTTCGCGAGGATGAAATCCTCGACGCCGTCGGCGATCTCGGCCGCGATCTCGCTCTGCTTCGTCTGGCAGGCCGTGCGGTCGGCGTCGTTCGAGATAAACCCGAGCTCGATCAGCACGGAGGCTTTCGTCTCCTTGCCGAAATTGTTCTTGTTGAGCACGTGGAGATCGCTCCTGGGACTGATGGGCCCCTCCTTCTTGGGCTTGACCACCTTGGCGCGCGCGGAGATCGCAGTCGCGAGCTTGACCGAGTTCTTGAAGCTCGGGTGATGGCAGACCGACTGGCCTGTCGCCGACGCGCCGGCCGCGTCGAGGTGGAGGCTGATGAAGATGTTTGCCTTCTTCTCCTTGGCGATGTTGGTCCGCCAGTGGAGCCTCCTCCGGAGCTCGCTGATATCGCCGTCGCGCGTCAGGTGCACCGACTCGACGCAGCTGGTCTTCGCCTCGAGCTTCGGCTTCAGGAGCTTTCCGATGGCGAGCGCGAGGTCCTTCTCGTAGATCTCGCCATGGACGCAGCCGGGGTCGATGGGGTAACCCTTCTTGAGCCGGTCTCCGTGCCCGGGATCGATGACCACGATGACGGCGCATTTCTGGACGGCGCTGCCGTCGCTCTGCTCCGCTGCGAGCGCCTGTTGCTGCTCCGGGGATACGGTCGCCATGAGGAATCGAACCTCCGATGTCGTCGAACCATCAAGAAGCGTGAACTGTTGGGCGGGGCGATCGTCTTCGCTTTCGCCCGAGAATTTTTGTTTCTCTCCTCGGAGCGGAGCCCTCGTCAGGGGCCGCAGAGCGCGGCGCGGTTGGCGCTCACGTACGAGCAGATCCCCTCGCAGAGCCAGCCCGCGATGTTGTCTTTGTTGTCGATCACGGCCTTTCGGTCAGCGTCATTGGAGATGAAGCCGAGCTCGAACAACGCGGCGGCCTTCACCGATTGGAAGATGGTGGAGTCGCGATAGATGCCGAGCTTCGTCGATTTCCACTTGTACGTCGCGAGCACGCTGAGCCCCGACGTCTTGATGGGCGGCTGGCGCCACGCGATCGGAAGCTTGTACTCCGTATACAGCGCGCTCGCGAACTTCGCGCTCTCCGCCTTGTTCGACGACTTGTGGTTGTAGAACACCTCTTTGCCGTTGGCCGAGGCCTTCTCGAAGGAGTTCATGTGAATGCTGAGGAACACGTCACACTTCTTGGCCACCGCGACCTGCTGGCGCCACAGGAGCTTTGGCTGCGAGGGATTGTCGACGTTGCCCTCGCGGGTCAGGTGCACCGACTCGATGAGATCGGTCTTCGCGGCGAGCTTGCCCTTGAGCAGCTTCGAGATATCGAGGACGATGTCGCTCTCGTTGAGGCCGCCGCCGACGGCCCCCGGATCGATGGTGGTGCTCTCGTCGTGCGAGTCGCCGTGCCCGGGATCGATCACCACGACGACGGCGCACCGCTGCACGCCATTGCCCGTCCCCGCGACCTGCTGCTGCTGCTGCTCCCCGACCTTCATACCGGGATCGGGCTCCCGTCCCCGTCGGCGGGATCATCGATGGTAAACTGGTCCGGGGCGTGATCATTCGGGCTTTCGTCGGACGTGGCCGCCTCTTCGGGCGCGGGCGGGTCGAAGGGCCCCTCGGGCTTCGAGCCGCTACCGTCGCCGGGCTCGCCGCGCTCGTTGATCCACACCATCGTGCCCCAGATGGTGATGCCGGCGCCGTCGAGATTGATGAAGCCGCCGGCGCCCTTGATCGTGGCCGCGCCGCCCGCCTCGCCGACCCACTCCTCGCCGGCCACGTGGTGAATCTCTTGGCCCGCCCGGAGCGCGCTCCTGCCCTCGACCTTCTCGTGGCGGCTCTTCTTCACCGTGAGGGATTGCTTGCCGTCGATCCGCTCGCGCCGGCTGCCCTTCACCACGAGGTGGACGTCTTTGTTGTACGTCTCGTTCTTGTTTTGCTTCGTGACCTCGTCGTAATCCTTGCCGACCCAGAACTTGCGATTGCCGAGGGTCTGCTCGGACTCGTCGTTCTTCACGAGCTTCTGCCGGTCGTGGACGATCGTGGCGAACTCGTCGTTGTTGACGTTCCGGTTGCGGTCCTTCTGCGCCTGCTGCCAGACGAGCTCTTTCTGCGCGAGATCCTCGAACATGATCTCGTTGAACCCGTCCGAGCCGAGCGACGAATCGCTCTTCCACGTGCTGCGCGTCTTGTCCTGCGGCAGCTTGTACGGGACCTGCTGGGCGGCGTTGTAGACGCGCCCCACGATGATCGGGTGGTCGGGGTCGCCTTCGAGGTACGAAATCAGCACCTCCTGGCCGATGCGGGGCACGGTGATCATGCCATACCCCATGCCGCCCCAGCCCTGGCTCACGCGGATCCAGCACGAGCTCTGCTCGTTCTTCTGCCCCTCGCGATCCCAGTGGAATTGCACGCGCACCCGGCCGAACTCGTCGACGTGGATCTCCTGGCCCGAGGGCCCGACGACCGTCGCGCTTTGCAAGCCGTTGATGCGCGGCTTCGGCGTTTGCCTTGCCGGACGATAAGGCGCCTCGGCGAAGAACGCGTGGCCGTAGAAGTTGAAATCGCCGGTGTCCGTGCCTTCGAGCGAGGCGCCGACGACGAGCAGCTGCCGGCTCTCGGGGAGCGCCGCATGCGGGTGGCGCGCCATCGAGAAGATCACGCCCGGCGCGAGGTCGAACGTGTTCGCCGCGAAGGAGACCATCCGCTCGCCCGTGCGCTCGGCTTCGAGGACACGCGTCGAGAGCTCCGTGCCGTACTTGCCATCGTGACGCGCGAAGCCTCGATCGTCGGCGTTCGGCGTGCCCTCGGCCTTGCCCGTCTCGACGAGGAACGAACCCGCGTCGTAATGGTATTGCTCGAGCTTGCCCTCGATGCCGGCCGTCGGCTCGGCCTTGCCGAAGAGGGTGAGATCGGGCTTGCGCGGATCGTAATCGCGGAACGTCGCCGCGCCGGGGCGAACCTCGCGTCCGAAGCGCACGCGGCTGATGAACTCCTTCTCGGCCGCCTCGTTCGGGTTGTCCACGTACGGAATGGGCGGGCCGGAGCGGGGCGTGTTCGTCTGGATGCGATCGCCGAAGACGAGCGTCGTGCCGCGCTCGGGGTGCTCGCTCAGGGTATACGCGATGCCCGCCTCTTCGAGGAGGCGGCACATGAAGGCGTAATCGGTCTCCCGGTACTGGACCTTGTAGTCGAGCTTCGGGTACCGGTCGCGCTCGATACGCCAGGTCGGCCGGATGTTCCACTCGCCGAGGAGGCGATCGATGATGTCCGGAATCGAGAGCTGCTGGTAGATGCGATTGCCCTGGCGATGCGTGAGCAGCCAGAGCTCCGGCACGATGTGGATGTGGTACGTCGAGAGCCCGTCCTCGGCGGTGACCTCCTGCAGCGCGTGCGCCTGCTCGGCGCGGGACACGATGCCCGTCCACGTGCGCTGGGCGCCGCTCTGCACGTGGGCATACCCTGCGTGCAGGCGGAAGCCCGCGGGATGGCCGACCGCGGCCCCGAGGTCGAGGCTATGGTCCGGCGAGCGGACGAGGAGGTGGATCGAAAAGAGGTTCGAGACGGATTCCCGGACGGAAAAGCGCCGCACGTAGAGGTCGCGTTGACCGGAGGCGAGGGAGAGCTCGAGGTTTGCCACGGCATTGACTCCGAATCAGTGAGGCCTTACGAGCGCCGAGATCGAGAGGTCCTCTTCCTCGACGAAGATTTCCTCCATGCCGGCCGAGAACTCCTGGCGTTGCGCGGGGCTGCAGGTCGGCCAGAAGACGCGGAACACGCCCGGATCGTAGAACCGGAAGTAGACCTTCTCGTTCGTCGATTCGAGGGTCACCATCAAGAAGCGCCGCCAGTGCCGCCGCACCTCCACGAACTTGTCGTAGCTCGTGCAGAAGATGCCCCAGCGGTTGCCGAAGCCCTCGGCGAGGAGACGGTCGAGCAGCGCCGAATCCTTGCGGAACGGGCCCACGAGGTACGGCGCGACGTCTTCGAGCGTCTCGCCCTGCAGGCCGTCGTAGAGCGATTGATGCGGCTCGACGCCCTCGCGCAGCACTTCGAGGATCCGGCGATCACGCGCGCTGTCGACGACGGCATAAAGCGGCACCTTCGCCGCCTCCGCGCGCAAACGCTCGCACGCCCGCGCGGCCGCCTCGACGCGCGCTTCTTCGTCCTCGGGCGAACGTTCGCGCTTGCGCCGCGGCGGCTTCGTCTTGCCCTCGACGTACACCAGGAAATCGGTCTCGCCCGCCTGAATCCAGCCGCCGTGCGGGACTTCGCCCTGCGCGACAGCCTGGCCGCCGAGGCGCGTCCCGCCCTGGCTGCCGAGATCACGCAGCAAGCACGACGCGCCGTTCCATTGCAGCTCGAAATGCGTGCCCGACATCTGCCCGTCGTGCGCGACGACGAGGTCCGCGAGCTCGGTGCGGCCGACCTTCAGCGCGTGGCCCGCCTCGACGGCCTTTTTCGTGCCGGCGAGCTTGCCATAACGCACCTCGACGATGAGCCGAGGCTCGGTCACGACCCGTCCCTCCCGGCCTTCTGCCGCGCGGCGCGCTCGGCCGCCTTCTTGGCGCAGTCCTCGCAGAAAGGTTTGTCCGTCTGGAGGACGGCCATCGGATTGGAGCCGATGATGACGGTCGGGCACCCCGACGCGATCGTGCCGCCGTGGTTCGTGGGGTCGCCTTTCCGCGCGGCGTCCTTCCCGCCGATGATGACGGTGGGCTCGCCGGCGGAGATGGCGGCGCCGCACGCCTCGGCGTCGCCGACGCGGGCCTGCGGCTGGAAGCCGACGATGACCGTGCCCTCGCCCTCCACGATGACATTCGGCGGATGAATCCCGCAGTTGTGGCGATCCGTGATTCGTGCGGCAGGAGGCATCTTCGTGGCTCCTTTTATTGCGCGATGAGCGTCTTGCTCACGTCGTCGACGACCGCCTCGATCGCCGCGTCCGGCTTCTCCGGCGACGCGCCCGAGCCCTGGCCCGCTGCGCCGCCGCTGTTGATG
The DNA here is from genome assembly GCF_029960785.1 of Polyangium sp. 15x6. Taxonomy (GTDB): domain Bacteria; phylum Myxococcota_A; class Polyangia; order Polyangiales; family Polyangiaceae; genus Polyangium. Next base: position 9,647 of record NZ_JASBQE010000017.1, read on the forward strand.
TAGACCTTCGTGCCGCGGATCGTGACGCCGCTGCCGTCGATCCGGATGAAGCCGCCCGGGCCCTTCAGCGTGAGATCCTCGGCCTCGATCACGAGCGCCGTCCCCGCCTTGATGTGCAGCTCCTTCGACACCGCGAGCGCGTGGTTCTCGCCGATGAGCTCGTGCCGATCGCCCTTCACCTCGAGCGACTGATTGCCCTCGATGCGCTGGTTGCGCTTGCCCTGCACGTGCAGGTGGCTGTTGCCCTCGACGCGCTCGCGTTTGTCCTGCTTGATGACGATGTCCTGGTCCTTGCCGACGAACACTTTTACGTAACCGATCGTCTTGTCTTGTTCGTCGTTCGAGACGAGCTTCTGCCGATCGTGGCCGATCGTGATCGTCTCGTCGTTCTTGACGAGCCTGCGCCGGTTCTTCTGCGCCTGCTCCCAGACGAGCTCCTGGCCTTTGAGATCCTCGAACATGATCTCGTTGAAGCCGTTGCCGCCGAGCGAGGTGTCGCTCTTCCACGTCGAGCGCGTCTTGTTGTCCGGCAGCTTGTACGGCACCGCCTGCTTCGCGTTGTAGACGCGGCCCACGATGATCGGCTGATCCGGATCACCGTCGAGGAAGCCGACCATCACCTCGTGCCCGATGCGCGGGATCACGATCATGCCGTACCCCGTGCCCGCCCAGCCCTGGCTCACGCGGATCCAGCAGGAGCTATTGTCGTCGTTTTTCCCTTCGCGATCCCAGGGGAACTGCACGCGCACGCGGCCGAACTCGTCGGTGTGGATCTCCTGGCCCGCGGGGCCCACCACGACCGCGCTCTGCACGCCCTCGACCTTCGGCTTCGTCGTCTTCTGCTGCGGCCGGTAAGGCGCGTCCGTGAACGCGGCTTGGCCCGACATCGTCCACTCCTCGCCCGGCGTGCCCTCGACCGAGAACTCCGTCACGAGCAGGCGTTTGTCGTCGCCGAGCTCGGCGTGCGGGTGTTTGTCGACGGAGAAGATTTGCCCCGGCCAGAGATCGATCGTGTTCGTCTCGAACGCGATCGTGCGCTTGTCCGCGCGCGTGCCGCCGAGCATGCGATCCGCGCGGTCCTTGCCGAACCCTTGATCGTACCGCGCCGTGCCCTTGTCGTCCGCGGTCGGCGTGCCGCCGCCGCCCTTGCCGTTCTCGACGAGCGTGGCGCCCGGCTGGTAATGATACTGCTCGTACTTTGCCTCGGGCCCCTCGGCCTTCGGTGACTCGCCGAAGAGCGCGAACATCGGGTTGCGGAAATCGTAGTCGCGAATCGTGTGCGCGCCGGGCCGGACGATGTGCGTGAGGCGGACCTTCGAGAGGTACTCCTTCTCGGACTCGCGGTTCGGGTTGTCCACGTAGGGCAGGGCGCCGCCGGGCCGCGCGGGGTTCGCTTCGAGGCGATCGCTCAGCGTGAGCTTCGAGCCCTTCGCGTCGTCGTCCGGGAACGTGTACGAGATGCCCGCCTCTTCGAGCAGGCGGCTCACGAAGGCGAAATCGGTCTCGCCGTACTGAACCTTGTACTCGAGCTTCGGGTACCGGCCCCGATCGATCTCCCACTTCGACTCGACGCTCCACTCGCCGAGCAGACGATCGACGATGTCGGGGATCGAGAGGTGCTGGTAGATGCGATACCCGCGCCGCTGCGTGAGCAGCCACAAGGTCGGCACGATGCGGAGCGAATACGTCGACAGCTCCTTGCCCTGGCCGCCCGGCTGCACCGCGTGCACTTGCTCGATCGAGCTCACCACGCCCGTCCAGAGCCGCGCGCCGCCGAGGCGCGCGTACTGCCAGCCGCTCACGACACGGAGGCTCGCCGGCTGCCCGACGATCGCTTCGAGATCGATCGAAGGGCTCTCCGAACGCGCCATCACGTTCACGCTGAACAAGCTCGAGACGCTCTCTTGCACCGAGAAGTGGCGCACCGACAACGACGTCTCACCACTAGCGAACGATAGCTCCAAGATCGGCATGGAAGCCGCCTCCTCGACGTGACGTGACCGCCAGGACCAATGCGCGTACTGTCCGAATTTTGGCAGAGGCACCCTAAACCGGCTTCGCGGTCGGGCTCAAGATCAAAATGGGCGCAAAATGCGTTTCGCTCTGCGTCAATGCTGGCAGCTCGCCTCTTCTTCGTCGCCGAGCTGGCCGGACCCTTCGCCGAGGCCCTCATCGAGCTTGGGGCCCGTCTGTTCGCCGAACGCGGGCGCCTCGGCCTTCGCGCCGCGGCCCTTGCCGGGTGATCCGCGCTCGTTGATCCACACCATCGTGCCCGAAATGGTAACGCCGCCGCCATCAATACGGAGGAAGCCGCCGGGCCCCTTCACGGTCGCGTCGCCGCCGCCCTCGCCGACCCAGTTTTCGCCGGCCACGTGGTGCACGTCGCTCCCCGCGCGCAACGCGAGGCTTCCATTGACCTTCTCCTGAAGGTCTTTTTTCACCGTCAGTGAATGCTTGCCCGTGACCTCCTCACGTCGGCTGCCTTTCACCACGGCGTGAGCGTTTTTCTCGATCCACTCGTGCTTGTTCGTTTTCGTGACCGCATCGAGATTCTTACCGACCCAAAGCTTTTGGTTGCCCTCGATACGCTCGTGCTCGTCGTTCTTCACGAGCTTCGTACGGTCGTGAACGATCGTCGCGAACTCGTCATTTTCGACCTTGCGCCGGCGGTCTTTTTGCGCCTGCTGCCAGACGAGCTCCTTCTCGGCGAGGTCCTCGAACATGATCTCGTTGAAGCCGCCGCCGCCGAGCGAGGTGTCGCTCTTCCACGTGCTGCGCGTCTTGTGCTGCGGCAGCTTGTACGGGACCTGCTGGATGGCATTGAAGACGCGGCCCGTCACCTCGGGCTGGTCGGGGTCGCCTTCGAGGAAGACGACGAGCACCTCCTGGCCGATGCGCGGGAGGTTCAGCATTCCATAGCCGAGCCCGCCCCAGCCCTGGTTCACGCGGATCCAGCAGGAGCTGTCGTCGTCGCGCTTGCCCTCGCGATCCCAGGGGAACTGGACGCGGACGCGGCCGTATTCGTCGGTGTGGATCTCCTGGCCCGCGGGGCCGACGACGGTCGCGCTCTGCACGCCGTGGATGAGCGGCTTCGGGGTCTTCTTCGGCGGGCGGTACTTGTAATCCGTGAAGAAGGCGCGCGCGCTCATCTCGAACTCGCCCGTGTCGGAGCCGGAGAGCTTGCTCTCGACGACGAAGAGCGAGCGGCCCTCGGAGAGCTCCGGGTGCGGGTGGCGCGCGATCGAGAAGACGACGCCGGGCGAGAGGTCGAGCGTGTTGCCCTCGACGGTGACGTCGCGGTGATCGGCGCGCGCCGCTTCGAGCGTGCGGCGGGCGAGGTCGTAGCCGTAGCCGTGGTCGTGCCGGGCAAACCCCTTGTCGTCGGCGACGGGCGTGAAGCCGGCCTTGCCCGTCTCGACGAGGAAGGCGCCGGCGTCGTAATGGTACTGCTCGAAGGGTTTCTCCACGCCGGTGTGCGGCGAGGCGTGCGCGTCGAGCCCGAGCTCGGGGTGGCGCGGGTCGTAATCGCGGTAAACGACGGAGCCGGGACGCACGGCGCGGCCGATGCCGACGTTCTTGACGTATTCTTTTTCGGCTGCGGTGCTCGGGTTGTCGACGTACGGAATCGGCGGGCCTTTGCGCTTCGGGCCCGCTTCGAGCGCGTCGCTGAAGACGAGCCGGCCGCCGTCCTCGAAGACGAACGCGATGCCGGCCTCTTCGAGCAGGCGCGAGACGAAGTCGTAATCGGTCTCGGCGTACTGGACCTTGAACTCGAGCTTCGGATACGCGCCGCCGTCGACGCGCCAGTCGCCGCCGATCCCGAATTCGCCGAGGACACGCTTCACGATGTCGGGTATCGAGAGGTGCTGGAAGATGCGATTGCCGCGGCGCTGGGTCAAAAGCCAGAGGTCGGGGACGATGCAGAGGACGTAGGTGGAGAGGCCGTCCTCGGCGCTGACCTCCTGCAAGGCTTCGACCTGCTCCGCGTAGGAGACGATGCCCGCGAGCCCGCGCGTGCCGCCGCCCGCGACGTGCTCGTAGCCGGCCTGCACGCGGAAGGAGGCGGGTTTTCCGACGATGGAGGAGAAGTCGAGGCTATGGTCGCGCGAGCGGACGAGCAGCGTGACCGTGAAGAGCTCCGAGACGCCCTCATCCATGGAGAAATGACGGACGAAGAGCTCGTGTTCTCCGGCGACCTTCAGATCCAGGATGGCCATCGTAAAGCTCCCAGTACGTCAGCGTGGCAGGCGGAGGAGAGAGAGGTCCTTGCCCTCGACGAAGATATCCCCGAGCGTGCCGTGAAGCTCGGTCCGTTGCGCGGCATTACACGTCGGCCAGAAGACCCGCGCGACCCCGGGGTCGTAGAAGCGGAAGTAGACCTGCTCCCCGGTCTCGTCGAGCTCGACCATCAAGAAGCGCCGGAAATGGCGGCGCACCTCGACGAATTTCTCGTCGCTCGTGCAGTAGATGCCCCAGCGCTTGCCGAAGCCCTCGCGCACGAGGCGATCGAGCAGCGCCGAGTCGCGGCGCATCGGGCCCACGAGGTACGGCGCGACGTCCTCGAACGTCTCGCCCTGCGGGCCGTCGTAAAGGGAGCGGTGCGGCTCGACGTGCTCGCGGACAAGGGCGAGGATGCGCCGATCCCGCGCCATGTCGAGGACGGCGTACAGAGGCTTGTCCCCGGCGATCGAGCGCAACGAGAAGAGCGCCTGCTCGGCCGCGAGGACACGCGCCTGTTCCCGCGCGAGCGCGTCGTCTTCGAGGAAGTCCGAAGGCGGATCCGTCTTGCCCTCGACGTAGACCATGAAATCGGTCTCGCCCGCCTGAATCCAGCCGCCGTGCGGGACCTCGCCCAGCGCGACAGCCTGGCCGCCGAGGCGCGTGCCGCTCTGGCTGTGGAGGTCGCGCAAGGCGCAGCGCGCGCCGTCCCATTGCAGCTCGAAGTGCGTGCCCGACATCTGCATGTCGTGCGCGATGACGAGGTCGGCGAGGTCGGTCCGGCCCACGCGCAAGCCGCGGCCGGCCTCGATCACGGTCTTCGTGCCGGCGAGCTTGCCATAACGCACCTCGACGATGAGCCGAGGCTCGGTCACGACCCGTCCCTCCCGGCCTTCTGCCGCGCGGCGCGCTCGGCCGCCTTCCTGGCGCAGTCCTCGCAGAAAGGTTTGTCCGTCTGGAGGACGGCCATCGGATTGGAGCCGATGATGACGGTCGGGCACCCCGACGCGATCGTTCCACCGTGGTTCGTGGGGTCGCCTTTCCGCGCGGCGTCCTTCCCGCCGATGATGACGGTGGGCTCGCCGGCGGAGATGGCGGCGCCGCACGCCTCGGCGTCGCTGACGCGGGCCTGCGGCTGGAAGCCGACGATGACCGTGTCCTCGCCCTCCACGATGACGTTCGGCGGATGAATCCCGCAGACGTGTCGATCCGTGATGCGCGCGGCAGGAGGCATCGCCCGGCTCCTTCCTATTGCCCGATCAGGGTCTTGCTCACGTCGTCCACGACCGCCTCGATCGCCTCGGCCGGCGCGTCGGGCGAGGCGCCGCGGCCTTCGCCGGGCGCGCCGCCGCTGTTGATCCAGACCTTCTTGCCGCGGATCGTGACGCCGGCCGAATCGATGCGGATGAACCCGCCGGGGCCCTTCAGCGTGAGATCGCTGGCCGCCTCGATGACGATCGCCGATCCGGCCGCGACGTGGATGTCCTGCACGACCGCGAGCGCGTGGTTCTTGCCGACGACCTCGTGCCGGTCGCCCTTCACCACGAACGAGCGGTTGCCTTCGATGGCCGTGCTCTGCTTGCCCCAGACGGCCAGGTGATCGTCGCCCTCGACGCGCTCGCGTTTGTCCTGCTTGACGACGATGTCCTGGTCCTTGCCGACGTAGACCTTGAGGTTGCCGAGCGTCTTTTCCTGCTCGTCGTTCTGCACGAGCTTCTGCCGATCGTGGCCGATCGTGATCGTCTCGTCGTTCTTGACGAGCCTGCGCCGGTTCTTCTGCGCGTGCTCCCAGACGAGCTCCTGATCCTTGAGATCCTCGAACATGATCTCGTTGAAGCCGTCGCCGCCCTGCGAGGTGTTCGTCTTCCACGCCGAGCGCGTCTTGTTGTCCGGCAGCTTGTACGGCACGGCCTGCTTCGCGTTGTAGACGCGGCCCACGACGATCGGCTGATCCGGATCACCGTCGAGGAAGCCGACGAGGACCTCCTGCCCGACGCGCGGGATCACGATCATGCCGTACCCCGTGCCCGCCCAGCCCTGGCTCACGCGGATCCAGCACGAGCTGTCGTCGTCGTTCTGGCCGTCGCGATCCCAGGGAAACTGCACGCGCACGCGGCCGAACTCGTCGGTGTGGATCTCCTGCCCCGAAGACCCGACGACGCGCGCGCTCTGCACGCCCTCGACCTTGGGCTTCGGCGTCTTCTGCTGCGGCCTGTAGGGCGCGTCCGTGAACACGGCTTGCCCCGACATGTGCCACTCCTCGCCCGGCGTGCCCTCGACGGAGAAGCGCGTCACGAGCAAGCGCGTCTCGTCGCCGAGCAGCGCGTGCGGGTGCTTGTCGATGCGGAAGACCTGGCCCGGCCAGAGGTCGATCGTGTTCGTCTCGAACGAGGCCGCGCGCCTGTCGCTCCGCGCCCCGCCGAGCATCCGGCCCGCGCGATCCTTGCCGTGCGACTCGACGTACCGCGCCGTGCCCTTGTCGTCCGCGGCGGGCGTGCCGCCGCCCTTGCCGCCTTCGATCAGCGTGGCGCCGGGCTGGTAATGGTACTGCTCGTACTTCGCCTCGTTGCCCTCGGCGTTCTGGGCGTCGCCGAAGAGGGCGTAGCTCGGGTTGCGGAAATCGTAGTCGCGAATCACGTGCGCGCCGGGGCGCACGGCCTGCGAGAGCCGGACCTTGGAGACGTACTCTTTCTCGGACTCGCGGTTCGGGTTGTCGACGTACGGAAGCGCCGGTCCCGGGCGGAGCGGGTTCGCTTCGAGGCTGTCGCCGAGCGTGAGCCTCGAGCCCTTCGCGTCGTCGTCGGGGAACGTGTACGAGATGCCCGCTTCTTCGAGCAGGCGGCTCACGAACGCGAAGTCGCTCTCGCCGTACTGGACCTTGTACTCGAGCTTGGGATAACGGCCGCGATCGACGTTCCAGGTGCGCTCGAGGTTCCACTCGTCGAGGACCCGATCGACGATGTCGGGGATCGAGAGGTGCTGGAAGATCTTGTAGTTGCGGCGCTGGGTGAGCAGCCACAACGTGGGGACGATCGTGAGCGAATAGGTGGAGAGCTCCTTGCCCTGTCCCCCGGGCTGGACGGCGTGCACCTGCTCGATCGCGTTGACGATGCCCGACCAGAGCCGAGCGCCGCCGAGGCGCGCGTAGAGCCAGCCGCTCACGACGCGCAGGCTCGCTGGCTTGCCGATGATCGCCTCGAGGTCGATGCCGGGGCTCTCGGACCGAGCCATCACCGACACGGTGAACAAGCTCGAGACGGCCTCGTGCACCGCGAAGTGGCGCACGGACAAGGACGTCTCTCCACACGCGAACGAAAGTTCGAGAATCGGCATGAAAGCCGCCTCCTGGGGGGCCATGACTCTAAAGCGGCCCTTTCCTGGAAGACAAGCGTAAACTGCGACGCGGCTCGCGGCGGCGTCGCTCGATCTGCGTGGATGTGGTATCCACGAGCGTGCCCTCGTTCCTCGAGCGCTACGTCGATCCGGTGCCCATTCGATCGCGCAGCGCGTACAACGTCGTCGCGGCGAGGCGCGCGGACGACGGCCGGCGCTGCACGCTGGTGCTCCCCGGAGCATCGGCGAATCCGAGGCGCATCGGCGAGGCGCTCGCCGAGGTGGAGCGCGCGCACACGATGCTCGACCACCCGCGGATCCCGAAGGTTGCCTTTCGTGGTGAGGCGCAGGGGACGCCATTCCTCGAGCTCGCCTGCGATGCGGTGGTCGACGGTCAGGACGTGGTGCGGGCGATGGCCGATTCTGCGCAAAAAATCCCCTATGGCGCGGCCGACGGGTTCATCGTGGGGCTACGCACGGCGATGCAGGCCGCGCACGCGCAGCGTGATCCGCGCACGGGCGGGCCGATCTGCCTCGGCCGCATTTCTACAGGCAATGTGCTGTTCAACGCCGAGGGCCGCTTCTTCCTCGTGGGATTCGGCAGGAACTTTCCGGTCGAGAAGGACGACGGGACGAGCGACGGCACCCTCGCGCCGTATCAGGCGCCCGAGCTCGCGATGCAGGGGAGCGCGTCGCCGATGGGCGATTACGTGGCGCTCGTGCTCTTCATGCGCTCGTTGATGCCTTACGTGGACATCTCGGACGCCGTGGGTCGCATCGTGCGGGGCGAGCTCCAGCCGTCGGACGCGGAGCTCGTCGATTGCCTGCGCTGGGTGGAGCAACGCGTGCTCGGCGAGCTGCCGGCGCTCCGGGCGAGCATGGAGGAGGCGATCGAGGTGGCCGACCGCATCCGCGCCTGCGTGGGCGCCGTGCCGGAGCCGGAGGCGTTCGAGGCGCACGTCGCCGCGCTGATCGGGCGGGGCGGGGCGCGGACCGGCGCGGAGCTCATGCTCACGCTCGGAGAGGACGCGGCCTGGGTGGCAGGATCGGATGGAGAGCGGCGGCGGCTCGGCCGGGCGCAGCGGCGCATTTTGCTCGCGCTCGTGGAGAAGCAAAAGGCGGGGTCGGGCGAGCCGCTCACGATGTGGGAGCTACTCGAAGCGGGGTGGCCCGGCGAGCGGCCGAGCTTCGAGGTGGGCGCGAACCGCGTTTATGTAGCGCTCACGCGGCTGCGGCATTTCGGGCTGCGTGAGGTGATCGAGCGATTCGAGGACGGCTATCGGCTGGCGCCGAAGGCGGTGGTGCGCGTCGTCGATTGAGGCGCCGTCAAGGCGTGGGCTCTTTCACCGGCTCGGGTTCGAGCGGATCGACGGGATCGATCGTGCCCGGAGGCGGGTTCGTGGCGGCGGCCGGCGGGCATCTCGGGGGCTGATCGCCGCCGGCGCCGCTCCATCCGCACGATTTGCATCGCACCCAGCCGATCGAGCCGTAAGGTCCCTTGATTGCTTCCACGTCGTGAGCCATGGGGCATTCTCCTTCGAGGTCGGATGAACCTCTCTCGAAAGGATCGATATCACCCGGCGGCGCGATCGTGTCCTTACAGGTCCTTTCAATCGGGGGCGCTGCATCCGTGCGGCGTGCGAGGGGTGCGCTTCAGCGCTGCCCCTCCTTTGCGCCCTCGGCCTCCGCGGCCTTGGCGCTCTTCGATCGCGTCTTGACCCCCTTCATCGCGATCGCCGAGCGATACTTGCGCGTCCTTTCGTATTTCGCGAGCAGGGTCTTGTCGCCCGTCGTCTTGGCGCGGCGCTCGATGGAATCGGCGAACGCGTAGACCAGCCGCTGCCGCTTGTCGTCTTCGAGGGCCCGCGTCTCCTCCATCATCTCGACCAGCTTCTTGATCGCGGGCAAGCGTGCGTCGATCATCGTGACGCGCTGGTTCGATTCGTGAAAGGCCTCGATGTCGGACTTCGTGATGCCGGCCTTGTCGCCGAGGATGGCCTGGTTCGTGAGGATCTCGGAGACGACCTCGGGAAAGCCTTCCTGCTCCGAGCGCATGCCCCGGCGGGCGCCTTCGGACAGGTCGGCGAGGAAGGGCGCGAGCGCGGTGCAATCATGGACGAGGACGTCGAGCGGGACGGGCTCCAAAGAATTCGGCATGGTGGGATCTCCTCCCCGAGACGGGGGGAATGGGTGCATTGCGGCTCCACGCGCAACAGCGCGAGGACGGTGCGGAGGATGCGCATGGTGGATTTGTTTGCAAGAGACGGAATCTTGCTTGCGGGCGAGGTCGTCGAGCACGTGCGCGAAGTGGGGGGATCTCGCGGGCGAGGTCGTCGAGCACGTGCGCGAAGTGGGGCATGTCGCGGGCGAGATCCGGGACCACGCGGGCGAGGTCGTCGAGCACGTGCGCGAGGTGGGGCATGTCGCGGGCGAGATCCGGGACCACGCGGGCGAGGTCGTCGACCACGTGGGCGAGGTCCGGGACCACGCGGGCGGGGTCGTCGATCACGTGGGCGAGGTCGATCCATCACGTGAGCAAGATCCGGGACCACGCGGGCAAGGTCGTCGACCTCGTGCGCGGGTAGTGGTCGCGACCGGCCCACCTGGTGGTTGGTAGTGGTCGCGACCGCCTCGAATCGCGACCACTACCCGTGCGCGAGGTGGGCGCATCTCGCGCACGAGGTCGTCGATCATGTGGGCAAGGTCGTCGACCTCGTGCGCGTCCAGCATCGTGATGCATAGGCAAACGAACTGGCTGCGCGCGACCTACTGCCCAGCCTTTGCGACCGAGTTGGAAGCGCAGCTGAACATGCGGATGACGAGGCTCGGACCTAGAGTAAACGCACAATGAGACACTCGCCGGAGGAGTTGATCGAGCTCGCTCGCCAGTTTTATCCTCCTCTGGGCATCTACCCCTACCAACCGGAGTACAGGGAGACCGCGGAGATCCGACGGTTGACGGAACGCCGCCAGCAAGCCGTTGCCAGCTACCTGTCATGGCGGAGCTTCCTCGACCGACTCGGCCAGCGATTGCCTGAGTGCGGCGTTGCGAACAAGGTCATGTATCTGGCCAAGGTTTCAGAGGGTGCCTGTCACGCGGCCGATATCTGGCTTCCGACGATCGCAAAGGAGGTCGGAGGCCACGCGATGACCTTTCACGTGAGCTTTCTCGCGCCCTACTACGTGCTCCACAGCGGCGGATTCCATTGGCGCGACGAGATCGACTCGTTTGGCTTCCGGCTCTCGACGCCATGGGAGGAGCGCTTCGACCTCACGCCAGAGGAACAACCGTACGCGGAGAGGCTCGTGCAGGAAATCGTAGCCACGTTCCCGGAATACGAGCTCATGCCGCCCGATATCGGGTACCGGATCGTCCCAGACTTGCAGCATGAGAATCGGGTGCCGGGTGCGGCGACGATCTACGATTGCTTGCTCAACGCTCATTGGATTCCGCGCAAACAGCACGGCTGAACCTCACCTAGCACGACTCTGCCACTTCTACCCAAACATTCATATCGGCACGAGCGTCCGCACCGTCGCTCCGCACCGCGCGCATCTCAGGGCGCAGCAAGCCTTTGAATCCGTCGCCGCAGGATCTCCGGTAGCGACGGTTCAGGCGGCGGGCCGCTGCGCCCAGGCGCTTTTACAGACGGTGACGCCAAAAGCCGGGTCGTCAGGTTCGTCCGTACACAACCCCCCCTTGACGAGGGTTCGTCCGAGTATGTAGGATGCTCGTCCCGTGGTTCGTTCTTTCTCACTCGCGACTCTGCTGCTTCTGGTCACGCTTTCGGCGTCCACGATGGCGGCGGAACCCGAGACGTCTTCTGCTCCGCCGAACGAACCCAAACCCTCGCGCGCTAGCCGGCATCGCAAGTTGAGCCCCGAAGCGGAGGAACGATTCAAGTCGCGCGTTGCCGTGGGAGATCGAGCCCTCGAAGCGGGCCGGCTGAACGAGGCTGCCGATGCGTATTCGGAAGCCCTCTCGATGAAGCATGATCCTCGCCTGTCCGGGCGCCTCGGTCTCGTCCTCTCGATGTTCCTGCCGGATCCACGAACCGATCTCGAAATGGCATTTGCACTGCAAGTTGCCGTATCGGAGGCGGCCGGGATCTCGTCCGCCGAACGTAGGCAATTCTTCGAGGCGTACGAACGCGTGCGCCGACGCGTCTGTCGGCTCGACGTCATGGTCAACGATGTTGACGCCATGGTGTCGATCGGAAGCGACAAGCGTGTTCGAAGCGAAGGTGCGTTTTGGACGTTCATTTCGCCTGGTGAGACGAAGATCACTGCGACACTCCCGGGCCGAGAAGACCTGAAGCAGACCGCAGAATGCGTCGGCGGGAAGTCGATGCTCCTACAACTCGAGTTTCCCGAGCCTGCCCAGGCTCAGCCGCAAGTCATCACGATCGAGAAGGAGCCGAAAGAACGACGAGTGGTTGTTCACGAGAACGTGGCCCACGAGAAGGTGGACCCTGCGAGCACACCGAAAGGTCGTGGCCTGTTCAGTGCCGAGGGCGGAGCCACACTGGTTGTGGGGGCTCTACCGTCTCCAGCGATGGGTGCTTCGCTTGCTGGCTGGTATCGTCGAGAAGCCTTCTCCGTGATGGCTGGCGTCCGGGGCGTGTGGTCTGTCGGGCCGGTGGAGGCTCGTCCGATCGACGCATTCCTATTCAGTGGGTTAGGTGGTCCCTGCGTATCGTGGAAGTGGCTGGATACGTGCGTGTTGGTGAGCCTCAACGTGATACAATACGAGATGGCCGACACCTCGCTCTACTTGCCTGACAGGGAAAGTGAGGTGATCCCGGGCGTCGGGATCGGCGTCGGGGCTCGCTACAAGATCGCTGGACCGTTCTCGGTTCGCTTGTTCGGAGACGTTTCCTCCATGCTCAGGCAAACGTCGATCTCGATCCGAACGTCCGACAGCGCCACCCCCGTCTGGAGTGGTGGCAGGTTCATGGCTTCGGCTGGTGTCACTATTGCCATTTCACAGTAGCTCGAAGAGGAAGTTTTGCATGATTTTCGATCGATATCGCGCATCCTGGACGGTCGGCATCGTTGGAGCACTCGCGTTTGGCGCCATCCTGGCCGTTCATGGCTGCACAACCGAACCGTGGGAGCTCGAATTCCGCTGTAAACCGGACGCGAACCCCGATGCCGACATCCACGGGGATTGCTTCCCTCGCGATGGCGGCAATGGGCTCGAACCCCTGTCGTGTGTCACGCGAGGCGGGCAGTGTGTGCCGATGGGAACGTCAGACTTCCGCGAGAAGGCCGTCCTTCTGTGGATGGGGACGGAGGAAGATGCTCCCGACTGTCCCGGACGAGCCGATACCGTGTTCTATACCGGGTTCGCCGATCTGTCGGTGCATGTGCAATGTGCGGCTTGCTCGTGCGGACCCGCGTCTTGCACGCTGCCTAGCTCGATCAACGTCGATTCCGCGAGCTTCTGCCAGGGCGTCAATCCAACGGAGTATTCAGGCCCGGAAGGTTGGGACGGTTCGTGCGTCTCACCCACCGTGCTCCCTTCGGGAAGCTTCTCGTCGATCGAGCTGGCGGCTCCCAGCGTGACGGGATGCGAGCCGATCGGAGACCCTGCCCCCAAGGCCCCGGGCTTCGCTCCTGGCCCGCCTGGTGGGCCTAAATCGTTCGCGAACGGCATCTACTGGGGGAAGTACGCGAAGGCCTGTCATGGCACGGCAGAAGGGCGTTGCGAGTCCACGAGCGAGACGTGCCTGCCGAGCACCGAGCCACCTCCGCCCGAGTTCAGGCAATGTGTGCAATATACGCTGCCGGTCGATGAGGCGAACCTGCCGCAATGTCCCGAGGCGTTCCCCGAGCGGTTCCTGTTCTATCGTGGGACCACCGGGAAGGTCGGTTGCTCTCCCTGCGAATGCGGGGAGCCTTCGGGAGCAAAATGCAGCGCGACCCTGTCGGCGTTCCAGGACTCGACATGCGGCGGTGTGCCGATGTCGCTGTTCGAGAACGTCCCGGCTCTGGACGGGAGTTGCATCAACTTCGGCGCAGCTTCCTTCGCCCTGGGGTCGATGTCGGCGAAGTGGACCGTCAACGAGCCCGGGACGTGCGAACCGAAGGGCGGGGAGCACGTGGGAGAGGTGAAGGGCGTCGATCCGAGGGTCTTCTGCTGTCAGGGGTTACCAGACGAGTGACGGTCTGCGGGGATCATCGTTTGGCGGCAAGGGTTTCGAGTGGCTGCCTGAGCGCGCCATATGCCTCGTCGGGAGAGGTATGGGCGAGAGCTTGGTGGAACCCTCCGTGTGCCAGTCGATTACGCTCGTCACGGATTCGATGGATCTGACCCAACAACGATTCCGAGAAGCTCTGCGGTTCAAGGACGCGATACATCACGAGCCAAGTTGAGATCGCGTCCGGCAGCGTTTCTGCGACTTGCTTATTCGACATCCCGCTGCGCTTGGCAATGTACTCGAAGAAGCCCTCCTTGAAGTCCGCCTCGAACCCTGCAAACAGTCGCATGAGAGCTACTCGATACAGATCCTCGCGCTCCTCCTTGAGCCGTACCTTCCGGTCGCCCTTCTTGAGACGCAACAGGTCGCCAAGTAACGGTCGCAAGGAAGTCTCCTGGTCGTGCTCCTCACTGAGCTCCTGAATGTGTTTCAACCGGGAGAGCTGAGCATCGTACCATTCTTTGGCCTTCACGAGGCGATTCATCGTAGAAGCTCCGCGAGGACTCCGTCGCGGAAGGTTTCCTCGGTCAGAGACGTGAGCGGACCGTGAACCCCCTCCCAAGAATACATCCATCCGGACGCGCCGACATATTCCAAGAGGGCGGCGCGCGCGCCCGAGCTAACCTCGACTTGGGGTCGTCGCCCCGCCAGAAACGACCGCGGCTGCACGGTCACCTGGTCGTCCTCGAAGTGGATTGTTATCGCCGGTAGATTGAGACGTTTGTCGGCATGCTGCACGAGCACGCTCCACTCCATCAGCTCGAACGGCAACCCCTCCACCCACTTACGGATGTCGCGCATCAGCGTTGTCACGACCTTCTCGAATTCCTCGAGGTCGACGGCCTTTTCCTTTCCGCGCTGTTTCAGAACGTCTTTCAGACTCATTCGTGCCCTGTACCATGCTCCGGTCGGCGATGCTAGATCACGCAGCCAGAGCCCGCGCCCGGCCGCACGCCCGTCGGAAGCACGTCAAGGGTCCTCTGCTGCGGCCGGTCTATGGCTTTCTACGCTCCCCAAGGACGTCGGAGGCTACGCGCTCTTGTTTGAACGACGACCCATGGATTCCGCGCAAAAGGACGCCTGAACCGCACGCCGGCCCTTTAAGGCTACACGGCCGTCCGATCCGATCATCTCATCGACGCGACGCCGAGCGAACCCATGTAGCCCTGCGTGCCCGACAGGCTTTGCCGGGGAGGGGGAGACATGGGTCGAGGTGGCAAGCGCTGGTTTGCGTGGATGGTCGCCGCCGTTTGTGCGGCGGTTTCTGTGATTGCGCAGGCGGCACCGGAGGACGTCGAGGGGGCGGCGGAAGAGGTCGCGGAGGCTGGAAGTGCGTTCGTGGGGATTGGTGCATTTCTCACCTGCACTTTTCGCAACAGGCAGCGCTGCTGACCGCTGCAGCCGCGACCAACGCGTCTCGGGTGGTGATGCATAGGCGTCCACAGTGGCTGCGGGCGCTCTTCTGCTCGGAGTTCGCGACCGAAGTTCAGTCGCAGATGATAGGCTCGGCGCTAGAGTACGCGCACAATGAAGCACTCGCCCGCCGAGTTGATCGAACTCGCTCGCCAGTACTATCCAGGAATCGGCATCTCGCCCGTCGAGCGCGAGTACAGTCGGACGGCGGAACATCGACGGCTCGTCGAACGGCGCAGACAGGCCATCACAGGCGCGGAATACGAGGTCTGGCGCGGCCTGCTCCGCCACCTCCGGGACCGGTTCCCGGAATGCGACGTGGAGAACGCGTTCCCGCATTTTTGGGGGGCAGGACCCAGCGGGGCTCACGTGTGGGGCATCCGTCTCCCCACGCTCGCCCGGGACGTTGGTGTTCACTCGCTCGCCTTCGGGGTGAGCTTTCTCGTACCCTACTACGTCCTCCATAGCTACCGCTATCTCTGGCTCGACGAGCCGGACGGTCACGGCAATCTCTTCCCACCGGCGGAGCGGCGCATCGAGCTCACACCCGAGGAGCAACCCTATGCGGATGGGATCGCACAGGAGATCGCAGTCGCGTATCCCGGGTATGAGCTCATGCCGCCCGAAATCGGTCATGTCGTGGTGCCGGACGTTCAACACCCGTCGAAATGGGCAGGTGAGGCCACGATCTACGATTGCCTGATCGACGAGCAGACGCTCCCGCGCAAAAAGGACGCCTGAACCTCACCCCGGAGCCCAAGCCTTTCAGCCCGGCTGCAGCCTTTGCGCAAGGCTGTTCTTGACGTTCGGGAGCAGTTTGTCTTACCTACGCCACGCGTCGTCATAACCCGCGGACCGACCCCGGCCCCTTCGCTCCACCTCCCACCCGAAGACCATGCTCACTGCCCACCAGATCGAAGAGATTGCCTTGCGGTTCTTCCCGTTCGAGCACGACGGGGTCACCTTCGGGCTGAGGAGCCTTTTTTATCAAGACAAGTCGCCATCCGACGACATCGAGATCGAAGGCGATACCCTCACCCTGACCTACATGCTCGTGATAAGAATGCCCGATGGCAGCATCTCCGACGTCATGGAGTTTGCGAGGACGTACGACCTGACGAAGCTCACCGAGGAGCGCTGGGTGGCCTATCTGGAGGGCTTCCAGCGGGCGTTCCCCTCCCTCGAGCACGACCCCGGCGTGGCGCGTGAGGAGGCGTTCGACGATCCGGCGAACGTGACGGCGGACGATTTCGAGCGGGCGTTCCTGACGCCTCGTCCCGAGGACGAGGACGACCGGACGTTCCTCGAGAAGACCGAGGAGGGCTACCAGGCCTACCTGCAGAAGGCGCGGCCCAAGGGCAAAGAAGACGCCCAGCGCCGGCGCGCCGAAGCCGTCGACCAATGCATGGCTCGCCACGCGGAGGTGGCGGCCCGGGTCGAGCAGACCTACGGACTTCTCCTGCCCAAGCATGCGGCGCTGACCTGGGCTTTTTTCTCGAGCCTCTCTCCGTATGAGTGGCGGGCACCAGCCCAGCGCCTCGGCATCGGCCCTTCTACGGTGTCCTCGGGGGTGCTCAGCCTTTATTCGGAGCGCGCTTTCCAGCGGCCGCTCAAGGAGGGATTCGATCCGCGGATGCACTTCGTCGCTCCGGCCTTCCCGCCGGAGGCCCTGATCATGTTCCTCGGGGACTTCCACGCGTTCGCGCTCTTCTATGACGATCCGGCCTACCTTCCCAGCGGCGCGGTCGTTTACGACATGGAAGACAAGTCCCGTTGGATGGGAGAGACCTTCCTCGACTTCTTCCGGGACTGGGCCCGTGAGCTCGTCAAGTACCCCGGGCTTCTGAGCGACGGCGGGAAGATCGACGAAACCGCGTTCTTCAACGTCCGCTTGTTCCTGGAGGCGCTCGAGGAGTTCGAGGCGTATACCGAGCAGGTCCGCGAGGAAGATCGCGCCCGGATGCGCTGGCCTTACAGCGAGCGCGCGCAGATGGCGGAGCTTCGCTCGGGGGTCGGCATTTGCACCGACCTGGGGGATGGCGCGGGCTTCGAGATTCCGTCGGACATCCATGCCGCCGAATCCCAGGAGGCCGTCACGCAGGCGGTCGCGCGCGCCAGGCAGCTCCTCGCGGAAGGAGATCCGCGATATGCATTGGCGCTCGGCCGGGAGCTCCATTGCGCCTGCGGCGTCCCGGATCGGCAGAACTTCTCCACCCTCTGGCAGGCAGAGGCGCTTTCGTTGATGGTGGCCGCGTACGAGGCGCTCGGGCGAGGCGCGCTCGCGCGCAAAGCGGAGGTTCACCACGCGAATCGTGGGATCTTCATGAAGGACGCCTACAAGGACGCAGATCCCGCCACCGAACCGCTGGGGTTCGAGTTTGCCGTGTCGCTTGCGGGAGACTATTTTCCCTTCCTGATCCAGCGCGGCGAATACAAGCTGGGATTCGAGACCGCGGACGGACAGGCCGCGGATCCGAGCGACTGTATCCAGCTCCAGGATGGAATCCTCACATTGACCCTGGCCTTCACCCACACGGATCCCGAGGACGATTCGGCCGTGGGGTTCTTCGTTACCGCGCAGTACGACGTGAAGAACGTCTCCGTGCAGCGCTTTCGCGCGTTCCTCGCCGGGTGGCAGAAGGGGTTCCCGGACATCGCGAGGCGCTGGAAGCCGTGCATCGAGCGCCTTCGAGCGGATGACAACGCGGGCCAGGAGGTCATCGACGCGATGGGCATCCGTGACATGTGGAGCGACTACGCGCTGGCCGATGAAGCGAATACCACCGAGGAGGACTTCGCGTGGGCCATCCGGGACGGTCTCCAGAACGGCGGCAGAAACAAGGAGCAGCAATACAGGGCCTATCTGGAGGCCGAGCACCCTTCGGACGCGGAGCAGGACGAGCGTCGCTGGGCCGCCGCGCTGGAGACCGCCCTTTTGCGCTTCCCGGCGGTCGCGGCGCGGGTGGAGAAGACGTACGGGTTCCGCTTGCCCAAACATGTCGCGCTCGCGTGGGCCTATTTCTCGAGCCTCACGGAATCCGAGGCGCGTGGTTTCCGGGAGCTGTTCAGCATCGACCCCGCGGGCGTGATGGAGCTATTCGAAGACGGCGGGCTCGATCGAAAGGTCAAGGAGGGCTTCGACGAGCGATTGCACCAGGTCCAGCCGTGCGATGCCCCCGAGTACCTGCTCGTCGCGGCGGCCGGCCCCGACCATCGGCTCGCCCTGGTCTACGACGATCCGTCCTGTACGCCGAGCGGCGTGATGCTCGTCGATAATAGCCTCCACTTCCAGGTTTGGCGCGGGGAGACGCTGCTGGATCAGATTCGCGCGTGGGTGAACGGCGTCCTCGAAGACGAGGTGGGCGCATTCCACTGCCGAAAGGACGAGATGCTCCTGGCGCGGCGGCTGCTCGAGGTGCTGGATGGGTTCGCGGAGCACGAAGCGCGAATTCGACGGGAGGACCGCGCCGCCATGCGCTGGTCCTACGCGGAGCGGAGCGCGGTGGACCCCAAGATGGGTATCTTTGGCATCTGGACCGAGCAGGGAGATTCCCAAGGAATCGAGCTCGCCGACGCGCTGGCGAAGTACCAGGATGCGGCGGACGAGGTCCAGGCAAAGCTGCCGGGCTGGATTGCGCGCGCCAAGCGAGAACTCGCGGAGGGAGATCCTCGTTATGCGCTGGCCCTCGGGCGGGAATTGCACGCTTCCTATCCATGGCCGCCCCAGGACGAGCGGCCCCCGCTTTGGCAGGCCGAGGCCCTGGAGCTGATGGTCGCAGGGTATGAGGCCCTCGGGCGGCACGCCCTGGCGCGTCGGGTGGAGGCCCACCACGCCCATCGGTCCCTGTTCGACGAGAGCGCGTTCGAGGCGGACGGCTGAACCTCACCACGGAGCGCGATCCGAGCATCGACGCGACGCCGAGCGGACCCATGTAGCCCTGCGTGCCCGGCGGACCCTGCCGGGGAGGAGGAGACATGGTTCGAGCTGGCAAGCCCTGGTTTGCGTGGATGATCGCCGCCCTTTGTGCGGCGATTCCTGCGATTGCGCAGGCGGCTCCGGAGGACGTCGAGGAGGACACGGAAGAAGCCGAAAATCCGATCGTATGGATCGGCGGCGTCTCGCAAGCAGAGTTCCCCTTCATCACGGTCGTGGCCGACGGCGGGACGGACCAAGCCGGCGGATGGCAAGCCGCCGGCGCCACGCTGCGCTTCGTGGATGGCCGGAGCTTCTTCTTCTCGAATGCCTGGTCTTGCCAGGTCTTCGTCTGGATGCCGATCCGGCACGCGGTTCACGGGGTGATCACGCAGCAGAAGGCCGCGCAGGTGAGCGCCGCAGCCGCGACCACCGCGTCCACGCTCGTGATGCAGCGAAGGACGGACTGGATCCGGGCGTCCTTCTGTTCGGACTTTGCGACCGAGCTGGAAACGCAGCTGAACACGCAGATGACGGGGCTCGGCGCCAAAGTATCGGCGCGTTGATGGCTGTGGTTCGTCAATCCGTTGACGATTTACGCCGCGGCGAGGTCCGCGCGAGGGCGTGATCCCTGTTGCAACTTTTCACGCCGCTCGGATACGTTCGTCTTCATGAATGGCTGTTCCGAGGGGAGGTCCGAGGATCGAGGATCCTTGGAGGCATTGTCTCGGCGCATCGCCGCGCTGGAGGAGCAGGTCGCTCTGCAAGAGCGAACCATCGAGGCCCTGCGCGCCAAGGAGACTCTCCTCGAACGCATGGAGGAGGAGCGCATCCTCATGACAGCCGCCCTCGAGTGCTGCACGGATTTCGTGGGGATCGCCTCGCTCGAGGGGGAGGCCATTTTCGTCAATACGGCCGGCCGCAAACTCGTGGGGCTCGAGCGCGCGGAGCAGGTGCAGGGCACCGTGATGTCCGATTACGTGATGCCGGAGGACATTCCCAGGCTTTTGGAGGAGATCGTCCCCATTCTCATGACCGAGGGCCACTGGGAGGGAGAGTTCCGGTTCCGGCACATGCCCACGGGCGAGCCCATCGCCGTCTATTACAGCATCTATGTCGTCCGGCACCCCGAGACGGGGGCGCCGCTCGCCCTGGCCACGGTCACGCGCGACCTGCGGGCGGCGAAGCGGGAGGCCGAGGAGCGGCAGCAGATGATCGCCGCCGTGGAAGCGTGCGCCGATTTCATCGGCATCTGCACGCTGGACGGCCGCACGATCTACTGCAACGCGGCCGGCCGGAGGCTGATCGGATACGACGTCGACGCGGACATGCGAGGCTTCGACGTCACGAAGGTGCTCACGCCGGAGGCCACCCGCTTTTTCGTGCAGGACATCATACCGGTGATCCTGGAGACGGGGTGCTGGAAGGGGGAGCTCGAGTTCAGGCACCTCGAGACGGGCGAGGCGTTCCCCACGCAATACAACGCGTTCCTCATCAAGGACCAGGAGACGGGACAGCCGATCGGCATCGGGGCTGTCACGCGTGATCTACGGGCGGCGAAGCAGGTGGAGGAGGAGCGGCGGCAGTACGCGGACGAGATCATCCGGGCGCAGGCGGCCATGCTGGCGGAGCTCTCGACGCCCCTCATTCCCATCAGCGATCACGCGGTCGTGATGCCGCTCATCGGCATGGTGGACGAGGCGCGCGCCGAGCGCGTGCTCGATAGCTTGCTTTCAGGCGTGGCGGCGCGGAGCGCGAAGGTGGCCATTCTCGATATCACGGGCGTGGCGACCGTCGACGCTGCGGCGGCCGATGCGCTGCTGCGCGCCGCCAGGGCGGTGCGGCTGCTCGGCGCAGAGGTGGTGCTCACGGGGATTCGCGCCGAGGTGGCCCAGGCGCTCATCGGTCTCGGCGTGGATCTCGGCAACATCGTCACGCGCAGCACGCTCCAGAGTGGGATTGCCTTCGCCATGCGGCGCGTGTAGGGCGCGAACGTCACCCCGGCGGTGCGCCTCGGCCCGCTATGCTTCGTCCTTGCGGTCTTCTGCGGGCATAGCCTCTGCGGCAGTCGGCCCTGGCGCAGGCTCCGCCACCACCCCCGGCGCCGCAATCACCTTCCGGATCGCCGTCAAATGGCGCTTCGTCACGCCCGTCACGGCGAGGATCTGCGCGTCCGTCGCCGTGCGCAGCGCCGCCAT
This sequence comes from Polyangium sp. 15x6, assembly GCF_029960785.1. Taxonomy (GTDB): domain Bacteria; phylum Myxococcota_A; class Polyangia; order Polyangiales; family Polyangiaceae; genus Polyangium. Next base: position 30,925 of record NZ_JASBQE010000017.1, read on the forward strand.
CGAGCCGAGCTCGCGCAGGAGGGCCTTGCGGACGGCGTCGCCGAGGCCGGGGATGTCCTCGATTTCGGAGCGGAGTCGCCGCGCTTTGCCGAGCTTTTCGCGAATATGGTTCGCGAACCGGTGCGCCTCGTCGCGCGTCCTCGCCAGGAAGAACAGCGACGAGCTGCCAGGCCGGAGCAAGATGCCGTTCTTCTGGCCAGGCAAATACACGCGGTCGACCATCTTCTCGCCGATCACGCTCTCCCGCTCCTTCGCGAGGCCCACGATGGGCAAGTCGTGCAGGCCCAGATCGCGCGCCGCCGAGAGCGCGACATTGAGCTGGCCCCGGCCGCCGTCGACCACGAAGAGGTCCGGCAAATCCCAGTCGGTCTCGGCCTTCTTCCCCGAGGACGGCGGCGGCGGCTCCGAGGGCGTCTCCGTGCGGGCCTCGTCGATCGCCTCCGCGGCCTCATCGAGCTCCATGCCCGGCTCCGCAATCGCCGAAGCGTCCGCCGCGAGATCCGCTTCCGCCGCCGCCTCCGCGGCCAGTTCCGCGGCGACCTCCGCCTCCTTGACCTCCTTCGCCGTGCGGCCGCGCCGGAAGCGGCGGGCGAGGACCTCGTACATCGCCGCGTAATCGTCGCCCTCGGTCTTCGTGCGGACCCGGAAGCTTCTGTAATGCTTGCGGTCGGGCTGGCCGTCCTTGAGCGAGACGATCGAGCCGACGGTATCGCCGCCGCCGAGATGCGAGATGTCGCAACACTCGATGCGCCGCGGGAGCGCGGGCAAACGCAGGCGCTCGCGCAGGTCGTCGAGCCGCGCCTCGATGTCGTCCGAGGCGCGCTGCTTTTCCTTGAATGCGTGCTCGGCATTCTCGCGCGCCATAGCGAGGAGCTCGACGCGCGGTCCGCGCTGCGGCACGACGAGCGCGACCTTGCGGCCTCGGCGATCGCCGAGCCATTCCGAGACACCCTCGGCGCCGTCCGGCAAGACGGGCAGGAGGATCTCGTCCGGGATGACGTCGACCGGAACCTCGGCCTCGTCGCCGTAGTATTGCGTGAGGAAATTGCCGAGGATTTCTTCGTCGGGCAGCTCGACGCCGCGCAGGGAGAACGAGACGGTGTCCGCGACGCGGCCGCTCCGGACCTTGATGAGCTCGACCTCGGCGATCGAGCCCTCGCGGTAGAGGCCGACGACGTCCTGGTCGACGTCCTTCACGGAGACGACGCGCTGCGATTCACGCGCGCTCTCGACGGCCTTGAGCTGGTCGCGGTAGATCGCCGCGCGCTCGAACTCCATGGCGCGCGCCGCTTCCTTCATGCGTTTTTCGAGCTCGCCCGTGAGCTCGTCGTGGCGGCCTTCGAGGAAGAGCGAGACGGAGCGGACCTGCTCGGCGTATTCGTCGCGATCGACCTCGTAGACGCACGGCGCGGGGCAGCGCTTGATCTGGTATTGCAAGCAGGGCCTGCGCCGCGAGGCCATGTCGAGGTCGGTGCAGGTGCGGAGCTTCCAGTGCTTGTTGACGAGGTGGAGCGTGCGGCGCGCGCTCGTCGCCGAGTGGAAGGGGCCGAAGTAGCGGGCGCCGTCGGGCGAGGGGCGGCGCACGGTCTCGAGGCGCGGCCAGGCGTTTTTCGTGTCGATGCGCAGGCAGAGGAAGTCCTTGTCGTCCCGGAGCTTCACGTTGAAGCGCGGCTTGTGCTTCTTGATGAGCTCGTTCTCGAGGACGGCCGCTTCCTTCTCCGTGGCGGTGACGACGGTCTCCAGGTCCCGCACGATCTTGCGCAGGATCGGGATGAAGTAACGCGAGTCGCTGCCACCCTCCTGGAAGTAGCTGCGGACGCGCGAGCGCAGGCTCTTCGCCTTGCCCACGTAGATCGCGGCGCCGGTCTTGTCGTAGAAGAGGTAACAGCCGGGCTTTACGGGGAGCGTGTCGAGCTTCGCGAGGACGGGATCGGTCTCGGGCTCCGGAGCACGTGCGTCGTCGGACACGTCCTTCGTCTAGCGCCGGATCGGCGCTCCTAGCAAGCTCTGGCTTGACGCGACGCCGAACCGAGAGCGACGCTCGCTTCCGCCAGAGCGTTCGTCTCGTGATGAGGGCTCCGCTCGGCAAGCCGAGCTCCGCCCCCAAACCCCCCATGCCCAGCCCCAAACCCACGCCCAAGCCAGCACCCAGGCTCACGCCGAGCCAGCCATCGACAGGGTTTCGTGTCGCGCTGATCCTTCTCAAGGTCGTCGCGATCGTCTGGGGGTTCGTCGCGACCCTGGTGTCGCTCATGGCCGCGGTCGGCGCGTTGACCGAGAACGGTTATGCCCGGGCGCTCATCGCGCTCGCCGTGACCGTGATCGTGCCGCTCGGGATCGCCGACAGGCTCCTGCCAGAAGGAGAAACCAAGGGCGGGGCGAGCATCATCTCCGACGTGCTCGCGATCTTCTTGCTCGGCGTGTCGCTCGCGTTCACGGGCGCCGCGAAGTTCACCGGGTCGCTCTACGTGAAGGAAGGCGATCGTCTCGCGGCCTCGGGTTACAAGACGCTCGCGCAGGTCGCGTATCTGCTCGGCGGCGTGAAGCCCGCGTTCCCGGAGCCCGCACCCGCCGCCACGCCCGCGATGGACGCGGTCACGGACGCCGGCGCAGACGCGGAAGCCGCAGCGGACGCCGGCGCAGAAGCGGACGCGGCGGCGGTGACGCCCGCGGTCGCGGACGCAGGCACGGCAGCGGACGCGAGCGCGCCCGTGGACGCCGGCGCGACGGGGAAGGGCGACAAGACGCCGGCCGAGCTCTTCCGTGATCTGTCGCCGTCGGTCGTGACGATCTTCGTGAAGAAGGGCGAGGCGCAAGGCGGCGGGACGGGGTTCTTGATCGACGAGGCGGGGGTCGTCGTGACGAACCACCACGTGATCGACGGCGCCGCGTCGGCGCGGCTCAAGTTCGAGAACGGCGCGATCTACGGCGACATCCAGGTGCTCGTGGACAGCCGCGAGGCGGACCTCGCCCTCCTCGGGATCGAGATCGAGAAGCCCCTCGAAGGCGGCACGCCGCCGAGCGCGAAGCCGCTCGATCTCGGCGACTCGGACAAGATCGTGGTCGGCGAGAGGGCGATCGCGATCGGCAATCCGCTCGGGCTCGAGCACACGCTGACCGACGGGCTGGTCTCGGCGCGGCGGCTGCACGAGGGGCGGCAGTGGATCCAGATCTCGGTGCCGATTTCCCCGGGAAACTCGGGCGGGCCGCTGTTCAACATGCGCGGTGAGGTGATCGGGATCAACACGGCCCAGTTCGGCGGTGCCTTCGCGGGAGCGCAGAACCTGAACCTCGCCGTGCCGGTGAACGAGCTCAAGCGCCTCGTCAAATCGAGTTACCCGGGGCGGCGCAAGCTCGGCGATCCGAGCGCCTCCTCCAGCCAGTGGTGAGTCCATTGCGCCAGAAAATCGTCTTCGTCTTGCTCATCTGCCTCCTCGGAGGGTTCGGCGCGATCTTCGTGACGCGGAGCCGCGCGCCCCACACGGCGCCGCCGGCGAAAAGCGAGGCCGCAGAAGCCGCGCTGCCCGCGCCGAGCGGGAGCACGAGCGCAGGCCCCGCGGCGAGCGCCGTCGCGAGCGCGGGGCCCGTGCCGAGCACGAGCGCGAGCGCGGGCCCCGTGCCCGTGGCGAACGGGAGCTCGAGCGCAGGCGCGCCGCCGGCGGACGCGAAGCCGCAGGCGTTGCTCGATCGGCCGCTGAAGGTGGTGTCGCTCGGCTGGGAGCTCGCGGCGCCGGGGATGCTCGCGAACGAGGGACAAACGCCGGGGCCGAAGAGCGTGTTCACGGCGGCGGGGCTCGACGTGCGGATCGCGGTGTCGGACGCGATGAGCGCGGTCGAGGAGGCGCTCGCGCGCGGCGGCGGGGACGAGAACGGCGCGGACGTGGCCGTGGTGCCGCTGCCGACGTTCATCGCGGCCTACGAGCGGCTGCGGGCGCTGTCGCCCGAGGTGTTCTTCGTGGCCGGGTTTTCCCGCGGGCGCGAGGCGTTCGCAGCGAAGGACGGGCTGCCCACGGGGCCCGTGAAGGGCGACGTGACGCTGGTGGGTAGGCCGGGCGCGCCGTCGACGTTCGTGGGGCTGTTCTTGCTCGACGTGGCGGGCGTGCCGTCCGCGAACGTGAAGGTCGTGGCGCCGGGGAGTCACGACGAAAAAGAGGCCGGGTTCATCGCGTTCGATCGGACGGAGATGGGCGCGGACGGGGCCGCAGGGCGCAAGATCGTGCTGACGACGGCGGACGCGCCGAAGCTCGTTCCGCTCGTGGCCGTGGCGCCGCGCGGGTTCATCGCCGACAAGGAGCGCGCGCTCGCGGCGCTCGCGAAGGGTCTTCTGGAAGGTCAGAAGAAGCTCGCCACGGATCCGCCGGGCGGGGCGCGGATCGTGGCAGCAGCGAAGGGCGCGCCGGAGCCGCTCACGCTCTTGCGGCGGCTCGGGGACGTGGCGCCGGCGTCGATCGGGGACAACGCGAGGATGGCGGGTCTGTCGGGGCGCGGGGCGCTCACGCTGACGACGTTGTTCCAGCGGTCGTGGCAGCTTTATCGCGGGGCGTCGCTGCTCGCGACGCCGCCGCCGGAGGCGCCGCCGATCGCGACGAACGTGATCGCGGCGCTCGCGCGGTCGGGCGCGCTGCCCGGCGGCGACGCGAAGGCCGAGGCGAGCAAGGGCAAGCTGGAAGAGGGCGCGAAGCCGCTCGTCGTGTTCCGTCAGGAAAAGCTCGACGAGGAGGCGCTGATCGACACGATCGGGCTGCTCGCGGCGGTGTTCGAGCGGAGCGTGGTGCGCGTGTCCGTGACGAGCGGGGCGGGCGTGGACGGGGCGAAGACGAAGAAGGTGATCGAGGCGGCGGCGGGGCGCTTCGATCTCGAGAGCGGCAAGCTCGTGGCGCCGAAGAAGGCGGGCGCGAAGGGGGCGGCGGTGGTGGAGGTGATGGCGCTGCCATAGTGGGGCGCCGCGATTTCGGAGGGCGAGGGCCGGGTCATGTTGAGAATCCTTCGCGAACAGGTGGATGCGCTGCGCCAGGCGGAGCTCGAAGAGTACCGGGAGCGCGTGATCGCGCAGATCCAAGGTATTTTTCCGGCGGAATGGTCGAGGCTCGGCGAGGAGGGCTGCGGGGCGCTCGTCGATCGGGCGCTCGGGCGCGCGGCGCGTCACGGGTGCAAGTCGGAGCAGGACGTGTTCCGTTACGTGTCGCTGATGCTGGTGCTCGGGCCCGATTTCGAGGAAGATCCGGCGCTGCCCTGGGTCCGCGAGATTCTCGAAGACCCGGAGGCGAGCGGATGGCAAAAGGTGAGCGCATTGATGGACCGGGCCATCGCGTGGCTGCGCGAGCGCGACGCGCCGAAGGCCGCAGAGGAGGTGGGTCGTGAGTGAAGGCGATGTGCCCATTCCGCGGCCGCGGCCAGAGCGGCCGGAGGACCAGGTCGCAAAGGCAGACCAGCTCCAGAACGCGGATCAGGCCGCGTCGAACATGCCCGCGTCCGAGGCCGGCGCGGCCTGCGCGGATTGTCCGGCGGGCTTCAAGCTCGAATACAAGAGCCGCTACACGGAGCAGGGGCAGCAGGACAAGACGCCGAACCGGTACACGAAAGAGGTGTGGGTGCCGGCGAAGGAGTTCATCTTCCTGATCGGGCAGGATCGGAAGCTGACGGTCCGGACGAACCCGCCGATGGCAGACGCGGAGTGGGAGGTGAAGCCGATCGGGAGCCACAGCGGGACGCCGACGCCGAACAAGGGCAAGGGCGCGGAGTTCACGTGGGTCCCGAAGGTGACGGCGTCGCAGCGGCCCGTGAACGGCTCGAAGCAGCGGAACAAGCCGGTGGGCTACGAGATCACGGTGAAGCTGACGCGCGGGCGGTCGACGACGTACACGGAGAAGATCGAGCAGGACGTGCGCGACATCATCCGGCAGGAGTACGTCGATTATCGGTCGCTGCCGGCGAAGAAGACCTCGCTGCACGTGCCGTACCGGGACCAGATCGTGCCAGCGCCGCGGCCGGAGTTTCTCAACGCGAACAACTACGCCGCGGACAAGGTGGTGCTGAACTCCGGAATGCTCCAGCTGCTCGAAGCCGTGGAGGCAGAGTATGGGGAGAGGGTGACCGTGAACAGCGCGTGGCGTTGCCCGCAACGCAACAAGGCGGTCGGGGGCGTGCCAAACTCGAACCACCAGCACGGCGGCGCGATCGACATGGCGCCCAGCAACTACAACGGCATCCGGGGGACGCAGGCAGGCCGGACCGCGATCCTGAACCTCTACCGGGCCGCGCTGCGGGCGAAGGACAAGGCCGGCGGGCGGATGGTGCTGCTCGAAAAGGGGAAGGACGCGCTGCAAACCGGCAATACGGATCTACCGAAGCCCGACGCGAAGCACCCGGACAAGAACGACGACGGAATCCGGGACGGCGACGCGGCGACGCTGAGCAAATTGAACAACGCGTCCCACGTGCACATCGACAAGGAGCCGCCAGACGGCGGGAAAGACGATTAGCCGGTCGTGACGGGCCCGTGAAGGGCTCGTGATCAGGAGGACTTCCAGAGGTCGGGGCACCTCGTGTACCCTCGTCCGGATGGCATCCGAGAACGGCCGTTACGACAAGCTCGCCGAGATCGCGTCCGGCGGCATGGCCACGGTCTACCTCGCGCGTGCCCACGGCCTCGGCGGGTTCGAACGGCTCGTCGCCGTGAAGGAGATGCACCCGCATCTCGCCAAGGAGCCGGAGTTCGTCGCGATGTTCCTCGACGAAGCCCGGCTCGCCGCGCAGATCCGGCACCCGAACGTGGTCGCGACCCTGGACGTGACCGAGAACGAGGAGGGGACGCTCTCGCTCGTGATGGAATACGTCGAGGGGCCGAGCCTGCAGCAGATCCTGCGGCGCGCGGTTCGTCAGCACGATCGCGTGCCGATCGACATCGGGCTCCGGATCTTCCTCGACGCGCTCTCGGGCCTCGACGCCGCGCACGAGCTCACGGACGGGAGCGGCGTGCCGCTGCACATCGTGCACCGCGATGTGTCCCCGCAAAACGTCCTCGTGAGCACGGATGGGATTGCCAAACTGACCGATTTCGGGGTCGCGCGCGCCGATTCCCGGCTTTCGAGCACGCGCACGGGGACGGTGAAGGGGAAGGTGCCGTACATGGCGCCCGAGCAGATTCGCTCGAAGCCGCTCGATCGGCGTACGGACGTGTATGCGGCAGGGGTGGTGCTGTGGGAGATGCTCGCCTGCCGGCGGCTCGTGCAGGCCGATAGCGAGGTCGCGATGATGTACCAGATCACCGAGGGCACGGCCGTCTCGCCGCGCGAGGTGATTCCGGAGGTGCCCGAGGGCATCGCGCGGGCTTGCTTGAAGGCATTGGAGAAAAACCCGGACGAGCGATACACGAGCGCCGCCGAGTTCGCCGAGGCGCTGGAGGCGGCCGCGCGCGCAGAAGGGGTCGTGGTGGCGAATCACCGCGCGGTGGCGGCGTATGTCCGGGCGATCAACGTGCACCGCGCGCCGTCGGCGCTCGCCCCGGAGGGCCGGCGATCGGTGGTGTCCGGCATTTCGGGCGTGACGGGCTCGGGGACGGGGAGCAAGGAGGCGGCGCTGCCGGCACCCTCGACGCCGGCACGCACGGCGCTCACGAGCACGCAGGACGCGGACGTCGAGGCGTCGAAGAAGAGGTCGTCCCGGGGGATTTTCATTTCGATCGGCGCGGTGGCGGTGGCGGCGCTCGCGGTGTTCGTGTGGATGCGGTATGGGAAGCCGCCGACGGACGCCCAGCTACCGAGCGAGGCGCCGGCCATGCAGGGCGCGCCGGTCGAGACGCAGGCGCCGCCCGTGATGACGGCCGCGGCGCCGCCGTCCGCCGCGTCCGCGGTGGTGTCGGCGTCGGCGTCGGCGAACACGGCGCCCGCGGCGGCGAAGCCCGCGGCGCCCATTTCGACGGCCACGACGAGCCGAACGGCAAAACCTCCATCGAAGGGGGGCTATCGTCCCCGGGAGTTATGACGCGTTTCATGCGACGTTCCCTCGCAGCATTGGTGATGGCAGCCCAGCTCGTCCTTTCGAGCGCGCCCGCGCTGGCCGGACCGACCTCCGCATCCCCGGCCGCGGCGCAGAAGGCGTTCGACGCGGGGCAGGATCTGTTCGACAAGGGCCGACACGAGGAGGCGATCGCCAAGTTTCGCGAGGCCTACTCCATCACGAAGAGCCCGAATGCACGATTGATGGTCGCACGCTCGCTCCTCGCGCTGGGCAAGATGGTCGAGGCGTACGAAGAGCTTTCGGCGACGCGCATCGAAGCGGCGACGCTCGCCGAGCAGCAACCGAAATACGAGCGGGCCCGCGACAGCGCGGCGGCCGACCTCGCGGCGCTCGAGCCCAAGGTGGCGAAGGTGATCGTGGCGCTCGCGCAGCCCGAGGGGGCGCGTGTGACCCTCAATGGCACGGCGCTGCCCGCCGAGCGGCTCGGCGTGGCCATCGTGGTGCTGCCAGGCAAGGTGGTGGTGGAGGTCGAGCCAGCGAAAGGCGCGCCCATGCACCGCGAGGAGGTCGTGGTCGGCGGGCAGACGAAGACGATCTTCGTGGCCCCGGGCGCCGAGGCGCCGAAGACCGAGCCGAGTGCGCCCGCGCCCGCGGCATCGACGACGGGCGGCGGGGTGCGGATCGCCGGATACGTGGTCGCAGGGCTCGGCGTGGTGGGGCTCGGGGTGTTTGGCGTGACGACCGCGATGGCGCAGAGCAAATACGACGGGCTCGTCGCCGATTGCGGGGGCAAGCGGTGCACGGATCCGCGGTATGCGGACGTGATCGACGAGGGGAAACGGCTCGAGACGATCGCGCTCGGCTCACTCGTGGGCGGCGCGGTGGGCGTGGCGGCGGGCGCGCTGATGATCACGCTCGGCGGGCCGAAAGCGGCGAAGAAGACGGACGCCCGGGTCGTGGTCGGGCCCGGGGGCGCGTTCGTCGAGGTGGGTGGGGCGTTCTGATCCGGGCGAGGTTTGGCATGGCGTACAACAACACGATTTCGAGGCTCGGCTGGTTGCCGCTCTTCGTTGGCCTCGTCGGCTGCAACCGGGACTGGAACGCGTACGATCCGCGGCTCGGCGGCGGAGGCGCGAGCGTGGGGACGAGCGCTTCGAGCGGCAGCGATTCAGGCGGGGGCGCTCCAGTGAGCAGCAGTTCCAGCTCCGGCATGGGCGGCGCCGGGGGCGCCGGGGGCGCGGGCGGGGCTCCGCAGTGCACGATCGCCTTGAAGGACGATTTCGACGACGGGATGACCGATCCGGCGGAATGGTCGATCTATACGGAAGCCGGCGCGTCGATCGCCGAGTCCGAGGGCAACCTGGTCATGACGATAGAGTCCGGGGCCCCAGGGTACGCGGTGCATTACTCGACCCAGCCGTACGACATTTCGAATTGCGGCGCGTTCGTCCAGGTGCTGGAGGTCCCGAACCCGACCGCCAAAGCTTATGCGTCATTCCAGGTCGGCACGGGGGCCGAGAACGCGGTCGAGATCGCTTTCTACCAGGGGACGCTGTACTTCCACAAGATCCTCGATAACAACTACACCGATGTGGCGTATATCGAATACGATCCCACCGCGCACGCGTTCTGGCGCATTCGCGAGCAGGACGGCAATACGTTCTGGGAGACGTCGCCCGACGCGCAGCAATGGACGGTGCAGGCGAGCGAGCCGAACCCGCTGCCCGTCGGGGAGTTGTACGTGGCCCTGACCGGAGGGATCGACGAGCCGGCGCCGGACCCGGGCCGGGCGCGTTTCGACAATTTCAACATCCTGCCCTGATGCAGGCAGGTTTCCAGCGCGTCACTGCGATTCGACGCTGATCTTGTTGCCCTTCACGTCCACGGCCACGGCCCGGACGCGGAGCATGCCGCTCGTGACCGTGCCGACGAGCCCTGTGAACGTGAAATCAATTTCGTACGCCGACATCGTGTTGTTGTATCTTTGCGGGCGGACGAGAATGCCCTCGTTGTTCGGGTCGTCGATGACGACGTCGGATTCGCTCGACGTGTAGGTGCGATTCCAGTCCTCGATGTCGTAGACCCGCTCGGAGAGGGGCTCGAGGCCTTCGAGGATGGCGGCCGCGTCGGCCTCGAAGGTGGCGACGGAGACGCTGCGGAGATCGAGCTCGCCCGCAGGGACGCGGGCCCGGACCGTGATCTTGGGCTCGAGGGGGGTCGTCATGTCCACCTTGCCAATCTCCAGCGTGGGTGCGCCTCTGTCCGAATAGGGCAGGACGTCGAGCGGGTGGACACAGTCCTTCTTGTTGTCGCCGGGCTTGCGAATCTCGAAGTGCAGGTGCGCGAAGCCATTCGAGGCCTTGCCACTCTCGGCGATGGCCTCGCCGGCGTCGACCCTGTCCCCGACGTCGACGTCGACCTCGGAGCAATGCACGTACGTGCTGTAGTAGCCGCCGTGATCGACCTTGACGAGCATACCGCCGGCGCTCGTGTCCTCCTGGATCTCGCTGACCACGCCCGCGGCGATCGAGTAGACGTCCGTGCCCTCGGGGACGGCAATGTCGATGCCGCGATGAAAGTCGTAGACGTCGTCTTCCGTGCGGACGCGGGGACCAAAGGTCGATGAGAGTGGAAAATCACCTTCGGTCGCGCCGCTGATTGGCCAGACGACAGGCCCGTCCGCGCCGCAGCCGGCCAGGACGAGCGCGCCCGCAGAAACGAGGACAGAAGCTCCCCGCGACAATAAGGATTTCATGAATGTATGATATCATCCGTGACCGGTCGCGGGAGGGAAATGCGCTTCCCAGGCCCGACCGTTCAGGGCAGCGCGGCGCCCTGGGGCAGCTCTGCGCGAAAATTCGGCGCAAGCAGATCCCGCGCGAGCTGGACCTCGACGAGATCGAGGACCGGGCTATCCGCGACTTTGCGCAAACGCTCCGCCGCCGCCGGGTCGCCGGAGGCGCGGCGTGCCATGGCCGTGTAAAACTCCGCCTCGACTCGCTGCGCCGCATTCTGTGCCGAAGCGAGCAAGCCGTCGTCCGTCATGCGCCCGAGCGCCCACTGCGCGAGTTTGACGACCCACGCGTCCCGATCGCCGTTCGTCGCGAGCGCGCGCGTGGCCGTGTCGTCCGGCGCCGCGCGGAGCTCTCGTTCGAGGAGGGAGAGCCAGAGGCCGCCGTAGATGCGCTCTTCCTGATCGACGTCGGCTTCGAGGCCCTGGCGGACGGCCGCGCGCGCCGCGTCGAGGTCGCGACGCACGAGAGCGCGCGAGACGATCTGGAGGACCGTGGCGCCGAGCGCAGGGCGATCGGTGGCCGCGACGGAGAGGGCACGATCGTGCGCGCGCCTTGCGGCCTTGGCGTCGCCGTACGCTTCGAGGACGCGGGAGAGCAAGGTCTCGGCACGGGCGCGCATGCCCGCATCGCCGCGCTGCTTCTGCGAGGCGAGCGCGGCGGTGAGCGCGTCCGCGAGCTCGGCCTTGGCGACGTCGGTTGCGCCGAGGTCGCGATGGATCTCGAAGGCGAGCATGTGCGCCTCGGCGAGGTCGGCGAGGGCGACACGCGCGTCGGGCGCGGCATACGCGCGGCGCAGGTTGTCGAGCGCGGCGGTGGAGTCCTTGGCCTGGCGATCGGCGCGCGCGACGCGGATCCACGCGGCGACCGAGGGATCACCTTTCGCGGCGGCCACGAAGAGCGGGCGCGCCGCGGCGAGGTCGCCGCTGCGTACCTCGACGGAGGCCATGAGCAAGCGCAGGCGCGCGGGCGTGGGCTCGAGGCCGGCCGCCGCGATCTCCGGTCGATCGGCGGCCGCGAGGATCGGCGCGGCGGCGCGGAAGGTGCGGCGAACGGCGTCGACGTCGCCCGCGTCGGCGTCGACGGCCATGGCCTCGAAGACGATGCGGTTCGCGGCCGCGACGAACCGCGCGTTCGGCTGCGCCCCGAGCGCGCCCGCGAGCACGGCCGGCGCGCCCTCGGACATGCCGAGGCGCACGAGCTCCTCGGCGAGGAGCGCGGCCATGCGGAAGTTCTTCGGGTCCTTGCGGTACGCCTCGAGCACGCTGCCCCAGACGCCCGCCTCGACGAGGCGCGGATCGAGCCGCTCTTCGCGTTCGTCCTCGTCCTCGGTCGTCGGAGCGCCCTCGTTGGCGAACGCCGCCGCGACCATCTCCCAGGCCTCCGCGTCGCCGTCCTCCGAGGCGACCATGAGGCTCCTGCGCAGCGCGGGCTCGGTGATGAGCCGGACCTCGGAGCTCTCGATGCGCGACAAAGCGCCCTGGGCGTCGCCGTGGCGGATGAAGATCGACGCGAGCATGACCGCGCCGGTCTCGATGGAGCGCGCCGCCTCCATGGCCTCGGCGCGCTCGGGCCGCTTGCCCGTCTGCCGGAAGATGCGGTTGATCTCGATGCCACGATTGACCCACGCCTCGATCGCGTTCGCCGCGGCGTCGAGTGTCTCGCCGGACGGATCGACCATCGCGCGCGCGGCCAGGTACCGCGCTTCGGCGCCGAGGCGCACGCCGGGGCTGCCCGCGTGGGTGTCGCCGATCCAGCGCTCGAGGTTCGAGAGGTGCTCGTCGAGCTCGGCGCGACCCGGGGCGCTCGTGCCGAGCGCGGCGGCGCGCATGCGCATGAGCGCGTGCACGCGTCCCTCGTCGCCGAGCGTGCTCAGGTGGCGGATGGCGCCGTCGAGCGCGCGCGCGCCGGCCGCGTCGACCATCGCGCCTTGTCCCTCGCCGACGCGGACGAGGTAGAGCGCGCCCATCACGCTCGAGGTCCCTCGCTCGGGCGCGCCGAGCGCGAAGCGTCGCTCGGCGTGGATGAGCTGGCGGCGCACGACGCCCGCGACGGTGCCGAGCCGCTCCGGGGTGCGCGAGCCGTCCGAGAGGACACGCGCGAGCGTCGTGGCGAAGTCCGCGTCCTGGACGTCGACGGGTTTGACCGGGCCCTCGACGACCTGCACGGGGGTCTTCGTGGGCCGGGCCGAAGTCCCGCAGCCCGCGGCGCCGGCGGCGAGGAGCGAGGCGAGGATGGCTCGGGCGAACGCGCGCGCGCGGGGCGTAGATCTCGGAGGCATCTCCGCGGAGTGTACACGGCGGGCGCGAACCTGCACGAGGCGACGAGGGCCCCCGGGCGCCCGAGCAAGCTTGAAACCGGCGTAGACGAACCGGAGCTCTTCGCGCTTACGACTTCGTGTTCGGCTTGTGCCCGAGGAGCTTGCCGGCGAGCTCGTCGCCAAGCTCGTTCGCCATCAGCTTCTCGACGATCGCCTCGGTCTCGCGGCGCTCTTTGTCGTCGTTGTACTGGAACTCGATGCCCATGCCGGCGGGGGAGTCGGGCGTGGCGTCGACGGGGCGCACGATCCACTTGACCCGACCGCGGAGGCGGAGCGGCTCGGCGAGGTTCTTGATGCTGAGCGCGAAGACGAACTCGGTGTTCACGTCGAGGGGCCGATCCGTGCGGATGAACGTGCCGCCCTTCGAGATGTTGCGCGTGTAGTCGGCGAAGAACGTGTTGAGGCGCTTGTACTCGACGTTCAGCTCGATGGCCGCGCGGCCTCCGGTGGTTCGCCGGTCACTCACGGGAAGTAACCTATCCCCAACGTCGCGAGACTACAATCCGGGCATGCACTGGAAGGAGAGGCTCTCCTCGCTCAAGCAGGCCGCCGAGGGCATGGTGTTCGGGGCGCGGACGGTAGGCCGCGTCGCGATCCAGACCAAGATGCCGCGTCACGTCCACTGGTCCGGGCTCGAAGCCACCGCGCGCGAGCTCTGGCGGACCAAGAAGGCCGCGCCGCCGCTCTTGTTCCACTTCATGGCCCACAACGATCCCCACACCGTGGGCCTCGTGGGGCTCTCCGCGTCGCCGAGCGGCAGGCTCGTGGAGGATCGCGCGTACTCGTTCTCCGAGATGAACGAGCGGATCGAGCGCATCGCCGCGGCCCTCGCCGAGCGAGGGGTTCGGCCAGGCGATCGGGTCGCGTTGATGCTCAAGAACCGGCCGGAGTTCGTGCTGCTCCAGATCGCCGCCGGCAAGCTCGGCTGCGGGGCGGTCAGTTGTTCGTTCCGGTCGACGCCGAGCGAACTCGAGTACGTGGCGACGCACTCGGGGGCGCGCGCGTTGTTCTTCGACGTGGACGTCGCCGAGACCGTGCGCGAGGCGGCGCCGTTGCTCGCGCAGATCGGCGCACCGCGATGCTTTTCGGTGGGCGGCGCGGTCGAGCCGTTCCCGACGCTCGAGGGGCTTGTCGCGTCGGCGAAGGGGCCGCCGCCTCCCGCGGGCGACGAGCCCGCGGTGGTGATGTACACGTCGGGCACGACGGGCAAACCCAAGGGCGCGGTTCGGCAGTTCGCGAAGGGCGCGACGACCGCGGCGCTCGCGTTCATCGGCGAGACGCCGATGGAAATGGGCGAGGTGCACCTCGCGGTGTGCCCGCTCTATCACGCGACGGCGTTCGGGTTCATCACGATGTCGTACCTCGTCGGGAGCACGGTGATCGTGCTGCGCGATTTCCGGCCCGAGTCGTTCCTCGAAGCGATCGAGCGCTACCGCGTGACCACGACGGCCGTGGTGCCGACGATGCTGCACCGGATCGTGGAGCTCGGGGAGGAGAGGATCCGGCGCTACGACACGTCGTCGCTGAAGGCGATCTTCACGGGCGGCGCGGCGATCTCGGTGCCGCTGGCGAACGAGGTGCTGCGGATCTTCGGGGACAAACTGTTCAACTTCTACGGGGCGACCGAGACGGGCGTGGTGACGCTGGCGAAGCCCGCGGATCTGCGCGCGGCGCCGGGCACGATCGGCCGCGCGATCCCGGGCGCGGAGGTGCGGCTCTACGACGAGTCCGGTCGGATCTGCGCGCCCGGCGAGGTGGGCGAGCTCTACGCGCGGAGCGGGCAGCTCTTCTCGGGCTATCACGCCGACGACGCGGGGACGCGCGACGCGATGCGGGACGGGTTCTTCTCGGTCGGCGATCTCGCGCGCAGGGACGAGCGCGGCTACTTCTTCCTCGAAGGTCGCAAGCGCGACATGGTGATCTCGGGCGGCGTGAACGTGTACCCGGCCGAGGTGGAGGGCGTGCTGCACGATCATCCGGTGGTCGCGGAGGTCGCGATCGTGGGCGTCCCGGACGAAGTGTGGGGCGAGCGGGTGCGCGCGTTCGTGGTGCTGAAGCCGGGCGCGAGCGTCGAGGCGAAGGAGCTCGAGGCGTTCGCGCGCGCTCGGCTGTCTGGCGCGAAGGTGCCGCGCGAATTCGTGTTTCTTCCGTCCTTACCGCGCAACCCGACAGGCAAGGTGCTGAAGCGCGAGCTCCGCAGCATGGCCCTGTGACGAGCGCAGAAGTTTGGTGTAGGAGGGCCTGATGGTCCTCCGCGTTGGCTTGCTCGTCGGACGTGAGCGCTCCTTTCCCGATGCCCTGATCGCCGAGGTCGCGCGGCGCGACGCCGGCGTGGTCGCGAGTTACGCCGAGCTCGACATCACCTCGATCGATCGTCCGCCGCCGTACGACGTGCTCGTCGATCGCATCTCGCACGAGGTGACCTGTTACCAGCCGGTGCTGAAGCTCGCGGTGCTGAACGGCACGCGCGTGGTGAACAACCCGTTCTGGCGGATCGCCGACGACAAACTCTTCGGGACCGCGCTCGCCGCGCGGCTCGGCGTGCGCGTGCCGAGGACGGTGGTGCTGCCGTCGAAGTCGTACGGCGAGGGCGTGTCGAACGAGACGCTCTGCAACCTGCGTTTCCCGCTCGACTGGGAAGGCGCGGCGCGCGAACTCGGCTTCCCGATGTTCATCAAGCCGCACTGGGGCGGAGGGTTTCGCGACGTCTACCGCGTGAGCTCGATGGAGGAGCTCTGGCGCACGTACGATCGGACGGGGATGCTCACGATGATCGCGCAGGAGGCGATCCCGTGGTCGCAGTACGTGCGGTGCATCGTGATCGGCAAGGAGCACGTGCTGCCCGCGCTGTGGGATCCGCGGCTCGGGCACTTCGACCGGTACGTGCGGGCGAGCGAGACGATGCCGCCGCTCGAACCGGCGCTGCTCGCGCGCTGCGTGGAGGACGCTCGCTCGCTCTGTCGCGCGCTCGGCTACGACATGAACACGGTCGAGCTCGCGATCCGCGACGGCGTGCCGTACGCGATCGACTTCATGAACTCGGCGCCCGACTTCGACATCACGTCGCTCGGGCCCGAGCACTTTCCGTGGGTGGTGCAGAAGATGGCCGACCTCGTGATCCGGCTGGCCCACGAGGGCCCGCCGAAGCCGGCCATGAGCTTCAAGGACGTGATGCGCTGATCACTCGGCGTCGGCGAGCGCCTCGAGCGCGTCGGCCTTCGCCGTGACCGGCTTGCGGGCGCCGAGCGGCGGCGCGAGGCGCTTGCGCTTGATCATCTCGACGAGCGTCGTGCGGTTCAGGCCGAGCAAGCGCGAGGCGCGGTTCTTGTTCCAGCCCGTGCGCTCGAGCGCCTGGAGGATCATGCGCGTCTCGAACTCCTCGACCGCGGCGCGCAGATCGAGGCCGTTCACGGGGAGCGCGCCGAGCAGGAGCGGTGAGCCGTGCGGCTTCGCTCCGCGGATCTCCTCGGGCAGATCCGAGACGGTCACGTACGGGCCCTCGGCGAACGCCATCGCCTGATCGATCGCGCGGTCGAGGCCGCGCACATGGTCGGCGAAGCTGTGCCCTTCGAGCAGCGCGATCGCCTCGGGCGACAGGCCGCGCAGATCGGTGCGACGCGAGCGCGTCGCGTGCAGCTCGAAGAAGTGCTGGATGAGCAGCGGGATGTCCTCGGCGCGCTCGCGCAAGGTGGGGAGCTTGACCGTGCTCGTGGCGAAGAGCGCGCAGAGCGCGGCGTGACACCCATCCGGATCGAGCGGCGCCGTGGAGGTCGCGATGAGGCGCGTGTCGCCGCGGTTCGCCAGCGCGACGAGCTCGTCGGAGAGCTCGGGGGCGAGACGATCGATGTCGACGAGGACGAGCGTGCCGCCGCGAGCGCTCTCGGTGGCGGTGCGGAGCGCGGCGGCGTCGATGGGCGCGGCTTCGTCGGAGAGCAGGACGAGCGGGCCCTGGGCCGTCGTCTCGTGCAGGACCCGGGCGAAGAAGCGCTTGCCGGCGCCGGGCTCGCCCACGAAGAGCGCGGGCGCGCGGGACGTCGAGAGAACTCCGATGGCGTGGACGACCTCCTCGATCGCCGCGCCTTGCCCGACGATGCGCGATCCCATGGAGACGAGCGCCTGGCGTACGGCGCGGGTCTGCGAAGAGGGCTGGGTTTCGTGGCTGTGCTGGTCCTGCTGCGTGGCCGTCGACATGTCAGGAACTCCCCGATGCTGAAGTCAGGTGCGGAATGGACATCAGCAACGGTCATGCCAGCCAAGGAATTGGCGGAGTTTCGCGGGTTTTTGTCAGACGGGGGGTCGCGACGGACCCAGGGGGGAGTTTGTAAGCTGGCGAAATGCCGTGTGCGTCGTTCCTGTGACGGCCTTGGAAGGGGGTCACAGGAGACCCACGGGGGTCAACGTCGACCCATCCTCCGAGTTCGCCGTACGAGGGCCGCGACACCGGCGAGGGCGGTGAGCGCGAGGCCCGCCGGGGCGGGGGTGGGCGCGTCGCTTCCGGCGGCGCGGCAGGCGCACCCGCTCTCCTGCGAGATGTCCTCGGACGGCGCGACGGGGCCGCCGAAGCCCACGCCCTTGAGGACGATCTCCTGGACCGGGTCGTTCGGGTCGTTGGACGCGATGAACAACGTCGCCTCGAAGGGGCCGTTCTTCCGGGGCATGAAGCGCACGGCCGTGTCCGCCGTGACGCCGGGCTCGATGTCGAGGCTCGGATCCCACGCGGGGAAGAGCTCCGGGCTGCTCGACACGATCGTCACCTTCGCGCGCGCCTCGCCCGCGTTCCACACGCTGAAGCTCTCGAGGCTCTTCTGGCCGACCTCGACCTCGCCAAAATCGATCTCGGCCTTCGGCAGCACGACGTCGGGCAGCGGGACGTGCACGCGCTGCTTGGGGAACGACCACGTCGTCTGCGTGATCGGGAAGGTGATCGGAATGTCGACGAGGTCGAACGAGAAGTTCTGGCCGAGGAGCTCGACCCACATGCCCGGGATCAAGTGGATGATGCCGTCGTAGTCGATGTTCCCTTCGGGATGCACGTCGAGGTCGATCGAGGGGCCGTTGAGATACTCGGCCTTCGTCTCGCCGCCTTCCTCGGTGATGTCGCCGCCTTTGACGCCCTTGCCCTCGGCGCTCTCCACGACGATGCGCTCGGTCGTGTACGTCGCGGCGAGCTCCATCTGCACGTCGACCTTGAGGCCGCCGTCCACGAAGACGCTGGGGATGCTGATGATGTCGCTGAGGCCGACCTCGATGATCGTCTG
Organism: Polyangium sp. 15x6; assembly: GCF_029960785.1. Lineage (GTDB taxonomy): Bacteria > Myxococcota_A > Polyangia > Polyangiales > Polyangiaceae > Polyangium. The sequence continues at coordinate 49,254 of NZ_JASBQE010000017.1, forward strand.
CGGCTGCGTCTTGCTGGAGAGCGTGGCGCCGGGGTGAAAGCCCCACGCGTCGAAGATCTCTTCACCCTCGACCTGGAAATCGATCTGCGGGACGTACGGGATGTCGCCGACCCAGTCGTACGGGATGCCGGCGATCTTCACGTGGAGCTGCGCCTGCGCGCCGAGCTCGACGCCGTAGTGATACGAGAGCAAGCCGCCGTCGGGGTTGCCCGGCGCGCGGAGGAGCAGCGCCTCGGGCCAGCTCGTCTCGAGCGCGCCCTTGAGCGAGACGCGCGTGGTCGCATAAACGCCCGCCCAGACGTGGACCTGCAAGGGCGAGTTCGCCGGGACCCAACCCGTGTCGAAGCTCCATTCGATCGGGAGTGAGTCGCTGTGCGAGAAGGCGATCGGGGCGGTCTTGCACCAGTCGGGATCGACGTCGCAATCGACGGCGACGACCTCGGCGCGCGCAGCGCTCGGAAAAAGCGCGACCCCGAGGGCGACAGCGGAGGCCGCGAGGAAACATTTTTTCGAAAGGAAGCGCTTCTTCATGATCGCGGCGCATTATCGCCGCGATGGCGCGCGAAAGCCATCCGCGATGCGCGTCGCCTGCTATCGCGCGCCCGCCATCGCGCCGACGGCGATCGCCACGGCCGCGAGCACGACCGCCACGAGGATCCACGGCCACCGCACAGGCTGTCCCGGGCGCTCCGCGGCAGCTTTCGTCGTCGACGCAGACTTCGACTCGAGCGCGACGGCCTTCGCGACGGCCGTGCGGAGCTCGAGCTCGGTGTCGCCCGTGGCGAGCGCGTCGGCGTCGTCCACGGCGGCAGGCGCGATGACGTGATGCTCGTCGCGCGCGGCGGAGAGGGCCTCGGCGAAGGCGCGCGCGGTCTCGTACCGCTCGTCGGGGTTTTTGGCGAGGGCGCGATGGACGACGGCTTCGAGCGCAGGCGGGATGTCGCGATCGGGGCTCGACGCGCGCGGGGAGGGGACGGGCTCGGTGAGGTGCGCGGTCATGGCCGCGATCGGCGTCTTGCCCGCGAACGGCGCGCGGCCCGTGAGCATCTCGAAGAGCAGGACGCCGGCCGCGTAGATGTCGCAGCGATGATCGAGCTCGTCGCCGCGGACCTGTTCGGGCGACATGTACTCGGGCGTGCCGAGGATCATGTTGCGCTCGGTGAGCGAGGTGCCCGACGGGTCGCGGTGCAAGGCCTTGCCGAGGCCGAAGTCGACGACCCAGACCATCGGTACTCGTCCCGTGCCGAGCTCGCCCTGGATGATGACGTTGCCGGGCTTGAGGTCTCTGTGCACGAAGCCGCCCGCGTGCGCGGCGCCGAGCGCGGCGCAGATCTGGAGCGTGATCTCCACGGCCTCCTCGATCGTGGGCCTGTGCTTGCGCAACGTCGCTTCGAGCGAGAGGCCCTCGACGTACTCGAGCACGAGCACGGGCAGGCCGTCGTCCTCGGTGACGTCGAGCAGGCGCACGATGTGGTTGCCTTCGAGCTGCTTCAGGATCGAGGCCTCGCGCGTGAAGCGGCGCGAGAAGTGCGGGTCGAAGCAGAGGCTCCGGTGGATGACCTTGAGCGCGACACGCGCGTCCGTCTCGCCGTCCGTGGCGACGTAGACGATGCCCGTCGCGCCCTCGCCGACGACGGACTCGACGGTGTACCGCGAGGCGACGACGGTGCCCGGCGCGAGGTACGCGACGTCGGAGGAGACCGGGGCGCGCGTCTCGCCTTGCTGCACGCCTACCGACCTCCCACGGGCGTGCGGCGCGGCGTGCTGGGGGGCGTGGGCGAGGCCGCGGACGCGGATGCAGGGGCGGACGGGATCACGGCGGCGGGCGGAGCCGCGGCGCCGAGGGTGCTCGCGTTCGTGCAGGCACGCACGATCTTCGGGGAGAGCTCGATCGGGTCGAGGACGAGCGCGGGGTCGGCCTCGCGCCAGGCGAGGCAGGACGTCTCGGCGAGGCCCTGGGCGTCGAGCGCGACGTAGGCCTCGACGAGGCGCTGGTGGATCTGGGCGAGCTGGGGGCGCGAGAGCTCGCCGGAGCCGAGCAGGCGATTGCTGCGCGTGACGGCGTCGACGTAGCGGCCGTTTCGCACATCGGCGGCGAGCTGCGGCAGCTCGACCTCGGCGCGCCGCTGCGCCTCCCGCGCCTGGCCTGCGCCTTCCGAGCGGACGAGCGCACCGGCGCTCGCGGCGAGGGCTTTTCCTTCGGTCGTGAGCTCGAGCTCGGTGAGCGGCACGAGCACCACGTCGCCGCGCTGCAGCGACTCGCCGCCGAGGCGGTTGTACCGATCGAGCATCCACGCCTTGTCGCGCTGGCCGAGGAAGCGGTAGGCGACGGTCAACGTCGAGTCGCCCGGGCCGGCGACGTAACGCAGGTTGTAAGGGACGCGGATCTCCTGGCCTTCGGTGGGCTGGATCCAGGGCTTGGCTTCGTTCGCGAAGGCGAGGACGTCGCTGCGCTCGGGGTGGCCGAGCAGCGTGTCGGCGAGCGAGGTCCAGGTCTCGCCGGCCGTCACGCGGTGGTGCCCGACCGACGGGATCTCCAGGCGCATGCCGGGCACGATCGACAGACCCCTGCCCGCGTCGAGGGAGTTGGCCGCGACGAGGATCTGCTCCATCTCGACGCGGCCGTACACGCGCTCGGCGATCTGCGCGAGCGTCTCGCCGGAGCGCACGACGTGCGGGAACGCGCCGGCGGGCCTGGCAGGTGCGATCGTGAGGGCGAGCGCGGTCGCCACGCACGCGAGGGTGATCCCCCACGGCCCGTGCCGGCGACCGAGACCTTGGCGAAGCACGCCCCGAGCGTACCAGACGGACGCTGGGGGTGGCGAACGGTTAAGCCAGCAGTTGTTCGAGGAGCGAGAAGCTTTCTGCCTCTTCCGGGTCCACGTTCCCGTCCGCCTTGATGATCCGGCGTGCGGCGTCGAGCACCATCTTCCGGTGCGCGGCCGGGATCGTGGCCGGGTCGACCTCCTCGGCGCGCGGCGGCACCTGCAGCCAACCCTCGACCTGCTTCGCCTCGTCGGGATCGAGCTGGAACTCCTTGACCATCTTGTGGACGAGGGCGCGCTCCTTGGGCTTGACCTCGAGGTCCGCCCAGGCGAACGAGCACACGAACCGCATCACCTGAAGACGATCCTCGCGGCTCAGGTTCTTCAACATGACGGTACTCTATCAGACCTGGTCAGGACGGTGGGGGAACGTCTGCGGCTGCTCGTGAAGGAGCGGCGAGCGCTCCGGACGGTCGCAACGCGAGGGCCGCGAGCAGGCAGAGGACCGGCGTGATCACCACGTGATAACGGTCCTCGCCGAAGAAGACCGCGTGCGTGAGCGCCACGGTCGCGACGGCGAAGACCAGGTAGCCGACGGCCGCGTTGCGGGCCGGCGCGCCCGGGAGCGGCAGCGCGCCGAAGAGCACGATCAGCACGGCGAGCGGCCAGAACGGATGCGCGTCGGAGAGGATGCCGTGCAGCACGACGCCCACGATCGCGAGGAGCGCGGCGATCTGCGTGAGGCGCGCGCGGAGCGGCATTCGTCCGAGCGGCGAGGCGACGAGGCCGAGCGCGGCGAACGCGAGCAGCGCGACGTGCACCGCGGTGAGCACGGCGCGGCCCGTGGCTTTGCGCGGCTCGGGCCAGGCCGCGGGGTTCGCTTCGCCGAGGTAGCCCATCGGGAACGACTCGTGATCGAACGTGTGGCCGAGCTTCTTCGGGACGAGCGAGAGCCAGCGGATCGGGTCGTTCACGATCCACCGCAGGCCCTCGTCGCGCCAGCATTGATCCTGCTGCACCTGGCCCGTGACGACCTTGCAGCCGTCGCTCGCCCGCAGCGTTTCGAAGCGGCCCGTGGCGCGCGGGGACGCGCCGATCGCGAGGTTCCACCCGGCGTTCGTCGAGACGAATGCGCAGCCGTCCATCACGCGGCAGTTGCGCGCGGTCCAGGGCAGGACGACGAGCACGGCCGTCGCGAGCGCGATCCCGGCCGTGACGAGCCCTTTCTTCAGCTTCGTACGAATCGTGCCGTCGCCGAGCGTGGGGGGTTTGGGGGCGTAGCCCGGCTTGTCCGGGCGTAGCCCCCAAGCGGCGAACAAGCCGAGCGCCGGCGCGCAGAGCAGGCTCTGCGGCCGCACGAGCGTGGTGAGGCCGAGCGCAAGGCCCGCGAGCAGCGCGCCGCGCATCGGCTTGGTCTTCGCGTCCCGCGCGACGAGCCACCCCGCCGCCACGAGGCCGAGCGCGGCGAGCGGCTCGGTCATCACGAGCGCCGCGTAGACGATGAGGCCCGGATCGAGCGCGCAGAGAAGACCCGCGGCGCGGGCGCGGTTCTTCGTCGTCGTGTACCTCGCGAGCCTGTGCACGAGCACCACGACGAGCGCGCCCGTGACGGCGTTGACGACGGGCGCGGTCGCGGGGCCTGCGCCGAAGAGCCGGTAGAAAATCGCGAGGAAGCCGCTGTAGCCGACGGGGTAGTGGCACCACGGGTGCCAGACACGCTGGCCGCCGACCACGATGTCGTCGGAGTAGCCGAAGCCCTCGGCGATGCGACGCGCGCCGAAGTCGTAGTAGTGCCCGTCCCACACGGGCTCGCGGGCCCAGGCGATGGCGACGTAGAGGCGCAAGAGGAGCGCCAGCACGAAGAGGGCGGCCGAGAAGAGCCGATCCCGTCCTTCGTCCGAAGGCTTATCCACTGCCCCTCGCGCGCCCGAGCGAGATGTCCCGCAGCCTTCGCGTGTACGTCTTCGCGACCTGCGCCGGGTCGAGCTTCAAGAACTTCGCGACCTGCTGGACGAAGCCCTGCACGTACACGAGCGCGGGCAGGTCCCCGACCGACTCGTTCTCGATCGCGTTGAGGTGCGCGACGTTGATCTTCGTGCGCTGCGCGATCTCGGTGATCTCGATCCCCTGCGACTCGCGCACCTTGCGCAGGAGCGCGCCCGAAAACTGCGTCTCGGCGTTGATCTCGCGCGCGAGCTCGGCCTGCAACATGGCGAGCTCGGCCATCTGCGCGGCGTTGCTGCTGCGCTGCGGCACGACCGTGGCGGGCGTGTCGTCCGGGAACGTCGAGAGGTCGTAGGCGCGGCGGCGCACGGGATCGAGCAGCGTGTCGTGCGCTTCTTCGATGCGCGCTTGCACCTGGCGCAAGACCTCGGGCGCGACGACGGAGCAGAGCGGCAGGCTGCCCTCGCGGAAGATCTCGCGCTGGCGCTTCACGGCGCGGCGGATCTCGTCGTCGGCGGCGGTGCGCGGGACGCCGAGGACCTCGTAGAGCGTGGCGGGCAGGGCGCCGGCGCGTTGCTGGGCGACCGGCGCGCGGGCCGGGAGCGCGCCGCCGCGGGTGCTCTGCGCGGCGAGCAGCGCCAGGATGCGGCGCGCAACGCGCTCGATGTTGCGCGCGCTCTTCGACGTGGGGCTGTCGATGAGGAGCGGCTGCCTGCGCCGCACCGTCAGCCACACGGCGTCGTCGTGCTCGATGTGACCGAGGTAGTCGAGCGAGATGCCGAGGAAACGCTCGGCGATCACGGACATGCTCATGCCGAGATCGAGGTCGGAGCGCAGGCGCGTCTGACCGACGACGAGGTGCGCGGCCACGCTCAGCATCTCCTCGGCCGCGACCTTGGCGACGCCGTCGTCGTAGCGTTTGATCTCGGCGACGATCGCGGGCGGCGGGGCGAGCGGCGGGAGCGCGGCGATCACGCGCTCGACGAGGCGCAGCTTGAAGCGCTCCTTCGTGAGCGCGCGCCGGAGCACGCGCAGGTAGAGCGCGCGAGCGAAGCGGTAGGTCGTCTCGATCGCGAGCGGCTCGGGCGCCGTCACGCAGATCCCGACGTCGGCCTGGAGGAAGAGATCCAGCGTGGAGGCCGTCGTCGAGGCGCCGAGGTTCAAAAGGACGTAGTCGACGTCGAGCTTCTCGATCTGCCTCGCCCAGTGCGATCCGCGGTTCGGGCGGATCGGCGTCGCCGTCATCGGATCGTAGGCCGTGGGCAGGAGGCGCAGGCCCGGGACGATCGTGCTCACGGGCTTGGCCTTGCCTTCTTCGAGCGCCTCGCTCGTCACGAGCGGCGGCGTTTCCAGGCCGAGCACGCCGTGCAGGTTCGAGCCGAACGGATCGGTGTCGCAGACGACGACCTCGCGGCCGAGCTGGGCGAAGTAGACGCCGAGGTTCACGGTGAGCAGCGTCTTGCCGACGCCGCCGCGCCCGCCACCGACGGCGATGACCCGCCGCGTCCGTGCGCCCGAGGGCGACTCGATCATGGGCGGCGGCGGGATCGTGGGTGTCAGCCGCTCGTTGTCGTCGTCTCCGGGCACGGGCACGCCCGGACGTGTACCACAGGATCTGCTTCGTCAGCCCAGGACGCGCCTGTCTCGACACCCGCCCCCAACCGGGCTAACCGCAGCGCATGGCCAAAGTCCGCCCCTTCCGTGCCTTCCGCCCCCCGCCCTCCTTGGCCCTCGAGGTTGCGAGCCCGCCGTACGACGTCATCTCCACGGCCGAGGCCCGCAAGCTCGCCGAGGGCAACCCGGCGAGCTTCCTGCACGTCTCTCGCCCCGAGATCGACCTCCCCGAGGGCACGGACGAGCACGACGACGCGGTCTACGCCATGGGCGCGAAGAACCTCGCGAAGCTCATCGCCGAGGGCGCGCTCACCCAGGACCCCGAGCCGCACCTCTACCTCTACGCGCAGACCATGGGCGACCACCGCCAGATCGGCGTCGTCGGCTGCGCGGCCGTCTCCGAGTACCTCGGAGACACGATCAAGAAGCACGAGAAAACCCGGGCCGACAAGGAAGACGACCGCACGCGCCACATCGACGAGCTCTCCGCGCACGACGAGCCCGTCTTCCTCACGTACCGCAAGGAGGGGGCGATCGACGCGCTCGTCCGGGCCTCCACCGAGGCGCCGCCGATCTACGACTTCACCACGAAGGACGGCGTCGGCCATCGCTTCTGGGTGCTCGGCCGCGACGCGACGCGCGCCCTCGAAGAGCGCTTCGAGGACGTCGCCTGCCTCTACGTCGCCGACGGCCACCACCGCAGCGCCGCCGCCGCGCGCGTGCACCAAAAATCCCGCGGCGACGGCCGCGAGCACGACATCTTCCTCGCCGTCGTCTTCCCGCACGACCAGATGAAGATCATGCCGTACAACCGCGTCGTGCGTGACCTCGAGGGCCGCTCGCCCGAGGCGATCCTCGAGCGCCTCGCGTCGGTCATGCAGGTCGAGCCGCGCCCGGACGGCCTCGCCGCGACCCCGCCCGAGCCGCGCACCTTCGGCGCGTACCTCGCGGGCAAGTGGTACCTCCTGCGCGCCCCGCAGGATCCCGCGCGGGCCGAGGATCCGGTCGCCTCGCTCGACTGCTCGATCGCGCAGGACCTCCTCCTCGGCCCGATCTTCGGCGTGAAGGACCCGCGGCGGGACAAGCACGTCGACTTCGTGGGCGGCATCCGCGGCTACGGCGAGCTCGAGCGGCGCGTCGACGCGGGCGAGTTCACGCTGGGCCTCCACCTCTATCCGACGCAGATCGAGCAGCTCTTCGCGGTGAGTGACGCGGGCCTGCTCATGCCGCCGAAGAGCACTTGGTTCGAGCCGAAGCTCCGCAGCGGCCTCTTCGTGCACACCTTCTGATACGCCTGGCCGCTTGCCGAGCGGCCTTTTCCGTGGAAACGAGACGCTGACCTCGCCGATGCCCCTCACGCGCCGCCAAGCCCTCGCCTCCGGCCTCGCCCTCCTCACGCTCGGCGGCGGCGGGTATGTCTTCTGGGCGGCGTCTCGTTTCCCGCCGGACACCACGCCCGAGGGCGCTTACCTGCGGATTGCGTATAACCTCGCGCACGGCGACGCGCGCACCTGCTTCCATTACCTCGAAGATTCGGCGCAACACGCCGCCTACAGCATCCGCGATTATCGCAAGAAGGCGAGCGACCGCATCACGCAGGCCTACCCCGAGCCCGAGCGCACGCGCCTCGTCGACGCGTACCGGACGCACGCGACGGCCGAGGACGGGGCGGACGTGTGGGTGGATCTCGCGACGAAAAAAGGATTCGTGACGCGGCTGCGGCGGGATCTGTCGGGAATGGCGAAGGTCGAAATCGTGGGCGAGCGGGCGACGGTGGAGACGGCGCGCGGCACGCGCTACGGGTTCCGGCGGCGCGAGAATGGGATCTGGGGGCTCACGCTGTTCACGGCCGACCTCGTGGCCGAGTCGGAGCGGGCGGCGCGGGATTGGGATATCGTCGAGAGGGCGGCGAAGGATTACGAGCGGGGGCGGTAAGGAGCGCGATTTTGATGGCGGACGATGACGATCTCCAGCAACGGCTCGACGCGCTCACGGTCTCCGAGATGCGCCGTCGTGTCGACCTCGTGGTGGCTTTCATGCGCGAGCAACGCCGTGCGCTCGCGGTCGAGGTGGGCATGACGCTCGAGGACGCCCCTGGGCCGAGGCCCACGCTCGACCTCGAGCAGGGCCAGCGGCATTTGCAGGAGCTCATGGAGATGCTCCCGCTGCTCCGGAGGCGACTCACGCCGGAGGAGCGCGGGCGGATGAAGCCCATGAGCGAAGCGCGATCGGAGCAGATGAAGGAGGTCCTGGACGAGCTCGCCTCGCAACCGGAGCTCTTCGATTCCCTCATGGAGGAGGGGGGACTCGACGTCCGGCACGAGGACATCGTGCGGATGCGCGAGGGGTTGGAGAAGACGGAGATGCTCAGGGACGTGGAGCGCGAAGTTCGGCTCTTCGTGGAGGAGCTCAGCGCGTACCGGGAGCGCCTCCAGGCGAGCGTCCTCGACATGGTGAAGAAGGCGGGCGGGCCGATCGGCCAGGGTTGACCGGCGGGCGCGGGTGTGCCGGCCCCTCGTAGGCCACGCCACGCTCCTCGTGCCTTGGCGTTGTGCACCATGATACCGTCCGGGCCATTCTCCATGGCCTTCTCGCCGAGCAATCCGAGCTCGCCTCCGGAGCGTCGCTCGTGAAAGCGCGCAATCGATGGATCCGGGTCGTCAATGCCTTCGTCGCCGACGGGGAGCTCGCCGAGCTCGCGCCCGCCACCGAGGCGCTCGTCTTCGGACCGCTCCGCGACGCGGAGAAGAAGGCCGACGCGCGCGCGAGGAGCGCCTCCGCCGCCAACGTCCCCGAAAAGGCCTAGTCGAACCCCTTCGAACCGCCGCCGACCCGGCTTTCAGGTGGTTCGAGACGCCTCGAACCCTCGACGACCCGCCTCGCGGGTGGTTCAGTCCCTCTCGCCCCATGCCCGCCTACCGCGGCCGCTTCGCCCCATCTCCCACCGGCGCCCTCCACCTCGGCAGCGCCGCCGCCGCCCTCTTCTGCGCCGCCGCCGTCAGACGAGAAGGCGGCACCCTCGTCCTCCGCATGGAAGACATCGACCGCCCGCGTGTCGTCCCCGGCGCGGCCGAGGCCATCCTCGACGACCTCGCCTGGCTCGGCCTTCGCTGGGACGAATCCGCCGAGCTCGGCGGCCCCTTCGCGCCGTACGTCCAATCCGAGCGCCTCGCCCTCTACGAAGCCGCGATCGACGACCTCGCCGCGCGCGGACTCGTCTACTACTGCGATTGCTCCCGCGCCGAGATCGCCCGCGTGGCCAGCGCCCCGCACGCCGGCGAGGAAGGCCCGCGGTATCCCGGCACGTGCAGGCCCTTCGGCATGCAGCAGCGTGACTTCCGCCGCCCGCCCGCCGTTCGCCTCGCCGTGCCCGACGACGACCGCGCGATCGTCACCATCCACGACCGCGTGCTCGGCACGTACACCGAGCACGTCGGCGCGGTGACCGGCGACTTCGTCCTTCGTCGCGGCGACGGCGTCTTCGCGTATCAGCTCGCCGTCGTCGTCGACGACCTCCACATGCAGATCACCGACGTCGTCCGCGGCGCCGACCTGGCGAGCTCCTCCGCGCGGCAGATCCTCCTCGCAAAACTCCTTCGCGGAACACCCCCCACGTTCGCGCACGTCCCCTTGCTCGTCGCCGACGACGGCAGCCGCCTCGCCAAGCGCGACAAGCTCATGGCGCTCCGTGATCACCGCGCCGCAGGGAGCGACCCGCGCGCGCTCGTGCGCGCCATCGCCCGCGCGTACGGACACGACCTCGGCGACACCGACGCGCCGCTCGATGCCCTCGCCGAGACGCTCGACTGGTCTCGCTTGCCGCGCGCGTCCGTGCGCGTGTCGGCGATCCTCGCACACGCGTGATGCGACGCGCGATGCGTCGCCCCGACGCGCGTCGCCTGCGGTAGGATGGATCGCCGATGCACCGCGAGAGCTCCGCCACGTCCGACGCGCTCATCGGAGCCGTCATCGACAAGCGCTTCCGCGTCATCCAGTACCTCGGCAGCGGCGGCGTCGGTCACGTCTACGTCGCCGAAGGTCTCGTGCGCGGCGCGCGGAGCGGACCTCGCGTCACCGTGAAGGTGCTCCGCCCCGAGCATCAGTCGAACGAGTCGCTCCTCGCGCGCTTCCAGCGCGAGGTCGCCGCCGCGACCCGCATCGTCGATCCGCGCGTCCTCCAGATCCACGACTGCGGCACCTTGCCGAGCGGCTTGCCCTACTTCGTCGCCGAGCTCCTCGTCGGCCTCGACCTCGCCGACACGCTCTCCTACGCGCATGCGCTCTCTCCGGTCCGCGCCACGCGCATCGCCCTCGACACGGCCTTCGCCCTCGCCGCCGCGCACGCGTCGGGCGTCGTGCATCGCGACGTCAAACCGGAGAACATCTTCCTCGTGCACGCGCCGGACGGTCGCGAGCTCGTCAAGCTGCTCGACTTCGGCTTCGCCTGGATCGACGGCGATCCGGGCAGCACGGGGGCGCAGGGCGCCGAAAAGGACTCGTTCCGCCTCACCACGCGACGCGGCGCCGTCGGCACGCCCGAGTACATGCCCGCGGAGCAAGCGGCAGGCGAGCTCGCGCATCCGACCGCGGACATCTATGCGCTCGGTGTCGTGCTCTTCGAGATGCTCGCGGGTCGGCCGCCCTTCACAGGGCCGCCCGCGGTCGTCGCCGAGAAGCACGCGACCGAGCGACCGCCCCAGCTCCGCGCGGTGAACGCCGCGCTCGAAGCCTCCACCGCGCTCGAAGCCGTGGTCGTCCGCTCGCTCGAGAAGGACCCGCTCCGCCGCTACGGCTCGGCCGCCGCCGTGGCCGAGGCCCTGCGCGACACCCCCGAGGGACGGGCTTTGCGGTAAGATTTCGCACGACCCTGCGCTGGACGTTTGCCCCCGGGGCCGTCCCCTGCTAGACGCCCTGAATCCTCTCGAAGGGCGGCCCAGGCCGTGCAAAGCGCTCGGACGAGCCGAGCAACACTCCCACGAGCCGCATGGAAGCCATGGGGCGAACGACCCCCTCTCCTCTGAATCCCCTCCCCGATTTCGCCGAGGCCGACATCGAGCCGAGCTACACCGTCGGCCCGGCGCCGCTCCCGCCGTCCGAACCCGCGCGTCGTTACGACGTTTCCTTCGACGAGGCGCGCATCGACCCGGACGTGCAGAAGGTGCTCCGGCGCCTGACGCGGCACGGCCACGAAGCGTACCTCGTCGGCGGCTGCGTCCGTGACCTCCTGCTCGATCGGAGCCCCAAGGACTTCGACGTCGCGACGAGCGCGCGGCCCGAGGAGGTGCGCGAGCTCTTCCGCAACTCCCGCATCATCGGCCGTCGCTTCCGCCTCGTGCACGTCCTCTTCCAGGGCGGCAAGGTCATCGAGGTCGCCACGTTCCGTCGGAACCCCAAGGACGACGCGGACGACTCGACGGAGCTGCTCATCCGCAGCGACAACGCGTTCGGCGTCGCCAGCGAAGACGCCATGCGGCGCGACTTCACCATGAACGCGCTGTTCTACGACATCGATGCGCGTCAAATCCTCGACTGGGTGGGCGGCATGGCCGACGTCGAGCGCCGCGTGGTGCACACGATCGGCGACCCCGAGACGCGCTTCCGCGAAGACCCGGTGCGCATCCTGCGCGCGCTCAAGTTCGCCGGCAGGCTCGGCTTCGCGATCACGCCCGACGTCTACGACGCCATCGTCTTCTGCCGCGAAGCGCTCGCGCTCGCGGCGCGCCCGCGTCTGTCGGAGGAGATCCTGCGCCTGCTCCGCGGCGGTCAGGCGCGCCGGACGATCTACCTCGCCTGGGAGACCGGCGTGCTCGACGTGCTCCTGCCCGAGCTCTCCTCGCTGCTCTACGACGAGGAGCGCGAGGACGGTCCAGGCGCGCGGCAGTGGCGCTTGCTCGAGTACATCGATCGGCGCACTGCGGAGTCGGGACCGCTCGACGACACCGTGCTCTGGACCTTGCTCTTGCTCGAGCCGCTCAAGGAGGCGTGCGACGGCGCGCGTGATCGAGGCGCCGCCGTGGCCGATTTCCTCGACCCGCTCATCGAGCGGCTCGCGCTCTCGCGCAGGTACGCCGACGGCATCCGCCGCATCATCGGCGTCATGCCGCGCCTCTCCGCCGGCCGCGCCGGTCGCTTCGCCCGCACCGAGCTGTTCCAGGCGGCCCTGGAGGTCGCCTTCGCCGACCTCTCGGCCCGCGGCGAGCCGACGGCCATGCTCGAACGATTCCGCGGCGCCGCGCCGTCGACGTCCCTGCCGCATCACCCCCATCGCGAGCGGCCTCATCCGTCGCATCGCGGGCGGCGGTAGTAGGATTCCCTCACCCCCCATCCCCTGGGGGTGAGGAGGACCCCGCGGTGAAAAGCTCGAACGACCTGCTCTCGCGTATCGATCGGCTCGAATCGCTCGAAGCGCTCCGCGCGCTCAAGGCGCAGTACGTCGTCCACGCCGACCGTTGCCTCATCACGCCGAGCGTCGAGCACGCGCGCGCTCTCGCGGAGCTGTTCACCGACGACGCCACGACCGACTACGGCTTCTTGGGCAAGTTCTCCGGCAAGGAGGCCATCGTCCACGCCTTCACCGAGGTGCTGCCCGCGAACTCGCGCTGGGCCGCCCACCACGCCCTGAACCCGATCCTCTCGGTCGACGGCGACACCGCGGAGGGCACGTGGTCGTTCGTCGCGCACAGCGTCCCGCGCGAGCCGAAGGACGCCGCGCGGGTCGCGTACTTCGGCAGCTACGAGGAAAAGTACCGTCGCGTAGGAGGCGCCTGGAAGTTCGCCTCGCTCATCGTCCGCTTTTCTTCCCCCTGACGCGATCGCGCGCGCCTCGCGTGGAACTTCCGCGCCCTTCGTGGTTCACTGGTGGAACGTCATGCGCGAGGCATCACCTACCGTTCCCGCCCGCTCGCGACTTCGCCGCGCCCTTGCGCGCTTACCGTTCGTGCCCTTCGTCCTCGCGGCGACGATCGCCCTCTCGGGCACGGTCGACGCGCAGAGCACGATCCTGCACGAGTTTCTCCCGCCCGATCCGCAGGAGAACCTCAAGTTCAACACCACGACCATCGACGGTGACTTGCCCGCCGCCATGGAGACGCCGAGCGGCGTCGCCACCGCGCCCGATCCGCGAAGGCCGCCCGACGCGCGCAACCTCTACGGCGGCTCCACCACCGACGACACCCCCGAGTCCACCTACGAGCCCGACCGGGACACGCGCCGCCCCAACGTCGAGAACTACGAAGATCCCTTCACGCCCTCGACCGCGCCCTTCAAGCGCCTGCGCGCCTTCGACGCCGTCCTCGACGACTACACCCTCGCCGTCCGCGACAAGACCCTCCGCCCCGTGCCCATCGGCGGCACGGCCGCGCCCGGGGAAGAGACCTTCTACGGCGACTTCTCCGTCGGCCTCGTCCCCGACCAGCCCGTGCGCATCCCGAACGTCGGTCCCGGCACGCGCCTGCTCCGGCTGAGCTCGAACCCCGAGACGCGCATCGAGGTTCTTCGCGACGGCGCGGACAACTGGTTCGTCCGCGGGCACGATCGGAAAGAAGTGCGCCTCGTGGTCCAGCTCGGCATCCCGCGCGCCACGTTCGGCAGCGCGTTCGCCGACGTCGGCTGGAGCGAGCTCGAGCGCCTCGTCCCGCCGCAGCCCACCACGCACCGCGCCGCGTTCGCCCAGGTCGCCGACGCGATCGGCATCTCGCGCGCGATGCGCCCGCGCGACGCGCTCGAGAAGATGGTCGGCTACTTCCGCTCGTTCGAGCCCTCCGACGATCCGCCGCGCGGCCGCGAGGACATCTACCTCGACCTCGCGCTCACGCGGAAAGGTGTCTGCCGACATCGCTCGTTCGCGTTCCTCGTCACGGCCCTCAACATCGGCCTGCCCGCGCGCATGGTCGTCAACGAGGCGCACGCGTGGGTCGAGGCGTTCGATGGGAACCTCTGGCATCGCATCGACCTCGGCGGCGCCGCGTTGAACATGGAGTCGCAGCAGGACGAGCGGCCCGCGCACCAGCCGCCGCCCGATCCCTACGCGTGGCCGGAGAACCAGGACTCCGGGCAAGAGATGGCCGACCGCGCGCGGAACAGCGGCGGTCAGAGCGGCAACGCGCAGAACGGCGGCACGAACGGCAGCGCGCCTTCGCCGAGCGCGACGACGTCGTCCAGCACGACCCCGCCCGAGCCCGCGCCGAGCGCCTCGGAGGCCGTCGATCCGAACGCGCCGCCCGCGGAGATCACGGTGGGCGAGGTCGGCCGTGACGTGCGTCGAGGCCTGCCGGTCATCCTGCGCGGCGAGGTGAAGAGCGGCGGCAGCGCTTGCCCGAACGTGCGCGTCGACGTGGTTCTGCGCAGCACGCACGCGCCCGAGGGCATCGTCGTCGGCTCGCTCTCCACCGACGATCGAGGCGCGTACAACGGGCCCGTCGTGATTCCGCGCGAGCTCTCGCTCGGCGAGTACGAGCTCGTCCTGCGCACGCCGGGCGGCGCGCGATGCGGGGCAGGGGAGACGAAGTGAACGTGCCAGGCGCGCCTTCGAGATTCGTCGAGGGCGCGCCCCGCCTCGCCGTCGGGGCGGCCGTGATCGATCGTGGGGAGGCCGAGCCGCGCATCTTGCTCGTCCGCCGCGCGCGTGCGCCGATGGCGGGGACGTGGTCGCTCCCGGGGGGACGTGTGGAACCGGGCGAGCGGCTGGAGGTCGCGGTCGCTCGGGAGGTCCTGGAGGAGTCGGGGCTCGTCGTATCGGTGGGTCCGCTCGTCGAGGTCGTCGAGGTCGTCGATCCTCCCTACCATTACGTGATCCTCGATTATGCCTGTCTCCGGACGGGAGGCGACCTACGGGCGGGGGACGACGCGAGCGAGGCGATTCTGGCGCGTGTGGACGACCTCGGCCGTCTCGGGGTGACGGAGGCCGTTCGGCGCGTCGTGACCCGGGCGCTCGTCTTGCAATGAGGTCGAATGGCGAAATCGTCCGCGCGTGGTGCCAGAGGCCTGCGCAATGCCCGTGCAAGGGCCGCGCATCGGGAAGCCGGTCCTTCGCCTGGGACGGATGAATTGCATGTGAGGGACGTGGGAATCCGCGCGCCACGCCGGGGCACCGTGGCCCATCGATTGCACCCCTGACCTGCGTGCGCATCCTCGAAGTCGACCCCGGTCGCTGGCGCGTCGAATTCGACAGCGGCCTGGGCCTCGAAGTGGTCCTGCTATTCAGCCGCACCGTGGCCTTCTGGCGGTGGGGCGGTGAGCTCTTCGCGGAGGTAAATATCGGCGAGTCATGAAGACGAGTGGAAGTCGAGAAGAGGCCCCAGAAGAGCCTGCCCGGAGGGCAGGCTCTTCCGTTTCCGGCGCCGAAGCGGGCGTGGTAGTCTCCTCGCGGCAAAGCCCATGACGAACGCGCGCCGAACCTTTCCAACGATCGCGGGTGTAGCGACGCTCGCCGCGCTCTCCACGGCTTGCGGGGCGGTGGGCCCGGGGCCGGCGGTGCCGGGGGTGCCTGCGCCGATCGCCGCGGGGTATCGCGAGCCGCCGCGGGTCTGGTCGGATCGGCGCTGCTTGCGCCTCGCGGACGGGCGGGTGGCGGTGGCGTCGATCGGATATGGGGCGGACCGGATCATCCTGGATGGGACGTGGGTGTCCGAGGTGCCGGTCGTCGATTTTTTGTGCCGCAGCGACGGCTCGATCGTGCTCCTCCATTCGGATGGCCGGGTGGCGCTCCGGTATTTCGAGGGGACGAGGGTGGGGCCCGAACGACCGTACGACGATTTCAGCGCGGATCGGTCCGGATTCGAGGCGAAAGGCGGGAAGCGCCTCGTCGAGGTCACGGGGCGGGAGTGGGCGCTCGTCTGCGTGACGGGGGATGGTGAGGTCCGCTGTCCGCGGGACATGAAGGCGATCTACGGGGAATTCGAGGCGTTCGGCCGCATCCGGAATCTGTATGCGCAGGGCAGGGCGGCGCTGCTCGAAGATGGCCGGTTCGTCCTCGGAGGGCCGCAGATCCACAATTACCCGAATCGATCGCCGCTCCTGCTCGATCGGGTGGCGCGGGCGGAGATCGCGGACCTCGGGTTCAATCATATCGTGGGCTGTCTCGTGCGGGACGACGCGAGCGTGTGGTGCTGGGGTCCGAACGAATTCGGCCAGCTCGGCGACGGCACGCGCGAGCGTCACGACCAGCCCGTGCGTGTGATCGGATTGCCGCGCGTCGTCGACGTTGCGACCTCGGGCCAGCACGCCTGTGCAATCGATGAAGAGGGCGGCGTGTGGTGCTGGGGCCGCTCGAAAGACGGAGAGACGGGCGAGGCGGGCAAGGAGGCGACCGCGGAGGTCCTTGTTTGCCCGATCGACGAGGCCGCCACCGAAGAGGCGCGGGACAGGGCGGCGAAAAATCCTCCATGCCGATCGCCCGAGAATCCGGACCCCCGCCAGGACGACCCGTGCGGGCGGCTCGGCTGGACGCCGGAGCGGGCGCGGGAGGCCGTGAAGCCCATCCGGAAACGTGTCCCGGGCTGCGTGATGCCCGAAGACTTGCACGAGGGGCATCCGGTGCCGGTGAAGATCGACGAAATCGAGGAGGCCGTCGCGATCGAGGCATTGCCCGGGCGGACGTGGGCGGTGCGGCGGGACGGCGTCATCGTGATGTGGGGAATGGACGCGAAGAGCGGCGGCGAGCCGCGCATGCAGGCGTTTCCCGTGGCGAAAGGGGCGGGCGCTTCTCCTAGTTCGCGCTGACGCTCTCCTTCCGCGCCGCCGCCACCCAATCCAGGGCCTCCCAGCCTCGCTCTTTGGCCATCCCCACCGGCACGGGCCGATAAAGCGCCGTCGCCGTCACCGTTACGCCCGGACAACCCGCCGGGAGCACGAACGAATGGTTGCTCGTGACCTGTGTGAACGGCAGGAGCCGGTTGTCACTGGCCATGTCCACCGCGCGGTAATGCGGGACGAACCGGTTTCCCTCCGCGTCCACGAGCACCCGCGCGAACGCCTGCCCCGCCGCGCCCGCGAGCGCCGCCGCGCCCGATCCGTCCATCACCTCGGCCGCGAGCGCATCGCCGAGGAAGACCCGATCCCCCGGCATCACCTCCGCCACGCCCTCCGCCACGATTTGCCCGTTCGCCGCGGAGACGACCTTCGATTCGGCGACCTGCACGCGAATCGGAATTCCTTTCTCCGCCGGGGAGAGCGCCGGATCCGCGAAGATGCCGACGCCCGGATAGTCCAGCCAGTTCCCCGTCTCCCGCACCACCCGCAAGACCTGCCCCGGCTTCGCGCGGATCGCGCCTTCCGGCCAGGACCATTGCGTCCCCGTGACCGCCACGCCCTGCCCGATCACGCCCTCCGCCCACGCGCCGCCCACGTCCGGCACCGTCGGCCCCGCGCTCGCCACGAGCACCTCGCCGCAGGCATCGGCGCGGATCACGAGCACGAGCGATCGCATCGGCTCGCCCGTCGGCAATGCGTGCCCGCATCCCTGGTTCGACAGCGTCACCGCCACGTCGACCACGCCTCCCGTCGCCTTCGCCGTCATCCACATCCCGAGCGCCAGATCCAGCAGGCGCGGCGTCCCCGTGAGCGGGCCTCGAAACGCGTGGGATCGAATCTGTTCGGGCGGCCGCACGAATCCGAACGTGATGCCACCGTTCTTCGGGGTCGTCTTGTCCAGCGTGTTCCAGAGCCCCTCGTTCGGCGGCATGTGGCAATGCTGGCAAGGCGCGGAGACCTCGGCCCACGGGCTCGCCGACCACTCCGCGAACGTCGAATGCACGGGCAGGCCGCCGGGAAAACGCGTCGGATCGACCGTTTGTCCCGGGAGCAAGGCCGGCTGCGCCTGCTCGTGGCAGCCCGCGCAGAAGGTCGCCTCGGAGAATTTCGGCTGATAACTCCCGCCCATGAACTCGTTCGGCACGTCGGGCAGCGGGCCGAACATCACCTGGCGGAGTTTTCCGAGCGGCACGTCGGACACCTTCTCGCTCGGCCGCTGCATGAGCAGCCGTCCCGCCGTCCCCGGTGGTTTCGCGAGGTCGATGTCCCGCACCTTGTGGCACGTGTCGCAATGGTTCCCATGGTCGAACGCGATGCCCGTCGCCTCCAGCAAATCACGGCCGCCCGCCTTTCCATCGAGCCCCGCCGCATGGCAATCGGCGCACGCGCCGAACGAGGTCGGTTTTTCCGCGGCCGGTAACGCCGGATCATCACAGGCGAGCGCGCCCTTCGCGCCGCACCCATTGAGATCCGGCAAGACCCCGCCGCCGAGATAACAACGCGGCCCGGCCTCCATCATCGTGCCCGGCACCCGCCCCGTCCGCCATTCCCCGCCCGCCGCCGTGCACGACGCCGCGTCCGCGTGCGCGCGCGAAGTTCCCGCGTAAAGATCCTGCACGAGCGGGTCGCGCGTCGCCTTCGCGTGCGCCGATTGCTGAAATTGCGCCACGAGCGTCGTGTGACAGTGCCCGCAAACCGCCGTCGTCGCGTCGAGGTTCTCGTCGCCCACGCCCGGCGGTCCGAACTTGTAGCCGTCCGCATTGTCGGGCGGCGCCACCTCGTGCAGCACGAGCTCGATCGGCCCCTCGGGCACCGCGTCGAACTCGATCCCGGCGCTCCGGTAGCCCACCTTTGCCGCGACCACCGTGGGCGCGCCCGGGATCGACGCGGAGAGCTCGATCGAAAACGCACCATCGTCCCCCGTCACGAGCGCGGGCGCGCCGCCGCCTTGCATCACGATCGCGCCGGCGAGGGGCGAAGCGCCGTCCGTCACCACCCCCGTCACGGTGAAGACCTCGGGCAACGCGCCTCCCGCGCCCGTCGTCGGACCGACCGACGCCGAAGACGACGACGAGGACGACACGTTCGTCGCCGCGCCGCCCGCGCCGCCTGCACCCGCGGGTGCGTCTTCCCCGCAGCCGGAGAGCATCCTGGTCGTGGCCGCGACCACGATCGAGGCCGCGGCGAGACGTGCGTGTTTCACGGGGCGCCACATGCAGGAGACGCTACCACCACGCTCGCTCGTTTGCGCTCGGCGCGCCTTCGGGGGAGGCTCGGGCCATGGATGAAGATGTGCTGATCGCGCGGGCGGCGCGCGCCCCGTCGCTCCTCGTCGCGACGGACTTCGACGGCACGATCGCCGACATCGTGCGCGAGCCGGACAACGCGTACGGAAGGAACGACGCGTTCGCCGCGCTGTCCAAGCTCGCGTCCATGCCCGCCGTGGACGTGGCCGTCGTCTCGGGGCGCGACATGGAGAGCCTGCGCGCGCGGACGGCCATGCTCGGACGGATCTACCGCATCGCCGAGCACGGAGCCTTCATCGAGGAGCCCGACGGCAGCGTCATCCGATCGGTGCACGGCGTGATGTCGCACGAGGTCATCGATCGTGTCGCGCGTCGCGCCGAGGCCATGGCCGCGCGCGTGCCCGGGATGCGCGCCGAGCGCAAGGTGAGGGGCGCGGCCCTGCACGTGCGCGAGGTCGAGCCAGCGTTTCGCGACGCTGCGGCGGAGGTGCTCGCCGCGTTTCGCCAGGTCGCCGCGGCCGAGGGGCTCGCGGTGATGGAGGGCCGGCAGGTGGTCGAGGCGCGCGATCCTTCGGCCTCGAAGGAGGACGCGCTGAATCAGCTCCTCTGGGAGTTTTCCCAGAAGACGTTCCTGATCTACGCCGGCGACGACACCACCGACGAGGGCGCGATCGCCCTCGCGCGACAGCATGATGGGGCGGGGATTTACGTGGCCTCGGCGGAGCGGCCGACGCCGAACGTCGAGGCGGACCTCGTGCTGCCCGGCCCACGCGCGTGGGCCGAGCTGCTCGCGCGCATCGCGGAGGCCCGCGCTGCGATCACTGCCCGAGGAGGGCCTTGATCTCCTCGGCGATCTTCTCTTCTTCGCCCTCGCCGTAGCCGGCGTGCATGTGGCGGATCGTGCCCGTCTTGTCGACGATGAACGCGGTCGGCATCTTGGGCGGGCTGTAGGCCTTCGCGGCGCTCTTGTCCTTGTCCCAGACGACCGAGAACTTCACGCCCGTCGCCTTGACGAACTCCTCGAGCTTGGCCTTGTCCGTGTCCTCCTCGTCGACGCTCACCGCGATGACGCTGAGGTCGCCGCCGAACTGATCGACGAGCTCCTGGTACTTCGGGAACGACTTCTTGCACGGTCCGCAGTACGTCGCCCAGAAGTCGATGATGGTCACCTTCCCGTTCGCTTCCTTCACGCTCTTCGGGCCCTCGCCGGTGACCGCCTCTGCGGTGAACTCGGGCGCCGGCTTCCCGACGAGGCCGCCCTCGGCGCCTCCGGTCTCTGCACCGCCGCCCGACGCGGCGCCGCCGCCGCACGCGGCGAGGGTGAGCGAGAGGGCCGCGCCCATGACGAGCGCGCTGAGGGTGCGGACAATCGACGATCTCGAGCTCATTCAGGTCTCCTGGTTTTGCTAAGACGGCGCTCTTTGCGCTCGGAAACTGCGGCTTCGGGCCTCGATCGCGCGAGCACGACCGGTCCTCGAACCGCGCGCACGGCGCGAGCTTACCTCAGCCCAAACCCGCCCAGTCGACTTTGTGACGAACCAAGGGCACCATGCGGGCCCATGACCGCGAGAACCTCGCCCAGGGTCCGGTCGCGACGCACCCTCCGCGCCGCCCTCGCCTCGATCGCCGTCCTCGCGCTCGCCGCGTTTGCAGGCTGTCAAATCAGCGTCGGTGACCAGGCGTGCACCGAGCAGTCCATCGTCAACGACAAGGACGACGCTTGCCCTTACGGCCCGCCCGGAGGCCCCAAGGTCCGCGAGACTGGCTGCCCCGAGCTCACGATCCTCGACCCCTCGGAATGCACCACGGCCCCGAGCTGGACCGAGGTCTACGAGATCCTCCGCGGCCCCTCGGCGGGCTGCACGATCGGCGGCTGCCACGGCGCGGCCCCGGGCGCGCGTGGCATCTTCCTCTCGCCCGACAGCTCCGACGCGTTCTACGACGAGCTCAAGGGCTACGCGGGCGCGCAGGGGTATCCGTACATCAACGAGGAAGACCCCTCGCGCTCCTGGATCCTCTGCAACCTCCAGGGCACGCCGGGCGGCGGCGCGCCGATGCCGCCCCCGAGCGGCCTGTCGGACGCCGACTACGCCATCATCGAGCAGTGGGCCCTCTGCGGCCTGCGGCGGATGGGCGGCGGCAGCGACGCCGGTCCCTGAACCGCGGGCGACCTCCGGAAGAATCTTGACGCGGGGCGAGAAAAACCCCGTTATACGAGAGAAAACCGGAGCTTCCCGCGATGCTGAACGAAGACACCTCTGCCTCGCTCGTCGTGCGCGCCGGTCGCGCGCTCCTCGTGGTCCTCGTGCTCGGCGGAGGCCTGCTCGCGAGCACCGGCTGCGCGCCGGTCGCGCCGTACGAGCGCGGCAAGCTCGCGCACCCGACGATGACGGCTGCGGACATGGCCGGGTTCGGCGAAGGGCACCTGCGCGCCATCACCGAGGGCGCGGTCGGGGGCAGCGGCGGCACCGGCAGCGGTTGCGGCTGCAACTGATCTCCTCCCCCCAGCCGAAGGTCGCCATCTTGTCGGATCCTTTTTTCCGGGGACGGGGCTATCGTGGCTACCGCGTGATTCGCCGCCTCGCACAAGCCCTCCTCGCCCCGCTCGTCGCCGCCGCGATCACCTTCGCACCCGCGCCCGCGAGCGCCGCGCCCAACGACGAGGAGGTCGAGACCCTCGTTCAGACGGTGCTCGAGGCGAGCTACAAAGAAGGTAACTACAAGGAAGCGCTCGACACGCTGAACCTCGCGAAGCAAGCGTGCGCGAAGAAGAGCGCGTGTAGCCCCAAGGTCCGCGCCAAGCTCTACGTCGCGCTCGGCACCGTGCTCGCCGGCGGCATGAAGAAGCCGAGCGACGCGAAGGCCGCGTTCGCCACGGCGATCAAGGAAGACCCGACCGTCGCGCTCTTCCCCGACTTCACCTCGCCCGAGATCCAGAAGGCGTGGAGCGAGGCACGGAACGCGGGCTCGCCGAGCGGCGGCAACCAGGAGACGAAAGAGGTCAAGGCCGCGGCCGCCGCGTCGGGCGGATCGAAGAAGCTCAAGGCCACCTACGAGGGCCAGGCCCCCGGGCGCGGCTGGCGCACCGGCGAGGGCTGGTTCTACTACGACCAAGCGATCAAGGCGGAGAAGCAGAGCGAGTGGCTCGACTGCGCCACGTACGGCAGGGCATCGTACGAGGCCGAGGATCGCACCTCGACGCTCTTCCTCGTCGCCTCGTGCGAGGCCCGCGCCGGCCTCTGGGTCGAGGCCGTCTCCGACTACGAGGCCACCGCCGAGGCCGCGGAGCGCAAGAACATCCGCCAGATGACCGCGCAGGCGCGCAGCCGCGCCGATGAGCTGCGCGGAAAAATTCCGAAGATCGTCATCCAGAAGCCCTCGGGCGCGACCGACCTCAAGGTCCGCTTGAACGGCGTCACGCTCGAAGACGATCAGCTCGGCAGCGAGATCCTCGTCAACCCCGGCGAGCGCACGATCATCGCGACGGGCAAGGTGAACGGCGCCGAGCAGTCCTTCGAGCAGAGCGTGAACGTCGGCGAGGGCGAGACGGCGACGGTCGAGATCAAGCTCCGGCCGAAGGGCAAGGCGATCGACCGCGCCCTCGTCCAGTGCATGCAGAACGCGCAGACGCAGGACGAGTTCGACGAGTGCATCTCGAAGAACAGGAAGCTCCCGCTGAACCTCAAGTTCGGCCTCGAGTTCTCCGCGTATCACGACTCCGACAAGGTCGACGTCGTGAGCCCGACGTTCTTCTTCAACGTCGAGAACCCCACGAGCGGCTGGGGTTTTGGTGGCTCGTTCCTCGTGGACGTGGTGACGGCCGCCTCGACGGACATCGTGGCCACGGCCTCGCCGCGCTGGACCGAGCAGCGCTACGTGCCCGCGCTCGGCGGACACAAGAAGTTCGGCGACGTCGACGTGAACCTGCACGCGGCGATGTCGATCGAGCCCGACTACCTGGCGACGAGCGCCGGCACCACGGTCGCGATCGACCTCCGGCAGAAGACGGTCACGCCGAGCCTGAGCTACGACTTCTCGTACGACATCGCGGGTCGATCGGGCACGAGCTACGAGGTCTTCTCGCGGCGCATCCAGCGCCACGCGCTCGACCTCGCTTCTTCGTTCGTGCTCGACAAGAACTCCGTGCTGACCACCAACTTCAGCTTGGTGATCGAGTCGGGCGACAGCTCCAAGCCCTACCGCTACATCCCGACGTTCGCGCCGGACATCGCCCCGCGCGTCTTGCCGGGACAGTCGCTCGCGACGGTGAACTTCTACAGAAACCCCGAGCGCATCCTCGAGCAGCTCCCGCTCTCCCGCCAGCGCTTCGCGCTCGCCGGCCGCTACGCGCGTCGCTTCTCCGCGAGCACGTTGCGCCTCGAAGAGCGCCTCTACGCGGACAGCTGGGGCCTCAAGGCCACGACGACGGACATGCGCTTCCTCTACGACGTCGGCAAGAGCGTGCGTATCTGGCCGCATTTCCGCTTCCACGCGCAGACGGGCGCGGCGTTCTGGCAACTCGCGTACGTGGCTGAAAAGACGCCGACGGGCCTGCAGGTCCCCGCGCTGCGCACCGGCGACCGCGAGCTCGGGCCGCTGCTCGGCGTGACCGGCGGGCTCGGCACGCGCATCGCGTTCGGCGAGGCCAAGAACTGGGGCCTCATCGCGAGCGGCGACGTCATCTACACGCGCTTCATGAACACGCTCTTCATCTTGCAGCGCTTTGGTTACTTCGGCGCGCTCACGCTGGAGGTCGACGTCGAATGATGACGCTGAGGACCGCCCTCGCCTCGTCGCTCCTTGCGCTCGGCATGTTCGTCGGCTGCGGCAACCGCGCCGTCGACGAGCGCATCGCCGCGCTCGGCGAAGAGGACCCGAACGTCCCCGTCGGCGAGTTCCATCGCCCCGGACAGCCCTGCGTGCTCTGCCATGGCGAGTACTTGCGGGAGAACCCGATCATGAGCGTCGGCGGGACGATCTACGCGTATCCGACGCAGACGGCGGAGCAGAAGCCGCTGCCCGTCAAGGGCGTGAAGGTCAAGCTGACCGACTCGTTCGGCGATCAGTACGAGGTCACCACGAACTGCGCGGGCAACTTCTTCATCGAAGCGGAGAAGTGGGACCCGGCCTTTCCGCTGCGCGCCGAGATGGAGTACCCCGTGCCGGGGGCGCTGGAGAGCACGAAGCGCGTGGTCATGTCGACGCGCATCAGCCGCGACGGATCCTGCGCGGGTTGCCACGCGGGCACGCGGAACCAGGGCTCGCCCGGGTGGGTGACGTGCGCCGAGGCCGAGACGGAGCCGCCGTTCCCGCCGCAAGAGTCCGCCTGCCCGGGAGCTCCGAAATGAACACACGACGCAAGGTGAGCCTCCTTTGCTTCGGCGTGACGCTCCTCGCCGCCGCTGGTTGCGGCGACCTCGGCCCCGCCGTGAACGAGATCGTGGCGCCGCCGTTCGACCCGGGCTCGTTCCGCGCGGTCTCCGCGGTCCTCGAGCGCCGTTGCGGCACGCTCGATTGCCACGGCCACATGGCGCGGCCGCTCAGGCTTTACGGGCAATACGGATTGCGCCGGTTCGAGGAGCGAACCTCGCCGAACGTCGAGAACTACGACGAATACTATTCCGGCGGCAAGGAGCCCACGACGCTCGCCGAGCTCGAGGACAACTACCGCTCGATCCTGGCGCTCGAGCCGGAGCTCGCGGCGAAGGTATTCGCGAAGACCGCGGACCCCGAGGTGCTGTCGATCGTGCGGAAGGCACGATTGCGCGAGAAACACAAGGGCGGGCTCTTGTGGAACAAGGGCGACCCCGGCGACGTGTGCATGACCAACTGGCTGACGGGCAATACCGATACGACGCAGTGTGAGGTCGAGCTCGGGCATCCTTAGCGGCCCGTGGTTGCTCGCGACCGCAGCCGCGCATCTCGCGCGAGTCGCGCAATGGGCCCATCCTGCTTCGGAGGAACTCGACGGCGCCAGGCCGTTGGCATGAAGACTGTCGTTGCTTACCCGTCCCGCGGATGCCACAGTCGCCGCCTCGCAGATTTATGAGGAGGTTCAAGATGCTTCGTCGATTTGCAATGTTGATCAAGCCGTTGGCCGCGCTCGTGCTCTTTGGCGCTGCCCCGGCCGCATGTCTCATGGGGGGCCCCGACCCGCAGGAGAATGTCGAGGCGGACACCGACGAGGCGAGCAGCGCGCTGCTGCCAGCGGGCAGCCCGTGCTTCAAGGACTGTCAATGCGAGCTGGGCACGGCCTGCAGGGCGAATGCATCCGGTCAGAAGGTATGCACGACGATCCCTGTTTTCAGCCCGCCCCCGCCGACCCCCCCTTGCGCAGCCACATGCCAATGTTCGGGTTCCGAGACCTGTGTCTTCAATGGGGGAACCTATGGCACCTGCCAGGCGCCGAAGACGCCTTGCAGCAGCGATTGCGATTGCGGCGTCTCCAAGAGGTGTTCCAACGGTACCTGCGCCGCTGACTTCGGTCCGTATCCGCAGTGCCGTTGCAACAAGCACTGTCCCTCCGGGAAGACCTGCGTAAGCGGCCTTTGTCAATAGCTGCGCCGGCGGGCTGCCGCCTGCCCCGTTGACAGGCGTGGTCGTCCCCGTCCACCCGACCCCATTCCCGATCCCCTCGCTCTTCCGTCCGGAACGAGGACCTGGAAAAACCAGGGTGATCTGACTCGAATTTTTTCACGCGGGTGTGGCGTCGCCGTTAGCAAGGCGACGCGCCTGCCACTTTTTCGCCGCCCAGAGCGTGCTTTCTGGCTTCAAAGCACTGGATTCCATCGCCCACCTGAGAGAGGCTGTCCTCCAGACACCCTGCGGTCGGGCCTGGTGGCTCCGGCCATTCCGCCTCTCACGAGGCATGGAGACCGTGCTCATGAACCGATGCCTTCTGGTGGTCCCGTTCCTTCTGGCCTCGCTCGTCGGTGGCTGCGGTCATTCCGAGGACGAGTGGAGAGCGCAGCTCGCCAAGTACAACGAGCTCCAGGACTCCAGCGAAGCAAAAAAGGCCGAGCTGGAGAAGCAGCTCGCCGAAGCCAAGCAGCGCGTCGCCGACCTCGAGAAGCAGCTTCAGGACGCCGGCGCGGACGTGAAGAAGATGAGCTCGACGCTCGAGGACCAGGAAAAGGCCCTCGCCGAGTACAAGGCCCGCGCCAAGCAGCTCGAGGCCATCAAGGCGCGCTTCGACCTCCTGCGCAAGAAGCTCGACGAGCTGACGAAGCTCGGCCTCGCGGTCAGCATCCGCAGAAACCGCATGGTCATCTCGCTCCCGGGCGACGTGCTCTTCGATACGGGCAAGGTCGAGCTGAAGAAGGAAGGCGAGGACATCCTCAAGAAGGTCGCCCAGGTCATCAAGGCCGACAAATCCCTGGTCGATCGTGATTACCAGGTCGCCGGTCACACCGATAACCAGCCCCTCAATGGCGGCCCGTACCAGGACAACTGGGGCCTGTCGCTGATGCGCGCCCGCTCGGTGCTGCTGTTCCTGGTGGGCAAGGGCGGGGCGCTGCCGCGCTCGCACTGGAGCGCCGCGGGCTTCGCCGATACCGACCCGGTGGCCAACAACGGCAACAAGGACGGGCAGCAGAAGAATCGGCGCTGCGATCTCATCGTCGTGCCCGACGTCGACGAAATGATCGATCTCACCAAGCTCACCCACACCAAGGAGTGAGCGCTCGGAGCCGCGGAGCGGCTCCTTTGGCTCGGTCGCCGGTCACCTTCGAGGTCCGCGCGGCACACATGGGGCGTTCGCCGCGACCACTTCGTGTGGAACGCCCCCTCGCTTTCCCTGCCTGATACTGCGGCACGGATCCCGCGGGAGCGCAACACGATGCCCCGGGCGCCCCGGCGATCCTTTCGGAACCATTGTCGAGATGAATCTCGTGTGGGACTCCGCGCACGCGGAGGTCTTGCTGCTTGGCGGCCAGGCGCCTGGCACCGCCCATGGGGACGCTCGGGAACTGGTCATTCGATCCCAACGCCAGCACGTGGCAGGAGGCTTCGAGCGGCACGGACATCGCGCGCGCCCGCTTCACCGATCTGGAAACGACCTCGAACAAGCTTTGGCTCGTCGTCGCGCGCGCCCGTGCCGCGTGGCATCGCGGTTTGTCGCCGAGCGATCTCGCCATGCGGGTCCAGACCCACATCGTCCCGGCGTGCTTGCTTTTCCCGAGAATCAAAAACAGGCCAACCTCGACACGAACTGGGGAATCGCATTCGAACGGTTCGCCGGTCGTCCCAACGGGATCGACCTGGACGACGGAAAGATTCACGGCACGAACTGGGCGGACAACGGCTTCGAGGGCATGCCGGTGAAGGAGCCGTTTGGCGGCGACGACTTCGCGTATGCGATGTGCGCGCTCGCGCAGTGCGTGAATCGGCAAATCGAAGGCGCCGAAGCTGCGTTCGCGCGGAACACGCAAGCCGAAAACTTCCCCGCGTGCCGCGCGTCGCTGGCCGCAGACCCGCGCTGGGGGCTCGCGCCCCGATCCTTCGTCCAGCAGCCGTAGCAGCGCATTCACGCTTGAAGGGGAAGCAGAGGGCCGGAACGCCGGAAGGTTGACGCGTCGGGGAGCGC
Organism: Polyangium sp. 15x6; assembly: GCF_029960785.1. Taxonomy (GTDB): domain Bacteria; phylum Myxococcota_A; class Polyangia; order Polyangiales; family Polyangiaceae; genus Polyangium. Next base: position 77,156 of record NZ_JASBQE010000017.1, read on the forward strand.
TGTTGCTTTCGCATGATTTCTCTCCCGCGGCGCGCCCTGCCACCTCGCGCCCCCCTTTTCGGCCTTCGGCAAATCGACTATTCTGTTGGTTTCATGGTGCGAGCCTGGATCGTTCGCTCCATGCCGCGTCGCGCCATTCGAGCCGTTCACGGTGCTCGTCCGTATCGGAGGTCCATCCATTCTCACGATCAGGAGCTCGTCATGCGCATTCTCCTCCTCATCCCATCCTTGGTTGTGCTGACTGCCGCGCCTGCGCCTGCGCTTGCCACCCCCTCGGTGGCCGTGCGGTCGGTGTCCTTCACCGTTACGAATCCACTGGAGCTCGGTGTGCTCCGGACGGTGCGAGGTACGCTTTATCTCCCCGCCAACGCCACCCTGTGTCGGAAGTCGGTGATGCTCCTCATTCCGGGGCTCTCGTACGGCGCCTGGGCTTGGGACTTCCCGCTCGAGCCGGACACCTACTCGGTTGCGCGCGCCCTCGCGTCTCGAGCTTCCCGGCCGTCGCCATCGACAAGCTGGGTTATGGCGCGTCGGATCGCCCGAACGGCTACACCCTCACGGTGGAGTCCTACGCGGCGATGACGTCGCAGATCGTGACGCAGCTCCGGACCGGCCTGTACAGACGCCCTTGCCGTCCTTGCCCATTGCGTTCTCGCGGGTCGGGCTCATGGGCCATTCGGCAGGCACCGAGATCGCCGAGCTTACGGCCGCTCTCTTCGGCGGTGTCGACGTGCTCGTCGCCACGGGGTACACGCACGTTCCCACGCCGCGCATTTTGACGGACTTCACCACCGGGGACACCGTGCGCGCCGCTCTGTCCGATCGGGAGTACTTCGGTGGCACGCCGGAGCAGCGGACCGAGTACATGTACAATGTCTCCATGGCGGATCCGGACGTGATTGCCATCGACACGGCAATGGCCGAGCTCACCCCCTCGGGGCGAGATTCTCACCATCAGCTCACAGCCCTCGCGGCTGGTCATGGCCCTCATCACCGCGCCTGTGTTGCTGGTCCTCGCGGAGAAGGACATTCTCTTCCCCCCGGACGTTTTGGGGGTGCCCGTGGGCGAGCTGGAACTGGCCCTCTTCGCCTTGTCGGGGGACAAGGCGCTCCATGTCGTCCCTGACGCCGGGCATTCGTTCATGCTCCATACGAACGCGCCGGAGACGAACGCTGTCATCGTTGACTGGCTGTCCGAGCGAATCCCTGCTTGCCAGGCTTCCGGCCTCCCGCTGTTCGACTGAGCCGGGGGCGTCCTCCTGCTCGGAGCCATTCCGCTACGGACCGACCCACAGCGCCATGTAGACGTCGTCGATGTACACGTTCGGGCCGATCTTCAACCGCCGCGTCTTGCGCCCCTCTTCGACGAACCCGAGCGATCGATACAGCGCGATCGCGCGATCGTTCGACGAGCGCACCTGAAGCTCGACTTTTTCGACGCGCGGGTTCGACCGCGCCCAGCGCAAGAGCTCGTTCATGAGGGCCCTTCCGATGCCCTGGCCTTGATGCCCTTCATGAACGGCGATCGTCAGCCGGACGACGTGCGACGTCACCGCGAGCGGGAGCGGCTCCAAGAGCGCATGCCCGACGCTCGTGCCCGCGCGTTCGGCGACGAGATAGATGCCGCGGCCGCGCTCTTCGAGGTCGACGATCATCCTTCGAACGGCGTCATCGTCGATCTCGTCGGGCCTCGGCGCGAGCATCCCTGGCACGCGCGCGATCGCGCGCTCGGCCGCCGCGAGCCGCGGAGCGTCCTCCGGTCGTGCGTTTCGAATTGAAGGCGCGTCCGAGCCCATGACGCCCCGTTACCACGTAACGCCCATTTCGCGCAACCGTTCGGTCGATCCTAGGGTGGAACGACCTCCCGTTCGCCGCGTCCCTCTGGCCGCTATTGCGCGAAGCGGCAGCCCGGTCCGCAGGCCCGTCAGCGACCCGCGGAGCGGGGCGAGACGGCGCGGGAAGGGGGCGCCATGCGTTCCGGCGCGGGATGGCCCCCCGAGCAAGAAAGCAGGCGAGTGCCATCGACGCCTCAAGGGACCCAACTGTACCAATCGGTCACGAGTTGCGCGACTTTGAGGTTGCTGAGCCACAACGCTCTCGATTCGACAGCGTAGTTCCTCATGCGAATTCCACTCGCGTTCACGACTTTTTTGTTATACACGCTGCCGTAAAGTTCTGCGCTGTGGTCCATCATCGAAAATAGCGAGTGGCACCACGCGTAGATGACGACACCGGTGGCGAGCGCTTGCTAGCATGATCTCCCTGGGGCTCCGGAGCCGACCCACGCAAGGACCTTCTCGCTGTGCTCGTTCAAGGGGAGGTGACTGCCGCCTTTTCCGGCGACCTGGTCGCCGCCACCATCGCAAACTCCATGGAACGCGCCACGCGGGCCTAGCTGAACTGCTCCATCACCTGCTGGCCGGTCATTTCCCGGGTCTGGTTGGCGAAGCAGTAATAGGCCGGTTTCTCGTCGATGTAGACCTGCAGGTCGAAGACCCACTGGGTATCGCCGTCGAGCACGCCGACCGGCACCGCTTCGAAGCCGCCGGCCTTCAAACGATAGAACAGGTGGGTGCCGCACTGGCCGCAGAAGCCGCGCTGGGCCCAGTCGGAGGAATCGTAGATGCTCGGCTCGCGACCGCTGTAACGTACCTGTTGGGTGCTGTGCACCACCAGCAGCGGGCCACCGGCCCACTTGCGGCACATGCTGCAGTGGCAGGCGCTGACGCTGGCATTTTCCAGGGTGACGCTGATCTTGGTAGCACCACAGAGGCAGCTACCGTGTTTTTCAAGGGACATGGGGATGGCTCCGTGCGGTGGGTAGGGTGACAGGCTAGAAAGTCGGTGAGTGCATCGTGCAAACGAACCGGGATTCCTTCTCCCCGGCGCCTAGCACGCTTCCCGTGCGGCAGGCAACCGTGTCCTTGCACACCCATGTGGAGCGCCCGTTTCTTGCCCTGGGGCTCCCCGCGCTCCGTCATTGAAGGCAATTTCAGGGAGCTCGCGCCCCCATGTCACGGCAACGCGCTTCGACGTCGCGGTTTCACCATGCGCCGAGGGAATGCGCCTCTGGGCCCCGTTGGGGCAGGTGGCGCTCGAAGCCCCGGCCTCGGCGGCGGGTGGACAAAGTCCTTCGTATTGCCTACCCTCGGGCGCGATCACGACAGTGCCCGCAGCGTGCACAATCGACCCAATCATGAAGCGAATCTTCGTGCGTGCGCTTTTCTCGTTCGTCGTGCTCGCCGCGTGCGGCTCCGCGCCATCGAAGAACGGGTCCGATTCGCTCGAAGCGCCCCCGAGTGCCCCGCCGTCCCCGACGCCGTCCACCTCGGCTGCGCAGCGCGAGCCCGAGCAGGGCCCCGCTGTCGGCTCCCCGCCTCCGCTCTTCGCATCACGCCTCCGCTTCGACGCTGCCAAGCGCGTCGAGATCGACGGCAAGCTCGACGAATGGCGCAATCTCGTCTCCGGCGCGAGCGTGGTGCCCGACTCGCCGGACACCTTCGCTGCCACGCTCGGCGCGGACGACGCGGCCCTCTACATCGCAGCGCGCATCCATCCTGCTCGCGACGGCGCGACCGTGAAGCTCCGGCTTCGCTTCCTCGACCGCGGCACGAGCAGCGCGCCCTGGGTGGTCTCGGTGGCAGCGAGCGGCGCCGTCACTGTGCGCGAGCCGGGAGGCCCGCCCCCGACTGTCGTGTCCGACGCGAGCGCGCGATTCCAAATCTCGGGTGACGAGACGACGCTCGAAGCCCGCATCCCGTGGACCGCGCTCGCACCGGCTGCCCGCTCCCGCGTCGGGATCCGCGCCGCGCTCGTGTACGAGCGCGACGGTCACGAGCGCGCGGTCATTGGAAGGGGCGACGCGGTAGAAGAACTCTGTCCAATGCCGTTCGAGCAGGTCCTCCTCGCAAGCCTCGATCCGATCGCCCAGCGTCTCTGGCCTCACGCGACGCGATCATGGTTCCAGGCCGGCGCGGACGACCCGATCGCCGTCGACGTGACCGGCGACTCCAAGCTCGAGCGCGTCGGTAAGCTCGGCAATCAGATCACCGTGTGCGAGCCCAAGAACACGGTCGACGCGCATTGCGAGACCCGCACCTTCACCGGCGAGACGCGCGTCGAGGGCGCGGACGCCCAACGCATCACGCGTGATGACAAGGACGACTTGGTCCTCCGCTATTGGCGAACGCGGGACAAGGCCGAGCACCTCGTGATGGAGGTCGTCCCCGTCGTCTCCGGCGCGCCCCTCGTGCCGATCTTCGAACACGAAGTCTCCGTCTATCTCTGCTGCGGGAGCGAGGCGAACGCGCCGCCGCACATTCGCGACGTGGTCGCCATCAGCCCCAGGACGATCGAAATCAGCGCCGAAAAACCCTGGCGCCTCAGCGAATCGAAATTCACCGAGGCGCCACTCGGCGGCACCATCCACCCCGTCGTCACCCCTTGGGAAAAACCACCGAAGCGCCGCTACGTGTTCGTGAACGGTGCCTTCGAGCCGAAGCGCTGATGGAGGCCGAGATAGCCCGCCCGAGGGGGGCCTCGGGCGGGCGTGGTCAGGGCACGTCGGCCGCCCTGGTGAATTCCGACGAACGAGGCATGCGGGCGAAGTTGCCGGCCTGGAGATCGCTCCGCTCGTCCTCGTGCTCCTCGACGAACTTCACGAGGTCCTTGTACGTGCCGCACGTCACCTCGGGCAGACCACACACGGCCTGCGCGAACGCCTGCATGGCCTCCCAGTATGCGCCGCCGTTCCACTTCGAGAAGTGGTGGCCGATGTGGAGGGGGGCGCGGTTGCCAAAGTAGTTCGATTCGAAGTAGGCCATGTAGGTATCGATCATCTGCTTTTTGTACGTCTCTTTGCCGGCGGGGTTCGGCCTGGCGCCCGAATCGGCGACGTAGAAGTTGTAGTCCATCGACAGCGTTGCTTTGCCGGAGCCGACGATGCGGAGCTGCGCCAGCGGGAAATTCCAGATGCCCGCGATCTTCTCGGGCCAGTAGTTCGCGGCGCTCGTCCTGCTCGTGTCGTACGTGTAGCCCCTCTTCGCCAGCGTCCTGAAGAGGCCGGGGCTGTGGGCGAGCAGCGGCGCGCGGAAGCCCACGACGTCGCGCGGGCCGAAGCCGAGATCGGGGGCCGTCAACCCGACGCCCTCGAAGATGAACTCGTCGAATTGCTCGAACTCGCTCTCCCAGTCGGCCTCGCTCCACGAGCTCCCGTCGAAGTGGCCGTTGGCGTGCGAGGCGATCTCGTGGCCCTCGGCCGCGGCCTTCTTCACCTCCTCGAAGCGCTCCGCGATCTCGTCAATCGTCCCTCCCCACCCGATCGCCGACGTACCCGGGGCGTGCCGCGGAGGATCGTACCGTCGCCTGGCCGCGTTCGGGATGAAATACACGCCGCTGATGAAGTACGTGAACTTCAGGTCGTTCGCGGCGGCGAAGGCGCGCGACTCGCGCCAGAACGAGAGGCTCTTCGACCCGTCGAAGGCGAGGATCACGAATTGCGGAGGCCGCGCCACGGTCACAGCGTGCGTGCCCTGGGTCACGTCGGCGTTCTCCCGAGGAGCGTCGCCGCATCCGGCAATGCACGTATGCACGAGGGTGATGGCGATGGTGCCGACGAGGAGACGAATGCGCATGCCTCTTCGTAAGCACCGGCCATACCAGTGCAGGCCGATCCCGCGATGCGCCCCCATACCCGCGCGCTCGACGGGCCATCCGCGTGAACCGCGCACGAAGCGGTAGGAAACCCCCTCGCCGCCATGATGAAGAAGTAACAGCCGTTCCCAGGCCCCCCGGAGCGAACGCCGCCACCGGGGGAGTTCCTTCCTGTCTTCCCGTCTTCCTGTTCGACGCCGGGTCTGCTCCGGGACCCCGCGCCTCACCCACCGGCGAGGCACTCGGGATTGCAACGCTCGGCAATGCAACCGTCGAGTCGAGTGGCCTCGTCGGAGGGCTCGAATGACTCGCCGCACCTGGCGAGGCAGGTCGTGATCATTGCAGCACGGTCGCTGTCTCCGAGCACGGGCATCCCGGCGGGAAGCGGCTTGCGGCATCCCATGCGGCACCCGAGCGCCTGGGCCGCGCTGGCGGTAAAGGCCACAGGCGGAGAACAGCAACGAGACTTCACGCACGGAGCACAGGACGCGGACAGGCCCTTCGTCATTGTGCACTCGGCGACTGGCTCGGTGCTCACCGGCGCCGGGCGCGCCTCCTCGATGGGCATGCTTGTCGAGGCCGAGGTGGGCGCGGGGGTCGGGGCGGCCACGGGGCTCGGCTCCGAACCGCCACACGCGACGAGGAAAACTCCCAGCACGGCTACAGGATGAAGTTTCATTTCGCCGACGCTGGTAGCACTTGGGCGGTCTGGGAGTCACGACCGTTCTGTCCCAGATCGATCGGCATCGTCGGTTTGTCCACGGGAGCGGGGGAAGATCCGTCGACGACGACCTGCCCGTCCGGGTTAGGTAAAAAAACGGGGAAGCGCCTGAAGAACCGGGAAGCTATTGTTCATCTTCGGAGCGGTTCACCGAGGGACGAAGTGGGCGGCCCTTGAAGCGCTCGCCGGCGCGGACCCGCGTATCGCGCGTATTGCCAGTGATCTCGTGGAGCACTTCGAGGCGCGCCTCGTGGTCATGGAAGGCGAGGCCATGCTCGTGTGCATGAGCCGGCGGATCTGCGCCGACATGTGCGAGGCGAGCCGCAAGTTAATAGCCGCCGGTACAGACGGGACATCCTCCCCCGCCTTCATGATCGAAGTGCCGAACGCGCTGCTCTCGCTCGATACCGATCACGGTCCATCCTCCGTGCGCCTCGGGTACGGGCGTACGCATTCTGATGGGGACGGTGCGCCCTTGCCCTGGCGGCTGTCCAGCCCGTTGCGAATGTCCCGCATTCAGGGTGGCGCGTCGGCGTGCATCCATCCTAGAATCCTTGGGGGAGGTGGAATATCATGAATACGCTCACCGGCGTGGAACCACAAGCACTCGACGATACGTCCCCGTCGAATCGCGCGGATGCACTCGGTCCGGAGACATATTTACATTGCAATGGTCTCGCGTGCGCTGAGGAGGAAGTGCGCACGCTGAGGGCTGTCGTGAAGTCGCAGACCTCCATGATCGAGCAGCTTGGTGTTGCTCAGGCGCTCGTCAATTACGCCCTCGATGGCATCACGCTCACGTCCCTCGACGGCCGCGTTATTTATGCGAACGCGAGCTTCAAGGCAATGAGCGGGTTTGGAGAGAGCGCCGTCGGCCGCACTCTCGAGGAGTTCTACGATCCCGAGAATTATGCAAGGCTCCAGGCTGAAGTCGTCCCTGTGCTCTTTAACACGGGCGCATGGAGCGGCATCCTTCGAATCAAGCGTCCGAATGGCAGTGAATGGCTGGGACAGACCTCCGCCTTCCTCATCAGAGACGCCGCGGGGGCGCCCACGGGAATGGCCGGATTTTTCCGGGATGTCACGACGAGCACGGCCGAGCGCCTCCAGCTCAAGCTCCAAACCGAGCTGGTCAAGACCCAGCAGCGGGCCCTCCGCGCGCTCGGGACTCCGCTCTTGCCTATCGCCGACGGTGTCGTGGCCATGCCCCTCGTCGGAGATATCGACGACGCGCGCGCAGCGGAGATCCAAAGGGCGCTCATCGACGGCATCGCTTCGCACCACGCACGGGTCGCCATCCTCGACATCACAGGCGTGAAGCTCATGGATGCCGAGATTGCAGATGCGCTGGTGAGCGCCGCGAAGGCAGCCCGGCTGCTCGGCGTTGAAATGTTGATGACCGGCATCAGCCCCGCCGTCGCGAAGACTCTCGTCGAAATCGGAGCCGAGCTTTCAGGCATCGTCACACGCGGAACGCTCCAGAGCGGGATCGCGTATGCGCTATCGCGCGGTCGGCGCTGAGGCTCAGCCAGTTCCTACCGCGTAATTCTGTTGGCAAGGGGGAAAGCGTGACGCTAACAACGATGATGAGCACGGATGCGCCTCGTGACAGAACGGTTCACTCTCTCTTCGAGGAGCAGGCCCGAGCGGCACCAGACATGATAGTGGCCGTGCACGAGGGGCGAACACTCACCTATGGCGCGCTCGATCGCAGCGCCGGACGGCTCGCACGCAGATTGCGGCGGTGCGGGGTGGGACCGGGCGTGCTCGTCGGCATATCCGTGGCCCGGTCACTTCCGATGCTCGTGGGCATTCTCGGCGTTCTCAAGGCGGGGGGCGCTTATGTTCCCATGGACCCCACATACCCCAAGGAGCGCCTGCGATGGATGCTTCACGAGACCGAGGCACCGGTGCTCGTCGCGCAGCCGGATCACGCGCGTCAGCTCGGATTCCAGGGCGACGTCGTCCCGCCCGATGATGACAAGGCGAACGGAGATGCCTACCTTCCATCGGGCGATCCGTTGCAAAATCTCACATCCGAGGCCCCGGCGTACGTGATGTTCACGTCCGGCTCGACGGGCCGCCCGAAGGGCGTCGTCGTGCCCCATCGCGCGATCGTCCGGCTCGTCGTGCAGACCAATTACATCGAGTTTTGTCGCTCCGATCGCGTCATGCACGCTGCGAGCTTGTCCTTCGACGCGTCCACGTTCGAGATATGGGGCGCGCTGCTCAACGGCGCGCGCCTCGTCCTCGTCCCGCAAGACACGTTGTTGTCGCCTGCCGCTCTCCGCGCCGCCAAGGACCGCGCCGGCATCACCGTGATGTTCGTGACGACCTCGATCTTTCATCATTTGGCGAGCGCCGATCCCGACGTCTTCTCGGGCCTCGAATATCTCGTCGTCGGCGGGGAGACGCTCGACCCGAAATGGGCTCGTGCCGTGCTGCGTACCGGCGGCGTGAGACGACTGATCAACGGGTATGGTCCGACCGAGAATACGACATTCTCCACGACGCATCTCGTCCGTGATGAGCCCGATGACACCTCGAGCATCGCGATCGGTCGGCCCATCGCAAAATCCACCGCCTACGTGCTCGATCCGGACCTCTCGCCCGTTGCCGCGGGTGTACCTGGCGAGCTTTATGTCGGCGGCGACGGGCTCGCCATCGGGTATCTTCGCCAGCCCGAGCTCACGGCCGATCGTTTCATTGCGGATCCGTTTTCGAGCAAGCCTGGGGCGCGGCTCTACCGTACCGGGGACTTTGCTCGTTATCTACAGGACGGCACCATTGACTTCCTCGGGCGACGAGATCGTCAAGTCAAGATCCGCGGCTTTCGCATCGAACTCGGGGAGATCGAGGTGGCGCTCTGCGCCTGTCCCCTCGTCAAAGAGGCCTCCGTGGTCGTGCGGGAGGACGTCCCCGGCGACAAGCGCATCGTGGCTTATGTCGTCGCCTACGCGAGCGTCGACACGAAGCAGATCGGCGCCTACCTCGAGGCACGCTTACCAAGCCACCTCCTCCCCTCACACACCGTACTCTTACCCGCGCTCCCCCTCTCGTGCAATGGAAAACTCGACGTCTCCGCCCTTCCGTCGCCACGGGACGTGCGTGCACGGGCCGAGTTCGACGAGGCGTCGCCTCCTTCCACGAGCACCGAGACGCACCTCGCACGAATCTTTAATGATATCCTCCGCATGGAGGGCATCCACCGGGAGGACTCCTTCTTCGACCTAGGAGGTGATTCTATCCTTGCCGCGCGGCTCATCGTCCGTATCCGCCAGGATTTTCGGGTTGACTTGCCCGCGCGATATCTCTTCAACGCGCCGTCGCTCGCGCGCCTTGCGCAGAATATCGACGATGCTCGACGCTGCGTCTGCAATGACGTCGCGTCGAGCACGATCGCGTCGTTCCACGACGACGTCGAGCTCGATCCGAGCATCCGCCCAGGTACTGCGACCCGCCCGAGCGGCCCTCCCCGGCATATCTTCTTGACCGGCGCCACCGGCTTTCTCGGCGCCTTCCTCCTGCGCGATCTCCTTCGACATACACGCGCGGAGATCTGCTGCCTCGTGCGCGCGGAGGATACGCAGGCGGGCATGGAGCGTATTCGCGCGGCGCTCACGATGTACGGACTGTGGCAGCCGCAGCACGAGGCACGCATTCTGCCCATTCCTGGCGATCTGAGGCAGCCGCTCCTCGGGCTCGATGCACCCCAATTCCACGCCCTAGCCGGGCAGGTCGACACGATTTACCATTCCGCCGCCGAGGTCAATTATGTCAAGCCCTACCACGCGCTCAGGGGCGCGAACGTCTCGGGGACGTGTGAGGTCCTCCGGCTGGCGTGCGCGATCCGGCAGAAGCCGGTGCATTACCTATCATCGATCGGTATCGTCGGCCATGTGGGTTATTTCAAGGGCGTGAGCGTCGTGTACGAGACCGATAATCTCGCGCACGGCGCGCCCTACCTCGATACGGACATGGGCTACTCACAGAGCAAGTGGGTCGCCGAGCAACTCGTCTCCACGGCGCGCTCGCGTGGGCTCGCCACGAGCATCTTCCGACCGGGGTTCATCATGGGCGACACGACGACGGGCGCCGCCAACGTGGACGATTTCGTCTGCCGGTTGATCAAGGGTTGCATACATGCGGGCTGTTATCCCGACCTGCCGCGCCAACGCAAGGACTTCGTCCCTGTCGATTACGTGAGCGCCGCCGTCACGCGCATCTCGCTGAACCCTGCAAACCTGGGCCGGACGTACCATCTCGTGCCGCCGGTGGCCGAGTCGCCCGATCTGCAGGGCTTCTTCGAACTCCTGCGCGGCGCCGGACATGCGCTCCGGAGGCTCCCGTTTGCGTCTTGGCTCGAATGCGTGGTCGATTCGGCCGGGCGCTCTCTGAGCAGCCCGCTCCTTCCGCTCATCCCGATGTTGACGGAAAAGGTGCACGAGGGGCTCACGCGATGGGAGCTCTACGAAGGCATGCCGGTCTTCGATGACACGAACACGCGCCAGGCGCTCGCGCATACCTCGTTATCATGTCCACCGCTTGACGCCAGGTTGCTGCGCGTCAACCTGGCATATCTAGGCGGTCGCACGCGCCACCGAGGGGCGCGACGCGGATCGAGCGTGGTGAAGGAACCGACCTCCGAGGTCACCTTCGAGCCTCGCGCGGAGCTCCGACCTAAGCTCCGAGGTTCCCTTCGAGGTCCGCGCCGAGCCCCGAACCGACCCTCGAGGTGACCTCCGAGAACGGTTTTATCACCCCTGACCCGGCGTAACCCGCTCGATCCCAATCCGGCTGACGACGGATCCGTCGCGTTGACGCGTGGTGGTGCCACTTCAGATCCAGTGGCCACCCTTTGGAACGCCGCGCTGGTGCTATGCCGCGCGCTTCCGCGCGAACACCTCCACCGTGATGTTGAACGCGGCGCGGTGCACTGCCTCGGCCGCGCGGACTGCTTCCTCCGCGGTCGCAGCAAAGCCGCGGAACACGTCCCGGCCTTCCGCGTCGATGGCCCCCTCCTCCACGTAGATGCAGCCATCACTCCCGAGCGCGAGCTTGTGGAGCATGGCCCACGCGAGCAAGTCCGCCGCGCTGAGCTTCATGGCTTCTTCGGCATGCAATGCGTAGCCGACGAACACCGGACGCCCCGAAGGCGGCTCGTCCTCGAGCTGGAAATAAAGCTTGCCGTCGCTGGCGAGCGCGAGCTCCGTGGCCAGCTCCGCAGGTTCGGACGGCTCGGGAGCGTGGGGGACCATTCTCTTGCTGAGCTTCCTGGGCATGGGACGTTTCCTTCGGCCCGTCGTTGTGACGGACCTACTTAGAGGGATTGGTTCGGCCGCGGCGAAGGGACACCGAAAAATTCACTCAGCGCGCGGCCTTCACGATTTTCCCGAGGACCGCTGCCCTCAGGTTGGGGAAGGGGTTCGCAGGGAAACGGCGATCGTAGCGAGCAAGAACCGCGCGGGCATCCGCGAGATCCCCCCGCTCCAAGGCGCCTCGGGCGCGATCCAGCAAGGCGCGCGCCTCGAGCAGGGGATCCGCCGGTTGATGCCCCGCAGTGAGATTCCGCGGTGGCGCCGCTGGCGGCGTGGTTGGCTGCGCGGGCGTCGGTTCCACGACAGGGACGTGCGGGACGCGCTCGTCCGTGTAGGCGCGTGCGGCCACCGGCACCGGGGCCGGCGCGGTCTGCATGAGGAGATAAACGATGACCGCGCCCACGATCCCGCCCGTGAAGTTTCCGCCGACGAACGAGCCGACGTTCGAAGCGACAGACGTGGCCGCCTCGGCATTGGGCACAGCATCGGGAACCGCTGGCTCGGCCCCCGACGCGAGGCTCTGCTCGACGATGGCGCGGAACTGCGCGAGCTGGGCCTCCGGCACCTGCTCCGTACGGGCGCGAATGAACGCGAACAGCCCGTCCACCGCGAACGGCAGGACCACGAGCCCGCGGTCGCGCATCTTCCTCTTGATTCGCCGGGAAAAGTCCTGCCGCGCTCGTTCCAGCCGATCCTTGACCGTTCGTTTCGAGCCCCCGATGAGCTGCGCCGTCTCCTCGTAGCTCAGCTCCGCGAGCTCCACGGCCGTGAGCACCTCGCGCAGATCCTCGTCCATTTCCCCGATGGTCTCGTGAACGAGCCGCTCATACTGCGCTGACGCCATGGCTTCCTCGGGGTTTTGCGCGCCCACCGGCAGGATGGTCACGTCTTGCTCGTCGGTGAAATCGCTTCGATAGTCCTCGCGCAGGCGATGATCGCGCGCCATCCGCCTCGTGATCACGTACAGCCAGAGGCCCAGCGAACCCTTGGCCGGGTCGTACCTCGACAACCCTGCAATGGCCGCGAGCAGCACCTCCTGCGTGAGGTCCGGGATGTGCTCGTCCGCGACGGGCCCCCAGGGGGGTGTGAGACGGGCCAGCCAGATCGGGACGCGGCGCGAGAACTGCACGAGCTGGTCACGCGTCGACGTGTTCGAGGTTCGTTCTTGGGTCACATCTTCGGGGATTGGGTCGACCCCCCGAGAGGGACACCAAAATCCTACGGGCGACAGCAAATCGTCGACGGGCGGAGGCGCTCCACCTCGCCGGTGGACGCACCGCCGATCGGCTGACACGTGCCCGGGTGGTACTTGACGTCCGACAGGGCCTTGCCCCCGAGCGCCGGTCCTGGTGGTGACAGGTCCAAACACACCTCTTTCAGCGACGAGATCGGGTACCCCGAAACCAGTGGCGTCAGACACATGGCGTCCGAGTAGATCGAGGCGGTCGCCGTGCACAGACTGCCGACGACCTCGGGCGAGCACGTGCAATCCGTGCAGGTCCGTTTGTCGTCGTAGCCGGCATAAATGACGAAACGATCGGTATAACTTTCGCCTTCGCAGGGGACATCCCCGTCCTGATACACACAGATCTGGAACTCGGGCGGGGGCGCGGGCGCGGGGGCACACTTCGCCGCGGAGCCGCACCCCACCTCCCCACCTTCCGGGAACCCCTCGCAGCCGATGACCGTCAGCCCCCACCTCGGCACGTCGGAGGTTCCCGTGAGGATGGGCTCCTTCTCCACCTCGCAGCCGACGTCCACGGCTTGCATCGGTCCAATCGTGAGAGACTCGACGCACGCCTTGCCGCCGCATTGTTTGCCGGCGGCGATTGCGCTCGTGTTCGAGCAGGCACCATCCCACTCGGTCGGAGGATCGAACGACGTCACGGTGGCCCCCGGCGCGCCGCACGCAGCGTTTTGCGCGGTCATCGTCGCGGGAAGGATGCACGTCCCGGTGGATGGCTTGCAGGCGCAAGCGCAGTCGAGCGGCCCGGCGATCAGGTCAGCGTACTTGGTGAAATGGTGTACGGGCGCCTCCGGGGGACATTCGAGAGAGTGACCCGGCGACTTCGCGATGAGGATAGGGTCGCTCCATCCGATGGGCCGCAAAGGGACGCACTGCCCGCCCCGCGCCTCGCATGATTTGGCCTCGGTGCCGCCGCCGCCCCCGTCTTCCTCGCCGCCATCGTTCGTTCCGGCGTCATCGGCATCCGGTCCGGCATCGCCTATCTCGTAGATGGTTATGGCGCCCACGTAGCAGGCTGCGGAGCAAAACACCAATGCAATGAATAACAAATTACGGACGATGGCTAGGGCTCCCATATGGCTCCTACTCCGATCGATGGTAAAATGAACGGCATACTCCAAATTTGTTCGGTGTCTCGTGCCCCAGGGCGAACCAATTCGATTTCACCCCTGGTACCTGCGGCCATGACCTCCGCATATCCCCGAAGCTTTATGCGGGCTGCAATCGGGAAATCGTACGAAACCCGCAGCCCCACTCCGACGAATGGTTGGGCACCGCCTTGTCCCGTTTTCGCTTGGCTGCCCACGGTAGCTTGATAAAAGCCGCCCGAGATCGGCATGCAGACGCGCGCACGCTCCCAGATGACAAGGCACGGAAGCCCTACCGCCGTCAGGAGCCACGTGCGTACCGGGACCTCGGCCACCTCACCCAGAGCATCGCCCACACCGCGAAACTCGACGCCGAGGCTTGCCCACGGCCAACGCAGCGACACCTGAATGGCTCCGCCGAAGGCGACGTTCGGAGTGTCGAACGGCGCGAACACGGCGGCCGCGGACAGCTCGGTCCGGAACGGCGGAGCGTCGGGAGCCGAGGGTGTTGAGGGCGTTGAGGGCGTTGAGGGCGTTGAGGGCGGGAACAGGGGCTCCTCATAAGCCCGCCGACGGAGCTGCGGTAGGGGCATGCTCGGCGGCGGGGGATTGGGTGCCTCCGGAGGCGCCGGCGGGACCAGGAGTGCCCACGCCTCCGGCTTCTCCCCCTTCACGGTCACGAACCGCACCGCCACCATGAGCGCGACGTCCTCGACGAGATCATTGCACTTCCCTCGGGGTGTCGCCGTTTCCTCCCATTGGACCGTCCCCTGCTCATCTCGCGCGCTGAGCACGGCCTCCAGTTGCCCCCCGGCACGCCGCACCGTGACGGAGAGGGACGCACGCGCCGATTCCGGGAAGACGTCGTAGCGGAACTTCGCGCTCGTCAACTCGGCAAGGGCCGCCTCCGTGGGACACCGAACGTCCGCGGGAACGACATACTCCAGCCGAAACGCGAGCCGCTGGTCCACCAGCGCGTCGTCAGCCATCGCAGGCGCCGCAAACGTGACGACCGAGGCAGTGAGCAGGTTGATACCCGGGTAGCGCATCGAATCCGTGGACGAACCTTTGTCTACCAGGAAGCGACCGGAAAAGACAAGAGGCCCGGCGCACGGTTCGGTCATGACGAACCAGGGAGCCCGCCCGGACGAACCCAGGCTTCCGCCTACGGCCATTCGCCGGACATCAACAGTTTCGGCCGCCCCGCTGGCGCGTGGTGGTGCCACTTCGGACGTTGCCGCCCTTTGGGGCTCAGGGGCAGATTCACGCGCGGGCCTTCTCGCGGTCCTCGTTCAACGGTGAACTGGGCGTAGAAGGACGAATGTCGAGTGGACCCGAGGTGGCTTCCCCGGTCCGGCGCTGCCCGGACATCCGCCGTCGTGCACCCCGGCCCGGCTACGCGCGGGGATCACTGGGGGGGGGTGGACGGGACGGGGGGGTTGCAGAAGCAGACCCACCCGAAGCCGGTTCCTATGCAGAAGCCGGATTGGCTCCCCAAGCTCTTGCAGGTAGCGATGCACGCGGGATCACCGCCTCGGAGGCAAGCCAGCGCGGGATCCTCCGAGGCGCGGGTGGCGACCAGGGCTTCATCCGCCTGCGCCGCCGGATCCTCCACGCTCGCCACGCATCCGAAGGCCACGGGTGCGACGGCGACTGCAATGAGCGCCGCGATCTTCGAGAGCTTCATGACGACCTCCCTTGTTTTCGCCGTCGGCCCTCGTCGCGCCGCAAGAGGCGCGCATTGCAACCCACACCGCGCGTCGATCTGCATCCGACCAGCTACAATCATCTCCTGGTACGGTTCGGACGAATGTCGAGTGGACCTGCCGGCGTATCCATCGCCTCGTGGACCTGACCGGCGTCACGGTCGTTCGCGTGAGCGCCCTCGATCCCCGCCCCTCGGGGATGACCGTCGGATGACCGTCGGGGCCGCGAGACGATGATTTGATTTTGACCGGTCCGTGAGAATCAACCTGCCGGACCACGTCGCGGAGGCTGGTGGTCTCCGTACCTGCCCTGCCGGGCCGTGTAACCCATGGTCACGGTCCACGTCCCGGAGTCCCCGGGTTGTGCCACCCGAGGTGATGGGTCGACCTCTCGAGAAGCGAAAAAGTGTCACCCGAGGTCCCGGTCTGAAGTGTCACCCAAGATTCCAGTTGCACAACCTCCGAGGTCACCTTCGAGGTCCGCGCGGAGCTCGGAACCAACCTCCGAGGTCACCTTCGAGGTCCGCGCGGAGCTCGGAACCGACCTCCGAGGTTACCTTCGAGGTCCGCGCGGAGCCCCGAACCGACCTCCGAGGTCACCTTCGAGGTCCGCGCGGAGCCCCGAACCGACCTCCGAGGTTACCTTCGAGGTCCGCGCGGAGCTCGGAACCAACCTCCGAGGTCACCTTCGAGCTTCGCGCGGAGCTCGGAACCAACCTCCGAGGTCATCTTCGAGCTTCGCGCGGAGCTCGGACCTAACCTCCGAGGTCACCTTCGAGGTCCGGGCGACGCTCGAAGCCAACCCCCGAGTACGGTTCCGGTCTGACCCGGGGTCGCCAACCCCGCGGATCTTGGATGAATTTCGCGTGTGGTACGCCGGTAGCGGTTGATCATGGCGCTTGACTCGTGCCCCGTTCGGTCTTGTACCCACGCCTCCGTCCGCGCGAACAACTCCGGCCGGCGGATGCCTGCCAACTCCAGATGTTGACGGAACCGGATGGGAGTCTCCCTTACAGTAGGTCCTTGTCCCTTCCGCTGCCCATCGTCGTACACGAAGACGAGCGCGTCCCCTGACACGCGCAAGCCTCTTGCGGCGCAATCATCTCGCCACGCGCGCAACGCAGCAGCCACTCCGGGCGACAGTGCCCGCGCACGGGGTTCGTCCGTCTTGTTTACGTCGAGCACGACGACGACGAGCTCCAGGTTGATGTCCGACCACTTCGACGGTCATCCGACGTTCATCCCCGAGGGGCGGGGATCGAGGGCGCTCACGCGCGAACGACCGTGACGCCGGTCAGGTCCACGAGGCGATGGATACGCCGGCAGGTCCACTCGACATTCGTCCGAACCGTACCAGGAGATGATTGTAGCTGGTCGGATGAAGATCGACGCGGTGCGGGTTGCAATGGGCTCCTCTTGCGGCGCGACGAGGGCCGACGGCAAAAACAAGGGAGGTCGTCATGAAGCTCTCGAAGATCGCGGCGCTCATTGCAGTCGCCGTCGCACCCGTGGCCTTCGGATGCGTGGCGAGCGTGGAGGATCCGGCGGCGCAGGCGGATGAAGCCCTGGTCGCCACCGCCGCCTCGGACGATCCCTGGCCTTGCCTCCGAGGCGGTGATGCCGCGTGCGACGCTTACTGCAAGAGCATGGGGAGCCAATCCGGCGTCTGCTGGGGACTCCTCCCCCTGTGGATCTGCGTCTGCCGCCCCCCCCTCCCGTCCACCCCCCCCAGTGATCCCCGCGCGTAGCCCTAGGCTGGGTGCCGCTCGAGCAGGATGTCGCGCACCGCCAGCAGCCGCCCGTCGGGCTCGCGGGCCAGCCGGACAATCCCGTCGCCCCCGCGATTCTCCATCCGCCGGCGATAGGCGGCATCGACCAGCGCATCGTCGTCGAAAACGATGTCGTCGATCCAGTAGGGCCGCCGCCCGGGCTCGAGCACGGTCAGATGGACATGCGCGGGCAGGCTTCGGTCAGGATAGGGCGCGGGCTTGATCGTCTCGAAGCGGTAGCGCCCGTCGGCTCCGGTCTTCGCCCAGCCGCGCAGCCGGCCGTGGCGGCGGCTCCACTCGGTCTCGGGCGTGCCGTTGGCATAAAAGCCCGCTGAATTGGTGTGATAGGCGTAGATCGTCACGCCGGCCGCAACCCTGCCGTCGAGCGCGATCACCGTTCCCGCCAGCACCAGCGGTTCGCCCGGCTCGCCCGGCGGCGCGATCCGCGCGCTCGAAGCGGTCGGCTGCCGCTCGAACACGCCCTCGCAGCCCTCGCACCGGTAGAGATCGGCGCGCGCCGCCGATTGCCGCGGCTTGCCGTCCGCCGCCCGGCACGCGCCGAGCGCCACCAGGCCGCCCATTCCCAAGATCAGTTGCCGACGGTCCATTGCGCTCCCCTTCGCGAGCGCGCAGCCTATCAATCCTCCGGCGTCTCCGCCACCGGTGCCGAGCCGCACGAACAGCCAGTCGCGGATCGCCGGGCCTTCGCTCGCGCCGATCGTGCGGAGGAGACGGCGCGGCGTGCTTTGTTTGGGGATGCTCGCGCTCACCGCGTGCGGGCGAGAGCCGCCGCCCGGTCGCAGCGCCGCCCACCTTCGCTCGTCGGCGGCGCGGAGGGCAGCTTTGGCCTGCTCGCGGCGTCTGCGGCGCTGCTCGGTGCGGCGAGGAGGCGGCGCTCGAAAAAGAGCGGACCGTCGTCGTCGACGCCGCGCGCTCGCGTCTGCCTTCGCGAGCGCGTCAACCCGATCGCTTCATTCGAGGTTCACAGGCAGGTATGGGCGAGGCAATCCTGACCGGCGGGGCAGGGATAACTCGGCCCGCACACGATCGGATCGAGGCACCCAGGGATCGGCGCGTTGCACGTCCACGGCTCGACGCAATCCGCGATGGTCTTTTGCTCCACGTCCGAAGCCTCGCTACAATCATTCGTGCACTGGGCGCCGTCCGTGGCGTCCAGGAGCCCGCATTGTAGCATCTTCTTGCAGGCGTCTTGGCACCTCGCCAGGTTATTGCCCCCGCCTCCGCCGCTCGAGCTCGCGCTCGAGCTCGACGTGGTGGTCGCGTTGTTCTGGCACGCCCCCGTGGTCTCCCCCGCCGCCTTTTGGCACGTCTGGTCCGAGGCGCAGTTCACGTTCGAGAGGCACCCGGCCTTGCAATCGGAGAACGTCGCGTCCGCGCAATGTTGGCCCGGCTGACACGACTTCGCGATCATGTCGGGGAAACTGCCGCACGACGTGAAGCCCTGCTGGGGATCCGTGCCGCCGGTGGGCCCGGAGTCAGCGTCGCCCTCCCCCCCACAGGCCACGAACGCAACGAGGAGCGTCGACACGAGCACACCAAAAACAAGCGACGAAGAGCGGACCATCAAGACCTCCTGAGCGCCATCCATCCGTGGCGCCGTACCGAAGATGCTCGGGGGATCCGTTCGTCGCAGACATTCTGCATGCCCCCCCCGAATTTCATCGGCCGGCGCCAGATGTAGGCGGGGACGCCGCCGCAGGCCGAGTACTTCGAGCTCTTCGCGCCGGCGGACGGCGCCCCCCTCTTCCGCGTCGTGCAGAAGCAATGATGCCTCCGGGCGCTGATTCTTTGCCTCGGGTCGGGTGTGTGGCCGGCGTGAGGTGAGCTGCGCGAGAGGGGGCCGTCGACGCGCTTTCCGACCGGGAATGCCCGAGAGCCGCGCTATCCCTTCGCCGGCGCGGAGACGGCGGCCGCCTCGGGCGCTGTCGAGCGCTTGTAACGGCGAATCGCCGATTCCCCGATCGCCTGGGTGGCGGCCGTCGCAGCGAGCGCCCCCGCAGGTACGGCGAAGGCCGGGTTCAAGGTCATCGCGACAGCCACCGGAGCGGCGGCGCTGGCGGCGCAAGCCGCCACCACGGCCACGAGCTCCGTCACGCGCTCGGATTGGTCGATGTCCTTCCCGAAGAGCAGCGCTATCTCGAGGATGAGGTACAGGTGCATCCTGGTAAGGATCGATGCGCCGGCGACGAATCCCAGGCCTTCGTATACGATGCCGAACCCAGGGATGGCGGCGGGCGCATGAACGAGGCCGCCCGCGGCGAACGAGATCGCCGAGGTCGATGCAATGAGACGACGCGCCTGCTGCTCGGGCGACTCGTCCGGATACATGCGCCGCACGCGCTCCGCGACCGATCGGATACGGGACTTTCGGAGCCTCAGGATGAAGTAGAACAAATCATCGGTGAACAGGCTTTGCTGATCGGCTGCCTGCTGCGCGGTTGCCATGGTTGCCCCCTCTCGTGGAACGCCTCGAACAGATTGTGTCCTGACCAAGAGGTCGCCGGCGGAACCCCCATTCCCACACACGCCGGGCTGGCTACGGCTGCCGCAAGGTTGCCATTCTCCTTCGAGCGTGATGGACAGCCGAGCTCCTCTGGGCGCTTCTGTCCCATGCTCGGGCGCCTTGCGAAAGCTGTACCGGTTCGGGTCGCACGCTCCTTCTCGCGGGTCACGCCGGGTCAGGGGCGATGGGACCGTACTCCGAGGTCACCTTCGAGGTCCGCCGTACTGTCCGTCCCCCCTTGCCAGCCATCCCGAGCGAGCTGTACAGTGCCCAACCATGACAGCGTCCGTCCGTGACCTACAAATCGGGGAGATGATCAGTGTATCTGCGCACTGGCTTGATCCCCAGCACAAGCCCTTGTTCCTCTCCATCCCGGAGGTCGCGCCGCTCATCGGGCGCGTCGAGACCGTGCATGCGGGCCTCGTCGCAGCGCGGGACGGCGACTCTTCGGCGTCCACGCTCCGCGCCCTCGGCGACGAGGCCGAGTCCCTCGACGATCGGCACGACCACCTCTCGCGCGCTCTCTTCTATTCAATGCTCGCGGCCCAGCATTACGAGCTCGGGAAGCATGTGCCCAATGAAGCGAAGGCGGAGGTCATCGAGAGCGCGCGGGAGGCGCTCTTCCCCGAGCGCCTCAACATCGTCTCGGCCTCGTACCAGGCGGAAGCGGGCAATGCCGCGCAGATCGCGAAGCTCGCCGAGGGCGAGCTCGCCCCCGTGCTCGGGGCGATTCACGTCGACAAGGACACGTCCGCGAAGGACGTCGCCATGCAGCTCGGCGATACGGGAAAGCAGCTCGGCGCCGTCGAGAATCAGAAGCCGCAAGCCGCCGCCGAGGCGCAGAAGAATGCCATTGCGCCGGCCGAGGTCCGCAAACGGATGCGCGCATGGGCGAAGGTCGCCGGGACGATTCTCGCGAACCTCGACGAATCGGTCGCGCCCGCTGCGATGGTGGACGCCATTCGCGCCCCATTGCTCGCGGCGGCGGAGAAGGCGACGGCGAGGAGGCGCGCGAAGCGAGCGGCGAAGGCGAAGCAAGCGCCGGAAGGTTGAGGCTTGGGGGGAGCGGGTTGATTTCCTGGTCAAACCCGTGAGAGCATGACCGCATGAACCCGCTCCTCCGCGCTGTGGCGATCGGGCTGATCGCCCTCGTTTTGCCGAGCTGTTCGATCATGGATCCCGACGATCGCCAGGCGCTGCGTGATCGCCTCGCCGGGATGGTGCCGAACGACATCCTCCAGTTGACGAAAGGGACCATGAACGGGAAGGCGATCCTCTATTTCGAAGAGGAGCCCACCAACAATCAGGTGGGGAAGCTCCAGTGCCGCGAGTATGTCGACGGGCAGTGGCAAGATTGGAGGGACGAGCCCGATAAGGCCTGGATGGTCTACGACGTCCTCCAGTGCCTCAGAGAGATTCCCTTTTACGTAACCTTCCTCGATTGCAAGGATAAGTTTTTGTACGAGGAGACTTCGTTGAAGAAGGGCGACATCATGGCGCAGCAGAGCCCCGGCAAGGACGTGGAGTGCCGGTTCGAGTACGATGAGCGGTACGAGCTCGAGAAGCTCCCGGAGGACATCTGGAAGGCAGAATCGATCTCGTTCGACGACATGATCGACTTCCTGGTCAGGCTCCCCTCGCCGCCGCCCGGCTTCATCGCGCCCGAGCTCGCGCCCCTGCTTTGTCCACTCGGCGCCGGGCCCGGGTGGGGGTGCCCGAGCGATCCGGTCACCGAAACGGATCCGCCGACGGAGGGAGGTGGTTGACGTGAAGCCGCATCCAACCGCCGAACCCAGCAAGCCCATTGCGCCGGGTCCGAGCGCCGCGCTCGAGGGCGAGCTCAGGCTGGAGTACTGGCACATGGAGGACCACGCAGGAAAGGAGGCGATCTCAATGGAGCTCGCCAAGCTCCTCCTCCGAGCGTTTCGTGATCCCGTTCCGGAAGAGGACATGGAGTGGGCGCGGCTTCACCGCAAACGAAAAGTGTTGAACCTGTTAGGGCCGCGGCGGTGCAACGCTGGAGAATGGGCGTACGAAGGGTACCTCGCGAGCACGGGCGGCACGTTCGAGGGGCGAAGCATGCCGCCATGGAGGAGCCCCGCGTTCGATCACGAGCCCTGGTACGACTTCGGTGACCGCGTGGCGGGCGCCCCCGAAGGCGAGAGCGAAGAGGAGACCCTGGCCGCAGCCTTGGCCGCATTTGGAAGCCGCGCGGGGCAGCCGGCGCCGGCGCCGTCGGAGCACTGGCGCGCGGCAGCCGGGGACGTTCGAACGAAATGGGCGCATAGGAAGGATCTCGCCTCGAAAGTGCCGCTCGAACCCGTGAAAGGATCGGTTGTCCCTCCGGGTACGAGGGAGCGATTGCGGGAGCTCCGAATGAGGCGGGCCGAGATCACGTTCGTTCCCCTGGCGCCGGGCCCCTCAGCCGCACGTGAGGCTGAGCTCGCGAGGGAGCTTTATTGCACGGTCGACCGTGCCGAGCAGAGAGCTCTCCTCGCCGAGCTCTTCGAGCTCGATCGCCGGGCCAAACAAGATCCCGTCCCCGAGGAGGACGTGGCGTGGGCTCAGGCCCACAGAGGGCCCGAGCCCCGCATGCTCCGAAAGCTACGTCCCATTCGGACGCGGATCGCCGCCGAGCTCGCCTATCACGCATATTGCGAGACCGACGGCGTCCCTGTGGACGAGAGCGCGATCGAGAACCGCCGCCTCCCGGAGGAGTTCTATTGGGTCGGCGATCGAATGATCGATCATTTCGACGAACCCGAGCAAGAGACGCTAGCGGCGGTCCTCGCCGTGCATGCGGCATGCACACGAAAGGCGCCTCCGCGCTCCTCGGAAGCCTGGCTCGCCGCGATCCGCAAGGTCCGCGAAGTTCTACCGAAGCCCCAGAGATTATGAATCCCCGCGCCATGGTCACGCTTTGCGGGCCACTTCTCGCCGCACTTCTCCACTCCCGCACAGCCCACGCCGATCCCCACCCGTGGCAATTCGACGTAAAAGCTTCCTACGTCGTCCTCGGCGACCACGCCCAGCGCTCGACCGGCGGCCTCATGCCATCCCTCTCCGCCCGCCGCACCTTTGCCCTACGCGAAAACGTATCCCTCGGCCTCGGCGCCAATCTCGGCGCGTTCGGCCTCTTTCGTGACGCGGCCTGGATGGGCATCCTCGGAGGCCCCCTCCTGAGCGCCAGCCTTCAACCATCCCGCGCCCCATTGTCCTTCGAGCTCGCCGCGCACCTCGATTTCGGCCGCGTCCCGGTCTGCAACGCGTGGGGCCTCTGCTCGCGATATCTCGGCTTCTTTCCCGCCATCCATCTCGGGATCGCCTACACGCTCGCGAAGCACCTGGCCCTCGTCGCGGCCTGTGGCGTGCGCGTCCTCCGCACGCTCGCGTGGACCGGCGCCAGCGTGGAGCCGGCCGTCTCCGGCAGGTTTTCCTTCTGAGCGACTTGTCAAGGCCCAACCGAGAGCGGCCCTGCTACGCCCCGCCCGTTCGAGCGCTCTCCGCGGGCGACGAGGCATCTCCCGGCGTCGATGCCGCTTCGCTCCGGGATTTCCACACGTGATGGATCACGATGACCGCGGCGATCACCCATGCGATCTGCGTCGCCCGATGCTCCAGCAGCCGGTCGAGGAGGACCTGCCGTGCGTAGTCCCATATCCTCGGCCCGCGCGGCGTCTCCCCGGGGATCAGACATAACACCCCTGCGATGAACGTGCACCAGGCCAGGGTCTTCCGTTCCGTAGCGGTAAGCATGCGATAGCCCCGCTCGATACGCGGGATCGGGCCGAGCCTAACGCAAATTTCCCGCGTGCGGGGAAGGGAAGTGAAGGCGTGCGGCGGCTCGAAATTCGCGCTAATGGGGGAACGCCCCATGAGCTCCGCCACCGGCCAGCCGCCCATCGACGCAAGCCCCGAGGCCCTCGACGAAGCGCCAGAAGAGGCCTCCCAGGCCGCGCCCGCCGCCGCCGCCGAGACGCCCAAAGGCCTCGGGTGGCTCTCGTGGCACCTCCAGGGCTACTGGACGATCATCCGCGACGTCTACCTCTCGATCGACCGGCGGACCCTCGGCTTCGCCCGGATCATGCTCGGCTTCCTCCTCGTCACGGACCTCTTCCGGCGCACGCCGGACTGGCTCCACATGTACTCGGACAAGGGGGTCCTGCCGACGCACCTGAACCTCTTCCGGCCTCAGGCCTGGGGCGCGTTCACCCTCTTCAATGCCTTCTCCACCGCCCCCGAGCTCTGGGCCCTCTGGGCGGTCCTCCTCGTCACGTTCACCTGCGTCCTCGTCGGCTACAAGACGCGGATCGCCCACGCGCTCGCCGCGATCTTCGTGGCCAGCATGAATGGCCGCATCCTCCTCATCGAGAATGGCGGATACGTCGTTTTCAACCTCCTCGTGATGTGGACCGCGTTCCTCCCGATGGGGGACCGCTTCTCCGTCGACGCCCTGCTCGACTCGATGCGCCGCCGCAAAGAGGCAAACGCGGACGAGCTCAACGACCGCACGAACCTCATCGAGCCGCGCAAGCTCGCGCCGCACGTCTCGCTCGTGGCCGGCGTCGTCCTCCTCCAGATCGCCGCCATTTATTACTTCAACGTCGTTCACAAGACCGGGACGGCCTGGAAAAACGGCACGGCGGTCCATTACGTGCTCTGGGTCGACCGCATGGTCACGCCCCTCGTGGCGGCCGTGCGTGGCCTCGTCCCGCCCGCGCTCATCATCGTCGCCACGAAGTTCGTCCTGATGGCCGAGGCCACGATCCCGATCTGCGTCGCCTCGCCGCTCGGCCGCTCCTGGGCCCGCCGGCTCGCCATCTCGCTCATGTGCATCCTGCACATCGGCTTCGGCGCGACCTTCGTCCTCGGCCCCTTCGCCTGGGCGATGTGCGTCTTCTCCACGCTGCTCTTCACCACCGACGACTGGGAGCTCGCCGCCCGCACGATGCGCCGCACGCACCGCGCGCGTGTCGTCCTCTTCGACCCCTCGTCCGGCGCCTCGCTCTGGCTCTGCCGCGTCCTCAAGCGCCTCGACCGTTACGAGCTGCTCACGTTCCGCGCCGCGGAGGGCCTCACGCGTGGCATCGCCGCCGAGAGACCGAAGGACCACGCGCGCCTCGAGCAGAGCGCCGCGCTCGCCGACATCGTCGCGGCCTTGCCGCTCGGCCCCACGATCGCCTGGCTCTTGCGCGTCCCTGGCCTCTCGCACCTCGTCGACGCGATCTGCAGCGCCGTCACCGCGCGTGACGTCTCGCGGATCTTCGGCCTGCGTGTCCCGCGCGCGCCGGGCCCCGTGACCCTCACCGAGCCCTCGCCGCTTCGTCGCAAGGTCGGCCGGTTCGTCGTGACGCTGCGCGAGCTCGCGGTCGTCGCGATGCTCGCGGGCGCGGTGAACCAGGCGCTCGTCGAGCTCTGGGTCGTCAACCGCCGCGTGAAGGTCCCGCACCCCGAGCCTTTGCGCGTGCTCGCGCAGAAGATGCGGTACCTCCAGGGCTGGTTCATGTTCTCGCCGAACCCCGTGATGGACGACGGCACGATCATCGTCGACGCGAAGACCATCGACGGCCGCTCGATCGATCCGTTCACCGGCAAGCCGCCGGAGTTCGACCTCACGAAGGCGCAGAGCCTCCGGTACAACCAGATCTGGAGCGACTACTTCAACCGCATCCACCTGCCGGCGAACTCCGCGTACCGGGACGCGATGCGGGACTTCATCTTCCGCTACCCGGAGCGCACGGGGCGCCCGGAGGACGCGATCGTCTCGGGGGACGTGTACTGGATCCAGGACATGAACCCGCCCTTCGGCAAGACGGCGTCGTACAAGCTGGAGAAGAACAAGCTGTTCTCCTTCGAAAACCCCGCCACCCGCAGCCAGCCGAAGCCGTGAGGCGAGCCGGCCGTCGAAAGCGAAACTTTCGTCTTGACTCGGGAGGCTCAATCAGTAGAGTCCCGCGAGTCGCTGACGGGCCTGTAGCTCAGTTGGGAGAGCGCTAGAATCGCACTCTAGAGGTCGCAGGTTCGATCCCTGTCAGGTCCACCAAGAAAAACCCGCAGCGAAAAAAAAGCGCCGTGTTCCGAGCTGGAACACGGCGTTTTTCGTTTTCCATACGTCGCTTCCGCGCGCTCCTCCCGGGCGGCACGCTGGCGCGTTCGAAAACGCGGGAAAGGAAGCGCGCGAAGAGCGCCGTCCGAGGCTTGCGACCGCCTGCTCGTCTCCTCAGGTTCGCGATCGGACGGCACGAAGGGGGCGGTCTGGGCGGACCCCTGCGCCTTCGTCGTGCCCATACACCGCCGCGGGCCATCACCCGCGAGCGATCTGGGGGGACATCATCATGAAGAAGCTCTTCGTTGCGTTCGTCGCGGCTGGTTCGGCCGTCCTCGGCATCTCGGAGCGAGCCGATGCACAGCCCTACGACCTCGTCGAACCGCCCGAGGGCGTCGAGATCCGCGGGCTCGTGTACAACGGCACCGGCTGCCCGCAGAGCTCGGTCGCCGGCACCCTCTCCGAGGACCGCAAGGCCCTCGAGCTCATCTTCGGGGCCTTCACCGCCGAGGCGAGCCCGATCGGCTTGCCGAGCGAGGCGCGCAAGTTCTGTCAGCTCACCGTCGATATGGCCTTCCCGCAGGGCTACAGCTTCTCGCTCGTCTCGGCCGACTACCGCGGCTTCGCCGACCTCGAGGCGGCCGTCGTCGGCACGCAGACGTCGAGTTACTACTTCACCGGCGGCTTCGGGCGCACCTTCCGCACCAGGCTCGTCGGTCCCTTCTCGGAGAACTACTTCCGCCGCGACAACCTCACCCTCGAGGCCGCGGTGTGGTCGCCGTGCGGCGCGACCCGTCCGCTCAACATCAGCACGCAGGCGGCCGTCTCGACGCTCGCGAACCGCTCGGGCAGCGGCCTCATGACCGTCGACTCGGTGAGCCTCGTCGTGCGGCAGACGTACGGCATCGCGTGGCGCAGGTGCTGACGCGATCTTCGTGAACGAACGGCGGGCCTCCGGACGTGTGTTCGTCCGGGGGCCCGCGATCGTTTTCAGGTCAAACCTTCGAGGTGGCCGCGGTCGTTGATGCAGAGGATGCGCACGGTGTCCTCGTGGCGCTCGACGCGCTGGACCGAGCAGTTGTCCACGCGGAAGACGACCGGCGGCGGCTGCTCCGAGGGCACGCCGAGCAGGTGGTAGAGGAGCTGGTTGATGGCCACGCCGTGGCTGACGAGCACGATCCGGCCCTCGACGCCGCGGGCGAAGAGGCCCTCGACGAAGCCCGCGATCCGGGTCCTGCAGTCGACGTTCGACTCGCCGCCCGGGGGACGGAAGAGCGGGTCGCGCGCGAGGAGCGCGCGCCACACGTCGGGGTGGCGCGCCTCGATGTCGGCGAACGAAGTGCCGGTCAGGTCGCCGAAATTGCGTTCGCGCAGGGCCGGGTCCGCGACGAGCGGAACGCCTGATTTTTCGACGAGGGGCGCTGCCGTTTCCAGGGCCCGCGGCAGATCACTCGCGTAGATCGCGGTGACTGGCTTCTCCATGATCCGCCGGGCCACGGCCTCGGCTTCGCGGCGTCCGCGCTCGGTGAGGGGTGAGGGGCCGTGCCCCGTGAAGACACGATCGCGGTTCCCTTCCGACTGACCGTGGCGAACGATGATGAGTTCGATGTGCATGGTGTGAGAGCGGCTGCGCTCGTGCTCAGCATAACGCGTCCGCAAGGGGTGAGGACCACGAGCCGCACGCATTGATGCCTGCAGGCATCGAGATGAATTCTTCTTCATGCAGCAGGATCGCGGCTCTTGTCGGGGTGACGCGCGGATCGACTGCTGGTACGGAACTTGATGGTAAACCGCGGTTGCATCCGATTGCTTGGAGAGGACGCATGAGAAGAAGAACGGCCCTCAGCGGTATCGTCGCCACGCTCATTTGCGGGGCGGCGGGGACCGTGAGCGCAGAACCGGCGCAGCGTTTCCAGGTCACCCAGCGGGGTGACTTCATTTTGATCGGCAACACGCTCGCGCACGACTGCGGTCCTGGAGTCCCCGCGCCGATCGCCGGAAGCGTCGGCGCCTGCGGCACGAACACGAACGACTCGGCGCCCGACGTGTACTGGCAAGCGGACGCGCAGGCCTCCGCTAGCACGATGGTGGGCGCGAGTTCCGCGAGGACGACCGCGCAACTGACCCTGCCGGTCGGCGCCAACGTGACGCATGCGTACCTCTACTGGGCTGCGCGCAGTCCGACCGGGGTGGCCGATCTCGAAGTGACCCTCGATCATCCTCTGGGCGACTTCTCCCACAACATCACGGCGATCGACTCCGTGCTCGGGGATCCGCTCTCGACCATCAGCGGGTACTACCAGTCGGTCGCCGACATCACGGCGTACGTGCAGCAGTACCGCACGGGCCCCTACCGCGTGAGCGGCGTCGACACGGTGGCGCTGAACAACCTCAACAACAACTCGGTGTTCGCCGGCTGGTGGATGGTCGTCGTCTACGAGCTCCAGAGCGAGCCGCCGCGCAACATCACGCTCTTCGACGGCTTCGACGAGGTCAGCAGCGAAAACCAGGACGGCATCGCGGCGACAATCTCCGGCTTCGCCATCCCGCTCGCGGCCTATAACGCGAAGCTCGGCGTCGTCGCGTACGAGGGCGATGATCAGCAAGGCGGCGACAGCCTGAGCTGGGACGCGGTTCCACTTTTTGACGCCACCAACCCCGTCAACAACTTCTTCAACGGCACGCGCTCGCGCCTTGGCGCGCCCGTCTCGGTGATGGGGGATCTGCCGCAGCTCACGGGCGGCGCGCGGAGCATGAGCGGCATCGATCTCGACATCCTCGACATCACGAGCATCGTCACGCCCGGCTCGACCTCGGCCGAGCTCGTCGCGAAGACGTCGAGCGACGGCTACATCCTCGGCGGCTTCATCACCGCGATCTCCACGCTCAAGCCGAACTTCACCTCGTCCGCGAAGAGCGTCACCGATCTCAACGGCGGCGTGATCACCCCCGGCGACGAGCTCGAGTACACGATCGTCGTCAGCAACACGGGCGACGACACCTCGAAGGAGACGGTTCTCAGCGACAAACTACCCGTCGAGGTGACCTACGTCCCGGGCTCGCTCGAGGTCGTCACGGGCCCGAACATGGGCGTGAAGACGGACACGACGGCCGACGATCAAGGCGAGTTCGACGCGGCCACGAGCACGGTGATCGTTCGTCTCGGCACGAACGCCAACGCCACCGTGGGCGGCACGCTCAACGTCGGCGAGACGACCACGATCCGCTTCCGCGTCACGGTGAATCCCGGCGTCGGCGGCAGCATCATCAACCAGGCCATCATCAACGCGGGCGGCACGCAGGGCGCGCCCCCCGAGGACACGCCGACCGACGGCAACGGCGGCGACCCCGGCGCGCCTCCCACCGTGGTCATCGTCGACTCGGACGGCGACGGCCTTTCGAACGACGACGAGAACGCCGCCGGCACCGATCCGAACGACGCCGACTCGGACGACGACGGCGTGGTCGACGGCAACGAGCCGCAGTGGGACATCGACTCCGACGGCGACGGGCTCATCAACGCGCTCGATCCCGACAGCGACAACGACGGCCTGCTCGACGGCACCGAGCTCGGCCTCGGCTGCGACGATCCCGCGACGAACGTCTCGGCCGGCGCGTGCCGCCCGGACGCGGACATGGGCGCGACGACGACCGATCCGCTCGACGCCGACACCGACAACGGCGGCATCGGCGACGGCTCCGAGGACGCAAACCTCGACGGCAAGATCGATCAGGGCGAGGGCAACCCCCTTGATCCCAGCGACGACAGCACGATCAACGACACCGACGGCGACGGCCTCTCCGACAACGTCGAGCTCGTGCTCGGCTCGGATCCGAACGACGCCGACAGCGACGACGACGGCGTGATCGACGGCCAGGAGCCAAACCCGTCGATCGACACCGACGGCGACGGCGTGGCCAACGTGCTCGACGCCGACAGCGACAACGACGGCCTGTTCGACGGCACCGAGCTCGGGTTCGACTGTTCGAACCCCGCGACCGACGCGAGCGCCGGCACCTGCAAGCCGGACGCGGACAGCGGCGCGACGACGACGAGCCCGATCGACGCAGACACCGATGACGGCGGCGTGTCCGATGGTTCGGAGGACGGAAACCTCAACGGCCAGATCGATCCGGGCGAGGGAGATCCGAACAACCCGGCCGACGACAGCACCATCGCCGACACGGATGGCGACGGCCTCTCCGACATCGTCGAAGGCACGCTCGGCACCGATCCGAACGACGCGGACACGGACGACGACGGCGTGCCCGACGGGCAAGAGCCGAACCCCGCCGAGGACTCGGACGGCGACGGCCTCATCAACGCGCTCGATCCGGACAGCGACAACGACGGCCTGCTCGACGGCACCGAGCTCGGCTACGACTGCAAGGCACCCGGCACGAACGAGGTCTTCTGCGTGCCCGACGCCGACATGGGCGCGACGAAGACGAGCCCGATCGACGCCGACACGGACGGCGGCGGCGTGAAGGACGGCTCGGAGGACACGAACCTCAACGGCCAGATCGATCCAGGCGAGAAGGATCCGAACGATCCGAGCGACGACAGCATCATCATCGACTCGGACGGCGACGGCCTCTCCGATGACCTCGAGGAGCACCTCGGCTCGGATCCGAACGACGCGGACACGGACGACGACGGCGTGCCCGACGGCGCCGAGCCGAACCCGTCGTTCGACACGGACGGCGACGGCGTGCCGAACATCTCCGACGCCGACAGCGACAACGACGGTCTCTTCGACGGCACCGAGCTCGGCCTCGGCTGCGACAGTCCCGCGACCGATCCGAACGCCGGTCGCTGCGTGCCCGACGGCGACATGGGCGCGACGAAGACGAACCCGCTCGACGCGGACACGGACAACGGCGGCATCTCCGACGGCTCCGAGGACTGGAACCTCAACGGCGTCGTCGATCCGGGCGAGGGCGATCCGAACAACCCCGGCGACGACAACACCATCGTCGACACGGACGGCGACGGGCTCGGCGATGATCTCGAGGACTTCCTCGGCTCGGATCCGAACGACGCGGACACGGACGACGACGGCGTGATCGACGGCAAGGAGCCGAACCCGAGCGACGACTCGGACGGCGACGGCATCAAGAACGTCGTCGATCCGGACAGCGACAACGACGGCCTGCCCGATGGTCTCGAGCTCGGTCTCGACTGCTCGAACCCGGCGACGGATGCGGCGGCGAACATCTGCAAGCCCGACGCGGACGGCGGCGCCACGACGACGAGCCCGATCGATGCGGATACGGACAACGGCGGCATCCCCGACGGCGTCGAGGACGCGAACGGCAACGGCGCGGTCGATGCCGGCGAGACCGATCCAACGAACCCGAGCGACGACGTCGAGTGCAACACGGACGCCGATTGCGGCGGCTCGACGAGCGGCATGGTCTGCAACGAGAGCAACGCTTGCGTCGAGGGTTGCCGCGGCAGCGGCGGCAACGGTTGCCCGACGGGGCTCGAGTGCACCTCGATGGACAGCAGCATCGGGCAGTGCGTCGATCCGACGGGCGTGGGCGGCGCAGGCGGTGAGGGTGGCGCAGGCGGCGGCGGCGGTGCGGCGGGCGGCGCGGGCGGCAGCGACACGGCCGACGGCATCGCGCTCAGCGGTGGTTGCGCGGGATGCACGGTCGCGACCGATGACGACGCCTCGCGTGGCCTGCTCGCGGCGCTCGGCGCGGCGCTCCTCGCCTTCGGCCGCCGCCGCCGGCGCGCTTGAGGCCATGAAAAAGGGGCTCGGCCTTTCGCGCCGAGCCCCTCCTTCCCCCGTTCATCTCTCCAAACCCGAGCTCACTTGCAGCAGAAGGTCACCGCGCCTTCGGGCGTGAGCTCTCCTGTCGGCGCGCCGCCCGTCGGGGCGCAGGAGCCGCTCGGCGTGGCCGCGACTTGCTGGATCGACCACGTGCTCGAGTCGAGCGGCGCGCTCACGTTCCTGCACGTGCCGCTGTCCACGGCGATCGGATTGTCGCCGCCGGCCATGCACTCGTCGTAGTCGAAGAAGCGGTATTGCCCGCCCATGCACGTCGTGTCGGGCTCGCACGCGCACGCAGAGCACGCGCGCGTGTCCGTGGCGCTCTTGTAACTCACGACCTGCGTGAAGCCGGCGGGGCATGCGTGCTCGCCCTCCTGACGGAGGCAGAGGCTCTCCGTGGACGTGGGCTTCGGCGCGCACGCCGAGCCGGCGCCGCAGCCGCCGTTCGAGGTCTTGGCGTCGCACACCGTGATCTTGCCGGCGAAGGGCTCCTTGTTCTGGAACTCGCTCACGGAGGGCGGACAACTCCCGGGCTCGGTCACCATCGCGGACCCGTTCAGGCGGCACGAGAGGTTGATGGCGAAGCCGAGCAGGTCCGTCGGTTTGGCGCAGGCCCCGTTCTGGAACGCGCCGGTCCAGTTCTGGCCGCCGCCGAAGCAACCGGTCGAGTTCGGATGACACTGCAGCCCCGGCGTCGAGCACGCCGCGCCTTGCAGATCCCCGCACGTACACGCCGAACACTCGGCCGCGCCCGCGGGATCCGTGAAGAGCTCCTCGGGCACGAAGCCGGGTTCGCAGGACGCGGGCGTCGCGTCTCCTTCCGCGGTCCACGCGTACGACCACCCCGCCGGTGCGTCATCCACGCAGGTAAAACCCTCCGTGCAATCGGCGTCCGCGCAGTCGACATCGCCGTCGCCGTCGTTGTCCGCGCCGTCGAGGCAGTCCTCGGTCCCGCTCATCCCGGCGCCCGCGCCGCCTTGTCCGCCGCCGCCTGGTCCGCCGCCGCCTGGTCCGCCGCCGCCTGGTCCGCCGGAGCCGCCGGGGCCCGCGTTCGTGGTGTTCCCTGCGCCGGCGCTCCCGCCGGTCTGGAACACGTCGGACGTATCGGTGCCGCATCCGAAGAGCGAGGCGCCGAGCAGGGTGAGCGCGCCGCCTGCGAGGGCGGTGGAGGCGACGATGGAGAGACGCAATGTGCGACGAGGCCGAACGCGGGTGAACATGGTTAAGCTCCCGGGTTTCCGAAGGATTCGAACGACCCCGAGAGATACCGTGAAACGTGGGATTCGAGAAGGATCGTCGCGCGCCCTACTGCATCCATTGCGCGAGGGGACGACTGCCCTTAGCATCGCGGGCCTCGCGGACCCCCCGCGCGTTTTTTTCTCGATGACGATGGCCTTGTCTGCGGTTCCGCGTCCTTTCCAGGTCCAGCTCGTGCCGCCTCGCGCGGCTCATGCGCAGCTCTGGTTCGGCTGGCGTAGCGAGGCGCACGCCCAAAGGCACATGCCGATCGAGCCCTGGTCGGTCGACGCGCTGCGCCGCCGCCTCGTCGCATCGACGCCGGACCTCTCGGACCCGGAGAAGCAGGAGCACCGCTGGATGGTGCAGTGGCAGGAAGAGTGCGTGGGGATCGTCTCGATCCTGCGGCCGAGCTTCCGCCTCGGCCACGCCGAGCTCAGCTACCACGTCGCGCAGGCCTACCATCGCCGAGGAATCGCCACGCAGGCGGTGGCGGCGCTCGTCGATCGTGTCTTCGAGCAGACCGACCTCGCGCGGCTCTACGCCTACATCAGCGAGCCGAACCGCCCCTCGCGCAGGCTCGCGGAGAAGCTCGGCTTCGTACTCGAGGGCACGCTGCGCGAGCATTTCATGATCCACGGCCGCCGCGTGGATCAGTGCGTGTACGGCCTGCTCCGCCGCGAGTGGAGTTCGCCGCGCAAGCGCTGAGCTCGTCAGCCGATGACGGGGTACTTGCGCTCGTCGTAGAGCTCGCCGAGGCGCTTGCGCATGCGGCCGACGACGAGGTCGAAGCCGGCCTGCACGATCTCCGGATCGGAGGCATGGTGCGGCGAGAGATCCCTTCCAAGCGCCTCGGAGAGGTGGATCGGGGGCAGGACCTCGGTCGTGATCTTCGCGGGCAGCGGGATTTGCGGCAGGAACGGCAGCGCCCAGATGCCCCACGGCAGCCCCGCGAGGATCGGCCAGATGTCGGCGGAGCGCACGATCTTCGGGATTCCGATCGCCTTCGCGAACTCGTGTCCGCCGGAGAGGACGACGACGGTCTCGTGCGAGCCGGCGGAGACCACGGGCGTGATGGGCAGGTTCCAGCGGATTGCCTGCGCGATGAAGCCTTTGCGTCCGCCGAGGTCGATGTTCGCGCGGTGCCAGAAGGGGCGGAACGACTCGCGGGCGGCGCCGGGGAAAATCAGGACGGATTGCCCGCGCTCGAGCACGGCGTCCATGGCCTTGCGGTCGGCGCGGAGCAGCCCCGAATCCGCGAGCAGCTTGGAGAACGGATCCCACAGGCTATGCAGGAGATCGTGCGTGAGGACGTAGAGCGGACGGTCGAAACCGAAATGGTCGTACCAGTGGACCCCGAGGCAGAGACCATTGATCGGCAGCACGCCGCCATCGTGATGGGAGACGATGATCGTCTGGGACGACGGGAGTCGCTCGGCGCCTCGAATCTCGCTACGGAAATACGATTTCACGATCCGCGAGATGATGCGGTGCGAGCGCTGGACGACCTCGGTCCGGATCTCGGGAACGGTATGGCCGTATTTTCGGGAGGTGCGGGGCGCGCTCGAATGCTGCGCGACTTCGGATTTCATGCGGGAATCGTCCTGGTCACCTCGGGCACGATCACGGAGCCGAAGAAACCCTCGATCGTCCGGACGACCTCGTCCGGGCATTCGATCATGGGCAAGTGGCCGCACCCAGGAATGACTCTCATTATAACCCTCGGTAGCTTGGCTGCCACCTCGGCCGCGCTCTCCCGCGGAATCAATCGGTCTCGCTCTCCCCATACGACCAGGACTGGCATACGGAAGAGATGCGCATTTTCCAGGATCGTCGGGGACACCAGATCTCTCGCCAGGTCGTGAAACACCTTCGCCATTTCGTCCATGGTCGGTTGAATGGGCCGGTCGAGAGAGTCCCTCACGAATTTCTCGGTATACGTGTTTCGAGCGACGAACACGTGTTCGAGCATCGGCATCGCCAGGCGGTCGAGCGTGCGCGACAGGAGCCACGGCTGAAGCAGCGTCTCGGCGAGCCACGGGGTGAACGACGGGTACCTGCGCATCCCCGCCGAGCCGATGAGGACGAGCCGCTCGACCCGATCGGGCGCACGGAGCGCCGCCTGCGCCACGACCTGCCCCCCGGCCGAGTGCCCGACGAGCGTCACCCGGCGCATCCCACGCTCATCCAGCCATTCCAGGAGCGTGTCGGCGTAGCCGTCGATCGTGTTCCGCGTCGTCGGTTTGTACGAGAGCCCGCAGCCCGGAAGATCGAGCCCAGCGAGGCGAAATCGCCCCTCGAAGGGCTTCACG
This sequence comes from Polyangium sp. 15x6, assembly GCF_029960785.1. Lineage (GTDB taxonomy): Bacteria > Myxococcota_A > Polyangia > Polyangiales > Polyangiaceae > Polyangium. The sequence continues at coordinate 112,554 of NZ_JASBQE010000017.1, forward strand.
ACATGCTCGAAGTGCGTGAAATCACCCACGAGTCCGTGGACGAACACCACGCCTTCTCCCTCTCCTGCGTCGAAGTAAGCGACGCTCCCACGCCGGAGCGCGGCGAAGCGCGTAGGGAACGGAAACGACTGCGAACGCCCCTGACCCTGACCACCCGTTACGACCACGGGGCGGAGGGTACTGACGAGCCGGGCGACGTCGAGCGAAACCATTCGGCATGACGCGTCCGGGTCGGGTCACGCGCCGCGCCGAACCCGTGAAATATTGCCCACATCACGCAAGCACACGAAGGAAAGCTTTTTCGAGGATGCACGTGGGGGCTCGACGGCGCGGCCACATGGAAGTACATACGCCGCTCGCTCGGCCTCGATCCGGGGCTGGAACGGGCAAGATGACACCTCCTCGAAATCGCCGACGGTTGGCCTCTCCTCGGGTGGAATCGGAAAACCACGGCGAGCCGGGCTTCGTGCTCGCTAGCCGCGACGCGCAGGTCGATTGGGTCTTCGAGATCCTGTTCGGCAAGGGCGCGCTCGACAGGGACGATGCGGTCGGGCAGGTGCTCGACGGGCTCGTCTTGCTCGGCCTCGCCGACGAGGAAGACGAAGCGAAGAAGGCCAAAGCGCGCGTCGCCGTGGAGCGGGCGATCGACAACGGCCTGCGCGCGGGGCGCTTCGATCGGCCGAAGCGCGGCCAGATCCGGGCCATTCGTCCCGATGCGAAGGACTATTCGTCCGAGGATTGGACGCTCTGCCTGATGAACGCGCTCGACCGCGAGCCGACCGATCGTGACGCGGCCTTGCGCTTCGCCGCGTACTGGGCGGCGTCGAACACGGGTCTCTCCTTTGCGCGTTTGCAGCGTGGCGGCTCGATCTTGACGGGCCTCGACGCCGCGCTCGAGTCGGCGCTGCAGCGTGGTCGCTTCCTCGACGTGGGCGGCGGCTGCGTGCGCAAGGTCTGACAACCGATCGCTTCGTGATACGTTCCGCGCCATGTTCGGCCGGATCGGCGTCATCGCCCTGAACACGTACCGCGAGTCGGTGCGCGCGCGCATCCTGCTCGGGCTCGCGGTCGTGGCCTTCTTCGTGTCGCTCTACTCGCTCGTGGTCGGCGCCTTCACGCTGAAGAACGCGCCGCGCGTCGTGAGTGACCTCGGCGCGGCGTCGATCTCGATCTTCAGCTTGCTCGTGGCGATCGTCATCGGCGCGACCTCGCTCTACCGCGAGCTCGAACAGAAGACGCTCTTTCCGATCCTGGCCCGGCCGATCCGCCGCAGCGAGTACCTCGTCGGCAAATACCTCGGCACGCTGCTCACGATCGCGGTCTTCGTCATGGCCGACGCGGGCCTCGTGCTCCTGCTCAGCGCGGGCCTCGGCGCGGGCGACTCGGCCGCGCACCTCTCTCGCATCGCGGGCGGCGGGCTCGGCTGGCTCGTGCTCATGGGCCTCGTCGGATGGCGAATCCCGGAGATGCGCACCTACGGCGTGATTCCGTGGGCCGCGGGCATGCTCGTGCTCGGCGTGGTCCTCTCGGGTGTCGCGCCGGACGAGCGGCGCGTCGTGCTCGCGTCGAGCGTGCTCACGCTCCTCGAGATCGCCATCGTCGCCGCGGCGGCCACGCTCTTCGCCTCGTTCTCCACGCCGTTTCTGTCGGCGCTCTTGACGCTCGGCGTGTGGATCGTGGGCCGGCAGGCCGACAGCCTTTCGAGGCTGCCCGTGAAGCAATTCGGACAGCAAATACACGACATGGGTGTCGTGCTTTCGAAGATCGTCCCGAACCTGCAAATCTTCGTGCCGCCGCGGCCGCTGCTCGTGGGCGCGGCGATCGACGTGAAGTTGTCTTCGTACCTCGGCATGGCCTCGCTCACGTCGCTCGGCTGGTCGGTGGGGCTTTTGGCCGTGGCTGCGCTCGTCTTCAACGAGCGTGATTTCCTGTGAGCGACGCGGCCCCCACGACTTCGATTTCTCCCGAGCGCGCGCGCTTCGTCACGCGCGTCGTGCGCGCGCTCGGGGCCGCGGCGATCGTCGGGCTCCTCGTCGGCGCGGTGACGGCGCGCGTCGTGTGGTCGGGCGAGTCGGAGATCGCCGAGAGCACGGCGGCTTTGCGGCGCGGCGATGCGTACGAGGCCACGGTGCGGGCGCGGAGGGCCGCGGGCTGGTATGCGCCGGGCGCGCCGCACGTGCGGGTCGCCTACGAGCGGCTCGCGTCGATTGCCACGACGGCGGAAGGTCTCGGCGATCGGGATCTCGCGCTCCTCGCCTGGCGCGGCGTCCGCACGGCGGCGATCGAGACGCGCTGGCTGCTCGTGCCGCACAAGGAGGACCTCGACCGCGCGAACCTGGCCATCGCGCGGATCGAGGCCGCGGCGCCGCGTCCGCCGGGCACGCGGACCGAGCCGCCGCAGCGCATCGAAGAAAAGCAGCTCGCGGCGCTGCTCCGTGACGAGGCTCCGCGCACGCCGTGGGTCGTCCTCCTGCTCGTCGCGTTCGTCGCGTGGGCGGGCGGCGCGGCGTGGGCCGTGCGCCGTTCGAGCGCCTCTCCGGACGGCATCGACCTCGCGCGGGCGCGGGCGGGCGTGTTCGTCGCGCTGGCCGGCGTGCTCTTGTGGGTGCTCGCGCTCTGGCGCGCTTGATTCAGGGTTTGGCGAGGCTTATCTCCGCGGGCGCGCCCGTCACGGGCGAGGACGCGACGACGGGCGAGGGCAGGAGCTTCGGCCGCGGCTGCGCGCCGTGCGTGGCGTCGGCGAAGGCCACGAGCGCGTTCGTCTGCACGTGCACGCGCTTGGCGAGCGAGCGCGCCCCATCGGCGGCGATCTTCCCTTGCTCCTCCTTGTGCGAGCGCGCCGCGCCGATCATCTGCTCCTTCTTCGACACGCGCAGCGGCTCGGTCACCGAAAACAGGATCGTCCCCGTGCGTACGTCGAGGAAATCGGCCTGGGCGATCCCCTGGCTCTCGACGGTCACGCCCGGCGCGAAGAACATGCCGAGCACGGTCGGATAGAGCCACGCCCAGCCGTTCAGGTGCGTGCTGTCCTCGAAGCGCTCCGAATAAAGCACGAGATACCGCAGCCGGTAGCGGGCGGCGATCACGCGCAGCCCCTCGATTCCGCCCACGTTCGGCAGGTCCGTCGAGATGTCCGTGACCTGCGAGAAATGCGGATTTCCCGCGAGCGCCTTGGCGAAATGGTGCGACGCCGTGTTGCGGAGGCCGAGGGACGGCGATCCTTTGGGATCAAAGGGTTCGGCCAGGGGAATCACGCCAATGCGCGCCGGGAGCTGCAGATCGATCGGCGCTTCGAGCACGGTTTGCAGGTCCTGCTCGGTGAGCGCGCCGGTCACGTCCTTCGTGAAGTACGAGCGCTGGAGCGCGGGCGCGGTGGGCGCGACCATTTCGGGCCGCGCGGCGGCGTAGGCCTGGGGCTCGGCCACGGGCGACGGCGCGCCGCCGCAGCCGGCGAGAAGGGCGATCGAGGCGAGGACGGGGGCTACTATCGAGGCGAGGCGGGTCGGGGCGATCATGGCGGGTATCCGTTCTCCGTGGCGTGTGCATGGGAACGGGATCGCCGCCTTCGCCTTACACGGCGATCGTCAGGCGCGCGCGAGGGGCGCGAAGAGCAGCTTCTGGTAATGGGCGAGCTCCTCGATCGATTCGCGGATGTCGTCGAGCGCGCGGTGCGTCTCCTTTTTCTTCGGCGCCTGCCGCTCTGGACACCACCGCTTCACGAGCTCCTTCAGCGTGGACACGTCGATCATGCGGTAATGCAGGTGCGCCACGAACGCGGGCATGTAGCGGTCGAGGAACTCGCGGTCCTTCCAGACGGAGTTGCCGCAGAGCGGCGCCGTCCCCTTCGTCACGTGCTTCTGCACGAAGGCGAGCGTCTGCGCGGCGGCGTCGTCGAGGGTGACCTTCGAGGTCGGGATCCGTTCGAGCAGCCCCGAGCGCGCGTGCAGCTCGCGGACGAAGTCGTTCATCGTGGCGAGCACCTCGGGCGGCTGATGGATGACGAGGTTCGGCCCTTCCTCCACGACGCGAAGGTTACAGTCCGTGATGATCGTCGCGATCTCGACGATCGCGCAGCGCTGTGGATCGAGCCCTGTCATCTCGAGGTCCACCCACACGAGGCGGTCCGACGGTTCGGCCATGGGGCGGAGCATAGTCAACGAAGCCCGCCCCCCGCCAAGTTTTGACCCGCTCGGCTCGCCCGCGTGCGCGTCCTCGCGCCCGAGCGCGTCGATCGGTGCCTTCGCCCGCTCCCGGATGGACTACCCTCCCGGCCATGGCCCGTGCGGCGCACCCCGATGAACACGCGCATCACGACCACGCGCATCACGACGGTCACGATCACGACCACGATCACGACCACGACGAGCACGACCACGCGCACGACGAACGCGCGAAGGGCCACGCGCACCACGACCACGACCACGGCCACGCGCACGGCTTGAGCGAGCTACGGCGCACGCCGATCCGGCGGCTCGTCCTGGCGTTCACGATCACCGCCGGCTTCATGGTCGTCGAGGCGATCGTCGGCTTCTTGTCGGGCAGCCTCGCGCTCCTCGCGGACGCGGGCCACATGCTCGCGGATGCGGCCGCGCTCGCGCTCGCCATGATCGCGCAGCGCATCGCGTCGCAGCAGCGCACGCGCGCCCGCACGTACGGCTATCGCCGCGCCGAGGTGCTCGCGGCCTTCGCGAACGGCGTCGCGCTCGCGCTGACGGCCGTGTGGATCTTCGGCGAGGCCGTGCATCGGTTCAACGAGCCGCGCGCGATCGATGGCACGGCCATGACGGCGACCGCGGCGGCCGGCCTCGTCGTCAACCTCATCGCCGCGGCGGTGCTCTCGTTCGGCGACAAGGGGCACAACATCAACACGCGCGCCGCGCTCGCGCACGTCCTGTCCGACGCGCTCGGCTCCGTCGGCGCGATCGTGGGCGGCGTGCTCGTCCTCTCGCTCGGCTGGACCCGGGCCGACCCGATCATCAGCGGCGTCATCGCGCTCTTGATCTGCTGGGGCGGCTTCAAGCTCGTGCGCGACACCTCGCACGTGCTCATGGAGGGCAGCCCCATCGAGATCGACATCGCGCACGTGGAGGAGACGCTCCTCAAGGTCCCCGGCGTCGTGGGCTTCCACGACCTGCACGTCTGGTCGATCTCGGAGGGCTTCGACGTGCTCACGGTGCACATCGTCATCGCCCGCGGCTTCCACGGCACCGACGTCGTCCAGGCCGTCGCCGCGCGCATGCGCGAGGCCCACGGGCTCGAGCACTGCACCATCCAGCCCGAGCCCTCCTCCGAGCCTCAGCTCGTCCCCCTTCGCCGCAAGTCTCAGGAAGGAAACCCTTCGACCTCAAACGAAGGGAAAGCCTGAACGTCACGACCCCGAGAACAGCTCCGTCACCCAGTACGACCCATCCGCCCCGCGCGACACCGCCACCCCCACGCGGGTGAACTTCTCCAGCAGCAAATTCCCTCGGTGCGACGGGCTCGCCCAGAGCGCTCTGTGCGCGTTCGGCAGCGAGCTCGCGCTCGCCACGTTTTCCCCGGCGATCGCCGCCTGGATCCCCGCTGCCTCGATGCGCTTTCGTGGATCGCCCCCGCCCACGTCGTGGCCCACGAGCCGCGTCTTCATCATCTCCTCGGAGTGGGCCCGCGCCACCTTGTCGAGCGCCGCGTCCCGCACGAGCGGCTTGCGACCTTCGGCGATACGCGCCGCGTTGATCATGCGCAGCATCGCGTCCGCGTCGTCCTTCGCCCCCGCCGCGGCCTCCTCGCCCGGCACCGCGGCTCGAACGAACTCGCTCGGCGGCTTTTGCCCTGCGTAGATCGTCGTTTCCAGCACCGGCCGCGGTCCCGTCGACACCGTCGCGAGCACCTGCACGAGCCACGCGCCGGGCTGGTCCACCGAGAACGTCGACCGGATCTTCCCGCCCGACAGCGAGCTCGGCACCGTGCGCGGCGCCGCGCGTGGCCCGAGCAGCACGACCTGCACGCCCGAGGCCGGCACGAGCATCGTTCCTTCCAGCGTGATCCACTGCCCCACGCGCGCCGTCGTCGTCACCGGCGCCATGTCCGCGAGCGCGTCGAACGTGATCACCGTCGCGACCGACGCCCCGCCTTCGCCGTCGAGCTTCGCCACCCCGCACCGACGCGCGCCGAGCGAACGAAGCCCGCCGATCCACCCTTTGAAGCGCGTCCCCGTGTCCGCGTCGTCGAGGTTCACCCCGGAGAGCGACCACGCCTTCGGCCAAACGTGCGGGTCTCCCGCGGCGCGCAGCGAGAAGGCGAGCTCGTCGGCCGTGAGCGCGCTCGCCCCGTCGAGCTGGCGCCGCGCCACGATCGCCGCGACCTCCATGAGCGCGCTGTCTGCGGGCCCGCAGAGGCCGAGCAGCGGGGCCTCGCGCGGACCGGTCTTCGGGGCGGGGCGAGGGGACGAAACGGTGGGCTTCCAGGTGACGCGCAGCGCGCCGGCCTCGGCGGACGCGACGAGCGGCAGCGCGAGGGCGGCGAGGGCGGGCAGCGAGCAAACGAGCGCGTGGAGGAGGGACGGACCTCGGTGCAATCGACGCGAATGAGCGTTCATCGACGATCTCCGGGTGGGGTCAACGCGCCGCCGTGTACACCCCTTGCGCGGGGTCGGCGACGAGCGGCGTGCCGAGCATCGTGCGTTCGACGTAACGCACCATGGCCTCATGCACCTCGCGTGGCGCGCTCCGCGCCCGCTCGGGACGGTGCCGGCCCAGGATCTCGGTCATGACATACCCGCCGAGCCCTTCCTCGTGGGCGACCTCGAGCAGCGCCTCCATCGCCGGATCGACCGCCGCGCCGTCCTTGGACATCCGCGCGGCGACGTACGCCCCGATGGCCGACTCCATGCAGATGAGCTCTTCCATCATCGTGAGGTGGTAGGGCACGTCCTCGGGCTGCTCGAAGATCCGAGCGCGGATCTCGGGCTCGTAGCGCATCACGGCGCGACAGCCGGCGTAGATCCGCGCGGGATCGCCGCCCGAGGAGCCGACGTGGATCGCGCCCACGTTGTCGACGTCGAGGAAGACGCGGAAGAGGGGCAGGCGTGTGTGGCGCGACGAAACGAGGCCGTTCGAGAGCCGGTCGGCCAGATCGAGCGCGCGGCGCGAGGCGGGCCAGAAGGCGATGGCCTCGGCGACCTTGCGGCGCGCTTCCTCCCGATCGCTACGTTTCTCGGCGAGCTCGGCGAGCCGGAGGTGCGCCGTCGCGAGCGTCGGGTCGATGCGGATCGCCTCGTCGAACGCCTCGCGTGCTTCCTTCGGCTGGTTTTGCGCGACGAGCATCTCCCCGAGCTCGAGGGCAATCCCCGCGGCCCGCGTGAACCCGAGCGCCGCGCGGAACGCCTCGGCGGCGGCCTTCGTGTCGCCGGCATCGCGCTTCGATCGGGCCGTCGCGAGCGACGCCTTCGCCTCGTCCGACAGCTTTACCGTGGTCAGCGTGAGCGCGCGGTCCTTGCGAGCCACCTCCGCCGTTTGCCAGGGGTCCGGCTCTGCGGCCGCGGGCGGACCGTACTGCGCCACCAGGTTCGCGAGCTCCGGCGCCGCGTCGTCGAGCGCGTACAGGCGCGGCGATTTGTCGATCACCGTGACGATCAGCGTCGAGAACCGGACCGTCCTCCGCAGATCGTCGAGGCGCGCGGGGCCCGCGTACTGGAAGCGCTGCAGGTCTGGATAGACGCGCGCCGCGGGCACCTGAATCGGCGTCTCGACCGGGGCGAGCAGGGCGCGCTGCGCCGCGGTGTACGCGGGGAGCCACGCCGGCCTATCGCCGCTCCCCGGCGTTTCTGCGGCCGGGGCTGTGGGGGCGGGCGTCATCGGCGCGGCGCCGGCGCAGCCCGTGGCGCCGAGCGCGAACGTCACGAGCGCTGCCGGAGCTACGCCACGCATGCTTCAGGTGGTAGCAAATTTCGGCGCGCCTGACACCCCCGGTGACCACGCCCCGGCTGCAAGAAAGGGGCGCGTCTCTTCGGCATTTCCGTGGTACGCTCGGTTTGCTTGGGCATCGAGGTCAATAAAGGCGCCAAGGTCGGCTTGATGACCGTCGCGCTCGCGGCTGCGGCGTTCGGCGCGTATCGCTTCATCTCGCCCGATGCGGGCACGGAGAACGGTTATCGCGTCTGGGCGTACTTGCCCGACGTGACCGGCGTGGCGCCGCACTCGCGCGTGATGATCCAGGGCATCCAGGTTGGCACCGTGGACCGCATCTGGCTCGACGGCGGCAAAGCGCGCGTCGACATCAAGATGTTCCCGACGGCCCCGCTCTACGACAACGCGGCCATTGGCAAGCGCGCGACGAGCCTGATCGGCGAATACTACATCGTGCTCGCGCCCGGGACGGAAGGTTATCCACGCATCCCGGATCAGGGACAGATCACGCACTACATCGAGGAGCCCTCGATCCAGTCCTTGCAGGGGCAGGTCTCCGAGATCCTGAAGGACGTCAAGACGGTGACCGAGTCCTTGAAGGGCACCGTCGGCAGCGACACGGGCAAGGATCAGCTCGAAAAGATCCTGAAGAACCTCGCCGAGGTCACCGAGGCGCTGAACGAGACCGTCCGGGAGAACCGCACGGCGGTCCGCGACACGATCAACAACATCAACACGATCACCCAGAACTCGCAGCCGAACATCAACGCGATCCTCGACAACCTGCGGCAGGTGACGGGCGACGTCCGCAAGATGACGAGCGCCAACGGCGGGGACGGCAAGGCGGGCGAGCTCCGGAGCGCGGCGGCGCGCATCGACAAGGCGACGACGTCGCTCGAGAGCGCGCTTTCGCATGCGGACAACGTCGCGGCGCGGATCGATCGGGGCGAGGGGACGCTCGGCAAGCTCACGAAGGACGAGACGCTCATCAACGAGGTCGAGAGCGCCGTCGGCGACGTGGGCGAGCTCGTCGGCGGCATGGGCCGATTGCAGACCATCGTCGGCCTGCGGACCGATTACAACTTCCTCGCGAACACCATCAAGAGCTACGTCGAGCTGCGCCTGCAGCCGTCCGAGGACAAATACTACCTCATCGAGCTCGTGAACGACCCGCGCGGCCTCACCACGTTCGAGCAGATCGACGTCGACACGACGAACCCGAACGACCCGCCGCATTACCGTGAAATCCGCACGGTCACGACGAACGCGTTCCGCTTCTCGTTCCAGTTCGCCAAGCGCTTCGGCCCCTTCACGGGCCGATTCGGCATCAAGGAGTCGACCGGCGGCATCGGCCTCGATCTGCATCTGCTCGACGATCGATTCGAGCTCCGGCAGGACCTCTTCGGCTTCGGCGAGCAGATCTCCCCGCGCTGGCGCGTCGCGCTCGCGTACGAGTTCATTCGCAAGCTGTGGCTGCTCGGCGGCGTCGACGACATCCTGAACGCCGACCGCCGTGATTACTTCATCGGCCTTCAGCTCCGCTTCAACGACAAGGATCTGAAGACGATCCTGCCGTTCGCGCCGCCCGTGTTCTGAGATCGCGCAGGGTGCGGAGCCCGCGTCGCACCGATCACTCCGCAGGCGAGGGGCGCGGCGATCGCTCCGCAGCCGATTTCCCGCGCAAATCGCGGATCCGGGCCGCGAACGACCTCGGCATGGCCCGTGCAATTCCTCCTCGCGAGCGCCGCGACAAGGCGCTGTCCCAAGGAGCCAGCCATGACGCACGTCCCCTCGTTCTTCCGCCCCCTCGCCGTCGCCCTTTGCCTCGCTTTCGCCGCCGCGCCCACGGTCGCTTTCGCGGGTGAGGGCAGCGCCCCGGCCGGCGCCAAGGCCGAGGCGGGCAAGAAGAAGCGCGTCGCCTTCCCGATCCCGGCCGATCAGTTCACGAAGCACATGGAAAAGCGCATCGAGAAGGCACGCGGTCGCATGGAGAGCCACATGAAGGCGAAAAACCTCCCCGAGGCCGACCGCGTCGCGCGCCGCAAGGCCTTCGACGCGAGCGCCACCGAGGTCCGCGCCGCCGCCAAGCGCGTCGCGCAGGACGGCACGGTCACGAAGGAGGAGGCCAAGGAGGTCCGCAAGCTCGCGAAGGGCCTCAAGCCGGGCGGCCACAAGAAGGGCCGCGACCACGCCAAGAAGCCCGGCAAGGCCGCCTGATCCGCCTCCCGCCCCTCACGCCCGCCTCGACCGGAAGCCTTCGCTGTACTACTGAACAACCGCACCCTGTACACGCCGGTCGAGGCGGCTAGGACAACGTATCCTGTCAAACGTTGTGCCCGTTCGTCCGCCTGAAACCACAGCGGTTTTTTCCCGGTGGATCCTGCGCCAAACCTGGATCGAGAGCCCCGTTGACATGGACTGAAACTTCGTTCAGTATCCGGCCCAGGTCGCGCCTCGCCCGGACGTGCTGCTCGGGCCTGCTCGCGCGCGCCAGGGATCTCGTCATGGCTCCGCCCAGCGCCAGTCATCGTGTCGTTTGCCTCGGAGTGCCCGGCGTCCCGGAGCTCGGGTGCGAAGAGACCAATGCCCGCGACGTGTTCCGCCTGTTCAGCGGAGCCCTCGGGCCCCCCGGGACGGTCGCGACGTGTCTCGTCGGCGAGGACGCCACGAAAAAGGCCGTGAAGAATGCGTTCGACGCGGCGTCGCGCGAGAGCGCGCCGTTTTTCGTGCTGTATTTCTCGGGTCGGGCCAGCGAAAAAGGGCTGCACGTCGCGGATGGCTGCATCGGCGCCGACGCGCTCGCACGTCATTTCGAGCGTGTGACGGCGCAATCGGTGCTGTTCGTCCTCGACCTCGTGGTTGGCGCCGCTCCCGATGAAGAGGTCGTGCCGACATGGGTCGAGGCGGTCGCGCGCGCACGCAAAGGCCTGCGTGTGGCGGCGGCGCGGGCGACCCGGATCGGCGCGGGCACGGAGGGCGCGGGGCGGGCGCGGTTCACCGGCGCGCTGCTCGAAGCGCTGCAGACCTCCGACGGCGATCTGGAGTTCCAGGGCGCGAAGTACATCTCGGACATGCGGGCGCTCGACGAGTCGCAGGCCATTTTGCGGCGCCGGTGGCATGCGACCCATTTGCCCGTGCGGATGGGTCCATTGGGGGATTTTCCGCTCGCGCGTTGCCAGGCTGTCTCAGGCATTGGAAACGGATCGATTCTTGGAGTCGCGGCCGGGACGCGGCTCTCGGCGACGGTGCGTTATTCGATCGAAGGGCGCGCGCACGTGCCGACGGTTCTGCATTACGCGCTCGAAGACACGAGCCACGAGGTGCTCGGGGAGGGCGAGGTGGTCGTGGTCCCCGACGGACCGGTGGCCGTCGGTCGCCAGCGTATTCGACTTCCCGCGCGCGTGCTCGCCGAGCATACCGTCTGGGGGCCGACGCTCGAGCTCGGCGAGCGGGTCCACGTCCGATGGCGTATCTCTTTGCGAGACGCCCGGGGTCGCACGCTTGATCGCAAGGTCTTCGGCCACGAATACGCGGCCACGCCGAAGTCGTCCCGGCGCTCGCGGAGCTAGGCGGCGAGGCGGCCGGGCGGGTACGGAGGGCCGCGCGCTGTGCTACAAGCCGTCCGATGCCTCGCGCGCTCCCCAGCACGGCTCTGATTCTGTCCCTCGTCCTCGGAGCCACCGTGGCCGCATGTCAGGGTTGCCGTACGCCTCCCGCCGTCACCGCCGAGGAGGACGCAGCCTCCGCGCAGCCGACCGTACGCCTCTACCTCCTGAGCACGGTCGCCGGCGCGATCGAGCCTTGCGGTTGCACGAAGGATCAGCTCGGAGGCGTCGATCACCTCGCGGCCTTCCTCCGCGCGGAGTCGGCCGCCGCGCCTTCGAGCCTGGTCCTCGGCGCAGGTCCGATGCTCTTCGGCGAGCCGACGCTCAGGCCCGACGAGGTGACGCAGCAGTCGTGGAAGGCCGAGACGCTCGCCGCGGCGGCGAAGGAGCTCGGGCTCGTGGCGTGGGCGCCCGGCTTGAACGACTGGGCGGCCGGCGGCGAGGCGCTGACGAAGTACGTCTCGACGGCGGGATCGGCGCTGCTCGCGGGCAACGTCGAGGGCGTGCCAGGCGTGACGGGCGTCGTGGTGCGTGAGGTGTCGGGCGTGAAGGTGGGGATCATCGGTGTCGCGGAACCGCGGGATCGCGCGGGAAAACTGCCGGACGGGATCACCACGAAGCCCGCGCTCGACGCGATGAAGGCGGGGGTCCTCGAGGCGAAAAAGCAGGGCGCGCGCGTGCTCGTGGGGCTCGCGGCGATCCCGCGCGGCGATGCGCTGCGGCTCGCGGACGCGATCCCGGAGCTCACGGTGCTCGTGCTCGGCAAGCCCCAGGAGACGGACCACAACAACGACGCGCCGAAGCCGCCGATGCGCGTGGGGTCGACGCTGGTCGTGGAGACGTCGAACCACCTGCAAACCGTGGGCGTCGTGGATCTCTACGTACGGGCGCGGGACGCGGAGGTGCTCTCGTTCGCGGACGCGAGCGGGATCGAGCGCGCCGAGGAGCTCGTCGTGCTCGCGGGCCGCATTCGCGACCTCGAGACGCGGATTCAGTCGTGGGAGAAGGGCGGCAAGGTGAAGGCCGAGGATCTCGCCGCGCGCAAGGCCGACCTCGAAAAGCTGCGCGCCGAGAAGGCGAAGCTCGAGGAGCCGATGCCTTCACCGAAGGGCAGCTTCTTCCGGTACAAGCTCGTCGAGGTGCGCGAGAAGCTCGGCATCGAGCCGGCGATGGCGACCAAGCTCGTCGATTACTACAAGCGCGTGAACGAGCACAACCGCACGGCGTTCGCCGATCGCAAGCCCGCCGCCGCGCCGGCCGGGAAGGCGAGCTACATCGGCATCGAGGCGTGCACGGTTTGTCATGACGAGGAGCGCAAGGTTTTCGACGGCACGGCGCACGCGAAGGCGTACGAGACGCTGGAGAAGGACTTCAAGGAGTTCAACCTCGATTGCGTGAGCTGCCACGTGACGGGCTACGACAAACCCGGCGGCTCGACGGTCACGTTCGTGGACAAACTCAAGGACGTGCAATGCGAGGAGTGCCACGGGCCGGGGTCGCTCCACGCGAGGAAGCCGGATGCGAAGGGGCTCATCATCCTGAAGCCCGACCCGCAATCGTGCGTCTCGCAATGCCATCACCCGCCGCACGTCGAGAACTTCGATCCGGTGGCGAAGATGGACCTCGTGCTCGGGCCAGGGCACGGGAAGTAAGGCGTTCGCCGATTTCGTGGCCCTCTCGGGGGGCGTCGCGGACGGCGAGCGCCGAGCTGTGCCTCGCTCCGCGGTAAAACGTTTTACTTGACGGAACCCCGCCCCACCGGTACAGGGCGCGCGTGTCCCCCGAAGACGACAGCGTCGACTTGATCCTGCGCCACATCTCGCAGCGGTTCCCGGACGAGCTCGCGCGTGGTCTCCTCGGATGCGAAGGGCCTCTCACCGCCGCCGTGCTCGAGACCCAGGTCACCTCGCGTCATCGCGAGCTCGATCGCACGCTCGACGTACGCATCGACGGGGAGCGGAGGCTGCTCCACGTGGAATGGCAGACCGCGATGCCCGCCAACATGCCGTATCGAACCTACGAGTATCAGGCGCTGCTCGGCTTCGCGGTCGCGGAAGAGAACAAGAGCGGCCCGGAGCTGGTGCCGCCCATCGAAAGCATCGTCGTCCTCCTGGGCGGTCGTGAGGAACCGTGGCCCCTCTATGGCACCTACAGGGTTTCCCCGCGAGGCGCACCGTTTTCGGGCGTGCATTTCCGCATCGAGCCGGTCTATCAGCGGACGATCGCCGAGCTCGCGGCCTGGGGCAGCTTCTGGCTCGCGTTCGCGCCGCTCGCCGTGGACGCGGACGAACGGAGCGTCGCACGCGTGCTCGGCGAGCTCCGCGCGCGTGTCCCGCCCGCGACGTTCGACGAGCTCGGCACGGCCATGGCCGTCCTGGCGGAAGCGGATCAACGCGAGCGGGGATTGCGAGACGTGGTACGATCGCTGTTGCCGAGGGAGCTGGTGATGCAGAACTGGATCTACAAGGAAGGGCTGGAGGAAGGGTACTCGAAGGGCATCGAGAAGGGCATCGAGAAGGGCATCGAGAAGGGCATCGAGAAGGGCATCGAGAAGGGCATCCACGAGGGCCTCCGGCCGCTCGTTCACCTCTTCGAGCGCCGGCTCGGCCGTGCGCTGACCGAGCCCGAGCACGCGACGCTGCTCGCGCGCATCCGCGCCGACGGTCCCGATCGAGTGGGCGACGCCGTCCTCGACCTCTCCCCGCAGGACCTCGCCGCCTGGATCGCCGCGACGAACGGCCATTGATCGCCGTTCCCGCCTCGCGCGCCGTCACCCCTTCCGCCGCAGTCGCGGCATTCCGTACGCCGATAACCTCCCGACCAGCGTCCGCCGCGAGATCCCCAATATCCCCGTGGCGCATGTCTGGTTGCCCGCACATCGAACGAGCGCCTCGTCGATCCGCCGCCGCTCGATTGCGTCGACATGGCCGACCGTTGGAGGCCTGGCCGACGAAATCCAGTTTCGGCGCTGGTTTGCCTTCGCGTTCAGCCGCGCGGGGGCAGCACGACGTTCATCATGACCCGCGTCGCATTGCCCTCGCCGTCTCCCGGCTGGGCGCGGATCACGACGCGGTCGCGAAAGCGGTACGTGCACTCGATCGACGAGAGCCCCGCCGCATGGAGACGTTCTTCGAGCTCCGGGAGCTGAAGCCTGCGCACGGGTCCGTCGAGGCCGCCGCGGGCCCAGGGCGCGCCGAGCGTCTCGACGAGGAACAAGGAGCCGCTCGGCGAGAGCATGGCCGATAGCTCTTCCAGCGCTCGATCGAGCCAAGCGATCCCGTCGCGCAGCGTCCCACCGCGCAGCTCCATCACGGGCATGAGCACGCTGCCCACCGTGACGACCGTCGCGAGCGGCGCGATCGCGAGCCCGCCTTCGCCGAGCCCCTGCGTGATCGACTTGATGCGCGTCGAGCCACGGTGGAGGGCCTCGGCGAGCGCACGTTCGGCGCGGATGATCTTCTGCACGTTCGGCTCGACCAGCGTGATGCGGCCGAGCGCGGGGTAGGCCGAGGCGATGAGGCGCGTGAGCTTGCCCGTGCCGGCGCCGACGTCGACGAGGTGATCGTCGACGTCGAGCGGGGGGAGCGAAAGTACGAGCTCGCGGTAGTGCTCGGGCTCTCGCTCGGGCCCGGCCGTGAAGGTGGTGTCGTGCAGGTCGTACCAGTCGGGGTGCTCCCACGGGGGCATCATGCCCCGAGCTTATCGCGACGCCGCGGCCCGCGCCACGCCCGCCCGCCCGCCCCCGGGAGCCGCGCATGCGCCGCGGGCGGGTTCGGCCGGACGTACCCTGGGTTTGCCCGCGGGGGGTTCCACGAAAAAAACACGCCCGCCGACAAACGTGGAGGTTGTCAAACCGGGCCGTAGCTTCTATAGTTTGCCCTGGAACGATGTTCGTCTGGACAACCAACGGCGCGACGCACTGTGAGGGCTTCGACGAGACAGGCGCGCTCTTCGGCGGCCTCGGCGCGATCGTGCTCGGGGGATGTTTCGGGCTCGTCTTCTTGCCTGCGTCCTGGGGCCTCGTGGTCCTCGGTATCGTCGTCACCGTGTGCGCGGGCTGTCGGTATTCGATCCGGATTGGTCCGGATGGCATTCGCCTGACGCTCTACCGGTTCTGGCTCGTCCCCGTGCACCGGCGGCATTCCTTGCTCGACGCGGACATCGACATCCACCACGACCTCGACGCGGCGGGGCCGAACGGCCTCGTCATCCGCGAGCCGTACGCCGATCCCGGCTTCGACAACGAATCCGACGTGTTCGGGCCCAGCTTCGGCCCGCCGCGCCTCTTTCGGCTGCACGCGCGGCTCGTCACCGCGCTCGAATCCATGCGCGCGGCCGCGTCCCGTACGCCGGTACCGCCGGAGCTGCGCAATTTCTGGCTGGGGCCGCAGATGGGCGCGTTCGACCTCGTCCGTGCCATTCGCGACCAGCGCGGACGGCTCCGGCGGGTCCGTTCGGTCTCGCCCGTGTACGTCGGCGAGGTCGAGCTGCCGCCGGGATCCATTTTCCATTTCAATGAAGACCGCTTCCTCGACCCGCGCCGGGAGGACCGGCTGCACGAGGTGGTGCTCGGCGGGCCGATTCCGCTGCTCGGGAGGACGGTCCGCCCGGGGGCGAGCCTCGTGTTCGCCCCCTCGGGCCGTTTGTCGAGCCTGCGCGGCGCATTCGAATCGGAGGTGGAGATCGACGGGACCTGGGTGAACGGGCGGGACGTGCTCTCCTTCAATGAAGACGGCGAGCTGATGGGATTCACGCTGGCGCGGGACGGACGCGCGGCGGGCCGCCGTTTCCCCAAAGGGAGCCGTTTTCAATGCTGGCCGGCCGACGACGTGCTACCGACGCGCTGGACCGTGCGCCTCGGGGGCGCCTTGAAATTGCCCGAGATCACGCTCCGCGCCGGCGAGTCGATCGAGCTCTCGGACGACATCACCCGGATCACCGCCATCTGCCCGCGCCGCGACGTGAACGCCTCCGGGCTCGTGGTGCGGGCCGGCATCGTGCCGATTCCGCTCCGCAACGACGGGCGAATCGACGTGGCGGGTTGCTTGAAAAATGGAATTTTGCGGCCTCGCGAGGAGGCCGAGGAGCAACGAGGCTTCTGACCTCAGGCCTTCGGCATCGGCGGCGTCGGCACGAAGAACCCTTCGAATTCGTCCCAGCCTTCACGCGGGCCGGGGAAGCCGAGCACGGCGAGCGTGCGGCGCGCCGGCTCCACGACCGCGGGCGGCAATTCCTCCTCGATGGGAGCGCCGCCGGGCAGCGCGTCGCAGATCTCCTCGACGAGCGTCGCCGCCTCGACCACGCGGCGGACGTCCCCCGAGACCGAGCCGCTGCGCGCCCGGATGCCCTCCGCCGTGCGCACGAACGCGCGGAGCGTCTCCGTCGCCGACGCGAGCGACTCCGGGCTCGCCGAGCGGACGGAGGCGAACACGCGGGGCGCTGCGAACAGAAAGAGGAGGTTCATGCACTGGGACATCGCATGCGCGACCTCGGCCGCGCGGGTGGCGCTCGCATTCATGGAGGGGCATGGTACCACGGACTTTCCGGGTCGGAAAAGCCCTTCCCCGCGTACAGCACGGCCACGACGTGGGAGGACCGCGGCTCCGTCCCCAATGGAGAATGACCGTACGATCACTCTGCCGGCGAGGAAAAAACGCGTTTGGCCGGGTTAAACGTCACGGTCCGGAGCCGGCTTTTCGGCCGGATGACGGCGCGCATACCCGAGGCGCGCGCCGAGAAAGCCGAAGATCGCGCCGAGCCCGCCGAGCAAGACGAGGAGAAGCGCCCAGGTCGTGGCGCCGGGACCCGGCGCGGGCGTCGCCGCCGCGAGCGCCCAGGCGAGGGCGGCCGCGACGAACCCGCCCACCGCGCCTTCCTTCGGCCCCGCCTTGCCGCCGAACCGACCCACGAGGAATCCGCCCGCGAGCGAGGCGATCAAAAACCCCGCGAGCTGCAAGCCGATGAACGCGAGCTGCGCGGAGAGCGGCACCGCCGTTTTGGCGTCCGCGGGCGCGGGGACGCCGAGCTCGGCCCGATCGACGATCCGCGCGCCGAGCTTCGCCGCGATCGCCGCGAGCGGCAGCCAGACGAGGAACGTCGCGACCGCGCCAATCCCGGACCAGTGCCACGGCGGCCGATCCTCGGCGTCCGGCTCGTCCGGCGGCGGGCCCGCTTGCACGAGCGGGAGGCGTCGCTTCTTGTCGGGTGTGCTCACCTAGCTCGGCCTGCGCCAGCGCGCGCGGGCCTCGTCCTGGATGCGGAGGAGCCGGCGTTGCTCCTGGATCAAGCTGCCGTAGGCGCGCGGGACGCGCGAATCCTTGGCGAGCGCGTAGAGCACGCGCAGCGCCGCCTCGGCGTCGTCGGTGGCGCGGTGCGCGTTGACGAGATCGATACCGAGCAGCGCGGCCATGTCGCCGAGCGCGCGGCTGCCCTCGTGCTTGTAGAGCTCGCGCGCGAACGTGAGCGGATCGATCCAGTCGACCTCGCGGCGCATCGCGGGCGGCGGGTTTTCGGGACGAACCGAGGCGCGCTCGAGCTCGGCGAGGAGGAAGCCGCGGTCGAAGACGGCGTTGTAGGCGGCGGGGATCGCGCCCCCGAGCGTCGCGAGGAACTCGCCGGCGATCTCGGAGAACGCGGGCTTTCCGGCGACGTCCTCGTCGCGGATGCCGTGCACCGCGGTGGACTCGGCGGGGATCGGGCGGCCGGGGTTCACGAGCCAGCTGTGGCGCGCGACCACGTCGCCGCGGATGCCGATGACGACGGCGACCTCGACGAGCCGATCCTGCTGGGCGTTGCGGCCCGTGGTCTCGACGTCGAGGAAGGCGATGGGGTGATCGATCCACGGCGCGCTCGCGTCGAGCTCGGAGGCGACGCCGACGGCGCGCACCTTGAGCAGGTGCGCGATGCCGGGGTAGTGCCTCCCGGTCGGGAAGCAGCCGCAGGGATCGGCGACCTTCATTTCTTCGCGGGGCCCGCCGAGGGAGCCGCCGAACCGGCCGCGGGCACGGCCGAACCGGCCGCGGGCACCGCGGAGCCGGCTGCGGGGATCGCCGAGCCAGCCGCGGGCGCCGCCGAACTGGCCGCGGGCACGGCCGAACCTTCGGGCTTCGCGGGGGCCGGCGCGGGCTTGATGCCCGCGAGCTCGAGGTCGAGCTTGATCCACTCCTCGAGGTCTCCGTAGAGGTCGGTGAGTTTGCCGAGCTCGACCTCGCGGCCGTTGATGAAGACCGTGGGCGTGCCGTCGAGGCCCACGCCGTCGGCTTGCTTCTTGTCCTTCTCGATGCGGCCGATCGTGTCGTCCGAGCCCATGTCCGCGCGGAACTTCGCGACGTCGAGCTCGAGCTTCTTCGCGTACCGCTCGAGGTCCGACTGCTCCAGGCGATCCTGGTTGTCGAACAGGAGATGGTGCATCTCCCAGAACTTGCCTTGCTTGAAGGCTGCGTTCGCCGCGCGTGCCGAGATCTCGCCGTGGGGATGGATGGAGAGCGGGTAGTACTTGTAGACGGCGCGCACCTGACCCGGGAACCGCTTCACGAGGTCGTCGACCACCGGGTAAAACGCGCGGCACGCGGGGCACTCGAAGTCGGCCCACTCGACGATCGTCACGGGTGCGTCGGGCGGACCGAGCTCGGGCGAGCCGTCGGTCACCAGCGTCCGGACCTTCTTGGGATCGAAGCGAGCCGTGTACGCTTCCTCGCGCTCTTGCTTGCTGCGCCCGGCTTGCACCTGTTTGAGCAGAAACTGCGCCGCGGGAAAACACGCCTTGCAGGGCCGGTTTTCCTGGATGCACTGGGTGATCGGGACCGGCGTCTCGGCGCAAGGGGC
This sequence comes from Polyangium sp. 15x6, assembly GCF_029960785.1. Classification (GTDB taxonomy): domain Bacteria; phylum Myxococcota_A; class Polyangia; order Polyangiales; family Polyangiaceae; genus Polyangium. The sequence continues at coordinate 131,869 of NZ_JASBQE010000017.1, forward strand.
GAGTAACGTCGAGACCTGCGCCGTCCACTCGCGCCGCTCCCGCGGCGTGAGCTGACCGAGCTCGATTCCCGGGATGCTCGGATCGGGCGCCGCGGAGGGGGCGGGCTTCGATTCGCTCCGGTCGGACGAACCATGACAGGCGCCGCCGCTCCCGAGGAGGGCCAAGAAGAGAGGCGACCATCGCAGTAGGGACATCGCGGCGCGAGCTTAGTCGGACCCTTCGCGGGGCGCTAGCCCCGGAGCCCCGTCGCGCGACCGGGGTTTGGGGCGTCGCTCGGTTTGCCGAGCGTAGCCCCGTCGCTCGACTGGGTGTAGCGTGTGCGCGTGCGGAGCATCTGCTATCGGTTTCCCGACCCTCGGCAGTTCGAGCAGATGATCGGTTCGGCCGGGGATTCCGAGCTCGAGCTCGGGCTTCCTTCCGGCGAATCGGTGGAAGACGGCGAGTGGGTGCTCGCCATCTTCGACGTCGGTCCGGAGAGACGGGCCACGTCCGCGGCGGCGCGCGCCTCGATCGGCCCCGAGGGTCCTCTCCTCGCGTTCGAACCTCGCGACTGGCGCAGGCTCGCGGACTTCGCGGCGATCGAGGCGTTCCATCGCCCCTCGTCGCGGCCGCCGGCGCGCGCCTCGCAGCCCGAGATCGAGCTGCCCCCGAGCTTGTCGCGCTCGTGGCCGCCGCGCGCCGGTGAAGGCGCGCAGATCCTCGTCGTCGACGACGACCCCGACATCCGCGACGTCGTGAGCGCGATGCTCGAAGCCGTGGGCCTCGTCGTCACGACGCGCACGAGCGCGGAGGAAGCGCTGGAGACCGTGCAGCGCGAGCACTTCGATCTGCTCGTGCTCGACTGGAACCTGCCGAAGATGACGGGCATCGAGCTCTGTCGGATGATCCGGCGCGACCTCAACATCGCGCTGCCCGTGCTGTTCTTGACGGCGAACGCGTCGAGCCAGGACATGGTCGAGGCGTTCGCGAGCGGCGCCGACGACTATGTCGTCAAGCCCTTCCGCGCGCCCGAGCTCGGCGCGCGCATCTTCAGCTTGCTGCGCCGGACCGTAGCTCGAGGAGCGTGATCTCCGCGGGCGCGCCCACGCGCATCGGCGGGCCCCAGTAGCCCGTCCCGCGGCTCACGTAGATCTGCGTCTCGCCGAGACGATCGAGCCCCGCGACGAACGGCTGCTGCAGCCGCACGAACATCGTCGCGGGGAAGATCTGCCCGCCGTGCGTGTGGCCGCTGATCTGCAGGCCCACGCCGTGCGCGGCGGCCTCGAAGATCTGGCGCGGCTGGTGCGCGAGCAGGACGAGCTCGCGGTTCGGATCACGGCCCGCCACGACATTCGCCATGTTCGGGCCGTGCCCCTTCACGTACGAGCCGCCGGTCCAGTCGTCGACGCCCGCGAGGTCGAAGCTCGCCGCGCCCTCGCCGATCGACACGCGCTCGTTGCGCAGCACGCGCACGCCGATGCGGCCGAGCTCCTCGATCCACGCCTCGGCGCCCGAGTAGTACTCGTGGTTCCCCGTGACGAAGTAGACGCCGTGCTTCGTGCGCAGATCCCCGAGCGGCGCGACGTGCTCGCGCAGCGCCTCGACCGAGCCGTCGACGAGGTCGCCCGTGATGACGACGACGTCGGGATCGAGCGCGTTCACGCGGCCGACGATCTCCGCGAGCCATGCGCGCCCGATCGTCGGGCCCACGTGCACGTCCGTGAGCTGCACGATGCGCGTGCCAGAGAGCTCCTTCGGCAACCTGCCAAGCGCCACGTTCACCTTGCGCACCGCGACCTCGCCGAGCGCCTCCGCCGCGCCCGAGCCCGCGAGGCCGAACGTGACCACGCCGGCCGAACCGGCGATCGTGCGGGAGAGGAACTTGCGCCGCGCGTCGTCGAGCGGGCGCGAGGCGAGCTTCGAGAGCGCGTGCACCGCGGCGCGCATCGGCTCGCTGACGAGTAGCGTCGAGACGAGCAGCGCCGCCACGCCCATCCACGTGTACACGACGAACGAGACGAGCGCGCCCGCCGAGCGCGGCAGGAGGCGCATGACCAGCATCGACACGGGCAGCGCGACGCCGAGCGCGACGAGCACGCGCTTGCCCCAGGTCTGCACGCGCTGATGCAACGCCGGCGCGCGCAGCAGCCGGTGCCAGAGGTAGAAGTGGATCGCGAAGACGAGCAGGGCGAAGACAGCGAGAAAGATCGCGTACTGGAGGACGGAGCGCTGCACGGGCGGAAGAATGCCACGCGCGGACGCGCGGCGCTCCGTCCGGGCCGCTCGATCACACTACTTCACACAGACGCCGATCCCGTCGGGGAAGCTGTTCGCCCCGCCCTGGCAGAACATGCCATCGGGGCAGTCGTTGCCGCCCGTGTGGCAGAGCGCGAGGCACTTCTTGAAGGCGGCCACGCAGAGGAAACCCGCAGCGCACGGGCACGGGCCGTCGAGCCCGCTCGCGCCGGGCGCCACGCAGCTCGTCGTGCCGTCCTCGCGCACGAGCGTGCACGTGAGACCCTCGGGGCACGACGTGTCGTCGAGCAGCGTGCACTCCGTCGCGGGGATGCACACGGGGATGATGAACGGCGTGTCGTTCGCCGTGTCGTCGGCCATCGGCGCGGGCGCGCAGTACGTGTTCTCGGGACAAGCCTCGACCGCGCCGCAGCAGTAAGGCCTGCACGAGCCCACGCTCGACCCGGTGAGCGCGCAGCCGAGCCCCGGCGCGCAGTCGCTCGCGCGCGTGCACGGGTCGCCGGTGTGGAACGTACCCGGCGTCAAACACTGGGCCGACGGGCCGTTCGCGGTCGGCACGATCTGACACGCGACCTGCGGCGTGCCGTCGGGGTTCATCGCGACGCCGCACCCGAGCGCGCTCTCGCTCGACATGCACCCGTTGCCGCACAGGTGCGTGTACGACGTGTTGCCGTCGGGCGGCGGGTTCGGCGGGGGAAAATCGATGCCCGTGGTCCCGCCGGCGCCGTCGGTCGTGGTCGGCCCCGTCGCTTCGCTGCCGGCCGAGGACCCGGGATCTTCGCCATCGAACGTCGTCGAACGCTCGTAGGTCGAGGCGTTGATCTGGATGTTGCACGCGACGCCGAGGACAGACGCGGCCGCGAGCGAGGAAAGCACGAAAAAGGAGTGGAGGAAGCGCTTCGTAGAGGCCATGGCAAGAAGGGGTGCGAGCGCGGGAAGGAGAGCTCGAGTTTATCACCACGCCTCATTCACGTCCCGTGCCGCAGGTCGCTCGCGCAAGGGAACGACGCGTCGGGATCCACCTCCGTCGAGAGATGCGGCGCGAACGGCGCGGCGGGTCCTCTGGATGCGTGGAGCCTCGAGCGCCAAGGCATGACGCCCGTGTCGCGGAGCGAGGTCGAGGCACATCGACCGCGCACCCTCCCCGCTCCCGTGGAAGGAGCAGGGAGAGCGTCAGGAAATCGTCGGACTACTTCGCCTCGACGTCGCGCGTGACCACGTTGCCGGCGCTGTCGTAGACGCGGACGGCCACGATGTGCGCCCCGGGCGGCACGATCGAGGCGATGTCGACGTCGAAGGCCTCGGAGGGCTCGTCGAGCACGCCGTCGCTCGGGAAGAGCGGGCGCCACTCGTCGGAGCCGGCGATCGAGACCTCGATGCGGGCGATCGGGCCGAGGCCGTCGACGACCTCGCCCTTCAGCTTGCGGCCCTGCATCGCGAGCGCCTTGTAGACGGGAGGCGTGTTGTCGACGAGGACCGTGGCCGACTCGAGCGAGTGCTTCTGCACGCGGTCGGGCGGGTTCGAAAGCTCGTCCGTCGCCTCGACGAGGATGCGGTACGGCCCCTCGGGCAGGCCCGTCGTGTCCCAGTCGAGCTCGGGCCGCGTGAGCTTTTCGCCCGGCTTCTGCACGCTGCGCCAGGTGTTCTGACCTTCGAGCCGGTACGAGACGCGGTAACGCAGGTCGTCCTGATCGGGGTTGTCGACGCGCCACGAGAGCTTGACCGAGCTCGACGGCCGCGGCGACTCGCCGCCCGAGGAGACGATGCCCATCTTGCCGCTCTTGCTGCCGCTGTTCTTCGCCGTCGCGTCGATCGAGGTGATCACCGCGCGCGCGTTGTCGGTGACGAAGTAGAGCGTGACCTCGCGCAGCACCGCCTTCGGGTCGCGGCTCCATCGCGCGCGGATCTGCACGTAACGGCCCGGCGGGCTCTGCACGTCCCCGGGCGCGCCGAGGCCCGCCGACCACGCGCTCCACGTCGCGTCGGGCGTCTCGGTGTTGCCGCTTCGCGTGGAGAGCTCGAGCTGGCCCTCCGAGCGCCACGCGAGACGACCGAACGTCGCGCGCAGGCCCGCGTCGAGCACCTTGCTCGTCCACACCGCGTCGGCGCCGCCCGTGCCCTTGATCTCGCGGAACACCACGGGGTCGGTCGTCGCGAGGAAGCGCTGCTTGCCGCTCACCACGACCGCGCCGATCTGACGCTCGTCCGTGTCGGCGACGAGGCTCGCGACGTGCGCCTCGTCGACCGTGTAGAGCCGCCCTTCGGCGCCCGTGCCCACGTACGGCGCGCCCGCGTCGTCGATCGCGAGCGAGACGTAGTGCGCCTCGTTGTCCGTGAGGAGTTGCTCGGCGATGCCGTCCTTGCCGAAGCGGTAGAGCATGCCCTTGCCGGGCTTCGAAGGCCGCGTCGACTGCGGGCCGGCTGGGCCCGTGCGGTTGCGCTTCGGCGGCGCGAAGCTCTCGCCCATCTTGTTCGCCACCACGAACATCGAGCCGTTCTTGCCGAACGCGATCGCCTTCACCTCGTCGGCGTCGAAGTCGTACGCGACCGTCGCGCGGCCCGGGCCCGTGATCTTGTAGAGCAAGCCCTTGCCGTTCGAGCCCGCGTAGACCGTGCCGTCGTCGGCGACCGCAAGCGAGACGATGTGCGCCTCGTCGCTGTCGAAATGCACCTGCGACTTGCCCGCTTGATCGACGCGGAAGACCTTCCCCTCGGGCCCCGTCGCCGCGTAGAGCGACTTCGACTTCGCGTCGAACGCGAGCGCCCAGACGTCCTCCGCGCCCGGCAGATCGCCGAACGCCGCCGCGGGGCCGCCGTTGCCGCCGCCTGCAGGCAAACGATAGAGCTTGCCGTCGGGGAACGTCCCCGCGATGACATCGCCGTTCCACGCGACGACCATCGAGCTCACGGCCATTGCGCCCGTCGTCGCGACGAGCGTGGCCTTGCCGCCCGAGACTTTGAAGATCTTGCCGTCACTGCCGGTGCCGAGCAGCACCGAGCCGTCGGGCAGCACGACCGAGCTCCACACGCTGCTCGCGTCCTGCACGGGGAGCGATCCGAGCGTGAGGCCTGCGCGCACGTTGCCATTCGAGTCGACGCTGACGCCGGTCAGATCGCCGCCCTTGAGCTCGTCGATCGTGTCGAGCTGGAAGGTGCGGGTGCCGACGGCGGAGGCCGTCTTCGCGGGAACGACGGCGGCAGCGAGGACGAGCGCGCCGATGCCGAGGCGCGCGAGCTTTCCGGGGGAGAGGGATGTCATGCGTGGGGCTTTCTTCGGACGGGGAGGAATCGTTCTTTTGGGGGGATCAGCGCAGGACGTTGCGAACCTTCACGCGCACGGTGTCGCGACCGACCAGGAACTGCTTGAGCGGCACGGCAGACTGCACTTGCGCGACGAAGGTCTCGGGCGTGTCGGAGTCGACGCTCGAGCGGAGCGTGTCGATCGCGCCGGCGGGCAGGCGCGAGGCGATCTTGCCCTTGTAGGCTGCGCCGTTCTCGCGCAGCCGGAACGAGGCCACGATGCTCTCCGGATCGAAGGTCTGGTTCGGCAGGTTCGCCACGAGCTGCGCCACGTTCTCGGGCGAGGGCAGCGGGCGCTCGACCTCGTAGCCGGGCGCGAGTTCGATCTCGACCTCGCGGCCCGCGAGCTCCGTGGGCACGTCGACCTCGATGATCTTCGTCTCGGTCTTGCCCTGGAAGCGCTGCAATTCGAGCTGGATGTGCACCTTCGCGCCCGCGTCGATCTCGGGCTCGAGGATCTTCGCGCCGCGCAAGGTCACGACCTCGCGCTCGTAGGAGACCTTGACCTCGGTGTCGATGCCTTCGATCGAGATCGGCTCCCAGGGGTTGTTCAGGAGCGAGCCGATCGCGCGCACGAGCCGGCCGCGCACGAAGTCCTCGGCGCCCGGGGGATTGCCGCTGCCGGCGCCGAAGTCCGTGAGCGTGATCGTGCCCCAGCGGCCGATCTTCAGCTTGCTCGTGGCGCGGTAGGTGAGGTCGTTGCGCTCGGCGGCCGAGGTCTCGAACGCGTTGCCGATCGCCATCGCGACGAACGTGGGCGAGAGGAACTGATCCTGCGCGACCTCGAGGTTCCACGTCGGGTGCGGGACGCCGCCGGGCGCGCTGATCGTGACCTTCATCGGGAAGATGGGCGCCTTGACGGACGAGTCGACGACGATCGCGGCCTGTCGATCATTCACGAGCGCGCCGACCGAGCGCACGGCCTCGCCAATCTTGAAACTCCGGTTCTGGCTCGCCATGATCCAGTGCACGCGCGCGACGGCCGTGGGCAGGGCCTCGACGCCGCCGCCGAGCATGGGGTGACCGAAGGCGACGAGCTTGTCGCCGCTCACGCGCGTGACGGTGCCGAGGCCCATCGCGGAGATGTCGCCGCGGATCATCTCGACGCCGATCGCGCCGCCGTCGACGAACTTCGTGGGCGCGTCGGGCGGCGGCTTCGTCGACGTCCCGCCGCCGGCCTGGAGCGGCTCCATACCCATCGGGCCGAGCAGGTTCTGCGCGATCTTGAGCGACGTCCCCGAGAGCCCGCCGAGCATGATGGGCGTCGAGGCGCGGGCGAGCGCGCTGCCCTCGGGCGGCGCGAGGAGGCTCGCCGCGCGGGAGGCGAGCTGCGTCGCGTGTCCTTGGAGGTCATAACTTTCGGGCGCGCCGTGGAACAACCGGGCGTGCTTGTCGCGCTTGACGCGGCCGTCGTCGTCGACCGAGGGCAGGGGGCCCTTGCCGGGGATGGGCATGATCGCCTTCGGCATGGGGCGCGCGAGCTCGTCGAGCATCGATTTGATGGGCGTGACGCCGGCGATGGGCTCGACGCCGAAGAGCCAGCCGTAGGCATAGGCGCCGATCATCTTGCCGTTCAGATAGATGGGGCTCCCGCTCATGCCGCCGACGGTGCGGGCGACGTCGAGGCGCGGGTGGTTCGGCGTCTTGATCAGGATGAGATCCTGGTTGGGCCGGAAATTCTTGAGGGTGGAGATGACCTCCACGTCGAAGCGCTCGGGGTTCGTCCCGGAGAACACGGTGAGGCCGTAGCCCTTCATGCCGGGTTTGACCTCGGAGAGGGGCAACGTATCGGGCGGGTCCGTGACGGCCTCGGCGACGCCCACGCCCACGAGGGCGCTCGTGATCACACCGAGGGCGAGGCCCGCGGGCACGACGCGAGATCCGGGGAGGCGGTCGAGGAATGAAGATCGAGGAGAGGCGGGGTGAACTGCGTCGCGGACGGGGATGGAGCTTCTCGGCACGCGCAGAGCTTAGCGTGAAAATGCTGCGGGGACAGAGCCGCGAGCGTGGATCGATCGTGGCAATCGCGCCGGGTTCGTGGGAAAGGGCGCCTCGGGTCCGCGAAGTCGAGGCGAGTCGCCTCCGCCCGCGCTACGCTCGCCGCGTGTCCGGCAAGGACGTTGCCGTCGTCGCCCTCCTCATTCTGGGGTTCGCCTCGTTCGTGACCACGCACGTGTGGCTCGCGGGGAGGCTGATTCTCCGCGGCTCGTCACGCCTGCGCGGCGCGCTCGCGCTCTTCGTGCCGCCGCTCGCGCCGATCTGGGGATATCGGCAAGGTTTCCGAAAAGGCGCCGTGTTGTGGGTGGCCGCGCTCGTCACGTACGTGGCGGCGCGGGTCGTCGCGCAGTTTGCGTGAAGCTCAGCGGTCCTTGAATTCGGGCGCTTGCTTCACCTTGTTCGCCCAGGCGAGCTTCGGGGCGGCTTCGGTGATCCATCGGCTGCGGACCTTGGCGGCGAGCTCCGGGTGCTCGGTGGCGACGACGGCGAAGCCATGGACGAGGCACGTGCCCGGGAAGGATTGGTAAGCGGCGAGGCCACCGATGTAGTCGTCGCGGTGGAGGAGGTTGTCGATGCGGCCCTCGATGAGCTCGATGACCATGGGCCGAACCTCGGCGCCGACGACTTGGTTCATGCGGATGCGCTGCCGGCCGCCGATCCGTACGCCGTTCGCCTCGGCCAAGGGCATGGCTTCGTCGAAGGTCTTGGCGAGGCAGGCTTCGGGGTCGTTCGGCCCCTCGATCGGCGTGTAGAGGACGGTGCCAGCGGCGTAGTACGCATCGCCGTAACGAAAAGAGGCGCGTGTCGGGCGGCCGAAGATGCGGAGGCCGCGCCAGTTTTTCTTGTCGGCGAGGGGGACGAGGATCGTATTCGCGTTGTCCGATTTGTTGACCCAGGGCTCGGTGGCGAGGCGCATGAGCGCGGCGAACGTGGGATCGTCGGCGTCGCCCCCGGGGTTCTTCGGGGTGACGGACTCGGGGCTCGGGGGGCGGGGGGGTGCGCTGGGTGCGCCGGAGGCGCTCGGGGCATCGGGCGTGCTGGGTGCATCCTGCGTCTGCGTGTTCGTCTGCGAGACGCATCCCTCGGCAGCGAGCAGAAGTGCAAGGAGAGGAAGCAAACGCGGCAGCGACATGGCGAGCCCCTCGGGGTGAACGAGCTTCAAGGCTAGCAGGTAGACGAAGGTCGCGCGGAGAGCACGCAGGGGGGCGCGCGGGATCATGGGAGGTTGCGCGCGGCGTCAGGAATGTCGCGGGCGTGGTCGAAGATGTCGCGGGCGTGGTCAGGGGACCTTGCAGACGAGATGAGGCGACCTCGCGGACGCGCTCATGACTTGCCACCACGCAGCCGATCGAGCTCCGCCTGCAGCGCAGCCGCTCGCCGTTCGGCTTCGTCGGCCCGCTTGCGCTCCTCCTCGGCCCGCTTGCGTTCCTCCTTGGCCCGCTTGCGTTCCTCCTTGGCCCGCTTGCGCTCCTCCTCGACCTGCCGCCGGGCCTCTTCCAGCGCGCGCTCGTCCTCCTCGCGTCGATGCACGAGGCCGTCCACCATCGATTCGAGCTGGCCGATGATCTCTTCCGATTCCAGCAGCGGCGTGCCTCCGACCACGAACCGCAGGCGACCCTCCACGAGCATCAATTCGAGCCCCAGCAGCGCGGACGCGTAACGCCCCCCTTGCGGCACGATGGGCTGATAGACGCGCGCCCCCGAGGACGGGAGCCGGTGCCCGCGCAAGCTCAGCCGGCCACGGTCGAAGATGAAATACTCCGGAATGCCCAGCTCGGCGTAGAGCGCGACGTTGCGCTCGTGATCCTTGCGCTTGTCGCCTTCGACGTGCACTTCGAGCACGAAGTCGAGCCCCTTGCCTTCGTCGGCGACGACCCACTTGCTCCGCGGATGCGGGTCGACGTCGAGGACGGCCAGGACGTCGGGCACGACGCGCGGGCGGCCGGGGTAATAGGTCGCGAGCTCCGACGAGAGGTAAACCCTGCGCCCGGTGCGGCGGAAGAAGCGGCCGAGCGCGTCGAGCGTGCGCTCCTTGGCCTCGCGGTGCGGGTCGCCCTCGGGCGCCATGACGTCGATGGGGACCTCGGACGGGAGCATGGAGACGACGCGCCGCCGATCCTCGTCCGACATGGACGCCCAGATCTCCTCGGAAGGAGCGCGCGGGTCCTCGGGGTCCACGGTGAACGCGAGCGGCTGCGCCATGGGGAAAACGTAGCATGTCGGGTCTCGCCCATCGCCGGCGCGCGCCGCGCGCCGCGGGTGCGTCGCAGGAGGCGGGTGTGTTAGCGTCGCAAGAGCGAGTTTTCCGCCCGCATGAGCACCGAAAGCGCTTCCAAGAGCCCCGTCGGCGTCTCGGCCGAGCCGAAGGTGCCCGCGCTGGGGGACGTCGTCGCGGGCAAGTACCGCGTCGAGCGCGTGATCGGGAAAGGCGGCATGGGGCTCGTGGTCGAGGCCCAGCACACGACGCTGCCTCAGCGCGTCGCCATCAAGATCCTCCTGCCCGAAGCGGCCAAGCAGGGCGATGCCGTGGAGCGATTTCTCCGCGAGGCCCGCGCCGTCGTGTCGATCCAGAGCGAGCACGTCGCGCGCGTGATGGACCTCGGCACGCTCGAGTCCGGCTTGCCGTACATGGTGATGGAGCTGCTCACCGGCGCCGATCTGCAAGAGATCGTGCGGCAGCGCGGGCCCTTGCCCGTCGCGCAGGCGATCGACGCGGTGCTGCAAGCGTCGGAGGCCATCGCCGAGGCGCACGTGCTCGGCATCATTCATCGCGACCTCAAGCCCGCGAACATCTTCGTCGCCACGCGGCCCGATGGATCGCCGCTCGTGAAGGTGCTCGATTTTGGCCTCGCCAAGGCGGCGAGGGCCGACGCGCTTTACACGAGCCTGACCGCGGCCAACGTGATCATCGGCTCGCCGTTTTACATGTCACCCGAGCAAATCCGCGGGCTCAAAGGGCTCGACGCGCGCACCGACATCTGGGCCCTCGGCGTCATCCTGTACCAGATCCTCACGGGCAAGCGGCCCTTCGAGGCCGAGGCGACGCACGCGCTGTTCCTGATGATCGGCGGTGATCCGCCCGCCCCGCCGCGCTGGCACAGGTCCGAGATCCCCGCGGGGCTCGAAGCCGTCGTGCTGCAATGCCTCGAAAAAAAGCCGAACGATCGCCCGCAGTCGGTCGCCGATCTCGCGCGGCTCCTGCTCCCGTTCGCCTCCGAGGAGGGGCGCATTTCGGTGGAGCGCATTCATCGCCTGCAAGGCGTCGCGCCGCCGCCGCGCCCGCCCTCGATCGTCGAGGGGACCGAAAAGGGCGCGGCCCTGGAGCAGGCCGCGTGGCAAGCCTTCGGCGAGGTCTCGATGTCGGACAACGCGACGACGTTGCGACAACCGGCCAAAGCGCCTCCACCCGAGGTGCCCGCCGCGCCGCCCGCCCCCGCGCACGCGCTCGCAGCACCCGCGGCGCTCGCCGAGGAGCCGAACGCGCGAAACGGCGCGACGGTGGTGATTCCGAAGCCCGCGCCGATGCCTCCCGCTCCCATCGTCGAGGCGCCGAAGTCGAGCTCGCGTGGGCTCGTCGGCGTCGTCGTGGCCGTGGTCGCCCTCGTCGTGATCGCTGCGGTGCTCGCCCTGCGCGCGTGGTGATACCGTCGGCGGGCCATGGACGTCGTCGCTCAAGGCCCGCTCCCCGTCGCCTCGCTCCTTTGGCAATCGCGCCCCGGCACGTGGGCGCTCACGGTGATCTGCAAAGCGACGTTCCTGCTCGTGCCCACCGAGGCGCAGCTCGCGCCCGAGCAGGATCCGATCGTCGAGCAGGACGAGCACTGGGACGACGACGAGACGCGCAGCCTGCGCGCCGCGAGCGACATGGCCCCGCTCAAGCAACGCGCCGACGTCGTGCTCGTGGGCATGGCCTTCGCGCCCGAGGCGCGCCCCGCGCGCTCGTTCGTGGCGCGGATGATCGTGGGCGACGTCGACAAATCGATCGAGGTGTTCTGCGACAGGGCCTTCACCCTCGACGGCGCGCTGCAAGAGGGGCCGCGCATCACGCGAATGTCCTTGCGTTACGAGCGCGCCGGCGGAGGGCCGGACACCTGGAACCCCGCGGGCATGCGGCCCGATGCGCGCGATCGGCAAGGCCGCGTCGCCGTCCCCAATTTGCAGCCGCTCGACAAGGTGGTGCGTGGGCCGGGGGATCTGCTCACGCCGGTAGGTTTTGGTCCGATCGCGGCGCGCTGGCCCTCGCGGCAGCAGAAGCTCGGTCGCAACGCAGGCCGGTGGAGCCCCGCGGATCTCGCGCGCGCGCCCGCGCCGGAGGACGTGGAGCTCGCGTACTGGCAGGTCGCGCCGCCCGATCAGCAGGTCGACGCTCTGCGCAGCAACGAGCGCATCGTGCTCGACAACCTCCACCCGAAACACGCGCACCTCGTGACGAGCCTGCCAGGGCTCGAGCCGAAGGCCGTGCTGTCGGGTCGTGAAGGGGGGCCGCGCGGGATCCCGATGCGCGCCGATACGCTGGTGATCGATACGGAGCGCGCGGTCTGCATGGTGACGTGGCGGGCGCAGATTCCGCTGCGCGGCGAGAAGGAAGAGGGGCGCGTGGTGGTCACGCTCGACGCTCCAGGGAAAGCGTCCGATGCGCCCGAGGAGAGGAGCCGGACGACGGTGTTCGTCCGTGAGGAGCACGCGCCGCCCGCGGCCACGTTGCCATTCAAGGCGGCCTCGCCGGACGCGGTCGTCACGTTCGCGTCGCCGCCGCCGTCGCGCGCGCCGCTCGATCGGCCTCCCTTGGAGCGGACGCTGGCAATCGAGCACGACGAGCTTCTCTCCCCCGCCGCGGCGTTGCCCTTCGCCGCATCGCCGCCGGAGGCGAACGAGAGCGCTGCTGCTCCGGCGATGAAGCCGCCTGCGTTGATCTTCGAGACGCCCGCGCCCTCCCCGGCCTCCGCGCCGAGCCCGTGGGCGAGCGGCGTGCCGCAGACGCCCGCGCCGGACGCGCCGGGGACCGCGCCGCACGCGCGGGCGTCGGAGCCGATCGTTGCTGCTCGAAAGACCATCGGCGAGGTCGTGGTCGAGGGTGCGTCGCCGACGTCGCCCGCGCCGTCGGCCGCCGCGGCGCCGGGCTTCGCGGTCGCGCCGTCGGCGAACGGGGGCATGTCGCCGAGCGATGCGCTGCTGCTCGTGTGGCTCGATCGCAAGACCATGCCGCGCGTCGTGCGCAAGCGCGCGTGGCAGGAGATCCTCGACGAGCGGGAGGAGGAGCCGATCGATCCGGAGTTCGACGATCCGGCCCTCTTCAAGGACCCGGCCGAGATGGAGGACCGCGCAGAGGCGCACGCGATCCTCGGTCGTGCTGCGGCCGTGAGCTTCGAGGGGCTGCTCGACGCGGCGATGCGGGCGGCGAAAAAGGCCCATGCGATTCCGCCCCTCGAGGTCTGCGAGGGCGAGCTCTCGCTGCCGTTTGATCCCATCGAGGCCTTGAAGACGACGGCGGCGACGGCGAGGCCGTTCGCGGCGGGAAAGGAGGCGCTCTCCGCAGCCATCCAGGAAGCCGAAGGGTTCATCGGCTCGCCGGGCTATCAGAATGCGCCGGGCCTCGCGGAGCGCTTCACCCGGAACATCCGCGAGGCGTATGCGTTGGGCGCGCACGGGCTCGGGGGGGACGACCTCGACGTGCTCGTCGCGCGCGCGCTCTGCGAGGGCCGGCATTACCAGCGGCGCCGGGTCCTCGGCGGAAACCACCTGCGCGCGCTCCTGCGTGCGCCGGGCGAGCGGCACCCGCTGGTGGTCTATTTGCCGGCCGTCATCGCGGACGATCTGCCGCTCTTCGGGCAATTCCCGGCGCGGATCCTCGGCGAGGTGCATTTCGCGGTCGACCCCGAGGAGAAGCTCCCGATCGCGCTGCGGGCCGTGGCCCTCGGGCGGGTCGTGCGGATGCCCGAGCGTTGACGGGCGGCGGGGCCGTTCACGGGCTGTTCGGAGGCGTGCTGAGCAGGTCCGTGGCGGAGAGGTCGCCTTCGCCGGCGTTTGCTTGGGTGACCCTGGTCAGCGAATCCAGGAACGCGAGCACGATCGAGGTGAGCTGGATGCCGTGACGCGCATCTCGGGATTGCCGGCTCAGAACTCCGTCGCCCACTGGGTGCAGTGTGCGCAGCGCTCCTTGTAGTTGAGATCGAAGTCCGTGGCGTAGGTCTTGATCTGCTCCAGGCGCTTTCCGCGCAGCAAGAGCTGAACTGCCGCGTCGACCTCTGCGCAGACGTAGACTTCCCAGTCCTCGACCTTCTGGATGCCAGCGAGCGTCGCGCGCAGCGGTTCGAGCACCTTGGCATGAACCTCCGCGGCTTTCGTGCAGCGGATAATCCCGTCCTTGTCCCGATAGAAGGCCTGAAAGGGGGAGTGGTTTCCCACGGAGCTGGTCCCGAACGCCATCGTCGGTTCCGTGCCTTCCACGACGACGACCGCCGTGCAGAGCGTGGGTTTTTCGTTGGGTTTTTCGTTGACGACGGACTTCAGTTTTTCGTTGATGGACTTCAGCACATCGGGATTGCTGAAGTGGCGCCTGTGAGCCTTCGCGAGCGCCGCCTTTTCTTGCTTGTGCTTCTGAGCGAGCCTCTCCCGTTCCTTCTTCTTGGCCGCGTCCTGCTCCTTCTTCCACTCGAGGCCCTTCGCCATTTTCTGCTGGTTTTCCAGCTTCTGCTCGTTCCGCTTGTTCTGCTCGTTCTGCTTGTTGTTCTCGGCGTCGACGAATTGCTTGAGCGGGACGATCGCGCTCTTCCCCCAGGTCCGCCAAAACGCGGTCCACTTCGACGAAACATCCGGGTCGGGCGCCTTCTTTATCCTTTCCAGGGCTAGATAAAGCTCCGCGATGTCGTCGGTGTCGGTCAAGATTTTTTGCTGGAAGTTGACGGCCTCTTGCACCATCTTATCGAGCTTGCCCGCGTACTCCCTGATCTCCTCGGGGGACATTATCTTCTTCGCGGGTGCGCTCGACGACGGCTCGGCGACCTTGCCCGCGGCACATGCGACGCTCGCGCTGGGCGGCGTCGAGGGGAGCGCGACAGAGGCAGCGTCGATCATGCTCGTCGCCGCCGTCGAGGTCGTCGACGTGGTGGTCGACGTGGTGGTCGTGGTGGTCCGGGGATCGGGGGGCATCATCGCGTCGTCACCTCCGGGCCCGAAGCCTCGCGCCATTCCTCCTCGGTGAGCCTGTCGCGGAGCGCGGCGATTCGCTCGTCCGGCGGGATCGTCTCGTCCGTCAGAATGGCGCGCACGGCCGGGTGCTCGTGAAACCTCGGCCCCACGACGATCGAGAGCCCCACGAACGCGCCGAGCGACGATTGCCACGTGAGCCCAAACGCCCGGCCCTGCGCCACGCCCGCGCGGATGGCCGCGCGGAGGTGCGCGTCGTCGAGGCGATGAATCTCGGGTTCGGGACGCTGGCGGAGGAAGACGAAAATGCGCTCGACGAGCGCGTCCTCCACCAGCGGTTCGAAGGCCTTTCGTTGCCCCCGGCGCAACGTCAGCATCGCCTCATCCCTCCCGGGCGAATCGCAGCACCTCGCCCGTGGTGCCCTCGACGAGAAACGATTCGATCTCCGTGCCGGCTATCTCGCTTTTTTGCCGCGGCGTACATGCCGGCCAGAACAGCCGAAGGACGCGCGGGTCATAAAAGCGGAAATACATCCGCTTGCCCGTCTCCTCGTCCTGCACCATGAGCGATCGGCGCAGCCTTTGGCGGACCTCCTTGAAGGGCCGCGCGCTCGTCAGATACACGCCCCAGCTCTCGCCCCACGCGTCCTCCACGAGCACGGGGAGCAGCGGCGAACCCGACTGGAGTTGCACGAGGTACGGCGCCACCTCGGCGAGGGCCTCGCCTTTCTGGCCTTCGTAGAGCGAGCGAAATTCCTCGTCGCATGCGGCGAGCAAGGCGCGGACGCGCCGATCCCGGGCCGCATCCAGAATCGCGAAGAGACGCTTCTCCCGCGACAGCACCACGAGCGCCTCCCGGCGCGCCGAAAGCAGTTCCGGCGAAGGCGACGGCGCGGGCGGCGCCGGCGGTAGCTCCGACCGGAGATCCTCGCTGCGGATGCGGAACAGAAACCGCGTCCCGCCCGCGCCGATCCACGCGCCGTTCTTCAGCTCGGCCTCGTCCACGTGCTTGCCATCGAGCTCCGTCCCTTGCCGGCTCCGGTCGCGCAGGCGGCACGTGGCGCCGTCCCATTCGAGCTCGAAATGCGCCAGGGCCATCTTCTCGTCGTGCGCCAGGATCAGATCCGCCCGCCCGCCGCGCCCCACGCAAAATGGCTGCCCCACCGGGAGCCGCACCCGCTCCCCCGACGATCGCCCCGTGACGATGTGAAGAACGGCTTTCATGGCTCCCCGCTCGGCCCGGCGAGCGAGCTCGGCTCGCATTCCTCGCAGAAGGGCAAACCCAGCGCCGCGGCCAGGAGCAGCACCTGGATCTGCGGCGTCGTGCCGATGTTCACCGTGGCAAATCCGGTGCTGATCACCGCGCCGTCCACGGCCACATCGTCGACGCGCGCGGCCGGCATTCCGCCGATGAACACCGTCTCGCAACCCTTGGCGATCTCGCTCGGCACCTCCTGGCAAAGGATCTCGTCCTCGACCCGCGCGGCCGGCTGAAAGCCGATGATCACCGTCGGGCACCCTTCCGTGATGATGCCCGCGCCGTGGACCTCGCACGTCAGCTCGTCGTCGATACGGGCAGCGAGGGGCATGGCCTAGCTCCCACCTTGGCCGGACGTACCGCCGGTGCCCGTGCTCGAATTCCCCGCCGGCGCGCCGGGCGGCCTGTCGCGGGGCTCGGCCTCCATCGCGTCCTCGGGCGCGTCGGGGGAGGCGCCCTTGCCGAAGGCCGGAAAACCGCCGCTGTTGATGTTGACGAGGAGCCCCACGATATCGATGCCCATCGGGTGGAAATCGATGAAGCCTGCCGGTCCCTTGATGGTCAGCCGCAGCCCGGCTTCGAGCACGAGCGTCATGCCCGCCTTGAGGTGAATCTCCTGGCCCGCGTCGAGCGCGTAATCGGTCCCCACCTTCTCCTGCTTGCCCATCTTCACGGTCAGCGAGACCCCGCCGTCGACCTGGCTGCGCTGGTCGAGCAACACGTGCAAATGGTCCGCCGATTCGATGAGCTGCTTGCGCACGCCCTTCACCACGAGGTCCGACGCGCCGTCCACCGTCTCCATCTTGTCGTGCTGCGTGCGGAGCACCTCGTCGTTCTTGACGAGCTTGTGCAAATCTCGCTCGGCCTGCACGTAGACGCGCTCCGATCCGGCCTTGTCGTCGAATTTGATCTCGTTGTAGCCGCCCGTGGCCGGAGAGGATTGGCTCTTCCACGTGCTCACGGTCATGTCGTCCGGGAGCTTGTAGGGCACCTGCTCGATCGCATTGTAGACGCGGCCCGTCACGACCGGCCGATCCGGATCGCCGTCGAGGAACGTGACGAGCACCTCCTGGCCGACGCGCGGAATCGTGATCATCCCGTACGCCGTGCCGGCCCAGCCCTGGCTCACGCGCATCCAGCACGAGGTCCGGTCGTCGTAGTTGCCCTCGCGATCCCAGGGGAATTGCACGCGCACGCGGCCGAACTCGTCGGTATGGATCTCCTTGCCCGGCGGGCCCACCACGGTCGCGCTCTGCACGCCGAAGACCCGCGGGCGCGGCGTCTTGATCGGCGGGCGGTAGGGCGCGGCGGGGTCGGCGAAGACCGCGGCGCCGGTCATGGTCCATTCGTCGCCCGGCGTGCCTTCCACGGAGAACGACGAAACGAGCAATCGCTGGCTCGGCCCGAGCGACGGGTGCAAATGGTCCTCGATCGTGAAGACCGCGCCCGGGAAAAGATCGAGGGTGTTCGTGTTGAACGTGACCCGGCGTTTGTCGGCGCGGAGCGATTGCAGGCGGCGCGTGGCGAGGTCGGTCCCGTATTTGGGGTCGTGCCGGGCGATGGCCTGATCGTCCGCCACCGGCGTGCCCCCGCCGCCCATCGTGCCCTCCACGAGGAACGCGCCCGGGTTGTAGGTGTATTGCTCGTATTTGCTCTCGGGGCCCGTCGCCGGAGGGGCGGCGCTCCCGAGGAGCGGGAAGGAGGGATTGCGGAAATCATGGTCGCGCATGACGTGCGCGCCCGGCCGGACCTCGTGGCCGAGGCGGACGAGCGAGAGAAACTCGCGCTGCGCGGCCTGGTTCGGGTTGTCGACGAAAAGAATGGGCGGGCGCGGCGCCGCCGCGTGCAGCTTGTCGCCGAACGTGAGCACGGAGCCCGCGCCGCCCCGGTCCGAAAACCAGAACGTGATGCCAGCCTCTTCGAGCAGGCGGCAGAGGAAGGTATAATCGCTCTCGCCGTACTGGACCTTGAATTCGAGCTTCGGGTAGAGCCCTCGATCGATCTGCCAGGTCGGCTCGACGCCCCACTCGCGGAGCAGCACGTCGGCGATGTCGGGAAGGGAGAGGTGCTGGAAGATGCGGTGGTTCGTGCGCTGGGTGAGCAGCCACAGGTCGGGCACGATGTGCAGGTAATAGGTCGAGAGCCCGGTCTCCTCGGTCTGCGCCTGGGATTGCTCGATGTAGCTGCAGACGCCTTTCCAGGTGCGCGCGCCCTGGTCTTTCACGTAGGTCCAGCCGGCCACGATGTGGAGCGAGGCGGGCTTGCCGACGATCGCCTCGAGGTCGAGGTCGGGCCGCTGCGCCCGCGCCACGACGGACACGTGGAAGAGCTCGGAGAGAGCCTCCTGCACGGAGAAATTGTGCACGGAGAGCTTCGCTCCGCCCGATAACGTGAGTTCGAGGATCGGCATACGTGTCCCTCTTCGGTCCGCTCAGGGGAGCGGCTTCGGTTCTTCGTTGCGGGAGAGGACCGCGCGATCGGGGTAGACCCGCGAGACGCGCAAGGTGCGGTTCGCGCACTGGAAGAGCGGGCCGCCGGGGCCGCGGCGATAAAAGACGCGGACGTTCTCCTGCAGGTAGAACGACCAGAGGCCGGCCTCGTCGCGCAGGCCGAACACGCAGCCGAATCCGGTGCAATCGACGAGGTCGAAGGCCCTGCCCGCCCGCGCCTCCTCGTCCGTGACCTTCTGGATGTATTCCTTCACGAGCGGCGGCACGTACGGCTGCCCGAGCAGCTCGCCGCCCATGTAATGGTGCTTGTTGACCTCGACGTAGCTCTCGCGCGCGAAGGTCCGCGGGCGGCTCCTGGCGAAGAGCGCGCGCCAGTGCGTGCCGGCGCTGCCCTGCCAGCTCGCAGCATGGGCGCCCGAATGAAAGACCTCCGGTCGCCGCCGGTCGCCGCGAATGAAGACCGAGCAGCCCGTGAGCTCGGCGGTGAAGAAGACGGGCGGATTGACGTTCGCGCCCCTGTCGTCGAGGACCTCGCCGTCGGGGATGTGCATCGTGACCTGCCCGCCGCCGGGGTTCCAGGGCAAGTACCAGGTGAGAAAGCTGTCGGCGGGGCGCGGCGTCCCGGGCTCGTAACGTTCGAGGACGAGCTCGTAGGCGAGGTTTCGGTCGACCGTGGGATTGTTCGTCTTGACGAGCTTGGCCGCGTGAAGGCGGCGGCTGCGCCGGATCTTGTGGCGCTGCTCGTCCGGCATGCGCTCGGCGTTCTCGTCATTCAGCGTGAGGAGGGCGTTCGCCACGATGGGCCGCGTCCTCGTGAATTCGAGGGCCCCGTGTTCGAGAAACTTCTGCGTGCCGGTGGCGCTGGGCATGGAACGCTCGCTCCGGGGGAGAAGCAAACCGGATCTCCTCGGCGCTGGCAAGCACGTTCGCGGGCGTTGTAAGATCCGCGCATGAATGGATCGCTGCTTCGTGCCGCTTCGATGGGCCTCACGGCCCTGCTCGTGTCGAGCTGCGTCGACGATGGTTACGACGAGTATGCGCCGAAGCCCCCGCCGAACCTCGCGTGCGCCTCGATTCCGTGCGGAGGCAGCGGGGAGGCGTGCGAGCCGTTCCTCATCGAGCCGAACGTCGTCATGGGGTCGCTGACCTCGGACGCCGAGTCCATCGTCGTCCGGCAATATGCGACGCCCGGCTCGGTTCGCCGCCTGCCGAAGCCCGGATGCTCGGCGCCGCTCCTGGACGTCGGGGGCCTGCGGGTCGAATGGGCCGTGGTCTCGCACGATTTCATCGCCTGGACCCAGCGCGGCAACGAGTCGACCTGCCTCGGGTCGAATCTCTCCTGGTGCGACCCGAGGAACTGCGATCCCGACGTGATCCCCGTGCTCGGCGAGCAACCGGAGTTCGAGAAGCTCGCCGGGATCACCCTCGGAGGCGAATACCTCTATTACATGCTCACGGACGGGCTCGTGGGCCGGGTGGCGAAGGGATCGACCTCGTACGAGGCGCTCTGGATCGACCCGGAATACAAGGAGGGAACGGCGGCCTCGCTGCTCTACGACATCCGCTACAGCGACGGCCGGCTCTATTTCACGCGCTTCGCGCTGGGCGACGACGTGCCGAACTCGTGCGACGACGGCGAGCAGGCCTTGACCGGCGCGGTGTACTCGATCGATCCGTCGGTGGGCGTGGGCGTGGAGGAGAAGGCGCTCGCGAAGGGCGTCAATTTCGCGTCGAGCCTCGACGTCTCGGATGAATACGTGTTTTTCTTCGCGCAGAACAACGCGCTTTTGAACCGCGTCCCGAAGGCCGGCGGGGCGGTGGAGTCGTTCGTGCCGGCGAGCGGCGAGCTCATCTTCTCGAATGCGGCGACGGACTTCTCGCTCGCGGTCCTGCCGCCGATCGAGGTGAATGGCGATTGGGTTTATTTCGGCGCCTCGACGTTCGACGGTGGCAAGGCGATCGCGCGGCTGCCGGTGGGCGGCCCGAACTGGGGGACCCAGGCGGCCGAGATCGTGGCGCGGCCGACCGGGCCGTTCCATTTCACCGTCGACGACGAGGCGCTTTACTGGATCGAGTGCGAGACGAACACGGCGTGCGAGAACGGGCGGCTCCAGGCGCTCGTCCTGTCGCCGCCGTGAGCGGTCAGTTCGGCTCCCGCACGGCATCCCCGCGGAGCTGCACCACCACGTCGCCCCGCTTGACCTCGATGATCCGGGCCTCCTCGCCGAGCGCGAGGAACGTGACGACATCGCCGCGCTGAACGCTTTTTGCTTCCGCCGCCGGGACCGTGACCGGCTTGTGCCGCTCCGACTCGACGGTCACCGGCCGCCAGTTGCAGACCTCCTCGTATTCGAGCCTGCCGTCCCTGTGAATGCGGGAGATCCGGTTCGTGGTTCGGCAGTTGTACGCCTCCTGCGATTGGTGGCGGTCCTTCTCGAACGTGATCTTCACGCCCTTGCCCCCGGCGGCGGGCTGCACGCTCCCCACGGGGAACGCGCCGACGCGCGGGGATCCGCTTCCGTTCCCGTCGAGCGCCTTCGCGTACCCCGGCAGGCGCAAATCGACATGGAAGAACGCACGGTCTTTGAAGCGAAATCCGGTCGTACCTCCCGAAAGGGTCCGCGCCGTCTGCTCGTCGATGCCGTTCTCCTTTGCCTTCTGGTACTTGGCGGACGCCTCGCGCATCCGGCTGAGCTCGGCGTATTGCGCCGCCGTGATGGCTTGCACGAAGCCGCCGACGTAGCTGCCTTCCCTTTCGTGCATGTGCGACTCCACGTGCGCGTCGAGCCTCTTGCCCTCCGCCACCGCGAGGAGCGCAAGCTCGCGCGTCGTGTGGGCCCAGAGCGGCCGGCCCCTGCAATCGAGCGTCCCGCATTTCGCCACGAAGCGGCTCCGGAGATCCACGAACGAGGGCGCGAGCGCCGCGGCCGCCTCCGCGCTGCCGCGAGCCTTCTCGGACTTCGCGAGCAGCGCATCGAGCTCGTCGTAAAGCTCGGCGTACGCCTCGTAGTGCTTGCTCCGCGACGCATGCACGTCGAGGGGGATCTTCACGTACACCGTCATCTCCTCGGGCGCGAGCCCCGCCGCGCGGGCCCTCTGGGCCGCGCCGTCGAATTGCGCGAGGAACGTCGTCCTGACCTCCGCGGGCACGGCGAGACGCGAGAGCGCGGCCGACAGATCGTCGCGACGGATCAGCGACGCATAAAAAAGCACGAGGCCCTGATACCGCGCGTCCTTGTAGTGCCGCTCGTGCTGGAAGCGCGCGGCGACCTCGTCGTTCCCGATGATCACCGCGCTGAGCGCGGCCGAGACGATATCCAGGTCGCGATCGTCGAGGGAGCGGTACACCTTCTCGGGGTCGAGCGGCTTGATCCGGTTCCATTGGCGGGTCTCGTGCCCGAGCCGCCCCTTCTTCATGTGCCGCGCGCACGTCGCGAGGAGGAGCTGCGCCTCGGGGGATGTGTCCTCCCCAATCGGGAACTTCTTCTCGTTGTGGTTGTAATCGCTCTCAGGGTCGTGGTCATCGAGATCGTAATAGACGCGACGGCACTCCTCGCCCTCGTATGTGCCGGCCCCCGTCGTCTCGCCGCCCCCCATTCGGAGCATGCTGCCACAGCCGTTCACCGATCCGAGGATCCCGAGGAGGACCGCTGCCTTGCCGAGGCTGGATGTCCGAGGGGCCGAAGTCCCCTGGTTCGTCGCGCCGCTCATGGCCGCGGTAGAGTCGAGTCTCGAACGCGCGTCAAGAGCATGCGGCCCTTCTCCCTATGCTCGCTCTTCGTCGAACCCGGTCCGCGCCCTGCTTCGCCGCGGGTCGACCCCCAGCGAACCCGGTCCGCGCCCTGCTTCGCCGCGGGTCGACCCCCAGCGAATCCGGTCCGCGCCCTGCTTCGCCGCGGGTCGACCCCCAGCGAATCCGGTCCGCGCTCCTTTTCGCCGAAATGCTGCTCCGATTGCGTGGCGAGCCCTCCGTTTGGCGTCTACCGCCCCGACCGAATCTTCCGGCATGCCCCGAAGGAGGCTCTGCATGGATACCTCGCTCGACACGCTCTTCCGTCTGTACACGTTCACTCCCGGCCGTCGTCTTTTCGCGATTGGGCAGGTGCGCAAGGCTGCGCTCGCTGCGGGCGACCTGGACTTCGCGGTGTTCGCGACTTCCTGCATCGATCACGACGAGGCATT
Organism: Polyangium sp. 15x6; assembly: GCF_029960785.1. Lineage (GTDB taxonomy): Bacteria > Myxococcota_A > Polyangia > Polyangiales > Polyangiaceae > Polyangium. The sequence continues at coordinate 154,439 of NZ_JASBQE010000017.1, forward strand.
GCGCACGCTCGAGGCGAAGTGGGCGGCGCAGGACGAAAAGGCCCCTGCGTTCGCGCCCGAGGCAAAGCCGATCGATCTCGCCGTCGACGGCGTGCTCGTCGCGATTCGTGATACCGCCGAGCGGCAAGTCGAGGCGTCGGCGCAGGGCGATCCCCTCGCCACGAGCGGCTCCGCGCTCTTGAAGGAGATCTTTCCGCGCGGTCTCTTCGCCGTGACGTCTCTCCCCTACGTGGAGGAGCTCTGCGAGGTGGAGCGGATCCTCGGCGTGCTCCAAGATCCGATGCGCGTATCCACGGTGCAGGAGCTCGGGCTCTCGCGGTATGTCGCGCGGCTCGTCGATCTGGCAAAGCAATATCGCACCGCGCTCGAGCTGCCTTTGCCGAAGCGGATCACGTTTCTCGAGGTGAAGGCCGCGCGCGCCGAGGGGCAGCGGCGAATGCTTCAACTCGTGGCCATGATCGTCGGGCGATACCCGTCGGAGGCGCCGGAGGATCAAGCTTCCCGCATGGCCATGCTCGGCCCCATCGTGCAGCAAAACGAGGCCATCGGGCACGCCCTGCGCGCGCGGCGAGCGGCCGACGACGTGGATCCCGAGACAGGCGAGCCCTTGCAGGCTCCCATCGTGAACGACGCACCGGCGCTCACGACGAGCCCCGCCTGAGGGGGTTCCACAGCGTAGCGCCGGGGTTTCACCCCGGACCCGAGCAGGGGCTATCCGCCCCTGCACCCGGACCAGCGCAAGCGCTGGACCCAGGGCGACAGCGCGCGATGCGCGCTGTCGACAGGGAGGGCGTTGCTAGCAAGCAGGGCAGTGCTGCTGTCTCGACTGGCGAGTCGGCTCGTGGTCTTGCCACGGTCTGTTCGATGAACTGCGCATCGCGCAGTTCATCGACCCCGAGTCCAGCGCTTGCGCTGGTCCGGGGTGCAGGGGGCGGACAGCCCCCTGCTGGGGTGCGGGGCAAAGCCCCGCTCCGCGCCCTCAGAGGGTGACTTCGCGCAAGGAGATGCGGTTCTTGTCGAAGACGCCGAGCCCGAGCTCGCTTGCGATGCGGATGTACGTGGGTTCGCGGCCGGCGTCTTTGAGCGTTGGCAGGCCGTTGTCCTTGCGCCACTGCTCGATGATGCCCCAGCCGAGCGTGTCCATCGCCACGGGGTCTGTCGTTGCGTAGACGGCCTCGTGCAGCACGCGGCGCTTCTTGTTCTTGTCGAGCGGACCCTCGTCGTAGATGAGCTTGAAGCCGTCGATGATGTGCAAGCGCACGCGGCTCTTCACGACGTCCTGCGCGTAGAGCTCGGCGATCTGCGGGCTCGCGTTGTGCTGGTGGAAGGCGTGCGGGTTGATCGTCGCGCCGTGCGTGATGTTCTTGAGGCAACCCGTGTAGCCGCAGATCGAGTGATCCTTGATCAGGCCGACGTTGATCACGGCCGTCGCCTCCGTGAAGGGCCGGACGAACTTCGTCGGGATGCCCATCACCTTGAGCTCGGGCATCGTCGCGTCCTCGTTCTCGTGCACGGCGGTCGCGATGCCCGCGGGAAGTGCCGGGTCCGGACCCTTGTGGCGATCCCAGATGCGCGTGCCTTCCAAGAACTTCGGGTACTGCTCGAAGATCATGATCTGGCTCGCGGGCACGCCGGCGGCCATGACGCCGCGCACGACTTCGAGGATGAGCTCGCGGTTCGTGGCCATCGACGCGCCCTTCTGGCCTGCGATGCCGTTCGGCTTGATGGCGACCTTGTCGTCCTTGTGGACGAACTTGGCGAAGGCCTCGCCGAGATCGCTCTTGCCCGTGAGCTCGGCCATCACGCGCTCGAGCATGAGCTTCGCGGCGCCCTCGGTGGGCCAGAGGCCGTTCGGCTGCATCACGTTCGACTTCGCGACCTTCGCGACCTTGCCGGGGATCGAGAGGGGCACGAAGCCCGCGGGCGGCTTGGCCGCGAGCCCCGAGCCCGCGGCGAGCGCGTGATCGGCGCCGAGCAGCGCCGCGCCGGTGAGGGCAGCGCCGAGGAAGGTGCGTCGCGAGAAGGCCTCGGGGTACGGGGAAAAACGCGGGTCGGACATGGTCACCTGCTCGCAGGCATCGTAGCGCAGGACGGCGAAGAGGTCCCGATGGCGTCGCCACCCCTCCGCCATGGCGGCGCCACCCCCGCGTGGACCCTTTGCACCCAAAATGCCCGCGTGTTCCCGCGTCCCGTTTGCTGGCACGAAGATCGCCGAAGAGGCCGCCGAGGAGGCTCTCGGTGGAACGTTCGGCAGAGGACGAGAAGCAGGTTGGAGCTCGCGTGCGGGCGTTTTTCGGGTCGATCGCGGCGCGACTGCGGGGATCGGCATGGATGCCGCTCGCGGGGAAAGTCGCGCTCGGGGCGCTCGGATTCCTGGCGCTCGCGTTCGTGGGATCCGGGGCGGCCGCGGATTTGATGCCGCGTCGCGTCGGGGCTTACCTCGGTCCGCCGGCGACGAGCACGAGCGCGGCGGCGCCCGTGCCCACGGCGGTCGCGTCGGCGGACGCGGGAGCGGGCGCGGATGCGGGAGCGGGCGCGGATGCGGGCGCAGCGGCGGATGCGGGCGCGCCGATCGCGGCGGTGACGCCGGATGGACGCGTGATCCTGAACCTCGCGACGGAGGAGGATCTGCGGAAGCTACCGGGCGTCGGGGCCACGAAGGCCAAGGCGATCCTCGCGCTGCGGGCGAAGCTCGGGCGGTTCAAGCGGCCGGAGGATCTCCTCCGCGTGAAAGGGATCGGGCGGAAGTCGCTCGGGCGGCTCCGGCCGAAGCTCCTGATCGACCCGCCGTAGCGGACGAACGAGGGCGTGCCAGACTGCGCGCCCATGCGAACGCGCCCCTTCGTCGTCCTCGTCTCGATCGCCGTCGCCGCGTGTTCCCAGGAGCCCGCCGGGGACTCCGCGGCCCCCGTGCGCACCGGGGCGCCCACGCCTCCGTCCGCCGCGCCGCCGCCCACGACGACGCCCGAGGCTGTGGCCGCGCCCGACGATCTCGACGTCGCCGCGCTCAAGAAGACGCTCAAGTGCGCGGCCGACGCGAAGAGCGGCCCGTGCGCGGTGCTGAACGCCTTCGGTTCGTGCAAGCCTTGGAACGCGGTCGTCCCTTCCGGCGACGGTCGATGGATCGGCCGGGGCCACCGTGTCGAGGGCGCGAAGACGACCGACGAGTTCACCATCGTCCGGTCGCGCCGCGTGCCCGCGAACGAGGTGGGCCCGGGGCAGCTGCCCGCGAAAGTCGGCATCGCCGACATCGCCAAGGAGGACGGCGCGGCGTTTTCCCAGGCGGACCGGCTCATCCGCACCCTCGAGCGGTCCGACGTGCCTCCGCGGTCGAACTCCGCGCTCGAGTACTTGAAGAAGCGCGAGACGTGGCCGGAGGCGTTCACCATGAGGACCGTCGGGCTTCAGGTGTACGTCGCGTCCGAGGGAGGCGCGTTCGTCTGTCAGGGACCAAAGCAGGAGCTTTATCTCGTCCAGCGCGCCTCGACGCGAGGCGGATCGGCCGATGGGCTCTACGCGACGGCGTATCCCGTGAGCTGGTGACGGAAGCGACCAGCGGGCGCGCAGGCCGGACGAGGAGTGCATGCGTCCGGTGTGAGGATGCACTGCGCGGCTCTTCGCCTGTGCTAAGGACGCGGCGTGTCCCGCCCCGATGGCCGTAGCCCCGCCGAACCCCGCCCCGTCGAGATTGTCCCGCACTTCCACCGCAACGCGGAGGGCTCCGTGCTCTACCGCGCGGGCGGCACGGTCGTGCTTTGCACCGCGTCGATCGACGTCGGCGTACCCGCATGGATGTCAGGCAAAGGCAAAGGCTGGTTGACGGCCGAGTACCAGATGCATCCGCGCGCGAACCCCGCGCGCAGGGAAGCGCGCGAGGGGCGCGGCAAGTCGCCGAGCGGTCGGACGCAGGAGATCCAGCGGCTCATCGGGCGCGCGCTCCGCAGCGCGATCGACCTCGACGCGACCGGCGAGCGCACGATCGTGATCGACTGCGATGTGCTGGAGGCCGACGGCGGGACGCGGACGGCGTCGATCACCGGCGGCTTCGTGGCCGCGGTGCTCGCGCTCGCGAAGCTGCGCACGGCGGGACAGATCGCGCCGGTGCTGCGCGATCAGGTGGCCGCGATCAGCGTGGGCCACCTCGGCGGCGATGCGCTCCTCGACCTCGTGTACGAAGAGGACAGCCGCGCGCGCGTGGACCTCAACGTCGTGGGTACGGCGCGCGGATCGATCGTCGAGGTGCAAGCCACGGCCGAAGGCGAGGCGATCGAGCGGCGCGACCTCGACGCCATGATCGACGTCGGCCTCGTGGGCGTCGCGAAGCTCGTGGCGATGCAACGAAGCGCGCTCGCGTCCGCGGGCGTCGAGCTCGCGTCCCTCTTCCAGCCGGGGAGATTCTCGTGAGCGAGTCGAACCTGCCGCTGTCGATCCTCGTCGCCACGACGAACCGCGGCAAGCTGGCGGAGCTCGGGGCGATCTTCTCCGACCTGCCCATCAAGCTCTTGCCGCTCTCGCAGGTGCTGCCCGACTTGCCGCCGATCATCGAGGACGGCGCGACGTTCGTGGACAACGCGCTCATCAAGGCACGCACGGCGTCCGAGGCCGCGATGATGGTGACGCTCGCGGAGGACGCGGGGCTCGAGGTCGACGCGCTCGCGGGTCGGCCCGGCGTGCGCTCGGCGCGCTTCGCGAAGGAAGGCGCGACCGACTCGGAGAACAACGCGGCGCTGCTCGCGGCGCTCGAGGAGATCGACGACGAGCACCGCACGGCGCGCTTCCGCTGCACGATGGTGCTGCTCGATCCGTGGAACGAGGTCGAGCCCGAGGTCATCTGCGAGGGCCGATGCGAGGGGACGATCGCGCAGCAGGCGCGCGGCGCGGGCGGCTTCGGCTACGACCCGCTCTTCATCGTCAAGGGCGACGGCCGCACGATGGCCGAGCTCGGCGACGACGAGAAGAACCGCATCAGCCACCGCGCCGAAGCGGCGCGCTCGATGCGGCCCGTGCTCGAGGCGTTGATCGAGAACAGGCGCGCGACGGTGGCGCGCGTGGCGGGCGAGCGGTGAACGCCAAGGAGCGCAAGCGGCCGCCGAAGGTCGAGGAGTGGCGCGGCGTCGGGAGCCTCGGGACGATCGGCCTCGAGATCGTCCTCTCGATCGCCTTCGGTTTCTTCGGCGGGCGCTGGCTCGACGGTAAATTCGGCACCGAGCCGTACCTCTCGGTCCTCGGCTTCTTCTTCGGCTGCGGCGCGGCGGTGAAGGCCTTCCTGCGCGCCTCGCGCGAGATGAAGGCCCAGGCCGAGCGCGAGGAGCGCGAGCAAGGCAATCCGCGGCCGCGTTACGACACGCCCGACGAGCGCAAGGACGAACCGCCGATCACGAAGGCGGACGATGAAGGCGAGGGGAGGGGAGGCGGATGAGCGACGACGCGCAGAAGCCTTCCAAGCTCGACGCGCAGATGCGCGCGGCGCTCCTCGGGGTGATCGGAACGGGGGTTGTCCTTTCGCTCGGCGCGTTCGCGTTCGGCGGGCCGCGGTTCGGGCTCGGCGTGGCGATCGGCGGGGCGCTCGCGCCGGTGAACCTCTGGGTCTTCGCGCAGGTGGGCGAGGCGTTTCTGTCCCGGCGGGGAAACACCGCGCCCTGGGCGGTCATCGCGACGATCAAGCTCGCGCTCTTGCTGGGTGGGGTTTGGCTCATCCTGCGCAGCGGGATCGCGTCGGGCCTCTCCCTCATCGTGGGCTATGGGGCGCTGCCCATCGGGATCACGGTGGGGACGCTGTTTGGCCCGAAGCCCCCGGAGGATGTCCCGGAGGGGGACGGGCGACGGACGCCGGGGTCTGCTTCACAAACTTCGCGAAGATCTTTCGAGGACGCGCCGCGTGAAGATGTGCTAAAGGCGAGGCCCGCCGACGAGGGGGACCCCTCGAACGAGCCCTGAGATCGAGATCGAGCTCAAGATTGGAGCGCTCCTCGTGACGGAGCGACGACGGTCATGCCCGAGCATACTGGTTTTCTGACCTTCCTCCTGGCCCACCTCCCTGGTCTTCGTGAGAACGCGAAGAACCTTGGCCACACCTTCATCGGTCACGAGCCGATGAGCTACCACTCGGTCGAGCCGATCTTCTCGAGCCTGCTCATCATCGTGGTGTTCATCGCGATGGCGATGTCGGTGCGCTCGAAGTTCCGGCGGCTCGACGAGTCGGTCGTTCCGGACGATCGGCTCAACCTGCGCACGTTCTTCGAGGCGTTCTTCGGCTACTTCTACAACATGGCCAAGGACGTGATGGGGGCCGAGAACGCCAAGCGGTACTTCCCGCTGATCGGCGGCGCCGCGGGCTTCATCTTCTTCTCGAACGTCTCGGGCCTGATCCCCGGCTTCTCGCCGCCCACGTCGAGCCTGAACGTCACGCTCGGCTGCGCGCTGCTCGTTTTCCTCTCCTTCAACATCTGGGGCATCAAGGAAAACGGCTGGAGCTACATCGCGCACCTCGCGGGGCCGAAGTGGTACCTCGCGCCGCTCATCTTCCCGATCGAGGTCATCTCGACCTGCGTCCGTCCGATCACGCTCAGCGTGCGTCTGATGGTCAACATCGCGGTCGACCACCTCATCGCCTCGGTCTTCTTCGGTCTCGTGGCGATCTTCCTGCCGCTGCCCGTGATGATGCTCGGGCTCATCGTGATCGTCGTGCAGACGCTGGTGTTCTGCCTGCTCAGCAGCATCTACATCGGCCTCGCCACGGAGCACCACCACGCAGAACACCACTGAGGCGCCTCCGCGAAAGATCGCGGTGGGATCCTCAAAAAGTCGCTAGCCAAACTCGTAGATTCGGATTAGAGCGGGGCCGCCCGAAGCGAAGCCCCCGAGCCCTCGGCGGGCTGGGACCAACAGTCGGTCCCCCCGAACCCCGCGGGTCGTATCGAATGATGCATGCAGCCCCCCATGGGGGCGCGTGGCCTGAAAGGAGCAGAACCGGATGTCTCTCAAGAGCAAGCTCACCCTGTCCACGCTGGTCGCCACCGCGCTGGCCCTCGTTCCCAGCATGGCGTTCGCGCAGGATGCTGCTGCTTCGAACAAGTTCGACACGAGCGGCATGATCGCGCTGGCCGCCGGCCTCGCGATCGGCATCGCCGCCCTCGGCGGTACGCTCGGTCAGGGCCGCGCCGCCGCGGCCGCCCTCGAGGGCATCTCGCGCAACCCGGGCGCCGCGGCTCGTATCCAGACGCCGATGATTCTCGGCCTGGCGCTCATCGAGTCGCTCGTGCTCTTCGCGCTGATCATCGCGTTCTTGCTCCAGGGCAAGATCCCGCAGCTCTGATCGCACAGGCCACGCGCGGATTCACCGGGCCGCGAAGCAGGGCGTCGAGGTAGCTCGGCGCCCTGCTCTGCGCATGTGGTGGTCAGTGGCGGTCCGTGGCGGTTGTTAACGGAGATGGCGGAGCACGTCGAGGACGACGTGCCCGAGCATCACGAGCACGCCGAAGACGAGGAGCGTGATGCCGAGCGGATCCCTTCGATCCGTTTGAAGCAGCCACGTCCCCGCGAAGACGAAGGTCGCCACGACGAGGCCCGCGAAGAGGCGCCGTCCGAGGCGATCGACCGTGCGCGGGAGGGTCGGATCGGCGGTGCGTAAGGTCAGCCGCCCGAGGCGCAGGTCGTCGAGGACCTCGCGGAGCTGTTGCGGCAAGTCGTAGGCAGCGCCGGAAAGGCGCTCGACGCCGCGCCAGAGCTCCATCCCGACGCGCTCGGGCGAGTAACGTTTGCGCAGGAGATCGAGGAAGAACGGACGCGCGACGCCGAAGACGTCGAGGTCCGGGTCGATCTCCTTGCCGACGCCCTCGATCGTCATGATCGCCTTGCCGACGAGCAAGAAGTCCGGCGGGATCTCGATGCCGTACTTGCTCGCGCCGCGCATGAGGTCGCTGATCATCGCGGCGACGTCGATCTCCTTGAGCGGACGGCCGAGGTACTTCTCCGCCAGGACGCTGACCTCGGCGCGATAAGCGCGCATGTCGACCTTCTTCGTCGGCGTGCCGATCGCGTAGAGCGCGTCCGCGACGCCGAGGTGGTCCTGACGAACCGCGGCGATCATCAGGTCGAGGGTCTTGTCGCGCATCTCCGGCGACAAACGGCCGACCATGCCGAGGTCGATGAGGCCGATCGTGGGGCTGTCCGGATCGCCGGAGATCAAGATGTTCCCGGGATGCGGGTCCGCGTGGAAGAAGCCGTCCTCGAAGATCATCTTCACGACGATGCCGACCGCGGCCTGCGCGATCGCGGGGCCCTTGTGCCCGTGGTCGCGGATCTCGTCGTAGACCTTGCCGCCGGGCAGGAGCTCCAGCGTGAGCACGGTCTTCGATGAGGCTTCGCGGTAGACGCGCGGGAAACGCGCGTGCGGGTGGCCCGCGAAGTGGCGCGCGAACTTCTCGGCGTGCTCGGCCTCGAGTCCGAAGTCGAGCTCGCTCGTGATCGCGCGATCGAACTGATCGACGAGCGCCGATGGTTGGTACAAGGACGATTCGGGGATCGTGCGCTCGATGAGCTTCGCGAGCGCGTGCAAGAGCTCGAGGTCGCGCGCGACGGTCGTGCGCACGCCGGGCCGCTGCACCTTCACGACGACCTCTTGCGGGCCGTCCGCGTGCTTGAGCACCGCGCGATGCACCTGGCCGATCGAGGCCGCGGCGAGAGGTTTTTCCTCGAACCGCTCGTAGATGTCCTCGATCGGCGCGCCGAGCGAGGTCTCGACCGCGGCCTTGATGTCGCTCCACGGCAGCGGGTTCACCTCGTCCTGGAGCTTCTTCAGCTCGATGATCCAGTCGTTCGGCAGGACGTCGGGGCGCGTGGAGGCGATCTGGCCGAGCTTCACGAACGAGGGGCCGAGATCCATGCACACGAGCCGCACGCGCTCGGGCAGCGAGATGCGACGTCGCTCCTCCTCGCCGCGCTTCGCGTCGGACTCGGGCGCCTCGACGAGCGCTTCGCTCGCGTCGACGCCCGCGGGCAGCTCGGGCATGGCCTGCGTGCGCGAGCGGCCGCCGAGGCCGAGCCTTTGCGCGAGCTCGCCGAAGCCGTGACGAACGAGCACGACGTAGATCTGGCGTAGTCGGCCGAGATCACGGACAGCGTTGACGATCGAGACCATGGGTGAGCGCTCTCTCGCGTGAGGGCTTCTAGCGTACTCGCACGACCGTGCCCACGTCGTGTGTGCTCGGCAAGGCGGCGGTCCATCCGGCGGGCACGCGCGGCGTGGTCCAGAAGAAGAGCCTCTGCGCGTCGAGCGGCGCGAGGTTGACGCAGCCGTGGCTGCGCACGGTGCCGAACGATCGATGCCAGAACGCGCCGTGCAGGCCCACGCCCTTCGCGAAGAACTGCACCCAGGGCACGTCCTCCATCCGGTAGTACCGCGTCGCGCCCTCGTCCTCGAGGTTGTCCATGTTCGAGGTGAAGAGCTTCGCCCAGATCCGCGAGGTCCCGCGCGGCGTCGCCGTCGCCGTGCCTTCACGTCCCTTGCCCGTCGAGACGAGCGTCGCGAAGACGGGCCGTTTGCCTTCGTAGGCCACGAGCGTCTGGCTCTCGAGCTCGACGTCGATCCACTTCTCGCCCGCGGCGACGTCGACCTCGGGCGGCGGCGGCGCGATCGTGGGGTGGCGGAGATCCGAGGAGCGGACCCACGCGCTCTCGCCGATGCGCGAGAAGCGCGCGCCGCCCACGTGTTTCTCCTCGAAGAAGGGCACACGTTCGAAGCGCGCGCGGCTCGACTCCGTTTTGCCGAGCGCGCTGGGCGACGAAAAAACCTTCGCCTTGTCGACGAGGATCCACGCGAAGGGCAAGACGTCCGCGGGCGCGTCGGGCTTGATCTCCTCGCCGCGGAAGGCGAGCGGCCGCGCGGGGCCGAGGTCCCGCATCGGGATCCAGAGCTCGTTGTGGCTGCGTCCGTAACGAGCGCCCTCGACCACGCGCTCCTCCACGATCGCGACGGCGAACCCAGGTTCGAGCTGCATGTCGGGCGCGCCGATGTCGACCGCGTGAAGCTTTTTGTACGCAAACGATCCGTCGGGGCCGACGAAGTAGTACCGGAAGGGCAAGCCATCCGGGGTCTCGCGGATCGCGCGGTAGGCGGCGTTGACGAAGGGCGTCTCCGCGAGCTCGACGGCGTCCTCGCAGACCCACGCGAGCGGGCCGATCGAGAGGAATCGTCCCTTGCAGCCCGGGCCGCGGCGGACGGCAAAGATCGGCAGGTGCACGTCGAGCGCGGCCGATCCACGGCGCTGTGCACCTTCCCACGGCGAGGCGAGGATCGGCTGATCGGCCTTGAGGATGCGCGCGCTGACGATGCCCTGAGGCAACGGCTCGGTCTCGGGCGCGACCCAGGGCGGCTCGTTCGAGGCGCGGGCGTGTCCCGTGACGAGGAGCGCGGCGAGCGTGAAGGAGAGGAAAGGTGGGGCGTGGCGGGTGGCTCGCAGGGTTTGTCCACGCGAGCCACCCATGACCGTCCCCATCAACGCGTCAGCGGAAGGAGAACCGGACCTCGTGGTCGCAGATCCGGAACGAGTCGCCTTCGCCGATCGCCTTGCGCGTGATGCGCTGGCCGTTGAACTCGACGCCGTTCGTCGAGCCCATGTCGACCATGTAGTACTGGCCGTTCAGGTACTCGACCATCGCGTGCTGGCGCGAGACGTTCGGGTCCTTGATCGTCAGGTCGCTCGACTGCTTGCCGCGGCCGATGATGAAGCGGTCCTTGTTCACGACGCTCCGCTCGCCCGCGTAGTACGCGAAGAGCGGGATCGCGCCCGGGATGCCGCCGGCCGCGGAGGGCGCAGGCGCAGGCGGAGCCGGAGGCGGTCCCGGAGGCGCCATGTTGCCGTACTGCGGCGGAGGCGGCGGCGGCGGAGCCCCGAAGCCAATCGCCGAGGGAGGTCCCGGCGGCGGAGGCGGCGGCGCACCCATCATCGGAGGTCCCGGCGGCGGAGGCGGCGGCGCACCCATCATCGGGCCCGGCGGGGGCGGCGGAGGCGCGCCCATCATCGAACCCGGCGGCGGAGGCGGCGGCGCGCCGAGCGACGGCGGAGCCGGCGGCGGGGGCGGGGCGCCCGTGGCCATCGGAGGCACCGGCGTGGCCGGGGGCGGCACCGAGCGCGCG
>NZ_JASBQE010000180.1 GCF_029960785.1 Polyangium sp. 15x6
GCGGTCTTCGTGGCGGTTGCCTCCTCTGCACCTTCATTTTTGACGAACTCGTCATGCCGCCGCATCGAGGGGAAATGTTACGCAGCAGTCCGGAAGAGCGCCATGATGCGGGTTGCCGAACGGATACTGCTCGACCTTGCGGGTCCTCGTCGTGCAAAGCGGTCCGACGAGCGTGATCTGGCAGAGAGGCCATTCTTGATGGCGTCCGTCTCGATCGTTACTTCGACATGCAGGTGGTCTTGCCGCCGGTCTTCGACGTGGCCAAGCCGGAGCGGAGCGAGGTGGTGAGGAGGCGGGGCACCACGGCGCGCGCGGCTCGGGCAGCGATGGCCCCTGGGAGTGAGAGAGGGAGTTCTCGTCTCCGGCGCTTCGCCGAGCGGCGCGGGGTGTCGCCGAACGACTGGCCGAAGGTGCTGCGCGTTGCGCGAACCGTCGCGGCCATGGCAGGCAGCGACAGCGTGCGCGAGCCTCACGTGCACGAGGCGATCAAGTACGTATTCGCTTGACCTGGTGCCTCATCACGGAATCGCTCAAAGCTGCCAGGTTGCAAACGTTAGGTGGTCATTTACAGTTGCGCCGCGAGATCTGACAATCGAGGCAGGCGATCGGGGGGCGGGCTGGGAAGTCGATGGTCACGCAGCGTGCGCTCCGCCGCGTGAGCGCGTCGAGGTGCGTTTGTGCTTCCGCGAGGCGGGCGCGAGCGCCTTCGGCGGCGCGTCGGACGACCTCACTCGCGGGAGGGGGCTGCGGCTCGGTTTTGCGGCGGCTGCGATGCATGGTCGACCTCCTGCGTTCGGGGAGCAATTCGGGGCTCATTTGTCATGAGTGCGGAAGCGGGAGGACGTGACGCGCTGGGCGTGTTAATTTTAAAAATTTGTCTCGCAGGCGGGGACGAGCTGCTTGATGACGCAGCTCTCCATGGTCTCGCCGTCGGGAGGACCGTCGTTGGGTTGGGCCTTGCGGCAGGCTTCGATGCAGGCTTCGGTGGGGCGAGGGGGCTCGGGGCCGCCGAAGCCGGTGGAGAGGGCGGGGACGGGTTTGGGAACGAGCTTGCCGTCTTGGATGGTCCAGGGCGTGTGGTCGTTGAGCCAAGCGCGGAACATCGAACGGTCAGTGGGGGGCAGGGGCCAAGCCAAAATGGCGGGTTCTGAGCTGCTGGAGGTGAGAAAGCGGCCGTCGGTCGAGAATTGGACGGCACCGACACGTTTCTGATGCCCGTGGAAGTCGCGTGAGGCGCCAGAGTCGACCCATTGGAGGCGGATCGTTCCGTCCTCGGCGCCAATGGCCATCAGGCGTGCGTCGACGAAGGCTGCAATCGAAGCGATGGTTCCCTGGCGTGCCGGCTCGAGTGTGTGTTTTTGGAAAGTCACCCAATCCCAGAACCATATATCGCCGTTCCGGAGCCCGACTGCGACCTCGTGTTCGCCCATGGCCGTGATGCCAGAGATGGATGCTTTGAGAAACGGCTCCGATGCTCGTCGAGTCTTGGTGTCCAGATCCCAAATTGAAATGGTTCCATCGGACGAGCCCGACACGACGGCACCACCAGCATTCGATGCGAGCACGGGGCCCTGAGTCGCGAAGTGCGCGAGGACCATGGGGTTGCCCTCCTTGTGCCAAACCTGCAAGGATGCCTCTCCTGCCTGAACTATCCGACCATCTGGTAAGCAAAGAAGGCCCTTTACCGGCTCTTTGCTTGTCCATGATTTATGACGGTTCCCGGACCGACTCGACAAGACCAGTTCACCATCTGCGTAGCCCGTCACGGCACTACCGTCAGTCATGACGCAGCGTCCGCGAATTGGAGGACCGTCTCCACGTAGCTTTGAATCGTGATCGCCGTGCCTGAAGCCTGTCGTGATGCGTCGCTCGGATTTGGGTGCAATCTCGTCGCTACGAGGGCCGTGCCGCCAAGTTCTCAAGGGGGCACCTACTCGTGCCTCCCAAATTCGGACCTCGCCATCGGCGCTGCCGCTGGCCAGAAAACGGTTGTCTGGAGACAACGTTACGGAAATGACAACGTCCTCGTGACCCCGGAACACGCGGTCGATATCGTCCATGTAAACCCGGCTCGTTTCGAGGGGGGTCATGCGAATCGCCTTATCCTCGCTTCCCGTTACAAGCCAAGAGTAGTCTCTTGAAACCACGATCGGGACCATCCCGGCAGAGTGAACACGGGTAAACATGCGAGTCCAATTGTAGCGACGATTCCGCGAGGGATATGCGTTCTGGACCTCGACTACACCGTGATAATCTGTTGTTACGAGGCGTATCCGGCTTCGTGATTCATACCCCCACGCAAGCTGCCCATCCAATGACCTCAATCCAAGCAGTTCATCCTCTGCTTCCAAACCTCCACGAGGCTGTCCTGACGCATCGACGATCGGAAAAATTCCTACAATAATATTGCGGTCGGTACGGAAGGGCATGGCGAAGCGGTCCCCTTCGCGTGAAAACGAAGGGCGAAAGTGCGGAATATCGCTAAGTACACTGCGTTCGGGAATGCTCTTGCCGTTTCGGACGTCGATTTCAATGAGCACACCGGAAAAAGTAAGCGCGAACAATCTTCCATCGCGAGGAGAAAACGCGAGCGTGCGGATGGTGTTACCGGGGTCAGGAGTGTGCTCTCGGTACTCGCGGTTAGTCCATATGAGTTTCCAACCCGACACGTCCCAAAGTTCTATGGTACCGTCGTCGCGACCAAGCGCCAGATGTGCAGCGTCCGCAGAGACATCCATGGCGGTAATTGAGTGCCACGAGTCGGATTCAGCGAGTACGTGATGTGCCCAGGCGTTCTTGTCTTCTTTCCACTCCCACGTATGAACATCCCCCGCCTCATCGCCAACTGCAAGCCATTCGCCGTTCGGCGATAGCACCACATGCGAAACCGGAAACTCTGACCCTCCCCGCAACAACTCAGCCTTTCCTCCGAGCTCCAAGTCGAGCACACGAACCTTTCCTTCTTCGCCCACCGAAAACAAGAGCTTTCGTGCCGGCCAGCATCTCTTGCACTCCTTGACCCCCGCCGCCTGCATCCACAGAAGCTCGGGAGGAGAGAACATGACGTGCCGAACCTTCTTTTCATGTTGCGCTGCGACCCACCCGATTCCGCTGCGCCATGCCTCTTGCGCGATCAGCCATTGATTATGACCAATGCAATCGCTATCAAAGCCGAATTCTGACTGCGGTAGCGCTTGTTCCACAAGCCATGCCATTGCTTTGCCAGGGTCGCGCTGGAGCTCTCGCTCGGCCAAGTTCTCCACCATCCAGGCCTTCTCCGTTGCCAGCTTGATCTTCTCCAGCGACAGCTTGGCCTCCTCCAGCTCCTGAATCCGTAGCCTGTTTCGTTGCACGAACGCGTAACCACCGCTCGCCAGCAGGAGCATGACCACCAAGCAACAGATCCCAAGCCACAGCGCCTGCGACCGCCTCCGCTCCCAAACGCTGATACGTTCGAGAAACGCCTTCTCCGTATCATCTGCCCCACGCGCCCCCTCCGCATACCACGCGAGTAACACCGCTCGATCCGCGTGCTTCCCTGCCCACCACCACAGTCCGAACGCAATCGAACCCTCCGGCGCGTGTTTTTGCAAGGTCCGCAACGCATCTCGCAAAGCAACCTCTCGTCGCTCCCTCGCGCCCAACCTCTCCCACACCGCGAGCGCCATCTTGTCGTGCCAAATTCGGTATCCGTGCTCACCACTCGACAAACGCAGCGGCACGACGATTCGTGCCTTCCGCAACAGCTCCAGGGTCTCCTCTATGTCGCTTGTTGGTATGCTCGTCGCGCGTGTCAGAGCCGCTGCGCTCATCGGCGCCATGCGCACGCCCTCGTTCGACACGAGCCGAAACAAGATGGCTCGTGCCACATGCACTCGCTCTGGAGACCACTGCTTTTCGAGCTGCGCGAGATGCTGCCCGAGCACCTTCCCCGCACCCCCAAGACGATCGTAGTCGTCACGCTCGAGGACACGCTGGCCGGTCGCCAAGCCACACTCGTAGAGCGCATGACAAACCAGCTCGAGCTCCACGGGGCTCACGGCCCCCTCCTGCGACAGGTCGACGATCATCTCCTCCACGAGCCCACGAGGAAACTCGAAGCCAGCCGCCTCGAACGGCCCCTCGATGGCCTTCCTCGTCGCATCCGCATCGAGGGGCAGGAGTAACACCCCATTCCTCAAAATGCCCGGCATCGCGGGCTTGAGGCATTCGAGGTGCCCATGATAATCCGTCCTGATCACGATCAACAACTGCACTGCGACCTGCGTCGTCTCGAGCACGCGCTGGAGGACCTGGCCAAGTTCTAGCGTCTCCGATTGAAACCGCTCCTGGCTCCGCGCCAGGAAAACCTCCTCGAATTGATCCAGCACGAGGAGCACCTTTCGCTTCTCCCGCCGCCCCAGTGCCACGAGCAATGCATCAACTCCCTCGTGGGTAGGGGCTTCGCCCAGCATGTTCAGCTCGGCCCGAACGCAATCCCTGAGCATCTCCAACGGCGAGCGCGTCGGATCCGCGCCGAGCTCGGCCGTCATCACGAACACATCATCCCCGAGTTTGGGCAATAGGCCCGCGCGCACGAGCGAGGATTTGCCCGCGCCGCTCACCCCGTGCAGCACCACGAGTCGTTTGGCGGCTAATACCCTCTCCAGCGCCGCCGCTTCCCGATCACGCCCAAAGAACAAATGAGCATCCGCCTTCTCGAACGTACACAGCGGACGAAACGGCTCCCCTAGCACTGAAGGCGAGCGCTTCGGCTTCTTCCTTGTCGATGCGAGCTCATCCCGCAGCGCGCGCAGCAGATCACGCACCTCCCTCGTCGCAGGCCGCGTCTCCGGGCTCCGATCGAGCAGCTCCGCTACGAGACGGTCGAGCTCTCGCGGCGCGCCCGGCAACCGGTCACGCAGCCGCGGCGCGGCCTTCGTGAGCAACGTGGCTTGATAAGCGTCGAGCGTGTCTCCAGGGAACGGGAATTCACCTGTCAGCAAACGAAATGCGAGCACGCCCAGGCTGAACAGATCGCCCTTGAAAGGAACATCCTCGCCCACGAGCTGCTCCGGCGGCGCAAACCTTGGCGTCCCTCCGACGAACCACGGATCCGTCGCCGAGAGCCCCGCATCCTCCGAGCGAAGCCGACGCGCCATGCTCCTCCTGCGCTTTTGCTCGGCGAGCTTCGAAAAACCAAAATCTAGGACCTTGACCTGCTCGTCATCCGTCAGGAACACGTTGTTCCAGGACAGATCCCGATGCGTCACGAGGTTGTCGTGCGCCCGCGTCAGTGCGGAAGCGATGTCGCTGAGGATCGGAAGCGCGTCGGCCAGCGGCATCGCCTCCCGACCGTCCACGCGCCGCGCGAGCGTCGTCCCCTCCAGGAGCTCGAGCACGAGATACGCCGTGCGCACCTCCACTCCACAATCGTGGATCGTCACGACATTCGGATGCAGCACCCGCGCCGTCGCCCGCGCCTCCCGCAAGAACGTCTCGTTGTCCTCGACCACGCCGAGCAGCTTGATCGCCACCTTGCGCTTGAGGACCGGGTCATATGCCCGGTGCACGACCCCCAGGCCGCCTTCCCCGATCTTCGCTTCGAGCACGTACCGCTCGGCGATGACATCCCCCTCCGCCGCCTGCCATGGCACGGGCGCAGGAGAGGCGCGACCGATGCGGCGCGCGAAGTCGTCCGACGCGGATCCCGGCTCTCGATCGATATCCTCGATCTCCTCGTCGCGCACTATCACCTCATCCCTCCCTCTTCCAGAGCCCCTTCGTGATCGCCTTCTCCCGCAGCTCGTCGATGACACGCTCGTACCGCTTCTTCACGCGGTTCGCCTCGCGCTTGAGCGCCTCCTCGTCGACAACGTCGGTCTCGCCGAGCATCACGCGTGCGGCGTCCTTCCAGGAGAACCCCCGATCCGCGCGCAAAATGAGGATGGTTTGATCCTCCTCGTCGAGCTCCCTCCGCAGCTCCACGAGCGCATCCCGTTTGTCTGTCTTGCGCCAGGACGTCGTGCTCTTCCGCGCTTCTTGCCGGATCTTCGATGCTTCGTCCCCCTCGCCGAGGGGCTCCTCCCGGCGGCGCCCTCCACGGCGCTGGCTCGCGAGAAACGCATTCCGCGCGACAGTGTACAGCCAAGCTCGCAGCGAGGACTTGCCCTGGAACGTACGGATGCCCTTCACGACATCGATCGCGAAGTCGCCAAAGGCGTCGTCCGCGTCGGCCTCGTTCCGCGCCAAGCCGCGCAAGTAACCCGAGATTCTCTCTCCATGCCCACCCCGGCGCGCATCCTTGGGCTCGCCGTACACGGCGAGCTCCGCCGCCTCCCGTGGCTTCCCCTCGGCCAGCAACCCCAGAACCCGCTGCTCCAGCTCCTCGTCCGTCATGGCCCGGTTCCCCTTCACCCCAGGAGAGTCCAGACGACGAGCGAGGTGACAGAAAAACGACACGGTGTGCGAGAAATCACCGTGTCTGTGCAGGAGCGCCACGTCGAACGTCCCGGCCCAGGCTCGACCGTGGAAGCCCTCCGCCGGGTGGGTGCTTGCGGCCGGACCGGTGGCGAGGGTTCATCGCCTCTGGCGGAGGAGGACCCCGGCGGCGAGTGGGCTGTGTCACGTCAGGGGCAACGCTTCGCGCGCGTCGGTCCGGGACGGGGCCTGCTCGCACAAGGCACTCCGCCAGATGCCCATCGACGCGGGAGGTTCTTCGCCTGCGCGGACGGGCCACTCCGCGCGGATACGGCCATGCGCGCCCTCGCGCGGGAAGGGATCAAGATCGCCGTCCCCCTCTTCGCCGCGTGGATCCGGCTCACGCAAGTGCGGGGTAGCTTCATGCCGGCGAGCGCTGATGGTATATCCGTCTGAAACTGGCCGCACCAATCCTGTGGCCCCCGAGCAGGAGCCCCCCCAATGCACGCCAAGCCTCGAACGATCCGCGACGTCTTCGATGTCTGCGTTTCGGTGGTGAGGATTGTCTCCCGAGGCAGGACGCCCGATGCCCACGCTGCACAGCGGAACATCCTGCTCGACGTTTTCACGCACAAGTGGCCCATTGCCAAGCGCACGAAGTGCGTGATTACTCCAGGTGGCTTCGTCCGTGCCCCATGGCCTAAAGGCGTGCTCGTGCCAGCAGGATGGCATTCTCGCGCCCAGGATCTCGAAGTCCTGACGAACTATGCGGAGACTGTCCTGGTCGGCATCGTGACAGAGGACATCCTCCTTTGCGCCATGGGCAAAGCGGACGTGCTTACCATTGGGATAGACGTCCTGAACGGTCCCGGAGGCATCCACACCGAGCTGGTCGCTGTGTACGATGTCTCCCGCGCATCCATTATCCGGTGGACTGGCAAATCGTACCCCACGCCCAGACAAGAACGCACTCTCGTCCACGTGGTGGATCTCGAAACACACCTGCTTAGTATGGCAGGAGAACGCTTCCTCGTCCTGGGATGCCACGACCTCAATATGTGGAGCCCGAGAGGTCGCGCAAACCAATCCCCCGACGGTCTACGACGCAAGCGATGTGAGGCGATGAAGGCCGAAGTGGATGCCTTCCAGCCGACAATCGTGCTCCAGCACCCGCACAGTACCGACTCGCCCAATATCTGGCGCCTACCTTGGCTCTCGCTCGCACGGGAGATCCCATCCGTGCGGACATGGGCCTCTGGCATCGCTTACTACCATTCAGAGTCCAACCGTGAACGAGCGGACTTCGAGCGCGTCCTGGCGCTAACGAGGAGCGACGAGCGCATGGTTGTCGATGTCGTGATCGATGCCGCAGACTACGGGTGAACGAGGCCGCGAACGTTTCGTAATCCAAGCGTCGGACGGTAGCGATGCAGAATGTCGTCGAGCACCGCCCCGCGCTGCTCCGTCGGCGAAATTCCTACACCGATTATGCAATACGCTGCCAGGTTGAGCAATCCTCCAGCCGCGTGCTTACCGGTGGTGGAATCTAATTCGAAGCCTACAACTGCGACGTGCCCATGAAGCTCGGGGTAGAGCAGGCCATGCTCACGGCTGAAAGGATCCAGTGCTGATAGAGTCTCCAGAAATTCTCGAAGCGCCATTGGAAGGGCAGAAGCCAGGCAAGGTCGATTTGACATTCCGTCAGGAAGTCACCAGTCTTCCTCATCTCGTCAACGTTACCAGTCAAAGGATCGACGAGGTGTCGGAGCGGGTCCCTTCGACGGCGGCGCTCCGCCTCGAATGTGGCGTTGAGCACCCCGGGGATGTACGGCTCGGCTACAGTGAAGCCAGCATCCGTGCCCAGTTGACGTAGCCAGCTACGTGTGGAAGCCGTCCAATCGAGCCGCTCTCCTCCCGCGGGGCTTCGACTCGGCGGAGGCACCACTGCGCTTCGCCCGGCTGACCAGGATCGCCCAGAGACTTGTCGGAGCCAAGACGCATCCATGGGCACCACTCCAATGTCCCCGAACGAGCGACGAACCGTTCGAATGGCTCTGGCCGCACGGCGGTAGATGCCTTTTTCGCTTTCCTCTGAGACGATCAAGAGCCCCAGCTTCGTGCCGAGAGCAGCAATGTTCGCTACATTTGCCGCCATCGTCTTGGTCGACGGAGTCGTGCCCTCGACCTCGATACCAACGACCGGCAGGTGAAGAAGTCGCTCTGGCTCGTGCCCGGTGACCTCTCCGATGGCGTTCGCTTGCCCGTCTGACAGCCCGACCGACCACAAAAGGTCCACTCGCGGGGTGTAAGCGCCATCCAGCCGAAGGGCGAGCACACTGTCCGAGACTTCGCGACGCACATCGAAACCCAGCGCCAAGCCAAGCTGGTGTGCTTCTTCGCAAATCTGACGTGTCCGGTCTCTCATGCGGGATTGGTCTCAAGCTGGACGACGGCGACGCGGGGCTAAAGATTCATGGCTGGGAGTCGAGCGTACCCGAGTGCCGCGACGATGGGCAGACGATCCGTCTTGCATCATCCATCCCATGCGATGGGTTGCCGTACCTTCGAGTTCCCTAATTTCCGGAAGCGACATGTTCTACTCAGCGCGGCCGTGGTCGACAGCGCAGCCCTTGTCGGGGAGCTCTCCGTCCGGGCGAGCATCGTCGGGGGATATGACCGTCAGCATGACCGCATCGACAGGGGCGAGGAACATGATGGCGAAGAGCGGCCCTGGGGGCTTAGCGTGGTCGTGCGGAACGCCCTCCCCCGCAGTCCGCGGTCGCCCGACCGTGCCCAAAATCGTGCCCAGACCCCACGAACACCGGCGAAATTCAGGGGACTTCAGAGGGACGACGCCGGGCCACCCTGCAGGAACAAACCCCAACAATTACGACCAGTTCCAGCAGACTCGCCCGATTCCATTGCAGGGTTCGATTCCCGGCGCCTCCACAATCTTTTCGCATACTTGCACCATCCGAGGACGTTTCCGGGACGAAACGCCGCTGCCGAGCAGCGCGTCCGGTAGAGGGGGGAACACCTCCCCGAACCCGTCTCGCACGGCTTCCGCCTCACGGATGTAGATCTGTGTGGTCCGGAACTCCGTGTGTCCGAGCCGCTGCATGATGGTCAACGGGTTCTCGCCTCGGATGGCGAGCCACGTTGCCGCGGTCGCCCGGAGGTCGTGCCACGTCAGGTTCTTCCGTGTGCGGTCGCGCACGAAGAGGTCGGGGCGCTCGACCTTCGCCTTTTTCAGCAAGGCGCGGAGCGACCGGGCGAGGTGACGATCATCCGGGATGGCAATCACTTCGCCCTGCCCTCCGGATTCCGCGTGCAGCGCTTCGAGGAGCGGGCGGACGTGCGGCTCGACCGAGAACCGGCGCGCCGTCTCGCTCTTCGTCGTGCTCGCCTGCCGTTCGCGGTCCTGCCCGCGGTGCACGTGCATCACCCATCGGTCGAGATCGATGTCCTCCCACCGGAGCGCCCGAAGCTCGCTCGCCCGGATGTAGAGGAAGATGGCGAGGGCAATCGAGCGCCGCCAGGCGAGCGAGATACCCTCGCATGACACGAGGGTCAGGAACTCCGCCGGGAAGAGGTACGTTTTCGCCTTTTTGACCCCGCGCTCCGGGCCCGGTACGCCGTGCGCCGGGTTCGTGTCGCGCACCCGCAATGCGCGCACCTTCGAGGAGCACGCGTCCCGGAAAAGCTTCGACACGAGCCCCCACACGTTGACGGCCGTTTTCCACGCAATGCGCTCGTCCTGCACGGCTCCGTCGAGCGTCTCGACGAACGCTTCGAGGTCGTCTCGCGTCACGTCCGCCAAGGGCTTTTCGAGCACGTGAGGGTCGAGCCACTTGCCGAGAATGCCGCTCGCCTCTTCGGCCGTGACGATGCCGCGCGCTTTCCGCACCGCGCACCAGCGCTCGACGTACGCGGACAACGTCTCGCCACCCGATGCCGCTTTCGCGGTTCCCGCGGGTGCACGCGTCGCGTTTTCCTTCGCGGCACGTTCGGTCAGGACCTTCGCCTTTTCGCGTGCCATGGCCTCGGACATCCCCGGGGGCATGCATATCCGATTCGAGCGCTTGCCGTCCGACAGCGTGATGCGGATGTCCCAATGGTCGCCATGGCGAGTCGCGGTTCCCGTTCTCTTTCGCGGCATGGCTATGCGGCCCTCCGGAGGTAGGGAATCCAAAGCTTCGGGTCGACCGGCTCAACCGGTAGCAAGCCACTGTCACGGAACGAGAAGTAGCTGCGCCCCCCGGCCACGATGACGTGGTCCGAGAGCGGCACCCGCAATACCTCGCCCGCGTTGTACGCGAGGATCGTCAGAATCAAGTCATCGAAGCTAGGCTCGGTCTGTCCGCTCGGGTGGTTATGCACGAGGACAAACGACGACGCGCCGAGTTCCAAGGCGTTTCGCATGATATCGACGGGGCCGAAGCTTGCCCCCGATATGCCCCCGCGGGCGATGCACCGCGTACCCCGGACGCCCCCGCGAACGTCGAGCGCGAGCAGCCAAAGCTCCTCGTGCACGAGCGGGCCGAGCACCATCCGGAACCAACGGGCAACCGACCTCGACGTGTGCACGACGTACCGCTCCGCGCCCGCGTCCCTCATGACGCGCCGGCCAAGCTCGAAGGCCGCGGCAAGGCGGGTCGCCTCATCCTTGCGGAGCTGCACACGCCGCGCGAGCGCCGCGGGGGCCATGCGTCCGAGCGCCGCCAGCGCGCCGAGCCCTTCGAGGGTGCCAGGATGCACCCGCCCCGCCCGGCCGACCACGAGCGCGAGAAGGGTCATGATGCTCGCGCGTGCCACGTCGAGCGGCATCTTCGCGCGGGGAAACGCAGGGGTTCCGCCCTGCCTCTTGTCGGTCTTCCACTTCGCTTGTACGGTTCTCACGGGACTAGAACTCATCCCATAAACCGTCCAGTAGGTCCATCAGCTCCAACATCCCACTTTGTAGGATCAATCGACGAGGTGCGGTCCAGCGGTCGGTACATTTTTCGTGCTGGCGACATATGCAGGTGTG
>NZ_JASBQE010000181.1 GCF_029960785.1 Polyangium sp. 15x6
CGGCCTCGCGGCGGCGCCGATGGCCGTGGCCGCGGCGAGCAGGCCTCGCGCGCCCCGCGCGAGCTCGCCCTCGAACGGGCCGAGCGCGAACGCGCGGGCCGGCGCGGGGCCGAGGCGCTCGGCGAGCGCGCGCAAGGACGGGTCGGAAAAGGCGCGGGCCGCGCGTGAGAGGGCGCCGCGGGCGAAGAGGGTGGCGATGCGGCAGGGGCCGCGCTGGATCGAGCCCGCTTGCTGGAAGCAGACGATGTCGGGGCCGATCGCGGCGAAGGCGTGCGTCGCGCGGCCGATCTTGCCGGAGACGCGGACGAGGTCGCGGCGGTCGGTCGCGCGCGTGGCCTCGGTGCTGAGGCGGTCGCGGAAGGCGCGCTCGACGGCGCGCGCGTCGCTCGTGTGGCGGAGGATCTCGACGGTCGCGTCCCCTTCGTTCGTCGTGTAGGACGCGACCACGGCTTCGGGTGTCCTTCGCAGATCGACGGCGGTGCCGCGCGCGAAGCGGTCGAAGCGCGCCTCGGAGATGACGGTGCCGACGAAGGGGACGAGCCACGGGATCGAGGTGATCTCGCGCGGGTTCACGAGCACGAGCCAGCGCAGGCCCGCGAGGGGCAAGAGGCCGTCGAGCGAGGGCACGTCGAGCGGTGGCTCGGGCGTCTCGGCGGGCTTCGTGACGGGCGTGGGCGAGCCGCCGCAGCCGACGAGGGCGGAGGCGAGCGTGGCGAGCGTGGCGGCGACGAAGGCGCGCCGCCCCGGAACCGCTGCGTCAGCCGACGACGAGGTGCGCGAACTTTCGGTTCTTCGATCCGACGCGGACAAGATACCTCCGGCCCCGCTCGAGCTTCTGTTGCTCGTCGCGCACGACCTCGCCGTCGAGGTGGACGGCGCCGCTCTTCACGAGCCGGAGCCCTTCGTTCGTCGACTTCACGAGGCCCGCGAGCGACAAGGCCTTGGCGATCCAGAGCGACTCGGCCTCGGTGACCACGCTGATCTCCTCGATGTCGTCGGGCACGCCGCCGGCTGCCACGTTGCGGCGTCGTTCGAGCGCGGCGTCGGCGGCCTCGGCGTCGTGGAAGCGCGTGACGATCTCCTTGGCGAAGAGCTCCTTCACCTCGACGATGTTGCGCTTTGCGGCGCGCACGTCCTCGCGTAGCGCGGCGATCTCGTCGTTCGACCTCGTCGAGAGCAGCTCCATGTATCGCCAGATCACCTGGTCATCGACGAGCATGAGCTTCTGGAGCATCTCGAAGGGCGGCTCGCTCACGCCGACGTAGTTGTTCGCGCTCTTCGACATCTTCAGGCCGACGACCTTGCCGCTCTCGACACGCGCGTTCGTGCCTTCGAGGATCGGCGTCGTCATCACGATCTGCGCGCGCTTGCCGTAACGCGGCATCAGATCGCGGCCGACGAGCAGGTTGAAGAGCTGATCGGTGCCGCCGAGCTCCACGTCGTTCTCCAGCACGACCGAGTCGTAGGCCTGGAGCAGCGGGTAAAGGAACTCGTGGATGTGGATCGGCACGTTGCCCTCGAAGCGCTTCGAGAAATCGTCGCGCTCGAGCATGCGCGCGACGGTGTACTTCGCGCCGAGCTCGACGATCTCGAAGGGCGAGAGCTTGCCGAGCCACTCGGAGTTGTAGCGGACCTCGGTCCGGTTCTTGTCGAGGATCTTGAAGGCCTGCTGCTGGTAGGTCTCGGCGGCGGCGCGGACTTCTTCACGCGTGAGGCGCGGCCGGGACTCGCTCTTGCCCGTCGGATCACCGACCATCGCCGTGAAGTCGCCGACGAGGAAGACGACCTGGTGCCCGAGCTCCTGGAACTGCCGCATCTTCTGCATGAGCACGGTGTGCCCGAGGTGCAGGTCCGGACGCGTGGGGTCGAAGCCGGCCTTGATGCGCAGGGGCCGGCCTTCCTTCAGGCGCTCTTCGAGTTCGGCGCGGACGTGGAAGTCCACGACGCCCCGGCACAACTCCTCCAGCTGACGCTCGGCGGAAAGCATGGGGGAGACTTTGCCGGACGGCGCGCCGCGCGCAAGCGTCACGCGGCCGGAGCGGCGCCCAGGGAGGCGCTTCGCCCGGCCGGGGCGCTCATTCGTCGTCCTCGTCGTCCTCGTCGATGTCGTCGTCGTCCTCGTCGTCCTTGCCGCCGGTGATGGCGAAGGCGCGGCTCTGGTTGACGAGCTCCTTCAGCTCCTTGCCGACCTTGAAGAACGGCAGGCGCTTGGCGGGCACCGGCACGGGCTGGCCCGTGCGCGGGTTTCTGCCGCTGTAGGGTTTGTACGGGCGGACCGTGAAGCTGCCAAAGCCGCGGATCTCGATCCCTTCACCGCGCTGGAGCGCCTCGGTCATCGCATCGAAGATGCAATTGACCACGAGCTCGGCGCGAGCCTTGGTGAGCTCGCCACGGCCCGCAATCGCGTCGATGAGCTCGCTCTTCGTCATGAGTACCCCTCGGCGGCCGTCACGCCGCCCCCCGTCCCTACGTCCCCCCGACCTGATGTGACGTCCGGACGGATACGACTTACGATTCCAGGAACTTAGGACACCCCTCGCATCCTGGACGCTCAGCGTCAACGACTTTCGTTCTCCGAGAAATCCAACCGGTCCAGCGTCACGAGCGAACCCGCGGGCTGAGGGCCGAGGCGGAGCGTGAGCGCGACCGAGCGAGCGGCGCTCGGGATCGGGAAGGCCGGGAGCGTGACGCAGGGCGGATGCGGGGCCGCGGCGGGCGTGAGGTCGTGGGTATGCACAGGGCGTCCGTCGACGACGAGCGAGACGGTGACGGAGGCGGGGCCGAGGAGGGCGAGGCGCGGCGTGATGGAGCGGCCAGTGAGGAAGGGTGCGGGGAGCGAGAGGGTGACGGAGCCGCTTTTCGTGGGGTCGGCAGAGGTCACTGCGAGCCAGCGGCGGTCCGAGGCGCAGGCGTCGGTGGCCCAGGCTGGCAAGGCCCAGGCGCCCTCCTGGGCGAGCGCGGGCCAGAGGTTTTCGCCTTCGACGGTGAGCGGTGCTTGGGGGTCAAAGGAGTACGGGACGAGGTGCGGCGGGGAAGGCGGCGGCTCGCCGTCGGGCGGGATGGGGAAGAGGTAACGGTACGCAGGAGGCCGCCCGTGCGCCTCCCAGGCGAAGCGGTCGAGGGCGTCGCCGCGGTAACGGGCGATCGCGCGTTCGTTCGAGGTCCAAGGATCGTAGGCGAGGTTGAAGCCGTGATCCGTGTCGACGAACACGAGCGCGCGCTCGGGGAGACTCGCGAGGCGCGCGGGCTCGAACATCGGGAGGCCGGCTTCACGGTCGCGCAGCAAGGCGTGATCGAAGCCGGCGCGGAAGGCGAAGCCGAGCGGGACGAGGGCGACGAGGGCTTTGATCCGGCGTGAGGCGCGGCCGATCTCGTTCGCGCGCGCGGCGATATGCAGGGCGGCGAGCGCCGCGAGGATGTGCTCGAGCGGCAGGACGTCGGCGTAGAAGCGCGCGCCGCCGCCGGGGTAGTTGCCGTCGAAGTAGAAGGGGACGTACGCGGCGATCTGGAGGGCGACGGCGACGGGGAGCAAGCGCGCGCGAGGGGCGCGCGTGGCGAGGACCGCGCCGAAGAGGACGAGCAGCGTGAAGGGCTCGGCGTTGCCCGCGTCGACGAGGTGTTGCTTGAGGCGGCGGAGCGTGGTCGCGGCGGCGGCGTAGGCGCCGTAGCCGTTCGGGAGGTTGTGCCGGACGAAGTCGCCGTGCTCGCCGAGGCAACCGATCGAGGCGCCGAAGCCGTAGCGGAAGCAGCCGGGCGGGCCGTCGGAGACGGCGTAGTAGAGGCGCTGCGACGAGGTGAAGAGCTCGCCGGTGGCCGCGTGTTGATGCGCGACGAGCAGAGCAAGGCCGGGGAGGGCGCCGAGGGCGAGGAGCGCGAGGGCGGTGAGGCGTGAGCTGCGGGGAGCACGCGCGGTGGTGCGGCGCGTCGTGACGACGAGGAAGGCGAGGGCGAGGAGGAGGGCGAGCGCGGAGGGAGGGCGCGTCGCGGCGAGCCAGCCTGCGAAGAAGCCTGCGCCGAGCGAGGGGAGAAGGGCGCGCTTTCCGGTTCCGGCTTCGAGCGCACGCACGGCGGTGAGCGCGAGGGCGAGGGCGCTCGTGAAGCAGAGCGCGGCGAGGCCGTGCGACATGGTGTCGGCCGTGTGGTAGCGGAGCGCGGCGCAGAGGACGGAGAAGAGGGTCGCGAGGCGAGGGATCGAGAGGCGATCCGCGAGGGGGGCGTCTGCGGGGACCGCACGCTCGGCGAGGGCGTAGGTCGCGATCGTGAGGGCCGCGGCGAGGAGCGGGCCTACTGCGAGGGGCGCGTGGGCGAGGAAGCCGAGCGCGAGGAGCGCGGGATACCCGGGCGGAAAGAGGACGGCGGCGGTGGGCCCGTCGGGGCCGTCCGTGCGGACGAGGAAGCGGCCGAGCGTGGAGGCGACGGGCTCGTCGAGGGGGAAAGCGAGGTGGCCGTTCGCGAGGGCGCGCGCTTCGAGGAAGTAACTCGTGGCGTCGATGATGCGAGGTCCGCCGCGGAGGTAGAGCGCGACGTACGCGGCGGAGAGGGCGGCGGCCGTGAGGGCGGCGAGGGCGAGGAAGAGGCGGGATTTGGTTGCAGGTCGAACGATGCGCGGGGCGAAGGCGAGGGCGATCAGCGCGGCGAGGAGGGCGGCGATCTGCGCGGGGTCACGGGGGAGGCCGAAGCGCACGGGGGGATGTCAAGGAGGAAGAGGGGACGGGCTGCGGGAGGGTGGACGGCGAGCGTATCTCGGAACGGGGTGGGGAGCGGGGGGGTTCGTGGAGCGAGTTTTCTCACATCCGCGGGCGCGAAGAGGGGTCCGGGCGCGGCGGGTAGGGCTTGGGGATGCGCCAAAGGCATGTCCGGGTGCCTCGGGTACGGTGTGGCGATACGCCGAGGGCATGTCGGCGTGCCGCGGGTGTGGTGTGGCGTTGCGCCAAAGGCATGTCCGGGTGCCTCGGGTACGGTGTGGCGCTGCGCCGAAGGCATGTCGGCGTGTCCCAGGTACGGTGTGGCGCCGCGCCGAAGGCATGTCCGGGTGCCTCGGGTACGGTGTGGCGCTGCGCCGAAGGCATGTCGGCGTGCCCCAGGTACGGTGTGGCGCTGCGCCGAAGGCATGTCGGCGTGCTCCGGGTACGGTGTGGCGTTGCGCCAAAGCCGTCTCCGTGTGCGCCCCGGTCCTCACGGCGCCGAGAGGGGCACGATCTCCGTCCAGCGGAAGCCGCGCATCACGAATCTCCACGGCTTCGCCGCGCGTGACGAGGGAGGTGGCGTCTCCTTGGGCAGGAGCGTGACCTTCGCCCGCGTCCCCGGCGCGATCGCGGCGTTGCCGTCGAGGGCGATCACGTCGAGCGCGTAGCCATCGCCGAGCACGATCTGGCTCCTGTCGAGGAGCGTGTTCGGGTACTTCGGGTACCTGTCGAGGTTCTCGAAATCGATGTCGACCGCGCAGACGTCCGGGAGGTACGCCGCGTCGTAGAGCCGCGTCGCGACCATGCCGTGCGCCTCGATGTCGCGCTTCACCGCCGCGCCGCAGCGCACGCTCACGCCATGAATCTTCCCCTCGGGCTGGCCGGAGCGCTCCAGCACGACCCTGCCCGAAGGATCCGCCTTGAGCCCTTCGAGCGATTGCCGTACGCCCGGCCAGAACCGCCTCTTTTGCTCGTCCCAGCGAGACACGAGCCGCGCGACCCGCGGATCGCTCCACCCCACGAAGGCCGCCGCATCGGTCACGCGGCGCTGCGCCTCGGGGAGAAGCGAGTCGCCGAGACCGTAATCGCGCTTCTCCGGATGCACGATCACCGGCGACTCGGCGCACGCGTCGAGGGCGTCCTCCGCGCGGTACCACGCCTTCGCGAACGCCGCCTCCACGGCGCCCCGATCGAAGATGCGGCACTTCAAGGCCACGTGCGTCCGATCGAGGCGCGCCGCGGAGCCGACGGAGCCTGTCAGGGTGGCGCCGTCGCGCTTCAGCGCGACGGTGGCGAGGTGGTCGGAGCCGCTCAGCCAGTCCGCGTCATAAAAGGAAACCGTGACCTTGGACTTCGGGCCGAGCGAGACCAGGGGGAGCGCGAAAGGGTCGCCGCTCACCGTGGAGGAGCGGCCGTCGATCGTCACCTTCGCGAACACGCGATCGGTATCGTCTCCCGGGGTGTTGAACGCCTCGGTGTCGCACGCGAGCACGCCGCCCTCCACCTGCGCCCCGACGGGCAGGGACGCGTCGAGCAACGCGACCTTCGGCATGGGCGCATCGTCGTCACGGGTCACCCAGGAGGGCCGCGCGGCGCGGCTCTCCTTCGCGGAGGCGCGCCGCTCGGGGATCTGCGGCAGCTCGAGCCCGATCGGCGTGAACTCGTCCGTGGGCCACGGCGCGCTCGGGATGCAGGGCGAGCCGGGGGAGTGCAGGAAGTCTTCCTCGCAAGTCCCCCTGTCCTGCACGGCGCCCGGGCCGATCGCCACGCGCGCGCCCGCGAGCTCCGCGACGGGGACGCT
Source organism: Polyangium sp. 15x6 (assembly GCF_029960785.1). Classification (GTDB taxonomy): domain Bacteria; phylum Myxococcota_A; class Polyangia; order Polyangiales; family Polyangiaceae; genus Polyangium. The sequence continues at coordinate 6,487 of NZ_JASBQE010000181.1, forward strand.
CGTCGCCGCACGTGCGAGCCGCTCCTCGAGCCGGCCCCCTGCGGGCACGGGGACCGTCGCCACCGCCGACACGACCGCGCCCGAGGGCCGCCTGACATTCACGACCACGTCGAGCGAGAACGGCGCGTCCTCGTGCTGCGGGCGCCTGAGCACGAAGCGGTGATCAGAAGCGCCATTCGTAGAGCTCCCGGCGAGCGTCTTCTCGAGCAAGAGGGCGCGCGGTATCGCGGCGCGCACGATCTGCTCCGGCGGCCGCGTGTACGTCGTCTCCACGCGCGACGTCAGCACCGTGAGCACGCCGAACGTGAGCAGGTGCAAAGGCAATGGGAAATCGGCGATCTTTAGGTTCGAGTGCTTGATATCGCGCGGATAGGTCTCGCCCGTGAGCACGGTGAGCGACTTCGCGTCCTTGCGCAGGGCGAAGAGCAGCTTGTCCTCGGACCTGACGAGCACGCGCGCCTCCACGGCGCCGAAGGCCGCGGCGCGCGCCGATCCGCGCACGCGCAAGAAGACCCACGCGGGATCCACGGTGCGCAGGAAGTGAATGCCGGTCGCTTTTCTCAGCTCGTCCAGCGGGATCGCCTCGACCGTGATCATCGGCCCGGCGGCCGCCATTGCAGCGCGCGCGACGCGCTCCCGGGTGGCGTCGTCCGCCTTGTAATCTCGAGCGGCCGCGTCGAGCGCGCCCCCGGGATTACCGGCCGCGAGGAGCTCGGCCGCGGTCTTCGTCGGCGGAGGCTCGAACGAGGCGCACCCCGTCAGCAGGAGGGCGAGCGCGACGCCCCTCCTCAAGCCGCCCCCGCCACACACCGAAACCCATACCAAGGATGCCGCTGCCGCGCGACCGGGTGATGGGCCGCGGGCGACTGATTGCCGTGGAGCCCCTGGTCGTGCCAGGTGCCTCCGGTCACGCGGAACATGTCTTCCCGCGGGCACGGTTCTTCACCTTTGGTCGAGACGCAGACGATGGGCCTCGGATCGAAGACGAATTCGGCCACGTTCCCCGCCGTGTCGTAAAGCCCGAAGGGACTCCGATCCCCCGTGTAACTCGCCACCGGGCACGTGCCGAGGTCCACGGCGACGGGCGGCGCGGCGCTCGTGATCGGTCCGATCACGCCGCCCTGCGTCGCGCCGAAGGATCCGCGTTGCCAGCAGTGCTCGACCTTCTCCGGCTCGTCGCGGCCCCACGGATAGATGCGGTGCCGCTCGCCGAGGCGCTCCTCTTCGCTCATGCGCGCGTCGCCGAGCGCCGCCCAGTAAGCCTCGTAGATCGTCGGCAGGCGGCGTCCGCCGTTCCATTGGCAGTACGCCTCGGCTTCGGCCGGGCTCACGCAGTTGATCGGATGATCGCCGCGGCCGGGCTTGCCCCAGTTGCACATCGGCTCGTCGTGCTTCTCGACGCGGCCTTCGCCCGCGGGCAGGACGCACGCCTTCGCGCCCACACACGCGGCGTACCCGGAGACCGTCACCTCGGTCGCCTCGATCTGGAACGGCTTCACCGTGACGACAGCGCGTTTCTCGATCATCGGATCGCGGAACGAGAACGTCGCGCCGGGGATCGAGACGAGGCGCGCGCCGCGCGGGGACACCGCCAAACGCCTCGCGTTCTCCGCGTCCGTCCGGCCGCAGCCGATCACGGCGACGGCGAGCAAAAGACGGAGCGGGATCGTCGTCTGCCATTGCATCAGCGTGCCGCCGACGGAGCTCCGTCGCCCTCCAAGATCCACACATGATAGGTGATCCACTCGCCGTCGACGGGCGTGATCGCGAGCTGGAAACGCGGCGGGAGGTCGGCCGGCAGGTCGATGCTCGGCTCGGTCCACGTGGGCCCGGGGCGCGCTTCGAGCTTGCCGAGGACGCGGCCGTCCGCGCGGACCTCGGCCGCCGCTTGTCGGCCCGCGACGGTGCGCACGACGAGACGACCGCCGCGCTTCGGCGCGTTCATCATGGCGAGCTCGGGCTGGCCGTGCGGGACGATGCGGCCGGCGTCGAAGAGCTCGCGGAGCCTCTGGCCGGGCTCGGGCAAGACGCGGTGCACGACGAAGCCCATGCCAGGGCGCGGGAAGTTGTAGCCGTGGGCCTTTTCGCTGACGAGGTCCGCGATGTCGAGCTCGTCGACGATGCGCTCGCCTTCGCGTTGCGTGCGAGGCCAGCCGTTCCTGTCGAGCGCGCTCCAGTCGGCCTTGTAGATGACCTTCTCCGCGCCGCCGCAGATCACGTTGCCGACGACGGGGACGCCGACGAGGCGACGGCCGAAGAGGCCGGGGAGGTCGCCCCACCACGAGGGATAGATCGCCATGTGGTCGGGCCGATCCTCGGGCGGGATGCGCTCGAGGAGCTCGATCGTGGCGCCGAGTCCATTCACGCCGGCCCGCGCGAAAGGCAGGTCGTGGTAGCCGCCGAGGCCGATGATGTCGAGCCCAGGCAGATCCGAGGCGTACATGAGCGCGCCCGCGTCGCCGACGAGCACGCGCTTCGCCTTGCGCTCGGCGAGGACCCTGCCCGCGACGACGTGCTGGTCGCGGATGTTGCGGCTCGCGCGGCCGAAGAACCAGATCTGGTCGCGCATGTTCGGCGCCTGGTTGACGCCGTAGAGGACGACCACGCCGCACGCGAACGCGACGCGCAGCGCGAAGAGGCCCCGCGCGCGTCGCGTCGCTTCGAGCGCGGGCACGAGGAGGACGCCGAGGCCCATCGCGGCGAGCACGAGCAGCCACGCGACGGCGCTCATCGTGTAGCGCTCGTTTTGCCAGCGGACCTGGCCGTTCAGCGAGACGAGGAAGAGCCAAGCCGCGACCTGCGCCCAGAGCATGGCCGCGACGCCGCGGGTCTTCTTCGAGAAGAAGGGGATGAGGGCGACGAGCGGGACGATCCAGCCCCAGGGGAGGTTCTGGCCGGGGATCCAGTCGGCGAAGTGGTGCTGGGTGTTGCGCAGGACGACGTACTTGAGGTGCGAGAGGTACTCGTCGAGCTTCTGCTCCCCGTTCATGTAGGGGTGGTTCAGCGCGAGCTTGACGATCGCGCCGGCAGCCGCCCACTCGCCGGTGAAGACGCGGTTCGCGACGGCCTGCGCGACGGCGATGATCGCGCCGGGGATCGAGGCGCGGAGCAGCGTGGCGAACGCGGCGCGAAGGCCGAGGGGCTTCCAGACGGCGAGCGCGGCGTAGAACGCGAACACCGCGATGCTCGTGACGGACTCGGGCCGCGTCGCGTAGAGCAGCGCGCCCGCGAGGCCCGCGAGCAGGCCGTCGCGGCGCACGGCGCGCGCATCACCCGGCGTCCGTCCGATCGAGAGGATCGGAAGGAGCATGAGCGCCCAGACGCCGAGGTGGAAGGCGTTCTCCATGCCGCTGAAGAGCGACCAGTCGAGCGCGCCGAGCGAGAGCACGGCCGGCGGGACGAGGTACTTCGCGGCGCGCCCGAGCGGCTCGCACGCGCGGCCCGCGGCGACGAGGAAGAACGTGGTCGAGACGCACGCGATGAGCGCCGCCCACGCCATGAGGTCGAGGCTGCGGAAGCCGAGCAGGTAGCCGAGCGAGAGCGTGAACGGGTAGAGCAGGCTCGTGTTGCCGCTCGAGAAGCCGTTGCCCTCGGACCACTGGAAGGGAAAGCCGCGGGCCGCGGCGCGCGCGTAGTCGAAGTGGATGAAGACGTCGTCGAGCGGCGCCGACCAGCCGCCGCGCGTCTGCACGTGCATGTACCCGTAGAACACGGTGGCCGCGTAGACGACGCAGGCCGAGGCGAAGACGGGGTAGAGCACGCGGTCGACCGCGGGCCAGTTTTCGAGGACGGGCGCGAAAAAGCCCGCGTCGCCTCCGCGTTCGCGTCGCCCGGTGTCGAGGGAGGGCGACGCTCGAGTTTCGTCTTGGTCCAGTGTGGCGGGCACGGGGGACTCTTATTACACGATCCCCGGTTCGGCCCGCGCGAGACCTCGTCGCGACGCACGGGGCTCGTCCAAACCCCGGTGCCTCGAATTCCAGGGGCGCGCGCGTTGACCAGCCCCGGCCGCACCTGTAGAAAAGAATCGCGTTCGAGCGCCGCGGAAGGCGCCGACGCCAAATGGACGACCGATGCGCTGGTTCGTGGAAATCTCGTCGGCCGGGCCCGCTGCCGAACCTCCGACAAAGCTCACGGTGGAGGCGCCGCAGTGGCAGCCCGCGCTCCAGAAGGCCCGCGCGATGCGCGGGGACGACGGGTCGCTCGGCAACTTCTCGATCGAGCTGCTCGACGACGGCTACACGGCCGTCGATCCGGTGAAGAAGCTCCGCTACGTGGTGCGCAAAGCGCCCGATACGGCCGAGCTTTCCCCCGGCGGGCAAGCCGCAGCCGAGCCGCCGAAGGGCCGCCCGGCCGTCACGGCGCCCCCGCGCGTCGCCGCGCCGCCGCGCGCGACG
>NZ_JASBQE010000182.1 GCF_029960785.1 Polyangium sp. 15x6
GTCGAGAGCGGCAGCTCGACACAGAAGGTCGAGCCCCGGCCGACCTCGCTCGACAAGCGAATTCGGCCGCCGTGCGCCTCGACGATGGTGCGGGTGATGTAGAGACCGAGCCCGAGCCCCCCGTAATGCTGCGACGAGACGCCGCGGCGAAATCGTTCGAAGAGCTGCGCCTGCACCTCGGCCGGGATCCCGATCCCGCGGTCCGTCACCGCGAGCCGTGCGACCCGATCTTCTCCGGTGATGGTGATGTCGATCGGCTGGCGTTCTCCGAACTTGATTGCGTTGGTGAGGAGGTTGGTCACGACCTGCTCCAGGCGGTGCGGGTCCCACTGGCCGATGACCGGCTGCTCCGCGCGCACGGCAAGCGCGCTGCCTGACTGCGCGATCTGATCGCCGAGGTGGGCGACGACCTCGTCGACGAGCGCGCGCAGCTCGACGGGCACTGTGTGCAGCTCGAGCCTCCCCGCCTGGATCCGGGAGACGTCGAGGAGCATATCGACGAGGTCGCCGAGGCGCTTGGCCTGGCGGTCAGAGAGGGCGGCCGCGGAGCGCACGCGCTCGACGTCCATGCCCCGCGCGAGCCTTTGCTTCAGCGATTGAATGGCGAGCAGCAGGCTGGTGAGCGGGGTGCGGAGCTCGTGCGAGGCAATCGAAAGGAAATCGTCCCGCAGGTGCACGGCCTCCTCCGCTGCCGTGCGCGCGCGCCGCTCGTCCAGGAGCAGCTGATCGCGCTGCTGCTCGGCGCGCACACGCGCGGTGATGTCGCGGAAGCTCCAGACCCGCCCGACCACGCGCCCGCCGAGCCGCTGGGGCTGCGAATAACGCTCGAAGATGCGCCCGTCCGCGAACGGGATGACATCGAAGCTGGACTCCTCGGGCGAGGCATAGAGAGCGCGGATCCTTTGCAGGAACGCCTCGGGATCGAGGAGCTGGTCGCAGACGAACCTACGGAACGTGTCGCCCGACCCGGTGGAGAGGATCTCGTCCGGGATGCGCCACATCGCCGCGAACCTGTGATTCTGACGCACGACGCGCTGCTCGTCGTCGACGACGAGGATGCCGTCCGTCGTCGATTCGAGCGTGGCCTCGAGGAGCGAGTAGGAATAGCGGAGCACCTCCTCGGCGCGCCGTCGCTCCGCGTTCTCCTGCTGCAGATCCGCATAGAGGCGCGCATTCTCGATGGAGTTGGCTGCCTGAGCGGAAAGGAGCCGGATCACCTCGACGCGATCGGGGGTGAAGGCAGAGCGGGTGAGGTCGTTTTCGAGATAGATCACGCCGGCGAGGCGGCCCTTGTAGACGATGGGCGCGGCGAGCGAGGAGCACGGCGCACCGCCGGCGAAGCAGCGATCGCGCCCGAACGGCCCGTCGATCGTGAGGTCGTCGAGCAGGACGGTCTCGCGCGTCCGCGCCACGTACGTAACGACGCTGGCCGGCAGGTCCTGGCGGCCCTCGAGGGGCGCCGCGCCGAGCATGTGGACGGCCGCCTCGCCGGTGCGGTGCTCGGCCTCGACGACGAGCCGTCCGTCACGCAGGAGCAGGAGGACGCCGCGCCGCGCGCCGGCGTTCTCGACCAGGATGCGCATGAGCGCGTCGAGCAGGCGGTCGAGGACGATCTCGCCCGAGATGGCCTGGGAAGCCTTGAGCACCGAGCCGATGTCGAGCGCGGCGCCGGCCTGCGGGCTCCTCTCGCCTCGCAGGCTCTCGCCCGGGACGAGGTCGGGGTAGGAGCGCTCGAGGCGCCGCATCGCCTCGGTCGCGCCCCATCGGCCGTAGGCCCTGTGCGCCTCGGTCAGGTAGGCGCGGGCGATGGTGGTCTTGCCGAGAGCGCGGAACGAGAGGCCGGCGAGCTCGTTGGCGAGCGCCTCGTCGTGGAGGAAGCCGCCGCGCTGCGCGAGGGCGATCGCCTCGTCGTAGCGATCCCCGGCGGCGCGCGCGTCGCCGCGGACGCGCTCGAGCTCGGCGCGGAGCAGGGCGCTGCGGTGCCCGAGGTTCTCCGGGCAGAACTCCGCCCAGCGCGAGAGTTTTTCGGTGCAGACCCCCGCGCGGGCGAGGAAGAGCGCGCGCTCGTCCGGGGAGACCACGTCCGCCGCCTGCGTGAACGCGACGCCGGCGTAGAAATGGAACACGGGAATGCCGAGCCAGCCCGCCGCCGACGCCGGGATCTCGGTGTTCAGCGAGAGCGCGGTGCGCGCCGCTTCCTCGAACGCGCCCTGGAAGACGGCCAAGAGCACGACGTAGAAGTGGGCGTAGAAGAGCGAGGCCTGGTTGTCGATCCGGCGGCACTCCACGATCACCTCGTCGATGTCGATCCACGTTCCCTTGAGCGCGGCCGGGTGCGGGGTCTCGTTCGAGAGCTGGTGCGCGAGCTGTCTGACCGCGCGGACCATCCAGGTGATGGCGTTGAACTCGTCGAGCTCGCATATCCGCTGGTAGCTCCGCGCCTCGGCGATGAGCTCCGAGATCGGGGGACCACGGAGCAGGCTGAGCGTCATGCCACTGACCGTGTTGTAGAACGACCAGATGTACTGGCCTGTCTCCAGCCCGGCGTGCACCCCTGCGAACAGCATCTCCTTGCAGGCGAGATAGCCCTCTCTCCAGTGCTGCACGAAGGCGCCGAAAATGTTGCGGAGCATCGCCTCGGACTTCTTGTCCGGGTAGCGCTCCCAGAGGTCGATGGCAGCGCGGCCGAAGCGGTAGCCGAGCGCGATGTCGCCCCGGGCGCAGAGGACCATCCCGAAGTTGACGCAGCCGAAGACCGAGTTCTTCGACAGTCCGTGGCGCAGCGTGTTCTCGAGGATCTTCGCGACCGTGATGCCGAGGTTGTTCGTGGCCAGGAAGTAGCAGGGGAGAAAGAGCTCCTGGAGCACGTCCTGCATGGCGAGGATCTCCGGATCCGCGAGCGGCGGCAGACCTGGCAGCGCCTCGATCGTCTTTTTCCGGACGAGATCCATCGTCGCCCGGATCTGGGCGTCGAGCGTGGCTTCGTCGGGGAAGGGGGGCAGGTCGATCCCGAACGGGCGCAGGGCGTCGAGCCCCTCCGCGAGCGCGGCGGGCAGGTCGTTCTTGAGCACCTGCACGTTCATCTTGAGCCGCAGCACCTCGGTGCGATCGAGCCGGCTCGCGGCGTGCTCCAGGCAATCGGAGAGGATCGCGAGGGCGTCGTCGTGCCGCCCGCAGAGCGAGAGCATGAGGCCGGTCTTCATCGCGTACCTGAGGCGGAGCGGGTACTGCGACGTCCAGGCGTCCTCCGGGAGGCGCAGGAGGCCGAGCTTCAGGTAGCGCAGGGCGGCGCCGAAGGCGGCCGAGTCCTCGGCGCGGCAGGCGGCCTCGAAGCTCATCCGGGCGAGGCGCAGGCGCTCCGCAGGGTCCGACACGAGGTCGCCCGCGCTGTTCAGGTGGCCGACGACGTCGAAGAGGTTCTGGCTCTCGGAGAGGTCCAGCTTGTCCGCGAGCAGCCGGCCGATCCGGAGGTGGAAGGCGGGCCGGTCCGCCTCCGGGATCATCGCATAGGCGCCCTCCTGGACCTTGTCGTGGGCGAAGCGGTAGTCCTCGCGGCGGGCCATCACGAGCCCCTCGCTCACGGCGGGATCGAGGCGGCCGTACGCGTCTTCCGGCGAGCACTCGCTCACCGTGGCGAGCACGTCGAGCTCGAACCGGTTGCCGATCGCCGCGGCGAGCTTCAGGGCCGCCTGGGTCGTCGCTGGTAGCCGCGCGATGGTGCGCACCATGAGGTCGACGACGTTGTCCGTGTATGCGAGCGCATCGATCTTGGCGAGGTCCCAGCGCCATCCCGACCCGGCTGTGTACGTGAGCACGCCGTGGTCGTGCAGCGACCGGACGAACTGCTTGACGAAGAACGGGTTGCCGCCGGTCTTCTTCAGCACCGCGTCGGCGAGCGGCCCGCAGTCGTCGCGCTTGAGGCTGTCCGAGAGCATCTCGAGCAGGTGCGGGCGCGCGAGCGGGGCGAGGACGATGTCGCGCACGACGAGCCCGGCTTGCTCGAGCTCCTCGATCGCCAGGACGAACGGGTGCCCGGGCGATACCTCGTTGTCGCGGTAAGCGCCGCAGAAGAAGAGCGCATCGAGCGAGTCGTCGGCGAGGAGCGCGCGGAGCAGCCCGAGGCTCGCGGGGTCGATCCACTGCAGATCGTCGAGGAACAGGACGAGCGGGTGCGCGTGCCGCGCGAACACCGAGACGAAGAGCAAGAAGCACCGGTTCAGGCGGTTCTGCGCCTCGACGGGCCCGAGCTCGGGGACGGGCGGCTGCGGGCCGAGCACGTGGGACAGCGAGGGGATGACGTCGCAGATCACCTGCCCGTTCTGGCCGAGCACGTCGAGGAGCAACCTCCGCCACGCCTCGCTCCGCGCCTCGCTCTCGGTGAGGATCTGCCGCACGAGGCCGTCGAACGCCTGGATCACCGCGCTGTAGGGCGTGTCGCGGTTGTACTGGTCGTATTTGCCGCTCGTGAAATAGCCCTTCTGCCGCGCGAGCGGCTTCAGGATCTCGTGAACGAGCGAGGATTTGCCGATGCCCGAGTAGCCGGAGACGAGGACGATCTCGCGGCACCCCGCGAGCGCGCGCTCGAACGCGGCGGTGAGCGCCTCGATGTCATGCTCGCGGCCGTAGAGCTTCTGGTGGATCCGGAAGAGGTCCTGACGATCGCGCTGGCCCGCGACGAAGGGTTCGATCGTCCCCGTGCCGCGCAGGGTTTCACGGCAGCGCTCGAGGTCGGCGAGCAGGCCCTCGGCGCTCTGGTAGCGGTCCTCGGCGTTCTTCGCGAGCAGCTTGAGCACGACGTCGGAGACGGCCTCGGGGATCGTCGGATCGACGCGGGACGGCGGCGCGGGCGCGAGGGCGAGGTGCGCGTGGATGAGCTCCATCGGGTCCAGGACCTCGAAGGGGCGCTGACCCGTGAGCATCTGGTAAAGGATGACGCCGAGCGCGTAGAGGTCGGTCCGGTAGTCGACGCCGCGGTTCATGCGCCCGGTCTGCTCGGGGGAGACATAGGGCAGCACGTCGGCGATCACCGCCGGCTCGTAGAGCCGCTCGTGCGCGCGGGTGATCTCGGCGTCGACGCCGAAGTTCGTGATCTTGACCGCGCCGTGCGCGCCGACGAGCACGTTTTGCGGGCGCAGGTCGCGGTGGACGAGCCCCGCCGCGTGCACCGCGGCGAGGCCTTCGGCGAGCGCGGCCGCGAGATCGAGCGCCTCGCCGACCGGCATCCTGCGTGACGGGCGCGCGGCGAGGATCCGCGCGAGATCGCTGCCCGGGAAGTCCTCGAGGACGACGATCAAGGAGCCGGCGAGCGCCTCGACGCCGCGCAGCGCGACGAGGCGGGGCGAGGCGAGGCGCGCGATGCGCTCGTACTGGTGCTTGAAGCGCGCGACCTCGGCGCCGGTCGATCCTTCCGCGCGCAGGATTTTCAGCAAGACCGGGACGCCGTCGCCCTCGCGGCACGCGCGGTACAGGCTAAAATCGGCGGTTTCCTCGATCTTCTCCCGGAGCGCGTAGCCTCTCCCAACGACCATTGAAGACCTTGCTCACTCGCCCGTACAAGGCGGCGGATACGACATGCTACTTATATGCCGAAGGGTGAGAAATCGGCACCGGAGGTTTGGCTGCGCCACCGGGGGCTTGCGGCCTTCACGAACGCGATCGAGTTCGGGGAACGCCAGCCGATCGACATCACCATCACCGAAGAAGATCGGGCCGCACGGCTCTCGGTGACGGCGCCCGCCGTGAATGCCCCTTGACCTTTTCCCCTCCCTCCGGGTTTCCTTCGAGCCGCACCTTTCTGGAAAGGATCCTCTCGATGGCAACCACCCCCGCATGGAAGCTCCGCCGCCTCGCGACCCGCGCCAAGCGCGTGCAGGAGCGCAGGGCCTCCGAGTCGCCCGTCATTGCCGCGTATGCGACCACCTTGCCCGGCAAGGCCGCCGCATTCATCGCCGCATACGACGCCGCCGCGAAGTACGAAAACACCTGGCGACGTGAAATGAGCGAGGGCAAAGGGGCGGTCGCCACCCTGCTCCGGCGCATCCAGGGCTGGTTGCCCTTGCTCGTGCGCGACGTCCCGGAGTTCGATGCTTCGACCTTCGGCGACAAGCCCGACGTACCCGATGACGTGATCGAGGACGGGGGCCGGCTCGCCGAGGTATTGGAGGAAGCCACCACGGCAGACGGCAAGCCGCTCCCCTACAAGGTCGACGCGCTCGAAGAGCTGATTCCTTCTCTCGAAGCGGCGAACAAGGAATGGTCGGAGGCGGAAGCCGCGGACACGACGTACCAGAAGCTCCTGAAGGAGAGCCGCGCCACGGCGGTCGTGTTCGACAAGGAGCTGCAGACGTTCCGCCGGAGCCTCGCGCATGCCGTGGGGCGAAACGACAAGGATTTTCAGAAGTTGCGCGTCGATCGGGCCTCCCAGAAGGACGACGACGACGACGCGGCGGCGCCCTCGCCGCCCGCGCCCGTCACGCCCGCGGCCGAGGGCGCGGCGCTTCCGACGGGTAGGTAGGCTGCTGGGCGATCGGGGGAGCCGTCCGGAAACCGGTGCGCGGGGTCCGGAAACCGGTGCGCGGGGTCCTTCGGTCGGTCGGCGGGGTCCTTTGCGCGGGGGGCGGGGCCCTTGCGGCGGGGTGGCCTTCGCGGAGGAAGGTCGGCGGGGGCGGTTCGAGCGGGAGGCGCGCCGCTGGCGAAGGGGCGCGGGGTGCTTGCGATCGGGAGGCGGCATCCGTCGCGGCGAGCCCGCGGTGCTTCGTGAGGGCGGGGGGGTCCGGCGTCCCCGCGCAGGGCTCCGGCGGCGGATCGAGCTTTCAAGCAGGCTGCGCGCTATACCGCCGGCCTACCCATGCCTCCGCACGCAACCATCCTTCTCTCGCGCTCCGACGTCCGCTCGCTCCTCTCGATGGAGGCCGCCATCGCCGCGGTCGAGGCCGCCTTCGCCGCGCATGGCGAAGGCCGCGCGCTCATGCCGCCGAAGGTCTACCTCGAGCTCGACGCCTACCACGGCGACCTGCGCGCCATGCCCGCGTACGTGGACGGCGCAGCGGGCGTCAAGTGGGTCAACTCCCACCCGGAGAACCCCGCGCGCTTCGATCTGCCCGCCGTCATGGGCATGTACATCCTCACCGATCCCGCGACGGCGCTGCCCCTCGCCGTGATGGATGCCACGCTCCTCACGGCCGTGCGCACCGGCGCCGCCGCCGCGATCGCCTCGAAGCACCTCGCCCCGCGCCCCCCGAAGACCGTCGGGTTCGTCGGCTGCGGCGTGCAGGCGCGCACGCTGCTCGAGGCGCATCGCGCGGTCTACGGCGACACGTTCGAGGTCCTCTGCGCCGACGTCTCCGAGCACGCCGCGCGCGCTTTCGCCGAAGAGGCGCGCGGCCGCGTCGTCTCCCTCGAAGAGGCCTCGGGCGCGGACGTGGTGAACGCCTCGACGCCGGCGCGCGCGCCCGTCGTGAAGCGCGCGTGGGTCAAGGAAGGCGCGCACGTGAATGCCATCGGCGCGGATGCGCACGGCAAGCAGGAGCTCGATCCCGCGATCCTCGTCGAGGGCCGCGTCGTCATCGACGACTGGGAGCAGGCCACGCACAGCGGCGAGGTGAACGTCCCCCTGGAAACGGGCCTGCTCCGCCGCGAGCAGATCCACGCGACGCTCGGCGAGGTCCTGGCGGGCAAGCGCCCTGGACGCGAGGGCGCGCGGATCACGGTGTTCGATTCGACCGGGCTCGCCGTGCAAGACGTCGCGCTCGCGCGGGTCGTGCATGCGGCCGCGCGTGAACGCGGGGTCGGCACGGGCTTCGACTTCTTCCGCTGATACGATGCGGGTGGCGCCCCCGGGGGGGGACGCCGTCTTTCTTGAAGGAGCGCCACGCCATGAAGGTGTTCATCGTTCACGCGCACCCGGAGCCGAAGAGCTTCAACGCCGCGATGACGCGCCTCGCCGTCGAGACGTTCGAGGGCGGGGGGCATGAGGTCGTCGTGTCGGATCTCTACGCGATGGGCTGGAATCCCGTCTCGGGGCCGCACAACTTCACGAGCCGCAAGGACCCCGACGTCTTCAAGCAGCAGATCGAAGAGGCCCACGCGGTCGAGACGAACGGCTTCGCACCCGCGGTGCAGGCCGAAATGGAAAAGCTCTTCGCCTGCGACGCGCTGATCTTCCAGTTCCCGATGTGGTGGTTCTCGATGCCCGCGATCCTGAAGGGCTGGGTGGATCGCGTGTTCGCCTTCCAGCGCGTCTACGGCGCGGGGCGCTGGTACGATCACGGAACGATGCGCGGCAAGCGCGCGATGGCCTCCATCACCACGGGCGGGCCCGCGACGATGTACGAGGAGACGGGCCTCGCCGGCGACATGAACATGCTGCTCGCGCCCGTCAACCAGGGCGTCTTCCGCTACGTGGGCTTCGACGTGCTGCCGCCCTTCGTCGCCTGGGCACCGGCGCGCAGCACGCAGGAAGATCGCGCGCGCATGCTCGCCGCCTACCGAGAGCGCCTGCTCGCCTGGCACACGACGGCGCCGCTCACGTATCCGCCGCTCTCCGCGTACGATCGGTCGTTCCGGCTCGCGCGTCCCTGAGCTTCCTTTCTGCCGAAGGGCAAGAGATACTCGCCTCCGAGGCGCTCTACCCGTGACGACCGACAAGGCCGAGGACGATCGAAAGCCGGCGGAGGAGGGCGGCGCCGCGGTGGTGACGCCGCCACCGAGCCGCCCCGCGCCGACGATGCGCGCCCGGCCCCTCTCGCCCCGCACCCCGTCGTCGCCCTTCTTCCGCAACGAGGCCCTCCCCGGCGTCGCCCACATCTACGACGGCCCGCCGCCCTCCGTGACCGCGACCCCGGCCGGCGCGGCGCCGCTGCTCTTCGTCTGCGACGAGTGCTGGCGGACTTTTACCGATGGCTCGCAGCTCTCCTGCGCCTGCGAGCGTCCGCGCCCCGCCGAGGGTTGGGCCGCGATGCCGTACGTCTTGCGTGGCCGCTTCCTGTTCGTCGAGCTGCTCGGCCGCGGCGGCATGGGCGCGGTGTTCCGGGCCTACGATCAGGCGTCGAAGGATCGGCCGTGGGTGGCGGTGAAGGTCATCCAGAAGGGCGCGCCGGAGCTCGAGGCGTCGCTCAAGGAGATGTTCCGCCGCGAGGTGGCCGCGGCGCAGATGCTCGCGCAGCACAAGCAGTTCTTCGTGGACGTGCTCGGCTTCGACGATGTCGCGCCGGCCTACCTCGCGCTCGAGTACGTCCCCTGGCAGACGCTCGCCGAGGTGGTGGCCGCGCTGCCCGCGATCGAGCGGCGCCTGCCGCCCGCGCAGGTGGCCCGCATCGGCATCGCCATGCTGCGCGGCGCGGCCAAGATGCATTTTCACCGCATCGTCCACCGCGATCTCACGCCGGCGAACATCTTCGTGCGGTACGTGCCCGAGCGCGAGGGCTACGACGTCAAGATCACCGACCTCGGGCTCTGGGCCTTCGATCAGGTGCAAGGCGAGAGCGATTCGCTTTCGCTCGTGGGCATGCCCGGCACGGCGGGCACGGCCGCATACATGAGCCCGGAGCAGTCGACGGGCGAGAAGGTGGGCGCCGCGTCGGACATGCACGCGATCGGGTCGGTCCTGTGGGAGCTCGCGACGGGGTCGGTCCCGTACCCGGCAGCGACCGACGGGCGCGTGCACGAGATCATCGAGCGGCGCGCGAAGCTCCTGCACGAGCCGCCCGCGCGGCCCGCGTTCATGCCGGAGGGGCTCTACCACGTGCTCATGAAGGCGCTCGCGTTCGAGGCGGAGGAGCGGTTCTCCGCGGCGAACGACATGCGCAAGGCGCTGGAAGCATTCGTCGCGTCCTACCAGCAGGAGCGGCTGCGCGATCTGGAGGACGCGCTTGGCCGGATCGACGGTCTCGCCCGGAAGGTGACGAGCCTGCGCGACAAGATGACCCCGATGCGCGAGGTGCTGGAGCGGCTCTCGCTCCTCGGCGCGATCCTGCGCGAGGCGCAGGAGCAGCGAGGCGAGGCAGAGCCAGCCGTGCTGCGGACGATCGCAGACAACACGGAGACGCAGCTCGACCAGATCACGCGCGAAATCGGCGCACTCGCCGAGTGGCTGCGTGTACTCGGGGAGAAGAAGGATCTCCCGCCAGGGGCAGGGGACAAACCAGGGCGGCGGGAAATCGAGGTCGTCGCCCCGCGCAGCACGCGCGCCGCGCCAAAGCGGCCCGAGGAGGGCCAAGCGCGCCTCGTCTGGGGCATCGCAGTCGCGCTCGTGGTGATCGTGGTGGGGCTGTTCCTGTGGCGGACGTGGGGCTAGGGGACGTCGCGCCGGGGCGCTGCCCCGGACCCCGCGGGGGCTGTCCGCCCCTCGACCCGGACCAGGCACGGCCTGGACCGAGGGTGGAAGAACTGCGCTCCGCGCAGTTCTTCCAACGGGCCGGTGGGAGAGCGTTGCCGCTTGAAACGTCAGCGCAGCTGCCTTGACTGGCAGGGCCTTCGCTGGTCTTGCCTCGGCCTGTTCGATGAACTGCGCATCGCGCAGTTCATCGACCCCGGGTCCAGCGCTTGCGCTGGTCCGGGTCCAGGGGCGGACA
>NZ_JASBQE010000183.1 GCF_029960785.1 Polyangium sp. 15x6
CCGTGCTCGTCCCCCCGAAGCTCGCGCCCCCCGAGCCCCCCGCCCGAGCCTCCGCCCCGCCTCCCCGCGTCGAGCCCGAGCCGCGCCTGCCGCCGCCTCTGCTCACGCTCGAACAACACGCGTCCTTGACCGTCGAGCTCGCGATGGCCCCGGACAAACGACCCGAGATCCTCGCGCGGTATCGGATCACGCCGGAGCAGAAGAACGAGCTCGATCGGCACTACCAGCGCCTCGTCCAGAAGGACGCGTCGACGCACGCCGCATGGCACGCGGCCTATCGCGCCTACCACGCCTGGCTCGTCTCCACGGGCCCGAGGCCTTGAGCTTGTGCCCCGGGCGCCACCTCGTGGATGATGGCTCGCACCGATGCGCAGCCGCCCCGACGTCACCGTCTACCTCGACCCGTCCGAGCCGAGCGCCGGCGAAACACTCCGCGTCCACGTTCACCTGAAATCCAGGACCCAAACGCCCTTCGACGCGATCGACGTCGAACTCGTGGGCCGCGAGTCGCGTTATCGGCGCACGTCGTCCAACGGAAAAACCTCGACCCGCAAATACCATCGCCGCGAGATCGTGCGGCTCGGGAAGCGTTTTCCCGCGGGTGTCCTCGAGCCCGGGACCTGGGAGCAGGCGGTCGATTTTCCTCTGCCGCCGGACCTGCCGCCCACCTATCGCAGTGGATACGCCACGATCGAGTACGAGCTCTCGGTCCACGTGCACATCCCGTGGTGGCCCGATCGCCACGAGGCCTACGTCATCCCGATACGGGTGCCGACCACGAGCGCCGTGCCCCCCGAGCCGCGCGTGTTCACGACCCAGGCAGGCGAGCACCGCGGCGAGGCTCCCGTGGTCGAGCTCTCCGTCGAGGATCAACGCTTGCCCCTCCTGGGCACCCTCGTGGGCGCCGTCGCGTTCACGGGCCTCGGAGATCGCAGGCTTCGGCGTGTCGAGCTGTCGGCGAGCGTCGTCGAAACGGCGCTCGTCACCAGCAGCGCCGGCCCCGCCGAGATCGAGCGCCGCACCTGGACGCTCTTCGAAGGCACGCCCGAGGAGGGCGCCTCGATCCCGTTCCGGATCGGCATCCCGCCCGATCTCGTGCCCACGTTCCATTCGCCCTTCATCCGCGTCGATCATGCGCTCGAGGTCACGGCTGTCGTGGCCTTCGGTCGCGATCTGTCCCTGCGCGTGCCCGTCGTCGTCGAGCGCCAGAGAGGCCTGCGCAAGCCCGCGAAGGGCCTGCCGCTCGTCGGCAAACAGCGCCATCTGTCCGTGTGGCGCGCGGTCGCCGATTCGGCCCGGGCCGCGGGCTCCACGGTCGTCGACTTCGATCCCGAGCAGGCCGCGCTCGTCCTCGACGTGCGTGGCATCCGCGTCGAGGTGACCGAGGAGCACCGCGAGGGGCTCGGGCCGTGTGTCGCGGCCGAGCTCGCGTTCCCCGCGCTGGGCCTCGATCTGCGCCTCGCGGAGCGGCGATGGACCGATTTCGGCGCGAAGCTGCCCGGCCTCGACAAGCGCCTCGCGAAGCGCTTCACGGTGCAGGCGCGCGAGCCCATGCAGGCGGCGAGCTTGCTCGGCGCCGAGGTGAGCGAGGCGCTCGAGGTCTTCGACGAGGCGGCGCTCGACGACGAGCACGCGGTGATCGTGCAGAAAGGCGGCGTCTACCAGGTCTCGGGCCTCGAGCGGTTCCTCGCGCGGGCGCAGATGCTCGCGCATCGCCTGGCGAAGGCGATCGCCGCGTTGCCCCCGCCCGCCGCGCTCGCGCCGTCTCTGCCCGCCTTCCAGCAGTTCGCCGAGCAACGCGGCGCGCGCCTGCGGGTCGGCGATCTCGCGCTCGAAAACTTCTCCCGCGCCGGGATCGTGATGTCGCTCGATCACCGCTGGGAGGAAGATCGTCCGGCCGAGAGTCGGCTCTGGTCGCCGCGGCCCGAGCGTGATCTGCCGGCCTCCGTTCGCGAGACGCTCACGAAGGCCACGGGGCGCGAGCCCCTGCTCGAAGAGTCCCGCATCGGCATTCGCTTGCCGCTCGTGCAGGATCCCGAGGAGGTGCTCGGCACGGCCGACGCGTTCGCCGCCGCGGTCGCCGCGCTCGCGGGCGCGACGAGCCTCGGGCCGTACCGATGAGCGTAGCGCCGGGGTTTCACCCCGGACCCGACGAGGGGCTGTCCGCCCCTCGACCCGGACCAGCGCAAGCGCTGGACTCGGGGTCGATGAACTGCGCGATGCGCAGTTCATCGAACGAGCCCGGGGTTCAAGACCGGCGACGACCTTGCCAGCCAAGACGGCAGCGCTGACGTCTCGACGGGCAAGGCGGTCCTACCGGCCTGTGGGAAGAACTGCGCGGAGCGCAGTTCTTCCCCCTGAGGTCCAGGGCTTGCCCTGGTCCGGGTCGAGGGGCGGATAGCCCCCGCGGGGTCCGGGGCAGCGCCCCGGCGCAACGGCTTGCCTCAGGGCGCGGGCGCCTGCGGCGGTCGCGCGGACCGTTCGACGCTCGCGAGCTCGATGCGCCGCAAGAGCTCGATGCTCCGCGCGTCGCCGGGCGTGGCGTCGACGAGCTTGCGCGCGTGGTGTTTGGCCTCCTCGAGGATGCCGAAGCGCAGCGTCAAGAGCGCGAGGTTCCGACGCGCGGCCGTGAGGCTCGGATCGGCGCGCAGCGCGGCGAGGTAGCGCTCGCGGGCGCGGTTGTAATCGTTCTTCTTGTCCGCGACGATCCCCAGATCGAAGAGCGCCTCCGCGTCGTTCGGGGCTTCCTTCGGGATCGGCGCGAGGACCTTCTCCGCCCCGTCGAGATCGTTCTCGCGGATGAGCAGCGCGCCGAGCAGCACCGCCGCGTCGCGACCGACGCCGCCCTCGTACGCCCGCCGGGCGGACGCGACCGCCTCCGCCGTCCGACCTTGCTGATCGAGCGCGAGCGCGAGCGCGTACTCGAGCAGCGGCTCGCCTCCGTCCACGAGCGCCGCGCGCGCGACCTCCTCGGCCCGCTTCCCCTCGCCGTTCGCCGCGAGCGTTGCTGCATGCGCAGCATGCACGAGCGGATCGGTCGGGCACTGCGTCGCCGCGGCCTCGGCGGCATCGAGCGCGCGAGGAACGTCTCGCAGGTGCAGCATGACGAACGCTCGGCGCGAGGCGCAGGCGCAGCTCGCGGGCTTGCGCGTGAGACATCGATCGACGACCGCGAGCGCGGCGGCGTGATCACGGGCGCGCGCGTGCGGCCCGATGATCACCTCGAGGGCGCGCCGCGCGTCGCCGTCGCGGAGCACGGTCTGCCACCACATTTGCGGCGTCGAGAAGAGCCACTCGGCTGACGCGCCGAAGAGCACGAGGCCGAGCGCCACGACGGCGGACGCGACGAGGCGCGCGTTCCTGCGCGGAGCCACGATCGCGGCGCACGCGGCGAGGCCCGTCCAGAGCGGCACGGCCACGAAGAGCACGCCGCGGCCGAGCGGCGCACGGGGGCCGCGGACGTACGCGCCGACGACGAGGGAAACGACGACCGAGAGGACGAGCGCGGCGGCGGCGATCCTCGCTTCGGTCGAGCGGACGCGGGCGCCGAGGCGGAGCGCGCCGAAGACCACCGCCGCGAGCACGACGGTCGCTAGAAGCGCGCCCGTGATCGATCCGGGCGCGGGCTCGGGCGCGAAGAGCGGCGGCGCGATCGCGAGGGCGAAGGCGTGCGCCGCGCGCGTGATCGTCTCTACGAGGATCGAAGGGATGGACACGACGAACGAGGGCGCCCGTCGTTCAGTTGGTCACCATGACCCAGCCGTTGATCGCGTCGTTCGAGTTCAGCGCGGTGGGCGACACGTTCCGCACGCAGAACCCGACGTTGTACGTCCCTGCCGCGAGGCCCGACACCGTGCCCGCGGCGGCGAACGGCGCGCGCGCCGAGATGCTCGCGGTGATGGAGTACGAGGACGGGTAGAACGTGATGATCGAGCCTCCTGCGGCCTGGTAACAAAGCCCGAAGCCCACCGAGGTGGCCGAGCCCGAGCTCGACCCGAGGATGGCCACCGCCGAGCCCGTGATCCGCTGCCCGGCCGCGACGGTCACGCTGACCGGCGTGGCCGCCCAGGCGAACGCGAGCGAGCTGCCATTCACGGTGATGCCCGGCGCGTCGAGGCTCGTGGTCGACACGACGCCCGTCGCGCCCGTCGCGCCTTTCGCGCCCGTATCGCCCTTCGGACCCTGCGAACCCGTATCGCCCTTCGGACCCTGCAAACCCGTATCGCCCTTCGGCCCCTGCGCACCCGTATCGCCCTTCGGGCCTTGCGCACCCGTATCGCCCTTCGGGCCCTGCGAACCCGTATCGCCCTTCGCGCCTGTCGCGCCCGTCGTGCCTTTCGCGCCCGTATCGCCCTTCGGCCCCTGCGCGCCCGTCGCGCCGACCGGACCTTGCGGCCCCTCGGGACCCACGAGCCCCGTCGGATCTCCGACCCACTTGCCCGTCCCGTCGATCACGATCGTCCCGCCGACCCAGACCGACGTCGGGTGGATGTCGCCGATCGCGTCGCCGGCGACCATCGCATACGGCACGCTCTGCACCGGAGAGCGCGGCGTCATCTCGGGATCGTCGCCGACCGTCACGCCGAGGTAACGCACCGAGCCGTCGAAGACGTTCTTCTCGAACGGCGTGAGCGTCCCGAGGTTTGCCGAGAAATACCCCTCCTCGAACGTGATGTCGTGCGACTCGGTCCAGATCGGATCGACCGCCGCGGGATCGGCGTAGAGGGCGAACCTCACCTTGAGCGTGCCATTCACCGGGACATCGGCGGCGTCGTAGAGCCGCCCCTGGTGGGTGATGGTCTGCGGCACCGCGGCCTCTGCGGCGACGGCGCCGGCAGAGAGCGCGAGCGCGCAGGCCGAGGCCGAGATCAGGCGCGTGATCATCCCGTTGCTCATGGCAAGCTCCCGTTCGCTCCAATGAGTCCGCCCTGCATCCGATAGCTGGGCGATGTCGTCTTCGACTGGTTCTGCGTGGGCTGCCCGAGCGTGAAGACCATCTTGTACCTCGGGCTTCTCATCACGTCGCCGGCGCTCACGGTCTCGTTCCCGGGAGGCCCTGGCGGGACGAACGGCGCCCCGCCGGAGCCGCCTTCGCCTCCCGTGCCGCCGCTGCCGCCCGTGGATCCGGGCGTCGTGGAGGGCGCGTCTTCGCCGCACGCGGCGACCATCCCCAAAAGGAGCAGCGCCGAAAGATACAGTGCCCCGTGTTTCATCCGGTTCATGGATGGCCTCGCGCTGGTACGCCTCCGCCGAGCATTAAACAGCCGTTCAGACTGGAAATACAAGCGTGATTTTCAGCTAAGCTCCGCCCTCGTGACAGGGTTCATCGCTCCCTCGCGGCGGACATCGATACCCGGACCGGCCCTCGCTGCCGCCGCCTTCCTTCTCTTCGCCACGCTCCCTGCCGCCGCCGACGACGCCCCCCGCAAAACCGACGCGCCGGCCGCCGCGAAAACCGCGCCGAATCCCCCCCCGACGAGCACCCGCAAGGGCCTCGCCGTCGCGGGATCCTTCGTCCCCGGCGCGCTCGTGCATGGCACCGGGCACCTCGTCCTCGGCCATACCCGCACCGGCCTCGTGCTCCTCGGCGCCGAGGGCGCCGGGCTCGGGCTCATCGTCGCCGGGCTCGGCGGCGCGGCCGCGACCGGCGCCACCCGCAGGTTCATCGGCCCGATCATCCTCGGCACCGTCACCGGCGCCGCGTTCTTTTTCCTCTCGGCCCTCGCCGACGTCTACGGCGTCCTCGCGCCCGAGGGCGGCACCGGCAGCCCCCCGGTCTACCTCCCCTCGGTCGAAACCCAGCTCGGCGTCACGTTCGTCCACGACCCGAACTTCGCCCACAACGCCTTCCTCACGCCCGGCGCCGATCTCCGCGCGGGCTCGTTTCGCCTCTCGGCGCTCGGCTTCTTCGCGCTCGACGACACGAACGCCCGCACCCGCATCTCCGCCGCGTATCGCTTCTTCGGCCCGCGCCCGAGCGGACACGAGCGCGCGCGCGACGGCTCGTACCTCGACGTCGAGTTCGCCCTGACGAACCACAGCTACGCCACCGAGGGGTTTTCCGTCACCACGGGCGAGCTGAACCTCCTCGGCCGGCTCGATCTCGCCCGCGTCGGCCCCACGCTGCGCGGCTCCTTCGCCGAGCTCGGCCTCGGCATCGCGTATGCCGCGCATCGGTATCCGGGCATCGGGGTCGAGGCGAACGATCTCCTCACCCCGCGCATGGCGTTCGGCATGTACCTCGGCCACAGCGGATATCCGCGCGGCGAGGCCATGGCGTATTACGAGCACCGCCACGACGGCTTCGCCGGCGGGTTCAAGAGCCCCGGCCTCGGCAGCGGCATCGCCGGGCATTTCGGGGCCCAGACCCGGCTCTTCTTCACGCCCCGCTGGGGCGCGTTCTTCGACGTGCAGGGCGGCTCGGCGCTCGTCGGCCGCGCCTCGCTCCTCTTTCGGTACGGAGGGAACCCGTGAAGCCCATGCAATCGTTCTTCGCCGCGCTCCTCCTCGCCTCCGCGGCGCCGCTCTTCGCCTCTTGCCTCGACGTCGCCGAGGGCCGCGCCCGCCGTGATCTCGAAATCGGCCGCGCCTCGCAGGGCGACGTCGGCGTCGAGATCGCCGAAGGCCTCGCGGCCGTTCGCCGCCTCGGCGATCGCGAGCTTCACCTCTGGGCCTCCGCGCCCACGCTCTCGATCCGCTTGACCACGGGCGCCTCCGGCGGGGGCACGTGGAACGTTCGCATCGAGAACCTCCTCCCCGACGCGGAGCTCTTCGCGGAAACGAAGGCCGGCGCGCCCCTCGCCGTCACGATCGCCGACACGCCTTTCCCCACGGAGCGCTCGTTCCGCCTCGATCTCCCGGCGAACGAGGAGATCACGCTCTCTCTCCGCGCGCCCGATCGGGCCTTGCTCACGCCATGGCGCTTCGCCGTCTTCGCCGACGTCCAGGAGGCCATCGACGGCGTCCAGGACATCTACACGAAGATGAACGAGACGCCCGGGATCCGCTTCGCGCTCATCAGCGGCGACCTCACCTCGCAGGGCACCGTGGAGCAGCTCGAGACCTTCCAGCGCGAGATGAAGGCCCTCGCCTTCCCTTGTTACTCGACGCTCGGCAACCACGAGCTCGGCACGCGAGACGACCTCTACCACGAGTATTTCGGCCGCGGAAACTACACCTTCGATTTCCGCGGGGTGCGCTTCACGCTCCTCGACTCTGCGAGCGCCACGCTCGATCCTCTGGTCTACACGTGGCTCGACGGCTGGCTCGAGGGCAGTCGCGACCGCTTGCACGTCGTCACGATGCACATCGTGCCCATCGATCCGGTCGGCTCACGCAACGGCTCGTTCGCGAGCCGCGTCGAGGCCGACAAACTCCTCGCGCAGCTCGCCCGGGGCGGGGTCGACCTCACGTTTTACGGGCACATCCATTCGTATTACGCGTTCGAGAACGCGGGCATCCCGGCGCACATCACGGGCGGCGGCGGCGCGATCCCGGAGCGGATGGATGGCATCGGCCGGCATTTCCTCACGGTCGACGTGATCCCACCGGGCGTGATCGAGCAGGTGGCCATCGTTCGCGTCGATTGATCACGCGAACAAAAAGAAAAAGCGCCTACTCGACGGCGGGGGGGGGAACCGGAGCAGGCGCTCGCGGGGGATGAGAGCAACCCGTATACCAACCTCGGGATCCCCCTGATTCGCGAAGATCCGCGTCGGATCGACCTTCCCGCATCGCAATGTTGCAAGGATGCGTTGCATCCGTGCGAGGCGTCCTCCCTTCGGTTCTGTCGTGTACGGTCATGCTCCGCGCAGAATGGGAGGATGATCATGCGATACACGTTGTTCTTCGGGCTCACGGCCCTGCTCGTCGGATGCTCGGGCCCTCTGCCCGAAACGGCGTCCACGAGCGTCGGCGGGACGGCGGGCATGGGTGGGATGGGCGGCGCGGTCGGCACGGGCGGCGCAGGCGCCGGAGGGGACGGCGGGAACGGCGGCGCCTTCGCCGGCATCGGGGGAAGTGCGGGCAGCGGCGGGAATGGTGGCAGCGCCTACGACTGCCCGTCGCCCTCCTTTGTCGAATTCGAGGGCGACGGCGCGCCCAAGCAGCTCGGCGCCGCGTGCTTTGGCACCTGGGGCGACATTTTCACCGACGTCGCGAACGGGCACACGGATTACGTGCTCGGCCAGGGGAACCCTCTCCGGCTCCTCCTCCACGGATGCCGCGAATCCACGCCGCAAGGCTCTCCGAGGCTCACGCTCGCAGCCGCCCTCTTTTCCGAGGGCATGGTCACCACGGGCGGCGCCCTGTACAGGCCGGAGGGAGGCGACACCACCTACAGCACGGCCACCAACCTCGAGCTCACCCTCACGAAATACGGCCCGCTGGGCGACACGATCGAGGGCACGTTCACCACCGTCGTCACGCGCGACGGCAACAACGACGAGACCCTCACCCTGACGGGCAAGCTCTCCGTCTGCCACGTCCCGGGGGCACCGCCGGGGTGAAACACAAAATAAAAAGAGCGCCTACTCGACGGTGGGGGGGGGGGACCGGAGCAGGCGCTCGCCCATCCCTAGGAGCAACCCGCGGGCCAATGGGATCCATTCGGGCTTTCCAACACTTACGTCCCCTCCCCACCCCACGTATCTCAATTCTGCAACATACGGCGATCAATTCTGCAGTCGCAGAACGTGCACGTTATCACAACCCGCAGGATTTCAACGGGATTTTGACGTCCCGCGTCGCGCCGCATGCGCCCGTTCAGAGCGGATACGGCAAGGTCGCGCCGAGCACGGTCACGAGGATCAGCACAATGGGCAGCAGGACGAGGAATACGATGAACGTGTAGCCCATCACGTCGCGCGCCCGCAGACCGAACAGGCCGAGGATCGGCAGCATCCAGAACGGCTGCACCAGGTTCGCCAGCGCCTCGCCGAGATCGTAGACCGCCACCATCCAGCCGAGGTGCACCTTCAGATCGTGCGCCGCCTGCATCACGTACGGCGCCTCGATCACCCATTTCGACCCCCCGCTCGGCACGAACACCCCGAGCACGGCCGAGTACACCGCCACGACGGCCGGGTACGTTCGGGGCGTCGACAGCCCCACGAAAAACCCCGCGATCGTCTCGTTGAGGTGCGTCTTGACGATCAGCGCCGCGATCCCCGCGTAAAACGGGAACTGCAGGATCACGCCCCACACGCCCGGCGTCGCCTCCTTCACCGCGCGCATCAGCCGCGCCGGCGTCCCGTGCAGGAGCACCCCGAGCGTCAGGAAGATCAGGTTCACCGTGTTGAGGTTCAGCGCATTGAGCCCCTGCCCGCTCGACGCGAAGTACCCCACGAGGTAGCCGCCTGCCAGCAAGACGAAAAGCAAGCTCGGGATGGGCGAATGTTCGAGCCACTCCCCCGGCGTCGCCTTTCGCGGCGGCTCGTCGGCCTCGAGCGGAGAGCGCCCGAGATCGATCCCGAGATCGGCCGCGCTCCGCGCCCGCGCGGCGGAAGGCGCGTAGAAGTACACGAGCGCCGTGACGATCACGATCTCGACCACGACGGACACGAGGCTCTGCCAGAGGAAAATCGTGCTCGACAGCGGAATCACGCCGCCCGGCACCTTGCCGCCCGCCTCCACGATCGCGCGTGTCGCCGGCTGCATCGCGCTCGGCGTCGCCATCTGCAGCGCCGCGCTCCCGCTGAGCCCCTGCGCCCAGATGCTGCCGAGCCCGAGGAACGCGCTCGCGGCCACGGCGCGATAATCGACGCCGCGCACGCGCCGCGCCGTCTCCTTCGCGAGCATCGCGCTGAAGATCAGCGAAAATCCCCAGTTGAACCACGACGACAGCATCGCGAAGAGCGCGACCCAAGCGATCGCGACCTGCGGCGAGCGCGGCACGGAGGCGAGCGCGCGGATGAGGCGATAGACCGGCCGCGTCGTCGCGACCACGTACCCCGTGATGATCACGAGGGCCATCTGCAGCGTGAACGGGATGAGCTCCCAGAACCCGCCGCCCCAGATCGCCGCGACTTCGGCGGCCGCGCTCGCCGCGCCCTTCTTCGACGCGAGGCTCCCCCACGCGGCGATGACCACGAGGAACGTGGCCACGAGCGCGAAGACGAACGCGTCGGGGATCCACCGCTCGGCCCACGCCGTGAACCGCGCCGCGACCCGCTCGAGCGCGCCCGCGGGCGGATCATCGGCAGGCAGAGGAGCCTTGGGCTTTTCGAGGGAGCTCGGCAGCTCGGCACCGGACATGCGGCGGAGGGTACTCGCCTCGCGCGCGGATGTCGCCGCTCATTTAGCACTACTGCGGGACCTTCCTCCACCTCTGCGCGGGCTCGAGCGGGTCCTGGGTGGGGTTGTGTCGTTTGTTTCTTACTTTGTCCTCCAAATCTTGCGCCCGGTTTGCCCAGGTACTTGAAAGGTTTGTCCGCGGACCGCATGATGC
>NZ_JASBQE010000184.1 GCF_029960785.1 Polyangium sp. 15x6
ACGGTGCCCATTCTGTCACCGCACCGGCGATGTCATGCACGGGTCCTCCTGTAGAGAGCCGCCATCCCACGCCACCAACATGCGCCAACCCCTCTTGCTTGATTCTAATGTCCCGCAGTAGAACTAATCACACTTTCGGCCAGCCTATCCGCGTGCACCGGCCCCGCGCCCAACACCCTCATTCATGCAGCTACGGGCGATGCGGCCCGCATGCCCGTGACCTGGGGCGCGCCGCCCACGGCGAATACGCCGTCGACACCGGCTCCCGCGCCGCCAGTCACGCAAACGCAGACGGTGAACGTCGTCATCGGACCGACGAGCAAAGTGGATTCGCCCCCGGCGGCTTCATTGGAGCTGTCCACGCGTGAGGGTGAAGTGAAAACCGACATCGCGACGATAAGCGGCGACGGGCGCATCACACTTGCAAATGGGGAGAGGATCGCGTACGCAGCGCCGGCTGCGTTATTCCTCCTCGACGCTCGAAACGGGGTACAACGGCTGTTCATCGTCGATGACAGTGACCAGGGTTTGATCTCGGACGCGTGGATGTTCGATGGTAAAGATTGGCATCATCGTGCGAGGCTGGCGAGTCTGCCGCTCGATCGGCGAATCACGATGCCAGTGTCGCTGATTCCTCCGCAGAGCATTGTCGACCGCCTGGCTCATCGGGCCACGTGGCTCGTTTCGGAGGGTGTCGTCGTGCCGGGGCCTGATTATATTCGAGCGGTCTTCGCTCTCTATTTCCTCCGAAGCGCGCAGGAAACAATCAACGACAATGATGCAGCCCACCGCAACATGATCGGGTTTTCATTCGCCCGTATGCATTTCTACGACGAGGGGCTGCGGCCATGCGACCACCTACGGGAGCGCGCGGACAATCTCTTTGCCGGCTTCGTGCGAATGAATCGTACACCCTGGCCCGCAGGGCAGCCCTGAGAATGCGCGGTGCGCGTCCTACGTTCGGGACGTCCCATCAACCAAGAGCTTCGCAAAGAACCCAATGAGGCCCAAGGGCAGCCGACGAGCTGGCGGCGGCCTCGGGTCCGCCCCGAGCCACGGCCGAAGATGCCGCGCACTCAGCTCGGGCACGACGCGCACGAGCTGCGCCGCGTGGGCCGCCGCGTCGATGTTCGCGCTTGCGTACGAGTACACGTAAAGCGAGCCCAGGCGAACGCGTTTCCCTTCGGTAGTCGCTCCGTATACGTCTGCATCGCGTGCGACGTGACGACGAGCACCTTCCCGGCCCGCGCTCGATCGGCGAGCTCCCGCAGCCAGTCGATCTGCCAGTCGGTCGGGGGCCACGACGCATGCGTGCCGTCGGCGAGGAGATACGCGCTCGCCTCGACACCCGCGAACCGAAGAGCCCGGACACGCTGGCACCCTGCCGAGTACCCGATCAGTGCCAGGCGGGACACATGCCGAAGCCCCGCACGAACGATGCGCGAATTCGAGTATCTCCTCCATTACGAGAAACGCGATCACGAGTGCTCGGGGGTCACCCTCTCCTGCTTGGACGAGCCGCAGCGCCATGGAATCACCTCCGCCGCCCGAGCATGAGGCCGACCAGGGCGAGCATCATGCCCATCACTTTCGGCTCGAGCGCCGCGCGCCGCCCACTACTAACGAGCGTGTGGATCTCGATGTCTTCGCCATAGAACACCCGCAAGATCGTGGGATGGTCGAGCCCCTGGGCGCCCATCCAATGCGCGCAGTGTTGGCCGAGGCATCCACGATTGCCTGGATGGCTGCGAAGCGACAGGCGCGTCGGAATCACATTGGTACCACTACGACCGATATTGTAGGTCACATATCGTTCCGTATTCGTCGGGTCCGAGCCGAGCCCACCGTTCGACGTCCGATACGCTCCGGCGACATGATTCGCGAGGACCATGCGCCCGCGATGCCTCAGCACCATTCTGCGGGTGCGCTCCGCCGCCATCATGCACTCGTGGGAAGCCCGATGGGCGAAGACCTGAAAGCCCTCGCCGCTCGGGATCGGTGTTGTAAGGCCGAGTCCCGGCCGATCACGCATGGCACGGAGCAGGTATGTTCGTGCAGCGATCGCGAGCGCGGCCTTGGCCTCTGGGTGTGCATTTACGTGCTCCCCGGCCACGACCCCTGGGACATATTCGTCGTCCAGGGATAGCCAACCCGCGACCGTCAGGACGCGTGCTGGCGCATCGCTGGGCTCGGCCCCGATAATCATGAACGGCCGCTCAATCCGTGCCGGACCACGAATATGCCGCAATCGACCACCGGGGCATTACCCGGATGCAGCCAGACGCGGGCCGTGGCGCGTCCTGCATCACTCTCGAACCGGAAGGACCACTTCGCCACGCGGCCAGGATATCTCGCCATCGCGACGACCTGCCGCTTGTGAATGAGTGGCCCCACGACGACCGTGGGCAAATCCGCCAGTACAGGATCCTTGCCAAAGAGTGGATCGACGAGGGTGAGCGTGGCGGAGACACGCCACTCCGGGGGAAGCGCATCCCCCCAGAGAGGCGGCTGCTCCATGATGACGACGCAGTGTGTCCACGGACCATACTGCGCATCCGTCTCGACGACGTTCTGCTTCGCTTCGCTGTCGATCTCCGCCACGCTCATGACTCAGCCTCCGTTAGCTGCTGGGTTTCGCCTCGAATGCGATGCCATTCAAGGACAGTTGCAGATAGAGCCCCACTTCGAGTGGCTTCGTCGGCGTCCCGGCCCCGAGATCGATCGGCTTCACGGGGAAGACGATGTCCTCCGGGATGTGAACGATCGCGCTGAACGCGCCATGCTCACTCCGCTCCGGGTTGTCGGTGAAGATGTAGCCATCCGGTACCGGCAACACGGGCGCACCCCCCGAGGTGCGCGAGAGCGTCCGGACCTTCGTATCCGGCACGTTCCGGAGGTGGTCGATCAGGATCTTGCGCGTATTGGCATTCCCACCGGTCCGGGTCTTGTCCCAGTGGAAATACACGACGGCGGATCGGCGAACGCTACGATAAAGCAGGTTCTCGCCCGTCGTATCGTGGAAGATTTCCTTGGGCAAGAACATGCCCGCGTCATCCCACAGCCACGACTGGCCCGTGAGCACCGCCTTCGCCTCGGAGAGCCCCGCGATCTTCTCGATCTCCCCGGAGTCGTAACGAACGCGGAGCCCCGCTTCCTGCATCGTGATCGATTGAATCAGGAACTCCTGCTCATTGTAGGTGTTCTTGGACGGACGCTGGAGGTTCGTCCAGTTCGTCGTCGCCGTCGCCGTGTTGCCGAGGAACTTCACTTCGTCGCCGACGGCGCGGTCGAACAGCTTGTATTCCCCCGCGGGGATGTGGAGCCAAGCGCGAGTCGTCGTACCCAAGCATTTGCAGGGGATCTCGGTGATGCTGTAATAGTGCCCGTCTTGGCGCACGGCGAACGGATCCTTGCGTGCGCTCCACCGTTCGAGGATCTGGCGGGCCCCGCTGTTCGGGGGCACCATGTTCGCCGGCATCCTCGGGCGCGCCTTGGCCTTGACCTTGGCCTTGCGGCGCTCGACGATCTTCCCGCGCGCCCGCGCCCGCGCCTGAAGCTGGCGCGCCTCGTCGAGCGTGATCGACGTGCGCCCACGCTTCCGCAACGCATTGATGTCCCCGGTGTCGGCATCCTCGGCTTCGAGCTCGGCAGACGCGGTTTCTTCTTCCTCGTCTTCGGGGGCCCCGGTGTCCTCTTCGTCGTCCGGCGCTGCGGTCTCCCCTTCGGCGTCGGTGCTTGCCAAGATGTCCATGACGTTGCTGGTAGCCATGATTCAATCCCCTCTCTATGCATTGCGCTGGGCCGGCGCCCGGCGCGGGTTGATCGGCACTCGGACGTATTGCCCGTCGGGCAATTGCAGCCACACGCCGCGCTGCGCCCCCACGGGGAGGGCGGGGACCCCATTGGGGGCCGCAGTGTCGACGCCCTGCGTATCGCCGGACTTGGCCTTCTCGGCCTTCTGCTGCGCCGTGTAGGCGAGCGCGAACAGGGCGCCTCCGACCGCGACGACGGCGCCCGCGTAGGCGTGCCGACGCTTGCGGAGCATGTACCCCACGGCGATCAATCCGACAGGAAGGAGCCACCAATGATCCTTGGCCTCCTTGCTGTTCCGGATATCGTCGAGGTTCGCGAGCAAGGCGACGATCGCGCCCGCGCCCGCGGTGTAGAAGATGCCCGTCCCGACGTCGCGGGCTGTGTAGCGCCGGTGGGCCCGGCGTCGCGGGACCGCCACGAGGGAGCGGTCGACGCTAACTCTTCGCTCTGGCATACGTTAGGATCTCCTTCCATTGTTTCGAGACATGAGGAGGAAAACTGCAACCGCCACCAGGGCGACCGCTCCGAATCCGGTGGCGGCTCGGGCGAACTGCGTGGCGCCGTGGAAGGGCGAGGGCAAAGGCCGGCCGCGCATCGTCGCGAGGCGTCGCTGTGCGTCCTCCAGACCAATGAGCCAGGCTCGCTCGGTTTCGTCAAATGGCAACTCGTGTCCCGCGACGCGCTCCCGTTCCACGTGAATGGATAGTATTTCGAGAGCCTGGGCGTGAACCGCGAGCAGGCGTGCCGTCACCTCGTCGTCGAAGTTCACCACATGCACTGCCTGCGAAATCACAGTGGCGAGGTACGCAGCCGCCAGCGCGCACGCCGTCACGAGTAGGACTGTGGTAACAGGGATAATGCCCGCTTCGAGCGCGCCCTGCGCTGGCGATGCTTCGTCAGTTTGAATATCCGACACCGGGCGCAGTCTCGGCGGAGCGAGGAGCACCAGAGTTCGTGCGATTGCTGCCCCCGCCGCATTTCGGTCTGGAGTGCTGTAGAGGTCAGGACCGAGGCGGCCCAGGGGGATGGGTTTCCTCGTCAATGCGGCCACACGCAGCGATACGACGACGAGCGCCCGAAATTGCCGTGCGCGCGTTTTCCTATCGAGCGACAACCACGCGTTATTTTTCGCGGTCTCGATTGCCGCAACCGACGTGTGCGTTAGGTCGCGGTCTCGATGTAGCCAACGAAAGATCCCGCCTCCCGGAGGCGCGGGGGCCGGGGACGGGCCGTGGTGGGGTAGCGGCGAGGGCGGGGCCTCCTCCGGCCATGTCCACTGCCGCCACCACCACCAAGGAACATCACGCGCGCTCGGCATGACACGGCCCCCTTCATTCGGTCACGAAAATGCGAGCCCGGCCCCCACGAGAGCGATAACGGGTAAGAGACTGTCACCGTCGCCGCTCGCGTGCTGCGTGGTGTGGCTGGGATCTGCTTGTTGCTCCGCGCCCGTGGTCGGAGGCTTTGCGGGGGGCGGGAACTCCCGCTCCGCGAAGCGGATCAACAGAGCACGCTGGTGCAGCGCCTCCGATGCGCGCGGGTATCCCGCATCATAATATGCTTCCGCCATATCCTGAATCTCGTCCGCGTCCACGGCATATGCGAGGACGTAGAGCACCTTCGCCTTCTCGCTATCGGGCATGTGCGCGTCGAAGGCAGTCCCCCAGTCCTCCGCTGGCGTGTTCGGCGGACGTTCGCCCGGGACCTGCGTGCTGCCCCCCGAAGAGTTCCCGCCCTGCGAGGAGGTCCCGCCCTGCGAGGTCCCGCCCGACGATTGCCCCTGCGAGGTCCCGCCCGATGATTGCTGCGGCTGTGTCCACCCTGGGAACTGCGGCGGCCAAGGGACATCCTTCGGAACCCATTCCGGACGTTCCGTAGGCAAACCGGGGAACGGCGTGCTCGACCCGCCCGACGATTGCCCTGAAGAAGACGACTGCCCTTGCGAGCTCCCGCCCGACGACTGCCCCTGCGACGATTGCTGTGGCTGGGTCCAGCCTGGGAACTGCGGGGGCCACGGGACGTCCTTCGGAACCCATTCCGGACGTTCCGTAGGCAAACCGGGGAACGGCGTGCTCGACCCGCCCGACGATTGCCCTGAAGAAGACGACTGCCCTTGCGAGCTCCCGCCCGACGACTGCCCCTGCGACGATTGCTGTGGCTGGGTCCAGCCTGGGAACTGCGGGGGCCACGGGACGTCCTTCGGAACCCATTCCGGACGTTCCGTAGGTAAACCCGGGAACGGCGTGCTCGTCGACCCGCCCGAAGACGACGACTGCCCTTGCGAGTTCCCCCCGGACGACGTCTGCCCCTGCGAGGTCCCGCCCTGCGAAGTCCCGCCCGATGTTTGCTGCTGTGGCGGCGGATCCGGAGGCGCCGGCTTATCCTGGTTGTCGAACCAAGGCACGGGCGGGTTCTCGGTGTTGTTCGTCTCGACCAACGCGTCGTAAGTCGGCTTGTCGAGCTCTCCCGGATTCGAGGACAATGCCCTCGTCGGGTGTTGCTTGTTCCACCACGCCTGGAACGAGCCGAGCGCCTGCGTGGCGCGCGGCGTGAACCCACTCACGAGGTCCACGGGGTTCCGCCCGAAATCCGAGGGCGTGCAGTCGTTCGGATGCGCCACCGCCCACCGCATGAGGAGGGCCTGCGATTGCGGGACGAGCGCGGGATCGAGCGTCACGTTTTTGCCAGGCCCCGGAAGGCCAGGCGTCTCCGGTTTCGACGGCTGCGACTGGATGGGGATGGCGAGCGCGTGCTCCGGCCACGCGTTCGGGATGCCGATCTCCTCGCCGGGGAAGAGGGAGACCCAGTTCCCGGTGCCGGACTGCGTGGGCTTGTGCGGGTTCGCGGCTTTCAGCTCCGACCACCATTTCGCGCGGGCGGGGAACGCGCTTAGTTTCTTCGCGATCTTCTCGGGCCAATCATCCTTGACCACGACGTACTTCCGCGCCGTCGAGAACGTCGCCCCCGTCTCCCGCGCATATTGAAGCCATCCCGGAGGGATGTTCCACTCCATCGAGGACTCGGCTTTGCCGGGATTGGCGGCCAGCAATTCCTGCGTGCGATCCATCTGCCCGGTGAGCTTCTTCGTGATGCCGTGCGGCGTCTCGCCCGGGAGTGCGTGATAAATGCCCGTCGTCGGATCCACGCCGGAGACATCCCGCGCCACGCCGACGCTTCCCGAGAAGAGCCGCAAGATCCGCGGATCGACCATTCGCAGAAGCGGAACGCCACGGACGAGGGCGTCGAGCTGCGGCTCGGTCATGGGCGTCGCGGACAGGTGACGCAACGGCTGCGGCCTCGTGTCCGGGGTCGCGGTGTCGTCGTAATGATCCTCCGGGCCGAGCACGGGCTGGGCCTCGTCGGGAGGGGCAGCATCGTAGCTTTGATCGTGCGGGGCCTCTTCGTTCTGATTCTGCGACCACAGGAGCCCGGCGTCGCGCCGCCGCTTGTATTCCGTCGGCTTGAACACGCGGAGGTGCGCCTCTTCCAGATAACCCGGCTCCCCGCTGCGCTCCGTCATTCTCTCGGCCTCCGCGAGGAGCTTCCGTTCATGTTTCGTCGGAATACGCAGACGTCTCGCCGGAGCTGCGGCCGGCCTCGCGACAGTGGCCGGCTTCGGGGGCGGCTTCGGCGGCTTCTTCTTCTTCTTCTTTTTCGGCGGCTTGCGCAGAAGGCTCTCCACGGCGCCCCCCGCCATCTTGCCGAGGTTCGCCCCGATGCCCGCACCGGCTCCGCCCGCGAGCGTGCCGAGCCCCGCGCCTGCGATGCTGCCCAGCGTCGCCCCGATGCCCGAGTTTCCGCCGCTCTTCCCACCGCCCCCCATGAGAGACGAGAGCAGTTGCGCCCCTCCGCCCATCAACGTATCGAGGAAGTCGCCCGTATCTTCTACGCTGGCGACGTGCTCCTCGTCATCGAGACCGCTGGTGTCGTATGATAATGTGATTGCTCGCGGCATTTCGCTGTTCCTCCTCTCTGCTGTAACGATTACGAGCTCACTGCCGGACGAGACACGGTTCGCGGACACGGACTCCATCGGCACTTGGTGACTTCCACGCTCGTTGTCCGGACGATGGCCGTCGCGTCCGCGTCGTATTCATTCCCCATCGGGCCGGCGAACTGCCCAGCCTTGTTGAAATGGGAGACGACGAGCACCGTAGGCGACAGCGTCGCCACTTCGTCGAGCAGCGCGGTCTGTTCCGTGTAGCTCCTCCCCCATCGCTGTAGCGAGTCCACCACAACCACAGCGGCGTCGCGCGGCACGGCCTGCAATGCCTCGCGCCAGCCGACCTTGCATTTATTGCCGCGAAGGCGGCTCACGAGCCGGATGTTACGAGCCGACGAGCCTGTACGCGGGAACAACTCGCGCACGAGATCGCGGTTCTGCTCCGCGTCGAGCCAGTATCCGAGTCCATCGAGCTTCTCCGCGATTTGCGAGGCGAGTTCGGCGCAGAGCGTCGATTTGCCAGCGCCGGGCGCTCCGCCGACGAGCACTTTGAGCCCGAGCACGACACCGCCGAGCGCCTTGGAAAGGAGCGCCGGAAACTCCGTCGGACGAAGGGAGCGGTCCCCATCGAGCGATTCAACGACGATGCCCGGCGGTACCTCGTGCGGCACGATTTCCCACACATACGCGCCGCATGCACAGTATCCGCCGCAAGGCTGCGGCCGTCGCCGATGGCATACAGAACAGCGAAGCGGTGTCGTCTGACCCATGGCGTCACCAGTAGTTCGTTATCGCCATCCAGCCGGGCGGGATGCGTCCGATACTGGAGTTCAGGATCGTTGGATCCACAGGTAGCCATTGCCCGTTGACGTAGACCTCCGCGAGGATGTGCGGGAAGTCCTGCTCCGGACGCACGGGGCGCTCGCGTGCAACGACCCCGCAGGCACGACAGAGCGCCACGAAAAGACGGGCCTTCGCATCACAATCACCAAACCCGCGCATGAGGGTCACGGCGCAGTCTTCGAGCACTTCCCGACGCGGATCGCGCACGTAATCGATCGCGTACTGGCAGAACTTCAGGATGGCCGCGGCGCGATCAGCCAGCGGCAGTCGTCGAAACACGGCCGCCCACCGCTGGACCTCGGGAAGAAGCTCATCTCGTTGGCTTCCCGCTTTCATGTACCGTGCCTTCGCGGCGTTGCTGGGAAAGTCGATGATGCGCGCCCGGATCATCCGAAGCCTGCCTTCTTGGCGAGAGCGAGCAGTTCGGCGATAGCATCATCGGATGCATCGCCTCGGGCGACTGCCGAGGCCTTGCCGAAAAATTCCGGATTCGAGAGGAGCGTCTGAGCCCCGTTCGGGATCTCCCTCATCACTGCTGGGCCGTCATCCGGTGATTGTTCATCGAAGGGCACGTACCCGGCCGCGGCCAGATACGGCGCGAGATGTTGTGATGCCAAGCTCCAGGGAATCGCTGTGCCGTCGATGTCGTCGGGGCCGATCACCTTGAACGGTGGCGCAGTCGCCCCCCAGGGCGTCGTGCTTGCCGGCGCCGAAGCTAGCGCGACGGGGGTCGCCATCGTCGCCATCGGCGGAGGCGAATCTGTAGGCGCGCTGGGCATCGGCGCGGCGGGCGGCGGCGGCGCGGTGGGCGGTGCCGAGAGAGCCGGGGCCGTGAGCGGCGGCGCGGCGGGCGGCGACGGCGACGGAGCTGCGCTCGAAGCTGGGGCCGGCGGTGGCGTTGCGGAGGCCGGCGGCGGCGCGGCGGGCGGTGCCGTTGGAGCGGGGGCCGGCGGCGATGTTGTCGGGGTGGATGGCGGCGGCGAAGCGGCGACCGTTGCCGTCGGAGCCGGGGCCGGGGGCGGCGGAGCTGCGGGCGGTGCCGGCACTGGCGCCACTGCGGAGGCGTTCGTGTTGGCTGGCGGCGCTCCTGCTGGTCGCATGACCCACCCCATAGGCGTCTGAACGAGCTCCCAACCGGGCCACGCGTCCATTGGCGGCATCGGCGGCGACCAGAACGGGCCGGGGAAGTATTCCGGCGGCGGCTGCGCGGACCGCGGAGCGGGGGCAGGCGTCGAGCTCGATGATGAGGACTTCAATAGCGAGAGGAGTTTTGTGATGTCGCCGAACTCGTCGCCGCCACCTCCTCCCCCGAGGTTTTTTGCAAGCTCCAACCCGCGCTCCATGCCGCGCTCGTAGCTCGTCCCTCCTCCACTCGCTTTGCCCGAGTCTCCACGCAGGAGCGGCACGATCTCGCGCACCACCTCCAGCGCATTATTGCCTTGCTGCGGGCGCTCGAGCAGCGACCGGACGATCGCGCCTTGAACCGCGGCGCTGCTTTCGAGCATCACCCGGAGAAGCGCAATGAACTCGGGGTTCATGCCGGTCGCAGGGGCAGGCGCGGGTTGTTGAGGGTAGAACTCATCCCATAAACCGTCCAGTAGGCCCATCAGCTCCAACATCCCACTTTGTAGGATCAATCGACGAGGTGCGGTCCAGCGGTCGGTACATTTTTCGTGCTGGCGACATATGCAGGTGTGGACCTGACAGACCCTCAGTGGGCACTCCTCGAG
>NZ_JASBQE010000185.1 GCF_029960785.1 Polyangium sp. 15x6
ATTGTGCGGCTGCGACGAACCCGCCGAGCGCACGCCGGCGCGGCGAGCATGCGCGTGCCGCGCACGTGGCGCCTGCCATGGGCGCGGATGGTCGTCCAGACGGTGGTGGGCGAGGACTTACGCTCATCCTGGGCGCGGGCGACGTGGACGGCTTGCTGGAGCTCTTCGAGGTGGCGATCGGCTCCGGTGAGCTTTCCGAGGACACCGGGGCGGTGCGCTTGTAGGGCGTGGAGGGCGGCGGCTTCGCGGTGGTTTTGTCGGTATGGCTGCGGGGGTGGGGGCGATGCGGCGACGCGGTGCCAGTCCCAGGGGGACCACCCCTCGTGGTGAAGCGTGGTCAGGGCGCGGATGTGCTGTTCGTGGAGCTGGACGTCGTGGCGGTTCGGGTCGAATTAGGGGGCGTGGCTCGGGTCGTGCTGGACCGCGAGCATCTGCTGGTACTGCGCGCCGGCCGAGGAGCCGACGCGCTGGGCGGTGCCGAGGTTCTGGCTCCAATGGAGGCCGGTGCCGGGGAGGCCGAAGTGGGCGCGGGAGCCGGCAGGGCCGGTGCTGACGCGGAAGCCGGGGACGCCCCAGGATGCGCCGATGCCGCGGGAGCTCAGGTTGACGCGGAAACCTCCATGGATCTTGATGGATTTGCGGAAGCGGAGGGACATTGTGATAACATCCTAAAAAGTGGCAGCAGGATCGGATCCGGCGGGCTCACGAGCAGTGCAGCCATCGCACCATATGCTCTTGAACGTACCGATGATTGACCTCCAGTTGGTGCTCGGTTCGAAAGAGGAAACTTGTCGAAGTTCACAGTGGCACAACTTCTCAGGCGCTTGAATGAACGGATCATGCAGATTCCTGGGATCTTCGAGCATGCGAAGATGACGGCACCATGTAAGCCGCTGGCGAGCGGTTTCGCGCTCGCACTTCGCCGCATCGAGTGCCACCTTGCTCCGGCTGAGCGGAATCTGGAGCATGACGCACGCATCTTGCGCCTGCCTCTCGAGGACCTCATCAGATAGCGCTGCCATCGTTGCATCGAAATTTTCGACGAGCGCCGCCGTAGCCTCTGCCACGAACTTTGAGGTAACACGATTCCCTTTCGCCATGTCGGCCGCGATTCGTTCAACGTCCCGATACCGCAATGCGGCCGCCTTTCGTCGAACAAGATTGGCAATTTCTTTGGCTCGCTCAACATTCCCCCTCATATCCTCCAGCTCGGCCTCGTTCAATTGTGCTCTCAGCTCAAATTCGTAGAGGCCAAGCCTTGATGCCATTTCGGCAGTCTTGCGTACCCTATCAAGAAAGGCGTCATGCACCGTGGGCGGATCTTGCTCCAGAACTGCTGCCGTCATGTGGAGCTGAGAAAGAATCATTATATCACACAAATCCCTCCCAATACACGCTTCGCAGTAAAGCGAAGCATTGGCAGTGTCGCGAATCGCGTCTACGTGCTTATTCAGTCCCTCCCGCCATTGCTCCAGCCGAGCCTGCTCCCGAGGAATCACTACACTCGGCGGCTCACTGTGAATGCGTTGCCACAACCAAGGGTCTTTGCTGTGCCGCATCACGTTTAGAAGGCGCTCGCATGCATCGCCCGAATCTATAAAAAATCGCAAGAGTCGAGCGTAGAGCTTGCCGCTTTCTGGCATGGTGGCAAGTGCTTCTGCTCTATCGATCGATTTCCGAAGTTGAAGTTCGGCCTCAGCGAATGCCTGTGTCCCAACTGCTTCGGAGCGTAGTATCCAGTGGTGTAGCACATCATATTGGACGGCGAGATACTCAGGGGCAGAATCTCGCCATTGTTTCGATTTGTTGGTAAATTCTGCTGTCGTAAGTTGCCCCATGGCCATCTCGATCGCATTGGCGAGAAACAGCGCAAACTGCTGATCGTCGTTTGAGAGACGATCCATCGAGAGCAATGCCTCCCTCACTGGTGCATCGGCTCGGAGGTAGTTGCGGTTGGAAAATTCCGCAAAACTACGAACCAAGAGCAATCTGGGTGCGCGCTCGAAGTCATCGTGGCCTAGAAGGGCTGCAAGTTCGAGAACCTTCTGTGGGAAACCTGCCGAAATCAGAGCCATTCCGTCTTGCTCGAGAACTCGGGCAGCAGCGTTTGCAGTTTGGATGGTCAGATTGCCAGGTTGGATCTGAAGCCGAGCGGCAGCCTGAGGTGCCAAAGGGGTAAGGTAATCGTGAAGCTGCCGGTGAAGCCTTGCCTCCTCCAAGACCTTGCGATGGATCTCGTCAAGCGCGGTGGCGTCCAGCACGCGGCCGAATCGAAGACTTACGTGGCCCTGCTTCATCCAATCCGGCGTGGCTGTCAGGATCCGCTTGAGTTCATCGCGAGCAAAGGCGAAGCGGATCTCCTTGGTTTCGGCGATATACAGGAGGTAAATTGGGCAGAGCCCGTTGAGCATGTAATTGAGATTCGCGGTCGGCATAGGCACCGAATACGAACCGTCTTGATTTATGGTAAGTCCTGAACGCGCCTTTAGCTGAAGTTGTGATCGAAAGTTCGTTCCCTTTCCGTCGATCCTCAACTCTAGGGACGCGTCGACCCCGAGGTCCGTTTCACGCTCGTCTCGCAGCACGAAACGCTCCGGTGGCAGTAAGCCTCGCAACGCTGCGAGGCTGGCTTGTTCGAGCACAGAGTTGTTATCTGCATCGGGAAGTGGCCCAAGATCGAGCTTCTGAGCGGACATGAAAGACCTTCTGGCGTAGTTCGGGTTTGGATGCTCCCTACCACATTCTCGGGAGATTTGGCGATGTGTTTGTGGCGCGCGCAAGGGCCCCCCGGCGACGGGGCCGG
Source organism: Polyangium sp. 15x6 (assembly GCF_029960785.1). GTDB lineage: Bacteria > Myxococcota_A > Polyangia > Polyangiales > Polyangiaceae > Polyangium. The sequence continues at coordinate 2,804 of NZ_JASBQE010000185.1, forward strand.
CCTCGCGGCGAAATCTTCCCCGGCCTTTTAGGGCGGGGACTGCGCTCGACATCGTATTTCCGCCGCCCCCGCATCAGGGGGGGTCAGAGTGGCGGAAACCAAGGCGGCGGAAACACGTCGCGGCGTGCTGCTCGGCGAGCGTCGCGAGGCTCGACGCGAGGGCGTCGCCGAGGGGTTCGGCGGAGCCGCACGTTGCCGCGGGGGTCGAGGTCGAGGCGGGCGATCCCGCCGAGGTCGAGGGCGACGAGGAGGCCGGGGCCGCGTCGAGGGCCTCGCGCTCGGCGAGCTCGGCGCGCGCAAGGGGCCTGGGGCCCCTCGGCGAGCCGGCCGGGCCTCGGCGAAAATCTTCCCCGAGGTCGAGGCGCCCCGACCGCGCTTGACGTCGTACTTCCGCCACCGATTCCGCCTCCTTCATTTCCGCCACCTCGGCCTCCGGATCCTGGAGGAGCGCCGTGGGGGCGCGGCATCGAAAGAAACGGGTTGTTCGCCCGAGGCGCGAAGGTACTCTGCACTCCGTGGCGATCGAAGCGGGTGCGATCGCGGAGGCGCTCGCGCTCCTCCGCTCCGAAGGGGCTCTTGGTGAGGCCCTCGCCACATTTCGCGCCCCGGAGCTCTCGGCGTTCTCGGGGCTCGACCGAGTGCTCCTCTTCGCGGCGTGGGCAACCGAGAGGCTCGTCGGCGCCGTCCGCGACGCACGGAGGGTCGAGATCGTCGCGCGCGACGCGGACGGCTTGCTCCTCCGCGCGCCGGAGAGGAACCCGTTCGTCGTCGTGCCGAGCAATCTTGTCGCGCCGTGGAACGAGGTCTCGCGCTTCACGATCACGGGAACAAGCGTCGATCCGGTGGCGTACCTGCGCCTATTCGTGCAGAACGGGCGTCTCGGCGCCGACGACAACGACGTGCTCGTTCGTGAAGCGACCTCCGCCCTCGCCCGTGACCTCGGACCGCCTTCGCAGTGGGAGGTGCTTGCTTTGACCTCGCCGATGCTCGAGGACGCTTACTGCTGCGCCTACGAGGCGTGCGTCTTCGTCGGGGCCGGGAGCGCCGTTTTCCTCGCGGTGGGTATGGTGTGCGGCTAGCGGTGACAAGCAGGCCGGAGGAGCGAGCATTTGTCGTCCGTTTCCGTGGGATCCGCCGCGGTCATCATGGGCCCGCGCCGTGGTCGATGCGTGGCGCGCTCGGGGGAAGATCAGCGCGGTGCCGGACCTCGACGCCGGCCGCCTTGACGCCAGCCGCGAGCGCATCGAGCAACGCTCCTCGGCGAGCGTCGTGAGGCTCGACGCGAGGGCCTCGCCGAGGGGTTCGGCGGAGCCGCACGTTGCCGCGGGGGCCGGCGTCGAGGCGGGTGATCGCGGCGTGGTCGAGGGCGACGGCGAGGCCGGGCGGCGTCGCGGGGCCGGAGCTCGGCGCGCGTAAGGGGTCGAGGGCCCCTCGGCGGGCCGGCTGGCCCTCGGCGGAGATCTTTTTTGAGTTCTCGACGCCTCGACCGCGCTGCCTGCCGCGAGGTCCACCATGAGGTCCTGTTTGGCTCACAGGAGTTCTTGACTGGACGTAATCCTCATGCTTGTTTGTGATACGCTGTGCTCAAATGAATTACGGAGACAGAACCCAAGTGAAAATTACCACTGATACAGTTACGTCGCTCCTGCGCTCGCTCTCGCCCCTTCTTTACGCACTGCTTGTTGGCGCGCTCACGAGCGGGTGCATGGTCGAGCCGGAAATCGGGTCGGAGGAGATCGTCGACGAGGCGGAGGAGGCGCTGACCGGTTTCAGCTCCTTCACGGCGCAGAGCACGACCAACTGGACCGGCACCTCGATATCGCCCGCCGCCGGGGAGGTATGCTTCCTCAGCGGAGTGGCAGGCAATCTCAACCAAGGCGACTGGTTCGGCGGTCCTAACAGCATGAAAGCAACGGCCCGCGTGACGACGAGCACGCTCTTTGCGCACGGAGGCGCAGTCACGGATCAGAACAACAATCGAGTCCCGTACAATAATCTCGTCAAAGCCAACGCGGCGTGCCTCCCCAGCACCGCCGTTGGAAGCAGCATTTGGTCGAGTAATACGAGTGGTACTTCCGCTCCAGTCTGGATCACCGCTCTGGGCACCAGCCTGCGGCAATGCTTCCTTAGCGGCGTGACCGGCGTCGATGGCTCGTGGAACAGCGCCACCAGATTCGCGCGCGTCGTCAAGGTAACGACGACGGATGCCACTCACTCGACGACCGGATGGTATATCGAGGGCAACCTCATCGACGATTACAGCGGCTCGCACGCTACCATCTCGGCCACGTGCGTGGACTTCCCGACAGGAACGGTGTTCGCGTCGGGCATGGTGTATGCCACCGAGGACGGGAGCACGAGTGTACCCATCGGGGGGGCCTTGGGCAACCCCGTCGTCAAGGGATGCGCCCTCACCGAGATCAATGGCGCGTTCAATGTGAACGACGTGAGTCAAGGCATCTTGATAACGGCTCCCAGCGTCGATACCGGGTCCTGGATAATGACCGTCACCAACAACAGGTTGGGCAAGTGGGTGTGCGCGAAGTAAGGCACCGCCCGCTGGGGAATCGTGGGTAACTCTCCCGCCGATCAGGGCCAAGCCCGACGGCGCTCGTGTACGCTCGGCTCCTCTCGCTCCTGGTGACCGCGCTCGACGTCGTATTTCCGCCGCACCCGCATCCGGGGGGGGCCGAGTGGCGGAAATGAAGGCGGCGGAATCGCCTCGCGGCGAGCTCCTCGGCGAGCGGCACGGGGCTCGAGGGCCCTCGGCGAGCCGGCCGGCCCTCGGCGAAAATCTTCCCCGACGTCGAGGCGCCCCGACCGCGCTCGACCACGTGATCGCGGCGGTCCTGCATGGGAGCGGGTGCGTCACGACGTACCCCCGAGGGCATCGAGGCGGCGCGGCTCTCGACGTGCTCCTCGTGCTCGCCGGCCTCGGGCATCGAGGCGGACGGCGCGGGCCTGCTCGCTGCTAGACCGCGGCCTTCAACCCGACATGCACGAGTCGAAATTGGGGTTGATCGGTGCCTTGGGATTGAAGATGGCGTACGAGTAGGAGCAGCAGGCGTTATGCTTGTTCGCTTCTTTCCCGTCGTACACCGCGGTGAAGTCGACCTCGGTACCCACGTGCACATAGGACCCCGGAGGGCTCTTGGGGACCGAGTCGGCGGTATTGACGAGCCGGTACGTGGTGATCTTCAGGTCCGTGTAATACGAGGCGAACGCCGCGTTTCCCACGCGAGGGCTGGCCTGGTTGTACATCTGGACCGATAGATCGAGCGATCTTGCCAGCGGCACCGCGAGCGTGGCCAGCGCCGAGCCGAGGCTGTGGCCGGTCACCGTGAGCGTCCCCTTCAAGGACGCGAGCTCGTCTTTCAAGCTCTCGAGCAGGCCGTTATACACTGCGTAAAAACCGGTCTCGACCTGCACGCCGCTCGGAGGAGCCGAGGTAGGCGCGGCATAGTCCGTGAGCTTGTACTCGCTGTCCATGCCGAAATCGGCCCCCGACTGAGAGCCCCGGAAGACGAGGTACTTCTTGCCCTTGTATGTGGCAACGAAACAGAAGGGTTCAGTCTTGCTGTTGCCGTACTGGAATGTGCTCCAAATGAGGTTGCCGAACTCGACGTCCTCCACCTTGTAGAGATCGCGCGTCACGGGGCACTGGTTGGCCGGCTTCCACGAGAAATCGGAGGGCGCGGGTTTATTCGCGGCGAGCCACTGCGCACACATATCGGAGGCGACGTTGACGAGGAACGAGCAGATCTGGGCGGTCGTCAGATCGTAGCCTTCGGGCAGGTTGATGCCGTTGTCGGACGCGGACATATTTCCTTCTCCTCTTCGGGTGAATCGGAGAAAAAGTTTCGTCCACGACGGCGGGCTGGGCCAACATAAGCATCCCTATTTCCGCCTCGCTCGCGCACCGCAAGATGGGGGTTTTATGCGCGCCTCTGAACAAAAATCTTCTCCGAGGTCGAGGCGCTCCGACCGCGCTCGAGAGCCTATGTCCGCCGCACCCGCACCCGGGGGGACTCGAAGTGGCGGAAATGAAGGACGGCCCTCGACGTCGAGGTGCCCCCGTCGCGCTCGTCGTGTCGAGGGCCGCGAGCTCGGCGCGTCGAGTCCCTCGAGAGGCCCTCGCCGCGCTCTTCATTTCCGCCACTCCGACCCCCCCGCAGCAGGGCTGAGTATTGGTCTCTTCTTGGGGCCGCCGTGCCGGGGCTCTGCCCCGGACCCCGCGGGGGCTGTTCGCCCCTCGACCCGAACCAGCGCAAGCGCTGGACTCGGGATGGAAGAACTGCGCGATGCGCAGTTCTTCCACCAGGCCGGTGCAAGACCAGGGACAGCGTTGCCGATCGAAAGGTCGGCGCGGCTGTCTTGTTTGGCAGGATCGTCGCTGGTCTTGACTCGGCCTGTTCGATGAACTGCGCATCGCGCAGTTCATCGATAAACGGTCCAGCGCTTGCGCTGGTCCGGGTCCCGGGGCGGATAGCCCCGGGTGGGGCCTGGGGCAACGCCCCAGCGAAGCGCCTCCCAGATGAGACCAATGCTCAGCCAGCGGGTGCGGCGGAAATACGACGTCAAGAACGGACGGAGCAAAATGGAGGCCCGTGTGACAAACCTGTTGTCGAGGACGTCCCGTGGACGATAGGCTTCCTGGTTATGTTACCGTTTTTCCCATCATTCTTCGGTCAGAGAGGCAGGCGACCCTCGCTGAGCCTCCTCTCTTCTCTTTCCACCCTCGTACCCCTCACCCTCGGCGCAGCGCTCCTCTCGTCGTGCGCCGACCGGCCCGGGACGGCGGACGCGCCTGCCGCGGCGGACCGCGGGCCGGGGCTCTCGCTGCCCGGCGCCGAGCCCAGAACGCCCGCCGACCCCCTCTACCTGACCGTAGGGCCCGAGATCGGCCTCGACGCGCCGGTCCTGGGAGACGTCGACGGCGTGAAGCAAGCCCCGGCGATCGCTTACGGCGGCGGGCAGTACCTCGTCGTATGGGAGGACTCGCGGGAGGCTTTCGCGGGGGAGGGCACGATCAACGTCCCCCTCTACGCCGCGCGCGTGGCGCTGGACGGGACGCCGCTCGATTCGCCGGCCTTCCGCATCGGCCGGGGGAGCAAGCCGGCCGTCGCCTCCGACGGCTCGGGCTTCCTCGTGACCTTCGCGGGCGCTCCCGGCGCCGCCTGCAACCAGTGCGGCGTCCGCCTGGACGCGAGTGGCGCGATCCTCGACGCCACCCCCCTCACGATCGCCGCGACAGGCTCGCTCGGCCCCCCGCCGGCCCTCGCCTGGAACGGCGCCGCTTATCAGGCTGTGTGGCCCTGCGCCAACAACAGCCACGTCTGCGCCGCGCAGATCACGCCGGCCGGCGTCGTCGGGCCCATGGTCACGGTGCCCATCGAGCTCAACCCCTACCCTGCCCGCCCCCTCCGCCCCCTGCGCGTGGCCTCCGACGGCACGGGCTCCCTGGTGCTCGGCTGGAGCCAAGGATTCGAGCTCAGCGCCATCCGCCTCGACGCGCAGGGCGCGCCCGTCGAGGCAGCGCCGTTCCCCGTTGGGCCGATCAGCTCCAATTCGTACACCGACGACCTCGCCCTCACCTTCGATGGGACGAACTACGTGGCGGCCTGGTCGGTGGAGGACTTCGCGCAGAGCGTTGGCGTTGTCTCCGCCGCCCGCGTCACGAGCGCCGGGGCCGTGCTCGACCCTGGCGGGGTCGTCCTCGATCTGCTGTGGCCGGGGGAGCCGGGCACCCATCTCGCCGCCGCCTCCCACGGCGGCGTCACCACCGTGTTCTGGCGGGTGTGGACGGAAACGGACGATTTCACGCCGCTGCGCGCCGCGCGGCTGAGCTCGGGTGGTGTCCCCCTCGACGCCGCTCCGCTCGACGTCGGGAAAGGGCGGGATCTCGCGGCGACGGCCAGCGGCGACGAGGCGCTGCTGATCTTCGCGGACGGGCTGTTCGACTACGAACTCATCCACACGAACCTGCGCGCGAGGCGCGTCGCGGCGGACGGCACGCTGCCGGCGCCGCCGAGCCGCGTCGCCACCGGCATGAACGGGCAGCAAGGACCCGCGCTCGCCTTCGACGGGACGAATTACTTCGCCGTCTGGACCGACACGCGCGCGGGCGGGATGGGCGGCGTGTTCGGCGCGCGGGTCGCGCCGGACGGCCAGGTCCTCGATCCCAATGGCATCGAGGTCGTGCCTGGCATTCCGAGCGTGCCTGGCGATACGGGCTTGTACCGGTATGCGTACCGCGTCGGCTTCGACGGGACGAATTTCATCGTGTTATCGGAGACGACCGATTACCACCCTCAAGGGTGCGGCGGCTGGTCCACCGTCACCCGGGTGAGCCCGGGGGGAGCGGTGCTCGGCGAAGTCGGCCTGTTCGGGGTCGCTTGCACGACGTTCAAGATGGCGAACAGTCCTGCCGGCTCGTTGTTCGTCGCTTTCGACGAATACGTCTCCTTCACCGCGGTCGCGGCGTTCCTGAATGACCAGGGCGTGGTGAGCGGGCCGTTCACCATCGATCTCCCGGACGTCTCCTCCGTTCCCGTGGCGTTCTCGTTCGACGGCACGAATCACCTCGCGACGTACGGGATGGGCCCGGGCCTGGGCCTGGGCGGGGCGCGGATGAGCCCCTCGGGTATGCTGGTGGACACGGCACTCTTCCCCATCGCGTCGTCCAGCGCGCCCCTTGTCGAGGGCCCGGTGGCGGCCGTCTTCGACGGGCAGAACCACGTGGTGGTGTGGGTCTCGAAGGACGGCGGCGGCGCCCACGCCCTGCGCGGCGCGCGCGTCAGCCCCGCCGGGACCGTGCTGGATCCGGACGGGTTCGTGATCGCGCCGATCGTGAATGGGTGCGGCGACTCCCAGCCGAAGGCTTTCCCCTCGGCTGCATTCGACGGGCAGCACATCGTGGTGACCTGGCGCGAGCGCGAGGCCACGGCAGCGGGGTGCGAGGTGGCGCTGCGCGGCGTGGAGCTGAGCCCCGCGGGCATGGTCGAGCCGGTGTTCACGGTGGCGCCTCCGGGGTTGGACACCCGCGCGACGGCGCTGGCCTCGGACGGCGCGGGCAAGACGCTGGCGCTCTACAGCCGGTTCATGCTGGGCGCGCCGTTCGACAGCTACCGAGTTCGTGGCCGCATCCTCGGTGAAATGGGTGGCAGCGGCGGCGCAGGCGGCGCTGGTGGTAGCGGCGGCGAAGGGGGCAGCGGCGGCGCAGGCGGCGCAGGCGGCGCAGGCGGCAGCGGCGGCGCAGGCGGCGCAGGCGGCGCAGGCGGCGATGGCGGCAGC
>NZ_JASBQE010000186.1 GCF_029960785.1 Polyangium sp. 15x6
CCTGGCCTCCAGCGCCGCCCTGACCGCCAGCGCCGCCCTGACCGCCAGCGCCGCCCTGGCCGCCAGCGCCGCCCTGGCCGCCAGCGCCGCCGGGGCCGCCCCCGCTCGACGACGAGGTCGTCGCGTTGGGCGGCGTCGGTTCGTCGCTACAACCGGCGGCGCCCACGGCGAGCGCCGCGAGGACCCCCGCCACCGAAAGGGATCGAAGCTTCATGGAACAACTCCTCATCGATGTCGCACGTCCGGGATGGGCACTACCAGGCGCGCGGAGCGGATGAAAGAGGCTTTTCGGGAGAGGAGGGTTGTTCGGGGGAAACGCGGCGGGTGATCGTCGGGACGATCACGGGCAGTTGATCTTCGTGCAACCCACGAGACCATCGTCGCTACACGTGCACGTGTTGCAACCGTCACTCGCCGGCCACGAATCTCCGGGTTGGTAGGTTTGTCCGTTGTAGGTGCACGCGATGCAGGCTTTCTCGGTGCACGCGACCGAACCGTCGGCCATGCAGGAGCACGTATTGCAGCCGTCCGTCGAGGGGAACGTGTCGCCGGCTTGGTAGGTTTGTCCGCCGTACTCGCAGGGCAGGCAGGCCTTTTTGGTACAGGCGACGGAGCCGTCGTCCGTGCACGTGCACGTATTGCACCCGTCGCTCGAAGGGAACGAGTCGCCAGGGTTGTAGCCGATGCCGTCGACGATGCACGCGGGCTCGGGGCAGGCCTTCTCGGTGCATGCGATCGAGCCGTCGGCCGTGCACGTGCACGTATTGCAGCCGTCGTCCGCGGGGAAGGTATCGCCCTCGTTGAAGACCTTGCCGTTGTGGGTGCAGCTCGTGACGCACGCCAATCGGGTGCACACGGTGGACCCATCGGCCTGGCAGGTGCACGTGTTGCAGCCGCCTGGCGCGGGGAATTCTTCGCCGACGGAGAATTGTTTGCCGTCGACCTCGCAGGCGCTGCCGCCGGCGCCAAAGAAGAGGCAGCCCGTGGCCGTGACCGAGAGCGCCGCGAATGTGAAGGCCGAAAAGCAGTAAGAAAGGGTTCGTCGGATCATGTGGTCTCCTGTGCCAGCATGAGCCAGACCCGAGGGGCTGGCCGATTGGCGACGAGCCTAGGAAGAATCGTGCCAGGGGCCGCAGGATTTCGTCGGACGTCCAAAAGCTGGACGTCCAACGGCAGGACCTCAGAAGAGAGGCGGGGAGAGCTCCCAGCCGAGGAAGCCCGGGGTGCGGGCGCGGTGCCTACCCAGGTTGTCGCCCATGATCGCGGGGCCATCGGCCGCCCAGCGCGCGGTAAAGGCGTCGCGAAGCACGAGCTCGGCGAGCTTGCCCCGCGGAGAGAAGCCCCACTCGGCCTCCTGCGAGACGTCGTCCGGGTCGGCGTAATACCGCCACACGAAGAAGCCCGCGCACGAGCGGCTGTCGAGCAGCGGCGCGATGAGGGCCTCGTACGCGAGGGCCTGCGCCTCCTCGTCGATCGTCACGTCCTTCATGCCGTCGGGCCACTCCCAGGGCCGGATCGCCGGGTCCTTGCGGGTCGTGTACCCGATCTCCGTGAGCACCACCGGGCGCCCCCACATCGCCGCGAGCCGCTCGATGCCCTCGGCGACCTTGCGGCCGCCCGCGAAGAGCTCCTCGCGCCCCGCGCCGTCCTTGTCCGCGAGCGGGTAGAACGCGTTGATGCCGACGAGGTCGAGCTCGCCGAAGATGAGCGTGTCCTCGGCGTCGTCCCAGTTCGCCGAGTAGGTCAAAAGGCCCGGGTAGACGCGGCGGACCTCCTGGATGATGGGGTAAAACAGCGCGGCGCGGCCCGTCGTGACGAAGCTCCTGAGCTCGACGCCGACGCTGAGCATCTCGGCGCCGCCCTCGGCCGCGATCTCGGCCCAGGTGAGCAGGAAGCGCTTGTACGCCGCGGCCCAGCGCTCCCAGGCCGCGTCGTCGCCCGGATCGATGAGCGCGCGCCAGCCGCCGGTCTCGACCCAGAGGTGCGGCACGAGGAAGACCTTGAGGCCACGCGCGTGCGCCTGCGCCATCGCGTGGAGGACGTTCGCGCGGTTCTCCTCGAACGGCGCCTCGAAGGTGAGGTCGATCCCGTTCGGTTTCAGGTCCCAGACGCGGCCGAACGGCGTGAGGCTGATCCACGTGGATCCGAGCGCCTTGGCCTCGTCCATCGCGCGTCCGCTCGCCGGGCTGCCGTAGCCCTTGCCGGCATGGCGGAGGCTCTCGATGGGGCCGATGGTGAGCCCGCGGATGCCGCCGCGCGACGTGTCGGCCCAGGCCGTGGGTCCGTGGAGGGGGGCGCCGTGCGGAGCGGCGACGGGCGCGGCGAACGCCGAGGCGGGGGCGGCAGCGGCCAGGACGAACAGGCTTGCTGCGGCGAAAGGAGTCCTCACGGTTCGGCGAGGGGATATAGCGCGAGAAACCCGACGTGTGGTTTGCTTTTCGCCGTCTGGTCTGGCGCGAGCAGGCGGGCGGAGAGGAAGAACATGGACAACGAAACCATCGGGAGCACGCTGGATCAGGTCGCCGATCTTCTGGAGATCGAGGGCGCGAGTGTGTTCCGCGTACGTGCTTATCGGGGCGCCGCGCGCACGGTCTCCGCGCTCGCATCGCCCGTGAGCACGCTCCCGGAGAAAGGGCCGGGTTCGCTGGAGGAGCTACCGGGCATCGGCAAGGATCTCGCCGGCAAGATCCGCGAGCTCGCGGAGACAGGCGAGCTCGCGCTCTTGCACGAGCTGAAGTCGCGCACGCCGGAGAGCTTGATCCACCTGCTAGAGCTGCCGGGGCTCGGGCCGAAGCGCGCGAAGGCGATCCACGAGGGGCTCGGGATCGACACGATCGAGGAGCTCGAGAAGGCCGCGCGTGAAGGAAGGTTGCGCGCGCTGAAGGGCGTGGGGCCGAAGCTCGAAGCGCAGATCCTGGAAGGCATCGCGGCGCGCGCGGCGCGCGGCAAGCGGATCTCGCTCGCGGAGGCGGAGGCGCAGGTCGAGCCGATCGTGGCGCGGCTGCGCGAGACCGAGGGCGTCTCGCAGATCGAGGTCGCGGGGAGCTACCGCCGGCGCAGGGACAACGTGGGCGACGTGGACATCCTCGTCGCCGCGGATGCGAGCATCGCGATCGGGAAGAAGCTCATCTCGGATCCCGCGACGGACAAGGTGCTCGCGGACGGCGACACGAAGACGAGCGTGCTCTTGAAGAGCGGGCTGCAGGTCGATCTGCGCGTGGTGCCCGTGGAGTCGTTCGGCGCGGCGATGCACTACTTCACGGGGTCGAAGGCGCACAACATCGCGATCCGCACGCTCGGCGTTCGCCGGAAGCTCAAGATCAGCGAGTGGGGCGTGTTCCAGGAGGACAAACGCCTCTCGGGCGAGCGCGAGGAGGACGTGTTCGCCTCGGTGGGGCTCGCCTGGGTGCCGCCCGAGCTGCGCGAGGATCGCGGCGAGATCGACGCGGCGCGGGAAGGGAAGCTGCCGAAGCTCGTGGAGCGCGCGGATCTGCGAGGCGACTTCGTGGAGGGAAATCTCGACGCCGACGGCATCGCGGCGATCGCGTCGGCGTGGGGCGCGAAGGGCGCGGCGTGGCTCGTGGTGCTCGGCGCGACGCGACACGACGCCCTGCGCGCGCAGAAGCACGCGGGGAAGGTGACGCTCTTCGCCGGCGCGGTGGTGCCGGTCGGCGCGGATGGTTCGATCGGGACGAGCGAGGACGTCGACGTCGTGATCGGTGAGATCCACGCGGAAAACCTCGACGAAAAGTCGATCACGCAAGCGCTCGTCACCGCGGCGAAGTCGGGGCGCATCCACGTGCTCGCGCGGCCGTGGAACGGCGGCAAACCCAAGCAGTTCGACGTGGAGGCGGTGGCGAAGGTTTGCCGCGAGCACGGCGTGCTCCTCGGGCTCGACGCGCGCCCCGGGTTCCTCGCGGGCGCCGACGGCTACGCGCGGGCCGTCAAGGACACGGGCGCGCGCATCGCCATCACGAGCCGCGCGGCGAGCGCCGACGAGGCCGCGCACATCCGCTTCGGCCTCGATCAAGCCCGGCGCGGCTGGTGCGAGGCGAAGGACGTCGCGAACACGCTCTCCGCCGAGGAGCTCGAAAACCTCCTCGCGCGCCGCTGATCAAGCCCCGAGCATCACATCGGCGCGTCCGGCGGCAACCCTGCGGCCCAGACGAACACCTCGTCCACGACCTGGACCACGAGAGCGACCAGCACGGTCACGACGGCGCCGAGCACGAGGCCCACGAGCCCGTGCAGGCGCCCTTTTCCGCGCCGCGTCACCCAGCCCCACGCCAGCATGCAGAGCGGCCCGTACCACATGAGCGCCGCCCCCCAGGTCGCCGCGTTCCAGGCGCGCTCTCGCTGGTCTTCGGACAGGCGGCTCTCGTCCCAGCGCTGGAGCGCGTAGGTCAGGGCGATCCCAAGGGCGAACTGAAGGGCAAAACGAACGACCTGCATGCGATGACGCGCGTGACGTGGATGCTACCCGAGCCCGCTCCCGTCTGGGGCGGCCTGCGAGGGGATGCCCGTGCTGGCGTGCTTCCGTGGGCTCGGCGTGGAAACCGCAGAGCTTCGTTTCCAATCCCCCTGGCAAGGGCGACCGAACAGGCGTAGAGGGGAGATCCGCCCTGCGACAAGGGGAGCGCGAGGGCGTGGACAGGAACCGACCATGACGACGACCGCGCCCAGCGACATTCGCAACGTTGCTCTGATCGGCCACAAAGGAGCCGGCAAGACGTCGCTCGCCGAGGCCATGCTCTTCGTGGCGAAGGCGACGCCCAAGCTCGGCAAAGTGGACGACAAGTCGAGCGTTCTCGACGACTCGGCCGAGGAGAAGGACCACGCTTGCTCGCTCGAAGCGAGCGTTGCCTACCTGCAATGGAACGGCAAGAAGGTGAACGTCGTGGACACGCCCGGCGAGGGCAGCTTCCTCGCCGAAACGCGCCTCGCGCTCGGCGCGGTGGACGCGGCGGTCCTCGTCGTGAGCGGCAAGGACGGCGTGCAGCCGATCACCGAGCGCGTCTTTGGCTGGGCGCGCGCGCAAGGCCTGCCCGTCCTCGTCGTCGTCACCAAGGTCGACGCGGAGAACGCGCGGCCCGACGACGTCGTCGCCGAGATCAAGGCGCGCCTCAAGGCGCCGCTCGCCGTGATGGAGCACCACGTCGGCGAGGGCCTCGACTACCAGGGCATCATCACGCTGCGCACGAAGAAGGCGTGGATCGGCAAGCCCGAGGCGCCGAACGCGATCGCGGCGAGCGAGGTGCCGACCGCCCTCGCAAGCGTGCTCGAGACGGGCCGCGGCAGGCTCGTCGACGACGTCGCCGGGACGAACGACGAGCTCACCGAGAAGTACCTGACCGAAGGTGATCTCACGCAGGAGGAGCTCGACCAGGGCCTGCGCGACGCCGTGCGCGAGGGCAAGGTCGTGCCCGTGTACTTCGCCTCGGGCACGCGCCCGAGCGGCGTCGCGGCGCTGCTCGACGGCATCGTGGAGCTCATCCCGGCGCCCACGGCGCACCCGACGTGGAAGGGCACGGTGCCCGGCGGCAAGGTCGGTTCGACGCCGGCCGCGGCCGAGCGGCCGAGCTCGACCGACGCGCCGACCGCGGTGTTCGTCTTCAAGACGTCGATCGATCCGCACGCGGGACGCACGTCGTTCGCGCGTGTCCTCTCGGGCACGCTGAAGCCCGACAGCTCGCTCCTGAACGCGTCGACGGGCAACGCCGAGCGCGTCGGCAAGATCTTCAACATCGTCGGCAAGGACGCGAAGCCCGTCGAGGAGGCCAAGGCCGGCGACATCGTCGCGCTCGCGAAGCTCAAGTCGACGCTGAGCGGCCAGACGCTCTCCGACGAGAAGCACGCGTTCCAGTTCACGGCGCCGGAGCTTCCGCCGGCCCTGTTCTCGCGCGGCGTGAAGTTCGAGGGCAAGGGCGCCGAGGACAAGGTGAGCACGGCGCTCTACAAGCTCACCGAGGAGGATCCGGGCCTCACCGTGTCGATCGAGGAGACGACGCGCGAGCTCGTGGTGAGTGGCCTCGGCTCGCTGCACCTCGAGATCACGGTCGAGCGCATCCGTCGCCGCGTGGGCATCGATGCGCGCCTCGGCGCGCCGCACATCGCCTACAAGGAGACGATCACGAAGCGCGTCGCGGGCGTTGAGGGCAAACACAAGAAGCAGACGGGCGGCCACGGCCAGTTCGGCGTTTGCTACATCGACATGGAGCCCATGCCGCGCGGCGGCGGCTTCGTCTTCGAGGACGCGGTCGTCGGCGGCGCGATCCCGCGCCAGTTCATCCCCTCGGTCGAGAAGGGCATCGTGAAGTCGATGGCGAAGGGCTTCCTCGCCGGCTTCCCGCTCGTCGACTTGAAGGTGCGCCTCTACGACGGCAAGTACCACGACGTCGACTCGTCCGACGCGGCCTTCCAGATGGCCGGCAGCAAGGCCTTCAAGGCCGCCGCGGCGCAGGCCGGCGCGGTGCTGCTCGAGCCGATCGTGAAGATGCAGGTCGTCGCGCCGAGCGTGGCGACGGGTGACGTGATCGGCGACATCAACAGCCGCCGCGGCCGCATCCTCGGCACGGACACGGTCGAGGATCAGACGATCGTGAACGCGTACGTCCCGCTCTCCGAGGTGCTCGAGTACGAGTCGAAGCTGAAGAGCATGACGCAGGGCAAGGGCACGTTCTCGATGAGCGTCGACCACCTCGCGATCTGCCCGCCGATGGTCCAGGACAAGGTCATCAAGGACAGCGGCTTCAAGGTCACGGAAGAGGAAGACTGATCTCGAAGCGCCGTCGCTTCCGATCGGTGAGGCTCCGCATCGCCGCCGCAGGCTACGTCCTGCGGCGCATGGGGCCGCCCCTCCTCTACGCCTCCCTCTACCTCATCGTCGCGACGTTCGTCCTGCGCTGGGATCTCCGGCGCGGCGGCGAGCCTTTGCCCGACTTCACCGAGACTGTCTGGTCGCTCTGGACGCTGCTCGTCTTCGAGCCGACCGAACCTTTCCCTCACACGCCCGTCGCGCGCGGCGTCTTCTGGTTGACCCCGCTCGCGGGCCTCTTCCTGCTCGCGCAGGGCGTCTTCAAGATCGGCGCGTCGCTCTTCGACCTCGCGACGCGGCGGGAGGTGTGGACGTCGATCATGACCGACATGATGAGCGGGCACGTCGTGGTGTGCGGCGTCGGGCACGTGGGCTACCGCGTGATCGAGGAGCTCTCTACCCTCGGCGAGGACGTGGTGGCGATCGAGCAGAACGACGCGAAAGGCTTCCTCGAAGCGGTGCGCGAGAAGGGCGTGCCCGTGCACATCGGCGACGCGCGACGCGACGAGCTGCTCGAGAAGGTCGGCGCCAAGCGCGCGAAGGCCGTCGTGTGCGCGACGAGCGACGACCTCGCGAACCTGGAGATCGCGCTCGACGCGAAGCGCATGAACCCGAGCGTGCGCGTGGTGATGCGCATGTTCGATCAAAGGCTCGCGGGGAAGGTCGGCGGCGCGCTCGGGCTCGATCAGTCGTTCTCGACGAGCGCGCTCTCCGCCCCGCTCATCGCGATCCAGGCGACGTACGAGGGCGTGCGCGCCGCGTACCGCATCGACGACGTCGTGCGCGTGACGGCCGAGGTGAAGGTCGGCGCGTCGCACGCCGAGGCGACGGTGATGGATCTCGAAGAGCGCTTGCCTTGCCGCGTCGTGAGCCGCCGGAAGAATCCCGACGAAAGCTTTGCACCCGTACGACCGCGCGACGTCATCCGCGGCGGCGATACACTCGTGGTCGACACGGCCGCCGTCGATCTGCCGTCCGTCCGCTTCCAGCTCGGCTGAAGGACGTGCTCAGCGCGCCCGCTCGGCTGCTGTCCGCGTACCTTCGGCCGATGCTTCGGGCGCGAACAATCCCCGGAGCGCCATCGCCGCGATCGCGCCGCCGACGATCGGTCCGAGCACGAACACCCAGAGCTGATCGAGCGCGACCCCGCCCGCGCAGAGCGCCGCGCCGAGCGCGCGCGCCGGATGCGCCGGCAAGCCCGTGACGGGCATGCCCACGAGGTGCACGAGCGTCATGCCGACGCCGCCCGCCGCCGCCGACAGCGCATGCTGCACGGCCGGCCGCGCGTGGTGTGTCGCGCCGAGCAGCACGAACGCGAGGATCGCCGAGAGCCCGATCTCCGCGGCGAGCGCGGCGTTCGCGCCGTAGAACCCGGGCGAGTGCCGCCCGAATCCGCCGGAGAGCGCCTCGAGCACGCCCGGCGCCCCGCCCGGCCTGCCGCGCGCGATCGTCACGGCGAGCCCGACGCCCGCGGTCGCGCCCGCGACCTGCGCCGCGACGTACGGCAGCACCTCCCGCGCTCGCATCCGCCCGGCGAGCGCGGCCGCCACCGTGACGGCCGGGTTCAGGTGCGCCCCGCTCACCGGCCCGAGCGCGAGCGACGCGGCGGCGAACGCGATCCCGAACGCGAGCGCGATCCCGATCGTCCCGAGCGCCGCCCCGCCCACGGCCGCCGCTCCGCACCCCGCGAAGACCACGATGAACGTCCCTACGCCCTCGGCCCAAGCTCGCCGCATGCCCGCGCCTCCTTCCTCCCCCAAGCGTAGCCCAGGGCCGGGTCGGAGTTCCCCGCGCGCCGCGATTTCAGCCGTCCGTCCGGCCTCCGCTCCACCACGACGCGGCGAGCGACGCATCCTCGACGGTATCGATCTCCATGTACCCGCCGAACGTGTCCACGCGGTGCATCGCCTCGCCCCGCTCCAGCATGTGCTGCAAGAGGTCGATCAGGTACGCCTTCTCGAACGTGCGTCCCTCCCGGAACACGCCCTCCGGGTGCGCGGCTTTCGCCTCGTCGTAGGCGCGCACGAACCGTCCCGCCCCTTCGGCCGACAGCTTCATCACCCCGATGAACTCGCCCGCCGCCTGCTCCGACACGATCCGCCGGGAGAGCTCCACGACGCGCCGGTCGTCGGCGCGCATCTTCTCCGCGTCGGTCTCCGGGTGCTGCGAGCGGCCGTGGTAGCGCCTCCGCCAGTCCGTGTCGCAGGCGAGCGTGATGTCCCAGGGCGCGCGCACGAGGTCCCGGACGATCTCGGGGCGGTAGACGATGTCCGCGTAGGTGGACACGAAGCCCTCGGCGAGGTGCTCGCGGGCGCAGAGCAGCGAGGCCAGGATGTTGTTGTGCTCCCAGCGCGTGTTTTCGACGTAGGTCAGGTCGGGGTAACGCGCCTGGATGACCTCGGCCTTGTAGCCGCAGATGAAGATGATGTCCTTGCGGGAGAAGCCGCCGGCGGCGAGCGCCTCGAGGATGCCGTCGAGCATCGGGCGTCCGAGGACGGGGACCAGGGTCTTCGGGATCTCTTCGGTCAGGTGGCGAAGCCGGCTGCCGCGGCCCGCGCCGATGATGATGGCCTTCACGGGGCGGCTCGTTAGCATGCCTTCGGGCCGGCGTCTTTGGCGCACAAAAGGCCGCGAGCGGCCCCGGAGAACCGGAGGCCGCTCGCTTCCAGCGTGTGCCGTGGGTCGATCAGTCCGCCGCGCAGGCGCCGAACGCGCCCGAGCAGCCATCGGGCTCGGGCTTGTTGAGCACGCACTGCGAGCAGTCCGCCGAGGGCTCCGCGCCGGCGCAGAGGCTGTCCGCGCAGAGCGTCGCGCAGGCGCCCATGTTGCCGCAGGAGCAAGCGAAGAGCGGGTCGTAGAGCTCCTGGGCCTGCGTGCCCTCCGCCGTCATGCAGAACGGGACGTTCGGGTCCTGGGTCGCCTCCGCGCACGACTCCGTGCACGCCGGAGCGCCGCCGGCGCCGCCCTGGCCGCCCGCGCCGCCCGTGCCGCCGCCCGCGCC